>NZ_CP150901.1:635696-1271392 GCF_038050405.1 Paraburkholderia sp. IMGN_8 | reverse complement strand
AATCATCGTCAAACCGGCTGAGGCCACTCCACTCTCAGCCCTCGCGCTCGCCGTGCTGGCCGAACGCGCGGGCGTCCCCCGCGGCGTGTTCAACGTCGTCACCGGTGAGCCGAAAGCCATCGGCGCGGAACTGACCGGCAACCCGATCGTGCGCAAACTGTCGTTCACCGGCTCGACGCCGGTCGGTCGTCTGCTGATGGCGCAGTGCGCGCCGACAGTCAAGAAAGTGTCGCTCGAACTCGGCGGGAACGCGCCGTTCATCGTCTTCGAAGATGCGGATCTGGATGCGGCCGTCGCCGGCGCCATCGCGTCGAAATACCGCAATAGCGGCCAAACCTGCGTCTGTACGAATCGCTTCTACGTGCACGATAAAGTCTACGACGCGTTCGCCGCGAAACTGCGCGACGCAGTCGAACAACTCAAGGTCGGCCGCGGCACCGACGACGGCGTCACGCAAGGTCCGCTCATCAACGAAGCGGCCGTGCTCAAGGTCGAATCGCATATCGAAGACGCACTCGCCAAAGGCGCACGCATCCTCACCGGCGGCAAGCGCCATGCACTCGGCCACGGCTTCTTCGAACCGACGGTGCTCGCGGATGTCACGCCGGACATGAAGGTCGCCCGCGACGAAACGTTCGGCCCGCTCGCGCCGCTGTTCCGCTTCTCGTCGGACGAGGAAGTGATCCGCCTCGCCAACGATACCGAATTCGGCCTCGCGTCGTACTTCTATAGCCGCGATATCGGCCGCGTCTGGCGCGTCGCGGAAGCGCTCGAGTACGGCATGGTCGGCATCAACACGGGCCTCATCTCGAACGAAGTGGCGCCGTTCGGCGGCGTCAAGCAATCCGGTCTCGGCCGCGAAGGCTCGCACTACGGTATCGACGATTATGTGGTCATCAAGTACATGTGCGTCGGCGGTATCTAAAGTAAAAAACGGCCACCTCGGAAAAACCGACGTGGCCGTTTTTACGTCCAGGGCCGCAGCGGCTTTCGCCTAACGCGGCCATCATGACGTTCGCTACTCCATCAGAACGAATGCCGGATGCCGGCCATCACGCCGAGTTGTCCAACACCTGGTGCCGGTGTCGTGCCCCCGCCGCCCTGGCTCACCGTATAGGCCGCGTGCGTACTGTTGAACAGATACGCGCCTTGCAGGTAAACCGCGGAACGCTTCGACAGCAGATACGTGGTGCGCAGCGCGGCGATCGTGCCGCGCGTGTCGTCGGCGCGATTGATGATCCGGTACACACCGCCATCCAGAATGAACGCAGGCGTCACGTTGTACGCGGCAGTCAGGTAATACAGATTCGAGCGCACATTCGGCAGTCCCGGCGAGACCGTCTCGACATGACGCCCAAGCCAGCCTGCACCGAGCTTAACCGGACCGATATGGCCGTAGCCGTTCAGTTGCATGCGCACGTCCTTGTCGCCGGAATTGGTCAGCGCGAATGGCGCGGTGCCGTCGAACAGATTCGCGGCCGCGCCCGGGCCACCGCGTTGTTCGTCGTAGGCGCCCGCCACGCCGTAACCGTTCATGTCATAGCGCAACATCGCCGACCATTCACGGCAGCTCTGCGAACTGCCCGGGATCGAGCCTACGCAGGTGCCCTGCCCCGGCGAATTGCCGGTACCCGCGGAGTCGCGTCCGAACGAATAGGTCGCGCCGACCGTGAAACCCGAGAACGTGCCCTTGTACGCAATCGTGTTGTCGCTGCGCGCGCTCGGCATGTACTGGTCGAATGAACCCGTGCCGCCGTAGATGTCGGGGCCGAGCAGATCGGAATCGAGGATGGCCCAGTACGTCATCGTGTACTGGCGGCCAAAGCTCAGCGTGCCGTACGGACTTTCGAGCCCTGCATAGGCCTGCCGCCCAAACAACCGGCCGCCTTGATTCAGCGTACCGCTTTTCGTGTTGAAGCCGCTTTCCAGCACGAATACGGCGGACAGCCCACCGCCCAGGCCTTCCTTGCCGCGAATGCCCCAGCGCGACGGAAACTCGCCAGTAATGCCGGGCATTCGCACGACACTGTCTCCCGCGGCATTCGCATGCGTGACCAGTTCGATGCCGGTATCGATAATCCCGTACAACGTGACGCTGCTCTGCGCGAACGACGAGGCGCTGATGCCCAGCAACATGCCGCCCAATGCGAGTTTGTATTTCATCGTCTCCATGTCTCCTTGATGGGTGCTTCGCTTGAAAAGCGCGCAACGATCCAGCCGCGTTCCATTCGAAGTGTTTTTATATAGTCATACTAATTACAGGCGTGGCAACGCCGATCGCTATTCACACCGACTTATAACGTCGAAGATTGCCCGCTTCAGATGACGGCGATCCGCGTGTCGCGCTCGACGGCCGCCGTTAAGACCCGTTCAGGTCATGACGTCCGTCAAACGACGGGCTTCGGAATATGCCGCTTGACGACGATCAGCGCGACCATCACGATCGTCATCGCGATGCCAAGCATCCACAGATACGACGACGCCCCGCCGGCCGTAATCACCACCGCACCCGCAAATGCGCTGGCAATCGCGCCGAGCCGCCCGAACGCGAGCGCCGACGCGGTGCCGGTGGCGCGCACGCTGGTCGGATAGACGTAAGCGCAAAGCGCGAACATCGTCGACTGGACCGCGTTGACAAAGAGGCCGTGCACACCGAGACCGAAGATCAGCAAGCCGGTATGCCCGGAGCCGGTATGCCCGGAAATGTTCACGCCGAGCAGCAGTAAGGCGCTGAGCGCGCCACCCGCGCTGCAGAGAATCAACGGCCAGCGCGAACCGGCGCGAGCGATCACGACCGCGCACAGCAACGCGCCCACCACGCCGCCAAGGTTGTATGCCGTGAGTCCCGCACCCGCGACCGACACCGACAGGCCCTGCGTGCTCAACATCGTCGGCAGCCAGCTGAAGGCGCTGTACACGGCGAGCAGACACATGCAGAACGCGCACCAGATCGCGACCGTATCGAACGCGAGGCCATCGCGGAACAGCGCGGTAAAACCGGCGTGTTTCTCCACGGCCTGTTCGCGGACGTCGGTAAACACGCAGCCGTTTGCCACGGGCCGCGACATACGGCCAAGCAGGCGGTTGAGTTCAGGCCAGCGCTGCGGCCGACGCGCAAGAAAGCGCGGCGACTCGGGCAACGTGAACAGCAGCAGCACCGCGAGCGCCAACGGCATGAGACCGCCGATCAGGAACAGCCCGCGCCACCCGTACGCCGGCAGAATCTCATGCGCGACCAGACCCGCCACCATTCCGCCGAGCGGCACGCAGACAATCGTCGCGGTCACCGCCAGCGTGCGTCGGCGGGCCGGCGTGAACTCGGCGGTCATGGTCGTCGAGCTGGGCAACGCGCCGCCGATGCCGAGGCCGGCGACAAAGCGCAGCGCGGCAATCGTCAGGACATCGTGGGCAAAGATGATGCCGCACGTGGCGGTGCCGAAGACCAGCACGCTGCCGATCACCGCCCAGCGGCGGCCGAAGCGATCGGCCAGCAATCCGGCACACGCGCTGCCGATTCCCATGCCGATCAGACCCGCCGCCACCACCGGCGCAAACACCGCACGCGTCACACCCCACTCCTTGATCAGCACCGGAATCGCGAAGCCGATCAACTGGCTGTCGAAGCCGTCGAGCACGATCGATAACGCCGCCAGAAACACCACGATCTTCTGCATTGTCGTGTATGGACCTTCGTCCAGCGTACGGCCAATGTCGACCGCGCGACCTGCCTCTTCGATACCCGCCTGATGGTCGGCAAGCGGCACGCCGGCCGCGCCGGGTGCGCCTGGTGCATTGGCCGGCGGTACATAACTAGTCATGAAACTGTCTCCTGGTTTATGTGCGCGTTTTGACAGCCGCGCTTTTGTAGTCAGTATGTGAGCGAGCAGGCGGCCTTTGACATTGCCGTTTCGCGCAAAAGCCATGACGTGGATGCATGGCTTTCTTTCAGGTGTACATACTACGATCGCGTTGAACGTGGCGATTGCAGTACCAAAGAGTCTTTAGAAGGGGTAATGACGCGGCGTGGTTTGCACGGTGATCCAGCGCAGATCGGTGAACTCCGCGATCCCCGCCTGCCCGCCGAAGCGGCCGAAGCCACTGCCCTTCACGCCGCCGAACGGCATGTGCGCTTCGTCGTGAACGGTCGGCCCATTGACGTGGCAGATGCCCGACTCGATGCGCCTGGCGACATTCATCGCCCGCGCCACGTCGCGGCTGAACACCGCCGACGAAAGCCCATAGTCGTTATCGTTCGCGCAGGCCACGGCTTCGTCTTCGCCGTTCACACGCACGATGCCCTTCACCGGACCGAACGATTCATCGCCGTAGATGCGCATGGCGGGCGTCACATGGTCCAGCAGCGTGGCGGGCATCAGCGTGCTGTCGGCTTTGCCGCCGCAGACCAGCGTGGCGCCTTTGGCCAGCGCGTCGTCGATCAGCGCATTGCAACGCTCGACCGTGCTCATGTCGACAACCGAACCCAACACGACCGGGCCCTTGCGCGGATCGCCGAGCGGCAAGCCGCGTGCTTTCTGTGCGAGCTGGCCGACGAACCGCTCGGCAATCCGTTCATCGACGATGATCCGCTCCGTCGACATGCAGATCTGCCCTGAGTTGGCGAATGCACCGAATGCGGCAGCGTCGACGGCGGCATCGAGATCGGCGTCGTCCAGCACGATCAATGGCGCCTTGCCGCCCAACTCCAATACCGAGGGTTTCAGATAACGCGCGCAGGTTGCCGCGATGATCTTGCCGACATGCGTGGAGCCGGTGAAATTGACACGCCGCACTTTCGGATGCGCGATCAGCGCTTCGACCACCGCCCCGGCATCGGCCGGCGCATTGGTGACGAAGTTCACCACGCCCTTGGGCAAACCCGCCTCCTGCAGCACTTCGATAATCAGGCCGTGGGTGCCCGGACAGATTTCCGAGCCCTTCAGCACGACCGTATTGCCGCACGCGAGCGGCAACGCGATGGCGCGCACCGCGAGGATCACCGGCGCATTCCACGGCGCGATGCCGAGCACGACACCTGCCGGTTGCCGCACACCCATCGCCAGGCTGCCGGGCACGTCGGACGGAATCAGCTCGCCGCCGATCTGCGTGGTCAGCGCCGCCGCTTCCATCAACCCGCCTGCGGCGAGATGGACGTTGAAGCCCGCCCACATCGCGGAGGCGCCCGTCTCCGCCGCCATCACCGCGGCGAACGCTGCGCTGCGTGCTTCCAACGCGTGCGCCGCCTTCATCAGCAGCGCGCGGCGCTCGCTCGGACCCATTGCGGACCATGCCGGAAACGCCGCTGCGGCAGCATCGGCGGCGGCCACCGCATCGGCGACGGTCGCCGCGGGCGCGCGAGTCGCCACTTCGCCGTCGAGCGGATTGCGGCGCTCGAAGGTGGCGCCATTGCTGGCTTGTACTGCTACGCCGTTGATCAGCATCGAAATGGTCTGCATCGTGTTTGTCTCCTACGAAAAGTTTTATCGGTGCGGGCGTAGCTCGCGCTCAGGCCACGACGACTTCGACCAGCATCGGCCCGGACGACACCAACGCTTCCCGCAGCACGTCATGCAGGCGCCCGGCCTCGGTCACGCGCGTACCGGGGCAACCCATACCCGCGGCCAGCGCCACGAAGTCGAGCCCGGGCAGATCGGTGCCCTGCACCGGATCGGTGGCAGCGAAACCGAATTCCGGCGCGAAGTCCTGCAGCGCCGCATAGCGCGAATTGTTCAGGATCACGAACGTGATCGGAAGTTTCATCTGTACGGTGCTGTAGATGGCCTGGATCGAATACATGCTGGAACCGTCGCCGATCAGGCATATCACGCGCGTGCCCGGCTTTGCCAGCGCGACGCCGACCGCGGCCGGCATGCCGTAGCCGAGACCGCCGCTGTCCATCGTGTAGAAGGTGCCGCTGCGCGTGAACGGCAGATAGTTCTGCATCACGGGCCGCGAACTCGGCGCCTCCTCGACCACGATATCGCTCGCATCGCGCACCTCTGCCAGGGTCTGCAACGCGAACGCGACCGACATCAACGCGGACGGCTCGGCGCGTGGACGTGCCGCGCGCGGCGCGGGCAATGGGCGCTTTTTCGGTGCCGGCCGCGTCAGCAGATCGGCCACGCCAAGGCGGATATTGCCGACCACGGCGGTACCGACAGGGGACCACGCCGCGATCGCTGGATCGTCGATCAGCTGGCATAGCGTGGCGCCTGCCGGCACATGCGGCCCGTGTCCTTCGACGTGATACGTGAACGCCGGCGCGCCGATCACGAAGATCAGGTCGTGGCCGCCGAGCAATTCGACGATTTTCTCGCGCATGGCCGGCAGAAAACCGGCAAAGAGGCGATGGTCTTCGGGGAATGCGCAACGGCCCGACATCGGCGCGACAAACACGCGGGCGTTGTGGCGCTCGGCGAGGCTGACCACCTCGTCCCAGCCGCCGGCCCGGTCGACCGCGCCGCCGACCACGAAAGCCGGCCGCTCGCAGGCATCGAGCGCGGCGCCGATCTGCGCCAGCACGAACGGCTCCGGCCGCGTCTCGGTGCTCACCACGCGCGCCGCCACCGGCTCGGCTGGCCGGTCCCAGTCGTCGACGGGAATCGACACCAGCACCGGTCCGCGCGGCTCCTGCATCGCCACGTGATAAGCGCGCGCGATCGCCAGCGGCACGTCCTCGGCGCGCGCCGGTTCGATGCTCCACTTCACGTACGGCTTGGGCAATTCGGCGGCCTGCGTGGAGGCGAGGAACGGGTCGAACGGCAGAATCGAGCGGGCCTGCTGGCCGGCTGTAATCACGATCGGCGTACGGTTGCGGAATGCGGTGAAGATATTGCCCATCGCGTTGCCCACGCCCGCCGCCGAATGCAGATTGACGAACGACGCGTTGCGGGTGGCCTGCGCATAACCGTCGGCCATGCCGACCACGGCAGCTTCCTGCAAGCCCAGCACATAGCGGAAATCAGCCGGGAAATCGCGGAACAGCGGCAGTTCCGTCGAACCCGGGTTGGCGAACACGGAAGTCATGCCGAGGTGGCGCATGAGGTCGATCACGGCGTGGCGCACGGTGAACGCTGCGTGTCGAGAGGTACCCGATGCGTCTGAACGGGGCGCGTTGCTGGTCATGCCTGTCTCCTGTCGAGTGGAGTTAGCGCTTCAGCGCTTACTCCAATCCCATGCAAAGCTGTCGAGTGGAGTTAGCGCTTCAGCGCTTACTCCAATCCCATGCAAAGCTGTCGAGTGGAGTTAGCGCTTCAGCGCTTACTCCAATCCCATGCAAAGCTGTCGATGAGCGCCGTTTCTTGAGCGCCCATTATCGAAAGCGGGCTCTTGATTGAAAATTGCCTTTTTTGAGAAAAGGCATTACTTTTAAGCATGACTTTCAACCTCCAGCAATTGCATGCGTTCGCGACCATCGTCGCGAGCGGCAGTCTTGGCCGTGCCGCGGAAGTGCTGCATGTCACACAGCCGGCGCTGAGCCGCACCATCAAGCGGCTCGAGGATCAGGTCGGCGCGCCCCTGTTCGAACGGCACTCGAAGGGTATGCAGCTTACTGCGATCGGCAGCGCGCTGCTGCCGCACGCCGCCTTGCTGCAACGCGAGGCCGACCACGCACGCGAGGAAATCGACGCGATGCGCGGCCTGGCTAAAGGCACGATCCGGGTCGGCGCGGTGGCGAGCATCGCGACGCTCGTGCTGCCGCTCGCGGTGAGTGGCGTGCTCGCGCGCTGGCCGAATCTGCGGGTGGAGATCATGGAGGGCGTGTGGGACCGGCTCGCCGATAGCCTGATGAAACACGAGATCGACCTCGCGCTCAGCATGGCGGTGCCCGACACGGACGAGATCGCCGCGATCGCCGATTGCCGCTGGGAGGACACGAGCTATGTGGTCGCCGCGCTCGATCATCCGCTGAGGCGCAAAGCGGATCTATGCCTTGCCGACACGCTCGATCAGCTGTGGTGCGTGCCGCCGCGCGGTACAGGTCCGTTCGAGCACATGCAGCACGTGTTCGCCGAGCATGGATTGGGCATGCCCAGTATCGCGGTCGAAACCCGCTCGATTACCGTGCTGAAGAGCCTCGTCACGCGCGCGGGTTTTCTGAGCTGGATGGCTACGCCGATGTACGACACCGAAAGCGCGGCCGGCGTGTTCGATACGTTGCCGATTCCGGGGCTGGTGGGACGCCGCACCTTGACGGCGTTCCGGCGGCGTCAGGGTATTTTGCCGAGCCCGGCGGTCAAGCTGCTGGAGCAACTGCGGCAGTTGACAGCGGTTCACCAGTGAAGCGGACGACGATCAACGACACTACGCCATTGGGCGGCGACGCGAGACGCTCACGGTCCTCGACAATTGCAACTCGCGACATGAGGCCGTCCTCAATTGAATTGATAAAGGTAGCCGAGCCTGGCTTCAGGAATATAACGCCGGCCTACGATTGGGCTGTTGGTGATGCCGCTACTGGAGTGCGACACACCGACATCCAGAATCACCATCTGATGGCGCGTGAACTTGTAGTCGACACGCGTGCCGACCGACATGTTGTAGGCGGCCTTTCCAGTGTATTCGGGGCGCCCCGCCCGCACTTCCGAGGACCGAACGCCGTAGTAGTAGTTGACGTACTTGCTGCTCAGCCATTCGACGCCGGCATGTGGCTCGAATGAGAAATGCCCGTAATCGAAGGATTTGCTGAAGTCGATTTTGGCGCGCTCGCCCTTATTCCCCCCCAGCAGATAGTCGCCCTCCAGGGTGCCGAATGCCGTTTTCCAGGCGAGCGCCGGGCCGTACCAGAACGCGCCGCCGCGGTTCTCCATGCCATTCAGGATCGGTGCGTCGGAATTTTTGTAGCCGTCGCCGATGGCGAAATCGCCGCGCAGCGCGAAGCTCACGTTGTCCCACTTCCCGATCTTCAGGTCGACAGTCGTGCCGAACGCGTGGACCCATTTATTTTCGAAGGAAATCAGCGGGATCGGCGAGAATTTGGTGTTGCCGTTTTTGTACGGCGACGCCTCGACACCGCCTCCCACGCCCAAGCCCCAGTGCGTCACATTCGTGGCATTGCTCAGCACGGTGAAGCCGGAGGAGTCTGCTTCGGCGTGATCTTCGCCGACATCGTCCGCCCACGCGCTGCCCGAATACAGGAAGACGGACGCCACGGCTAGCAACACATGGTACTCACGACGAAAGGTTTTTTTCACAGTCGTTCCTAAAGTAGAGGGATGAGACGGAATCGACTTTAAGAGCGGCTGACTTACTCGCTACTTACTCGGGCAATCCTGGACGACCAGAAATGATTTTTGACGGCACGGCCAGGAAAATGGCCAAAGCGGCCAAAGGGCCTTATCCGCAGCGCGGCTTGATGCGATCTGACAAGCGGTCCGATAAACGCCCGGACAAGCGCGCGGCGCGGTGCCTGAAGCCGGCGACGTAAGAGAACACCACGGGCACCACCAGCAAGCTCAGCGCCGTCGAGGTCAGCAGGCCGCCGATCACGGCGAAGGCCATCGGCTGCCTGAAACTCGCGTCCGAGCCGAAGCCGAGCGCAATCGGCAGCATGCCCGCGGTCATCGCGACGGTCGTCATCACAATGGCTCTCGCCCGCTTCGAGCACGCATCGACGAGCGCGTCGACAAGCGGCATCTGCTGCAGCTGCAGATTGCGGATCGTATATTCGACCAGCAGGATGGAGTTCTTCGTAACGACGCCCAGCAGCATTACGAGTCCGACCATCGAGGGAACGTCGAGCTCGCTGCCGGTCAAGAGCAGCATCACGAACGATCCGCCTAGCGACAGCGGCAACGCCGACAGGATCGTGACCGGCTGCAGAAAGTCCTTGAACAAAACGGTGAGCAACAGGTAGACGCAGAGGATGCCCGTCACCATCGCAAAGAGAAAGCCGGACGTCAGTTCGGCCATGGTGTCGGCGTCGCCGCTGTCGAGCAGCTGGACATCAGCGGGCAGCGCGCGGACCGACGGCAGTGCCTTGACCGACGTCAGTACCTCGCCGAGCGCCGTCGTGCCGAGGTCGGCCGATAGCAGAACAAAGCGTTTGCGATCGTATCGTGCGATCGCCGCAGGCCCGCTTCCCACCGAGACACTGGCCACGGATCCCAACGGGACCAGGCCACCCCGCCCCTTCAGGCGCAAACCGGACACCGCGCCGACATGTTCCAGCTCGCGATCGCCGAGCTGCACGCGCAGGAAGATCTGGCGGTCGTCGAGATTGAGTCGCGCCAGTTGTGCATCGAAGTCGCCGCTGGTGGCGATGCGCACGGTCTCGCCGATCGCCGCGGTGCTGATGCCGCGTTCGGCCGCGAGCGCCATGTCGGGCCGGATCTCGATCTCGGGCCGCTCCAGGCTCGCCGACGAGGCCACGTTGCTGAGCCCACGGATGCCGCGCATCTCGCGTGCGACCCGGGCCGCGCTCTCGGTCAGCGCGGGGGTGTTGTCGCTGGTCAGGACAAGTTCGAGCTTCTCGCCGAGGCCGCCGTTGCCGAGCGAAAAACGCGCACCCGGCACTCTGGCGAGGCGCCGCTGAGCCATCGCTTCAATAGTCGCCTGCGACTCCCGGACACCGCGCGGTGCCAGCATGAGCGTCATCGAGCCAAAGCGAACACCGGCGGTCTGCGCCGAATCGAAGCTGGTCGTCGCGTTACCGCCGGCCACGCTGAAAATGCGTTGGATGCCTGGAATGCCGCCCAGCGCCTGCCGCGCATCACGCTCGACAGCGAGCGTCGAATCCAGTGCGCTGCCCGGCGGCAACTCGACATTGATCGTGACGAACCCGCGGTCGGAGGCCGGTACGAAGCCGCTCGGGATCAGCGGAATCAGCGCGGCTGAGCCGGCGAGAAACGCCGCGGTCAGGCCCAGCGTCGTCTTGCGGTGCGCGAGGCACCAGCGCACCGCCAGCAGATAACGCTGCATCAACCGTGACGGCGCCTGTTCTCGCGGCGCCGCGTTCTTCAGCATGGCGACAGCCATCATCGGCGTCAGCAGCCGCGCGACCAGCAGCGACATCAGGACCGCGACCACCGCCGTCCAGCCGAACTGCTTGAAAAACAGCCCCGGCACACCGCTCATTTGCGCCGTAGGCAGGAAGATCGCGACCAGCGTCAGGGTCGTCGCGATCACCGGCAGCGCAATCTCGGTGACGGCGTCGGTTGCGGCCTCGCGGATCGGCTTACCCATCTGCACATGCCGCTCGATATTCTCGATTTCCACAATCGCATCGTCGACCAGCACGCCGGTCACGACCGCCAGCGCCAGCAGCGTGAGCGTATTCAACGAATAGCCGAGCCACTGCATGGCGGCAAAGGCCGGCAGAATCGACAGTGGCAATGCGGCAGCAGCCACCAGAGTCGCGCGGCCGTCCCGGAGAAACCACCACACCACCAGCACAGCGAGCAGCGCGCCTTCGTAGAGCATGTCCATCGACCCTTTGTACTGCTCCTTCGTATAGTCGACGGTGCTGGACACCAGCTGGAACGAGAACGTCGGGTCCGCGGCATGAAGATGCTCGAGCGCCGCTTCGACATCGGTCGCGATGCGGGTCTCGTCGGCACCTTTGGCGCGGTAGATCCTGAAGCCGACCACTTGCCGCTCGCCGAGCAGCGCGGTCTGAACCGGTTCCGCAAAGCTGTCTTCGACACGTGCGACCTGGTCCAGCCTGATCGAGCGCCCGTCGGCGAGGACGATCGGCAAGCGTGCGATTCCGCTCGCCTGCGGCACGGTGCCGAGCACGCGCATCGACTGTTCGCCGCGCCCGAGGCGTCCGCGTCCGCCCGATGCATCCATCTGCATCGAACGAAGCGCTTGCGAGACATCGACCGCCGTCACACCGGTCGATGCGAGGCTGACCGGATCGACTCGCACCTGCACCGCGCGCGTGACGCCGCCGACCCGCTCGTATTGCGAAACCCCGTCAACCGCCAGCACCGCCTTGCTGACGGCGTTGTCGGCGAACCACGACAAGCCCTCTTCGTCGAATCGGGAGGACGAAATGGCGAACGTCATGATCGGATTCGCGTCGCTTCTCACGGCCGTCACGACAGGCGGATCGAGATCGGCGGGCAGCTCGGAGCGGATGCCGTCGAGTGCGTCCTTCGCCTCGTTCAGCGCATCGGAGAGATTGCGCCCGACGATCAGCTTGATCTGAATATGCACCTGCCCGTCGACGATCTGCGTATTCAGATGCTTGAGGCCCTGCAGCGTGGCGAGCGCATCCTCGGCCTTGCGGGCAACATCCGCTTCGAGCTGAAGCGGCGCCGCGCCGGGTAGCGTCAGCGTGACGTTGAGCGTCGGCAGATCGAGGTCCGGCATGTTCTGAATGGGTAAGCGATGAAAACCCCACAATCCCGCCAGTGACAGAAAGATGAACAGCACCACGACCGGAATCCGGTGATGAATCGACCATGATGCGAAGTTCATTGCAGCGCCTCGCTTATGGTCGATACGGGAGCGGGCGCGAGCGTTACGATGTCCCCTTCGTTCAGCAGGCCCGCCCCTTCCCGGACAATGCGATCCGTGCCGGCGAGACCACGCACGATCTCGACGACGCTGCCCTCGCGCCTGCCGGTCTGAACTTCCCGCAAGGCGACGCGCTGTACGCCATCACGAGCCACGACGACGGCGACGTTGCTGCGTCCGTCATGCATGGCGAGCGCGGAGGCAGGCACCACCAGCGCATCGCTCGCACCCAATGCGACGCGGCCGCCCGTGTACATGCCGGCGCGCGCGTGCGAGCCCGGTTCCACATCGGCGTAGACGATGACGACCCGCGACTGCGGGTCCAGCGCCGGCGCGATCCGGCTCACGACGCCGTGCGCCGCGCTGCCATCCGGCAGCGTCAGCGAGACGGGCTGGCCGGGCACGATCGCCGACACCTCGGCGGCCGTCACTTCCGCTCGCCACTGCAGCCGGTCCTGCCGGATCAGCCGGAACAATTCCTCGCCGACCGGCGTCACCGAGCCGAGGGTCGCGGCGCGTGCGCTGATGGTGCCGTCGTCGGGCGCGACGACGCTGGCGTTCTGCAGGTCGAGCCTGCGCGCCTGCAACTGGGCTCGCGCGACGCCGACCTGTGCTTTCGTCACCGCGGCCGCGGTCCGGTATTGCAGCAGATCCTGCATGCTGATGCCGCCGCTGTCCTTCATCTGCAGCGCGCGGGATTCGTTGGTGCCGGCCTGAAGCGCATTCGCCTCGGCCTGCGCGAGCGCAGCGGCCATCTGCGCGACGTTGGCCTGCAGCATCGCCGTGTCGTAACGGGCCAATACCTGACCACGCTTCACCGTGTCGCCGACATCGACACGGACTTCCGCCAGACGCGCGCCGGCCACCAGTGAACGGATCGATGCTTCCTGCCATGGCGCGATTGCGCCGGACGCGTCGATCGATCGGGTCCAGCGTTCGTGATGCGGCGTCACGACCGCGACCGTCAGTGCACTGGCGACGGTCGCATGGGCGTCGTCGGACGAACCGGCGCGAAACGCGATGACGGTGCCCAGCGCCGCGAGCAGGACGATAGCAACGAAGGCGGCAGCGGCAGCGCGCCGCCGGGTCGTGGCATCACGGCTGAGCCCGGCGATTCGAGTAGTGAATGAGTGGGACATGTCGTATCAATCCGGTTGAGTGTGCGCGGCACTAAAGGTGTCGAAGGTGCCAGAGGTGCCGAGGGTCGCAAATGTGGCGGCATTGCCCGACGCGCGGATCACGTCCACCCACGCCTGCACGCTGGCGCGCGCCGCATCGACCGCGGTTTCGTCCGCCGCTACGCGTTGCCGGCGCGTGTCTTCGAGCTGGAACAGGCTCACCGCGCCTGCCCGCCATTGCGACTCGGTCGCCGCCAGCGTGGCCTGCGCGGCATCCTGGGCGCGCGCCGCCGCAGCGAGCCGCTGGCTTGCATGGGCCTGCGCCGAAAGCGCGTTTTCAATGTCTTGTGTCGTCGTGCGAACGGTCTCGCGCAAGTTGCCGAGCGCGGCAAGGTAGCGCGCGGTCGCCGCGTCGACCGACGCTGCGCCCCGTCCGCCATCGAAGATCGGCGCGCTGACCGCCGGCATCAATGACCACGCCAGATAGGACAGCGTGGACCCGGACGCGCTGATCCAGTTGCCGGTGAGCGCCGCCGTCAGATTGAAAACCGGCAGCCGGTTGGCGCGAGCAACGCCGATTTCGGCGTAGGTCGCCGCCGCTTCGCGCTCGGCGGCGATGACGGCCGGATGGCGGGCCAACACGGTTGCCGGCAGGCTTAGCGTCGCTTGCGGAACTTTAGGAAACCCAAACGAATCGTCGCTGTGCCCCGGCGGCACAGAAGCAGCCTCGCCGAGGCGCGTGTCCAGCTCGGCGGCGCTGAGTCCTGTGAGTTCGACGAGCGCATCCCTGTCCTGCACACAGGTTTCGTCCTGGGCGACGAGGTTCGTCTGAGCGGCAGCCAGTGAACTCAGCGCGCGGCTTTCGTCGACCGGTGCGGCAAATCCCAACGCGACTCGCTGGCGCGTGAGCACGAGGTCGCGCTCCTGTGACTCGATATCGAAGCGTCTGACGTTCAGCACGGCCCGGCATGCACGTAGCGATGTCGTGGTGCCCGCCACCTGTGCCGCCAGCAGAAGCCTGGCTGCGGCGGCATCCGCCGTGCGGGCGGTAAGCCGGCTGCTGGCAGCTGCTTGCGCCTGCCGCAAGCGGCCGAACACATCGATTTCCCAGGCTAAAGTCGGCCCGCCGGTGACTTCCGACCCCACGATCGTGTTGCCACCGCTGCCAATGCCGCCGCCCCCGCTTTGAACGCGAGCGCGCAGCGCGTTCCCGCTGACGGAAACCTGTGGCCGGCTTTGAGCGGTCTGGATGCCCAGCGTCGCACGTGCCTCGTCGAGATGCGCGGCGGCAACGGCCAGCGACGGGCTGCTCTCAAAGGCTGCTTCGATCAAGCCATCGAGTACCGGGTCAGCCAGCGCTGTCCACCATTGTTCTTCAGGAGGCAGGGTAACCGGCGCGCGAGCCTGCAGGTTCGCCCAGTCCGGACGAACCTCGAGCGCGGGCGGCACATAAGGGGGCTGCACCGAACATGCATCGAGTACGCTGCAGATGAGCCCCACGGCCATCCCCCGTCTGGCAGCGCTTCGCTGGCGGTTAGAAGGCACACGTGCGCCTGGGCGTGAAGCGCCGCTTGGCGATATGGCCGGCAGCGGGTGTGCATGCAGTCGCCGGCCTTTCGAGATCGAGCAGGTCAGTCATTGAAAAGTCTCAACGGGGTTGCGGTAGTGCGATTCGAGCTCGGCGGGCCGGATCGTGCACCCCTTGAGCCGCGTCGCTGCAGTACGTGCCGCGATCGTGCAGCCAGGCGACTTACCTGACACTTACCGTCCGGATCGCGCCGCCTGCTCCGATCAGAGCGATTCACGCCGTGTTAGCGGTAAGGGATCGCAAGGTAATTGGTAAGTGGCCGGTAAGTGTTCCGGTCGCACCATCGAATCGACTGTCCTTTGCCACGGCCACTGCGCCGCATGGTTAGTACCCCTTTTGTCATTCCTGTACCGGGAGTCCCGCGATGAAAAGGCGCGATCTGAATACTTTGGCGCTCGCCGCCACGGTGCTTCTTTCACCGGGATGTGCGACGGGGCCCGGGCGCACCGCCGGCGACCCGCTCGAACCGACGAACCGGACCATTTACTCGTTCAACGACAAAGTCGACACCTATGTGGCCAAACCAACCGCGAAGGCCTATCAAAAGGTGATGCCGTCACCGGTGCAAACCGCGGTACGCAACTTCTTCTCCAATCTTGGCGATATCGGCAACTTTGCCAATGACCTGCTGCAGCTGAAAGCGACGGACGCGAGCGAGGATGTGGTGCGCTTTGCGTTCAACTCCACTCTGGGGATCGGGGGTCTGATCGACTGGGCGACGCCCGCGGGGCTGCCCAAGCATCATCAGGATTTCGGGCTGACGCTTGCTCACTACGGCGTACCGATCGGGCCGTATCTGGTGTTGCCGTTGTTCGGGCCGAGCAGCGTGCGGGACGTGAGTAACGTCGCCGTCGACAGCTTCCTCAACCCGTTCGCGGCAGCACCGGTTGCTGTCCAGGCATCTGTGACCGGCACCCGCTTTGTCAGCGCCCGCGCCGATCTGCTGAACGCGTCGAATCTGCTCTCGCAGGCGGCGATCGATCCCTATTCGTTCACTCGCGACCTCTACCTGCAGAGGCGCCGCATGCTCTCGACGAAATCCGGCGACGCCGACAAGTTGCCGGACTACGCGGATCCCTCGCTTCAATAGCTGCACGGCCGACGCATGACGGTCTGCGCAGCTCACCGGTAAGTGTCGAGTAAGCCATGCGCGTCCAGCATGAAGACCTGGTTCATCTGACTTTGGGAGCGTGTCCATGAAAGCCAGTACTGCGACCGCGCTGCGCGCCAACCTCGTGCTCTGTTCGGTTTCGATAGCTATCGCAGTTGCCCCCTGCATCAGTCTCGCGTCGCTGATCAGCCTGTTCGACGACAGCATGCCTACATTGCCTTACCAGGGCAGCATTTTTCTGCTCGCAGCCCTGATCATGCTGGTGCTGCGCTGGGGCGCACGGCGAGCGTTCGATGCAGCGAGGCAAGCGCATAAGGTTCAACTGATCGAAAAGCACGGTCTCGAAGCATGGATTGACGATGACTGCCCCTTTGCGTGGCTGGTCCAGATGCACGTTGAACTGCATGGCCATCAATGTATCAATTGACAATGGACGTCAGCATGAAAAGTCTCGGTTATTGGCTGCTGCTCGGTTTGCTGCGGCTACTGTCGGTTCTGCCGTACGCGCTGGTTGCGAGAGCCGGCAACGCGCTTGGCGCCGCGCTGTACACGCTGCCGAGCCACCGTAAGCACGTGGTGCTCGTCAACCTGCGCCTGTGCTTTCCACTGAAGACCGAACGCGAGCGCGAAGACCTCGCGCTCGCGCATTTCCAGCACGTCGTGCGCAGCTACCTGGAGCGGGGCTTTCAGTGGTTCGGCAGTTTGCGCACGATCGAGCGGCTGGTCGAGATGGACAGTCGCATCGATCTGCACGATCCGCACGCGCCGCCTACAATATTCATGGGCTTTCACTTCGTCGGAATCGAGGTAGGTTGCATGCTGTATTCCTCGCGTCTGCCGGTCGCCGCGCTCTACACGCGCATGTCGAACACGCGTGTCTGCGCGCTCGCACGGCGTCAGCGCGGACGGTTCGGCGCAGACATGATCGAACGCAGCGCGAGTGCGAAACATGTTGTCAGGCTGCTGCGCTCAGGCGTTCCCGTGATGCTGGCGGCGGACATGGACCACGGAACAACGGGTTCGGTGTTCGCGCCGCTCTTCGGTGTGCCGGCCTGCACGCTCACTTCCGTGTCACGTCTCGCGAAGTTAGGCGGTGCGCGCGTCGTGCCCTTTGTAACCGAGGTATTGCCCGCATTTCGCGGCTACAAACTGACCATCTTCGATCCGCTCGAAAACTTTCCCGCGGACAGCGAAACGCTCGACGCACGCACGATGAACGCGTTTCTTGAAGGGCAAATCCTGCGCCTTCCCGACCAGTACTACTGGGTCCACAGGCGCTTCAAACACCGCCCGGCAGGCATGCCCGAGGTCTACTGAAAATGTGCGACGGCTATCGGGTCGGTACTGTCGTGTGAATCCACCCAGAGAGCGCTACATGGCCGCATTGTTCCCCGACACCGCCCCGCCCCGCTCGATTCTCGTGATCTGTACCGGCCGTATCGGCGACGTGTTGCTCAGCACCCCTGCGGTGCGCTCCCTGAAAGCGCGTTGGCCCGATGCGCAAATCGATATGCTGGTGTTCGAAGGCACCGGCGAGGTGCTGGAAAACAATCCCGACATCAGACGTATCGTCTGTATAACGCCTCATGCGAAGCCGACTGAGCGTGTTGCAGATGTCCGCAAAATCTGGCGCAAATACGATCTCGGATGCTCACTGCGAACGTCCAGCCTCGCCAGTTTTCTTTGCTGGATGGCAGGACGCAAGCGAATCGGCATCGTCGCGCCAGCTCGCAAAAGCTGGCTCAAAAGGTTGATGCTGAGCCGCTTTGTGATCGAGCGTGGTCACAGCGTGCACACTGTCCAAAGCGGTGTGTCGCTGATGGCCTTGCTTGGCATCACGCCCTGCTTTGAAGTCGTCCCGCCCGCGGTACTGAATCAGCCGGCGCAGCTCGAACAACTGGATCTGCTGCTCGCGTCCACCAACGGCAAGCCCTACGCGGTGGTGCACATGTATCCGCGGTATACCTACAAGATGTGGCATGCCGAAGGTTGGATCGCCGTGCTGGCGTTCCTGCACGCACGCGGCTATGCCGTTGTGCTGACAGGCGGCCCGGCGGCAGCTGAAGTGGCGTATGCGCGCGATATTGGTGAGCAGGCGGGAAGCGACACCGTCAATCTGGTGGGAAAGCTAAGCCTCGCTGCAACCGCCGAAGTGATTCGGCGCGCGCGGCTCTTCGTGGGCCCCGATACCTCGGTCTCGCACATCGCGGCTGCGACCGGCACCCCGACCCTCGCCCTGTTCGGCCCATCGAATCCGGTTCGCTGGGGACCCTGGCCGAAGGGCTGGACCGGCAGCAGCCCCTGGATGACCTCCGGTTCGGGGCGGCGAGGCAACGTCTATCTGCTTCAGGGAACCGGCGCGTGTGTGCCCTGCAAGCTGGAGGGCTGCGAAGCCCACATTCACAGTTGGAGCGATTGCCTGTTGACGCTGGACGCAAATAGGGTGATAGATGCAATGACAGAGTTGCTGGGTATTGCACCCGACGCACCCGACCGGCGACGCCGCATTCCAATCGTCGCCCAGTCCTTTGCCGACGCGCGCCGTGGGACGGCCAGTGTCGGTGAACGTCCGGGGCAATCAAATCCTGACCCTTCTCTGGAGATCACGTTATGACCGCCCTTCGTTTTGCCATGCCCCTTATCCTGGTCACTGCCGCGTGTTCGCCGGCGTGGCCGGATGCCAGCGGTCATCTCGCGCATACGGCGCACCCCGATACGCTTGTGCCCACGCCAGCCGCCGTGACCGGCCAGAAATACACCGCGCCGCCCGCGAATGCGCCAATCATTAGCGTCGGGGTGAGCGATCCCGACACGCAGCTGATCCTGCCGTGGTTCCTCACCGATATCATCAATGCGATCAATACGCGGACGTCAGCCGGCGATTTTCTGCGCACGGTCGGGCACGACATGTAGCCTCTTGTCTGCACAACCGGAGCAGGCGTCGACACTTGCGTCCCAAGCTGACCGCCCCAGCCCTGTCATTGCTGAGGCGGTCGTCGCGCTGGTCCGCCGGAAGACGCCCCACACCGGAAAGACTAGTGGGTGGAGAACACCGAAATGCCGCCGTTAGGGAAACCTCCCGCGCCTGACTGGAAGGGCACATACACTTGCCCGAGCGTGCTGTCGATGGCGACGGAGTGCGCGCCGTTGCCCACAGGAATCGTAAAGATCAGTTGCCGCGACGCTCCATCGACGATGCCCATCTGCGGGTCGAATCCCGACGCGGCAGCGGTACCACCTGCGACATAGTGCCGGGCCGGCAGGAAATAGCGGTTGGAGGCCGGATCGTAGTTGACCTGATCTACTCCGCCAAATGGCACGCTTGCGTGAATCGCGCCGCTCGTACGATCGAGGATCAGCGTGATGAGGGGGTTGCCGGCCGGCGGATCGCATCCAACGAGCACGTCGTTATTCGGGCCCAGCACGATCCCCGTCGGTCCGCATTTCCCTAACGGAAACGACTTGCTGACAGAAGGGCTTGCCGCTACCGCGGAGCTCGCGGTGATGACATCGAGTTCGCCGTCGGGGTTGGCTGAGGTCCCGTCATTGTTGATCAGGAAGCTCTTCGAGGCGGAATCGTATGTGCACGCTTCGAGCCCCGACGAACCGTTGAAAGGCAGCTTCGCCACTGGCGTTTGAGTCAGCGTGGAAATGAACGTGACGAACGGCGGCGAATCTCCGGGACTCGCGTACATCACGAGATGATCGTCGGGATCGTAGCAGCCTTCATCGACACGCGATCCGGAATTGCTGATGACGATTGTGTTGACCGTCTTTTGCGCAGCCGTATCGATCACCTTGACCGAGTCGACGTCGCCGACATAGATCGTATTCGTGCCGGTGATGCCCACGATTCCATCGGGCCCGGACTCATTTGTCGTGGCGCCGGCACCGATGAATGGCCCAGGGAGCTGCGCGATCAACGCGATCGATTTCGTGTCCACGACATCGATCGCTTTGTTGTTCCGGTCGGCAAGAAAGTACTTGCCGGCCTCCACGTAGCCGATGTCGAAACTGAATGGGGGGCTCGAAGCATTGGGTACTGCGATGTTCATCAGCAGCTTCGGCTGTGTCGGCGGATCGCTGACCTTATCTCCACCTCCGCAGGCGGCCAAGGTGACCACAGCGAGCAGCATCACGCTCATCAGACGCTTTTCCATCGATTTGTCTCCTACCCTTCTAATGGCCTGACCACCGGTCCAGGAATCGGCCTGTGTACTGGAATTTCTCGTCAGATTGATCGACGCCGTGCGTTACCGTTGGTGTGGAGGAACACGGCCCACACCTGATCGAGAGCGACTACGGTCAACGAACGATTTCTTAAGGATTCTTAAGAAATCGTTAACTGAAGAGATAGCCAGATTTCACATGGACGCTGCTGAGCGGCGCACGGATTGTGGCTATGGACCGGCTGTATGGCTCACACAATGGCGGCACGAGAAAGAATCGGAAAGTAAATCTTATTTATGATCTGCATTCAGTGTGCGCTATGCGTGTAATCGAACTGAAACATCGATGGCGCTCATTCACGCCGCTCATGTAATGTTTGCGGCGTGCGGAATTTTGTCTGGAGATGGAAGAGCGCTGGAGGGAGGTGAATCGTTGGTGCGGCGCGGCATGGGTGATAAAGCGCGACCGTCCCTTGTTCAACAGGATGGCCCTGGTTCTACACGCGAAAAATATTGTGCACGTTTTGATCTGGAATGAAACGTCTCTCAATGCCTTCCATAGAGAAGTCAAAAGAACGCCCGCGTAATGAGAAGTTATCTTTTAGAAAACTACGGTGTTCCCGCTTTTCCATGTTGCGATGTGGTTCGCTCTGGGTGGCGATCATTTCGCTCGACATGCGCAGCGATGCCACCAGGCGGGCGCGGCAGATGAACCCGGTTTTCGCCCCGCGATAGTCCGTCGCGCAGACCGGGCGAGTCGTCGGCTTCTGGCCCTATCAGCGCCGATCAACACTTGCATTTCTTAACAGTCTGTTACCAGATCTCTGGATGGAATCGGCGAGGGGAAATGCTATTCTTCGGGCCGAAAATCGGAAAAGACGCGTTTTTCACGTCACACGGTCGGCACGATCGGCGCAAGTGCATGAGCAGGCGCGATGTCCGGTCAATGGGCGGATACCGCCCCATCAGGGCTCACAACGGTAACGGGACGCCAGTCGATACGCGATTGGCCGGCGTCCTTCGAACAAAGAAAAGGTTTGCATATGTCGAAAAAACTCGTCCAGATTATTGCCATCGGAGCGCTTGCGGCGGCAGCGTCCCTGCCGGCTGTTGCCGGCGACATGAACAATGCCCTCGGCGGCGCGCTCGGCGGCGTTGCCGGCGCTGCAGTCGGCGGCGCACTCGGGGGCAGCACGGGTGCTGTGGTCGGCGGTGCGGTCGGCGGTGGCGCTGGTGGCGCAGTGACGTCGCACGGTCATGAGCGCACGGGCGCGATCATCGGCGGCGCGCTGGGTGGCGGAGCCGGCACTGCGGCAGGCAATGCGATGGGCGGGCGCACTGGCGGCCTGGTCGGCGCGGCCGTTGGCGGCGGCGCGGGTGCGGCGTTAGGTGGCAATATGTCGCGTAATGCGTATTCGAATGACTACGGTCACGGTAGCTATGGCGGCAAGCGTCACCACAGGCACCATCACCGCGAAGACTAAAACGATTCGACTGCGGTCTCGCCGGCGCTGTCACGCTTGGTCACCTCTTTATACAGGACCGACAGGAAGACAGCGCTGCGCTCATTGTGCCCAAGCAGCAACGCTTCAGTTTGGCAGCGCCGTGTAAAAACGCATCGTATTGCCGCCGCTCATTTCTTTTCCGTGTAGCCTGTTTCGCGGATACGTCACCGAAGTTTGGTACCGTCCTTTTCGACTCAGGCAGCATCACCACAAAGGATCAGCAGAAATGAGCCATATCCACTTCATTGGTGGCGAAAAAGGCGGCGTTGGCAAATCGCTCGTCGCGCGCGTGCTAGCCCAGCATTTTATCGACCGGAGCATGCCGTTCGTCGGCTTCGATACCGACAAATCGCATGGCGCCTTATTGCGCTTCTATGCCGATTTTGCCGCACCGGCCGTGCTCGATCAGCATGACAGTCTCGATCCCATCATCGAACACGCACTCGAGGATCCCGAGCGGCGCGTTCTGGTCGATCTCGCCGCTCAGACACAGCAGCCCCTCTCCCAATGGTTAGACGATGCGGACGTGATCGGTCTCGCGGAAGAGCATGGACTGAAGCTGACCTGGTGGCACGTGATGGACGCAGGACGCGATTCGGTCGATTTGCTACGGGAGTGGCTCGACCAGTTCGGCGGACGCCTCAAGCTTGTGCTCGTCCTGAATGAAATCCGCGGTGACCGTTTCCAGATTCTGGATGCGTCCGGCGAACGCGCCCGAGCCGAAGCGCTTGGCGCCAGCGTGATCTCCCTGCGCCGTCTGCCCGATACGACGATGCAGAAGATCGATCAGCAAAGCGCGAGCTTCTGGGCGGCAGTCAATCACCCCGATCGCGCCGCCAATGGGCTCGGCTTGCTGGAGCGGCAGCGCGTCAAGGTGTGGCTGCATCGCGTTTATGGCGAAATGGACAGGCTTGCTTTGTAGGCCGCTTTGTAGCCCGATAGGCGCGCACTAGCGCGAGTCCTTTCCGCAAACACCGGGGAAAAGCCGCGGTACGGGGCAATCTGCCCCGGTTCACGCCCCCAACAGCCGCTTCAGGCGCAATTCCTCGAAGTCCGGCTCCCCTTCCACAGACCAGGCATCGCCTGAGTCCACCCTATTCTGGCGAGAACAAATTCGCGCTATCTTTTCCTGAAGACTTCTGAAGGGCGCATGTGTGCCGCCACTGGCCTCCCGCTCAGTGCGACAATCCACGGTATCGGACCACGCGCGGTCCAGGACAGGCGCAATCAGGCAACCACCCCAGGAATCGTTGATGAAGCTGTCATTTGAGGTATTGGAAGTACTCGATGCAATCGATCGCACCGGTACGTTCGCGGAGGCCGCCGAACTTCTGCATCGTGTGCCGTCGTCGCTGAGCTATCTGGTGCAGAAGCTCGAGAGCGACCTCGAAGTCGCCCTGTTCGACCGGAGCGGCCGGCGGGCGAAATTCACGCACGCAGGACGGGTGGTGGTCGAGGAAGGCAGGCGTCTGCTGCAAGGCGCCGAAGAACTCGAGCTCAAGGCAAAACGCGTGCAACACGGCTGGGAATCGGAACTGCGCATCTGCATCGACGAGATCCTGCCTTTCGACGCGATCTGGCCGTACGTCCACGCGTTTTACGACATGAACATGGAGACGCGCCTGCGCCTGTCCCGGGAAGTGTTGGGCGGCACGTGGGATGCATTGATCACGCGGCGTGCCGACCTCGTGGTGGGCGCCGCGGGCGATCCACCCAACGTGCCCAATCTCGTCGCCCGCCCGATCGGTTCGATGCGCCATGTTTTCGTGGTGGCGCCCACCCATCCGCTCGCGGCGCTTCCTGATCCGCTGACCATGGAAACCGTCGCGCGCCATCGCGGCGCGGTCATCGGCGATACCTCGCGCGAATTGATGCCGCGCACCGTCGGCGCCGCCGCTACGCAGAATTGCCTGACGCTGCCCACGCTCGCCGGCAAACTCGCTGCGCAACTCGAAGGGCTCGCTGTCGGCACCATTCCCGAGTGCCTCGCGACAGCGCCTATCGCACGCGGCGAGCTCGTTGCCAAGCAGGTCTTCGGCATGCGGGAAGTAACACACTTTTATATGGCCTGGCGCGAAGACGAAACCGGACAGGCGATGCGCTGGTGGATCGATCGTCTCGATGCGCCCGATCTCGTGGAGCGTTTCGTCGGGCATCCGTACGCATGACGGCTGCCGGAACGTGTCAGGCGCCGATACAGGCCGGCCGGCGGTCCTCGTCGTCCACGGCGGCGATCTTTGCCTCCAGTTCGGCCAGCAAGGCCCGCCCGTCGCGAACATCCGGATCGGCCGGGTACCGGCTCAAGCGAGCAAGCGCTCGCGACAGCAACCTGCGCGCCTCACCCAGGCGGTCCTGCTCGATCCAGAGCCGCACGAGACTACTTGCGGCGCGCAACGCGAGAACCGCGGCGCCCTGCCGGCGCGCCGACTCCAGCGCGGTCGTGAACCACGCTTCGGCATCCGCGTCCCTCTGCAATGTGCGCATCACGTCCGCCTTCGCACGGCACAGCTCGGCGTAGTACCACCGCTCCCCCGTCTCTTCGCCATGCTGCAAGGCTTCGTCGATTGCGGCCAGCGCTTCTGCGTACTGTTCCGCACGCATCAGCGCGCGTGCGAACTGACATAGCAGCATCGTCAGCGGCGCCAGAAAGTCGATGTCGCGAAGTTCGTCCAGCGCGCTGCGAAATTGCGCCAGCCGGTAAGGCTGCTCGCCGGAAAGCGACAACAGATACTCGTCGTAGCATGCGCCGCAGGTGTGCCAGATCGATAGCGATACACGCGACGAGATACGCTTCAGCATCGCGAGCCCGCGTTCCGCCGCCGCGCGCTCGCCCGTGAGCAGCGCTAGCGGCACAAAAACGTCGCCGAGCACATAGCAGGTCACGAGTTCGAAATCGTGCTGAAGGGCAGCCTCCAACGCCTCCCCGGCAAGCCGCATCGCTCCTGCAGTGTCTCCCAGCGCCCACGTCACGCGCGCGAGCAGCGCCCGCGCGACGATGGCCTGGTCGAACCTGAAGCCGATCGTGTTCCACCGATGAGCAGTGGATACCCAGGCGCTCAACATCTCTTCGATCTTCTGGCGCGCCACGCGCTGCTCGCCGACGTAGTGCAGCGCGACGCCTTCCATGCGGCGGCCGATCAGCCTGTGCGTCGCATCGGTGAACTGGCAGCCCAGCGCTTCGAAGCGCCGCGCCACGACCAGCGCCTGACGCGCCTCGCCGCCCGCCTGATACGAGTGCCGTAGTCCGCACAACGCGCGCGATTCAAATCCGGCATGGCCCACAGCAACGGCAAGCGTCAACACTTCGGACCATGCGTCCAGCGTCTGCCTGGTCGGACCCTGCGTATAGACAAGCGCAGCCGCCCAGCTCGTCGTCAGCCTCAAGCGCGCTTCGGCCGGAAAGTTTGAAGCGTCTGCGCCACGCGCGGCATCGAGCGCGGCGCGCGCGCGGCTACGGCATTCGTCGACGAGTGAAAGATCGAACAGATACGGTACGACAATCGAGGCAAGCTCGACGCCGACCTCGCGATTGCCCGTGGCCGAAAAAGCCCAGTCGAGCGCGGCTCGCACATTGCCGATTTCACGCGTGAAATCCGCCAGACCTTCTTGCGGCGACGTCACCGATAGATCGTCGCGCGCGCGTTTGAAGCGCTCGCAGAACGATTTTGCGTGGGCCAGTGCGGCAGCGCCACGCTCGCCGTTGTCGTCGAGTCGCTGCAGCGCATAGGCACGTGTCGTTTCCAGCAGACGATACCTCGGTGAAGCGCTGCCGTCGGCGCGGATCACCAGCGACTTCGACACGAGGCCACTCAGCGCATTCAGCACTTCCGCCTGCGTGAGGCTGAGTTGCGCGCCGACGTAACAGGCCGAATCGAACGTGAACGCATCGACGAACATGCCGAGCCAGCGCAAGATGACACGTTCGCTGTTGTCGAGCAGACGGTAGCTCCAGTCGAGTGTCGCCTTCAACGTCTGATGGCGCGGCAACGCCGTCCTGTAACCTCCCGACAGTATCCGCAAGCGGTCGTCGAGGCGCGCCGCCAACACCTCGATGCCAAGGACCGCGGCACGCGCCGCGGCCAGTTCGATGGCGAGCGGAATACCGTCCAGATGCCGGCAGACCTCTCCGATCAGAAAAATGCTGCGCTCGTCGGACGAAAATTGCGGATCGGCAGCGCGAGCGCGCGTGAGAAACAGCTGGACCGCACTCGTCTCCAACACGTCATCGCTTGGGTTTCCGGGGCTGGGCACGTCGAGCGACAGAACTGGATAGACGACTTCGTCACGCGCCCGCAGCGCTTCGCGACTTGTCGCCAGCACCCGCATGCCCTCGCCGGCTGCCGCCAGCGCCTCCGCCATCGCGGCAGCTGCTTCGACCACGTGCTCGCAATTGTCCAGCACGATCAACAGGCGCTTGCCCCTCATTTCATGCGCGATATGCGCAAGCGAATGGCCGCTCGAAGAAATCTTCATGCCTAGCGCCATCGCGAGTGCGTCCAGCGCAAAACGCGAGTCCGACACCGGCGCAAGCGACACGAACGCCACACCATCAGGAAAGCGCGGCAGCATCTGTCTTGCCGCTTCGATAGCGAGGCACGTCTTGCCGATGCCGCCCGAGCCGACAAGCGTCACGATCTGCGCGGGTTCGATGGCGTCCAGCACGTCCGCGACGGCGCATTGCCGCCCCACCAATGCCGACACATGGAGAGGAAGATTGTGCGTATTTGACCGCTGTGTAGCGAGGGCGCCCTCGCCCACATCTACTATCTCAGCGCCCGCCGCCATCTTCATGCCGGTCATACGGTAGCCACGGCCCGGCACTGTCACGATGCGGTCGCGATCCGCGCCCAGCGCCTTGCGTATCGCCGCAACGTGCACCTGGAGGTTGTTTTCCTCTACGATCGTGTCGGGCCAGACGTGCCGCATGATCTCCTCCTTGGAGACCAGCGCCCCTTTGGCGGAAATCAACAATTCAAGGATGTCGAAGGCGCGGCTGCCGAGACGCACTGATTCGCCATGCGAGCGTATTTCGCGATGCTCGAGCGAAATATGAAGTTGTCCAATTTGAATCATCGCAAGCTCGCGAATCCAGGAGAGTGAATTGATTGAGCGACGGCTTTGCGTATGTCACGATCGTCTGTTCTATGGGTTTTCAGGTCAGGACGGACGCGTGGGCAACCGGACCCTGAAAAGCTCCACGAGCAGGATCTTATCTGGATCACCAGTTTGGGGAATACTACGGCAGTTCGTAGCCCGCAAATAGCGCAAATTTTTGATTGATCAAATCAAATTTTTTGAACCTTCGGTTATGTCTGCGCATCGGGACTGCGCCTGCATTGCACGGCTGGCTGTTTGCGGATCGCTCGCCAGTCTTTCCACTTTGCATCATGCGCGCCGGCTCGCCGGCGTTCGCAAAAACCAGGCAACACGGTAGCGTCCCGCGCCGCCGATCACGATCGTGCCGAACAGAATCAGCAGCATCCATGCGAACTGCGCCTGATCGAGCGTCCACTCAGGATGCACGAGCGTCAGCGCCATCAGCGTGATCACGATGATCGGCAACGCGGCGAGCCGCGTCGCGATGCCCGCGATCATCAGCACTGGACACAGCACCTCGGCGAAGATCGCAAAGCCTAGCGTCAGCGTCTTGCCGAGGTGCAGCGGGTCTTCGATCGCCGCCAGCTGACTGGCGTAGTGCATGGCCTTCGGCAGGCCGTGCACCATCAGCACCAGCACGCTGGCCGCGACACGCAGGAACAGCAGCGCGGCGTCGGCCGTGCATGACGGTACCGATGCGGGTGCCGGTGCCGGGTCAGAATCGAGGCGGTTCATCGAGGGCGCCCTGCCGTCCAAAACGCAAAGCAGCTGCAACCGAGCGCGGTGACGAACGAGCGCTGGCCGTCCTGCGTCACGATCCTGCCGTTGTAGATCACCAGATCCGCCACGCGTGCGGGTTGTACCGGCGCTTTCATCATCGCGCTCCTGTCAGTTTCGCCCGGCATGCTTCTGCCGGGCCACGATGCTCACGTAGATCGCGGGACGCACTTATGCGCCGCCCTGGATGATCCGTTGCCCCGCGCCCGGAACGCGCGGGATTCCACGATGTGACGCGCCGGCTTGAGACCAATGCGGCATCACGACCTGGGAAGCAGATTAGGGTGAGGGCGCGCTAAATGTCCTGACGACTGCCTTAAACGTTCTTAAACGTAGCCGCGGACACCGCGTGAGCGCGCACGGAACACTGGGACACCGGTTGTCGATGCCTGGGGGACCGGCGCTTTTAGCAGGATTTATGACCCGCTAAGGACTTTTAAGGTTGCCATGCGGCATCATCGCCTCACCGTCTTCAGATCTGTTGTGCCGATGTCGGAAGCTGTCCCACTGGATAGCGCGCAGGACCGGCCGGGGCCGTCGTGCGGTGCGGCAACTGAGCCCGGTCTGTGCGCTTTCCTGACGTTGCCTGGAAACGCACGTCATCTTGAAGGAGCCTTCTATGCCTTACGACCCGTGTTCGCCCGAGGCCTGCGCGGTCGCGGACGCAGGATCGCGTGGCCGGGGCACACAGCCATGAAGGCCATGTCCACATCCACGTGGCGCCTGCCAGGGGCAATCTGCGCAACCTTGCTTGGCGTGGCGTTCTTCTTCATCACCGCGGCGATGCATGCCGTCTTGCGGCTCTTCTCGTGATCATCGCCTGTCAAGTACGGATCGGCTCCTGCCATGAGTGACACTGCACGGCCGGCAGCGATGCCCGCTTCGCCTCCGCCCGCGCCGACGCTCGTGATGTCGCCGGCGCATACCCGCCTGCTGCTCGTAGGCCTTGGCCTCGCCACCGGGATGGAGTTCTATACGTTCGACAGCATGAACCTGGTGCTGGCGGATCTGACCGGCACGTTGGGCGTGTCCGCGGACGAAGCCAGCTGGCTGCTGACCGTCTATAGCTGCGCGCTGTTTCTCGGCGTACCCGTCTCGATCTGGATGGCTGGGCACTACGGCTACAAGCGCTTCCTGCTCTCGACCATCGTCGTGTTCGCGATCGCCTCGATGGGTTGCGCGATCTCTCCGGATCTCAGTTCGATGCTGATCTGGCGCGCCGTCCAGGGGCTGGCCGGGGCGGGTCTCGTCGTATGGTGGCGCGCGAGCATCTACGTGCTGATGCCCAAACCGCAGCGCAGCCCGTCGCTGATGAAGGCTTCCACGTTGCTCTATCTGTCGAGCGCGGCAGGGCTTCTGGTCAGCGGCTATATCACGGACCATTTCAACTGGCGCCTGATCTTCCTGCCGAATCTGCTCTATGCAGCCGCCGCGATATGGCTGCTGGCCCGCTACTTCCCGACACTCCCGCCGCCCGCCTCAGCGCGCGTGGTCAGCACCGACTGGCTCGGCATTGCTCTTCTCGCAACGGCGCTGATCTCGCTTCAGATCATCCTCAATCGCGGCGAGATCGACGACTGGTTCGGATCGCTACATATTCGCGTGCTCGCCTGGACGGGCGGCACGGCCCTGCTTCTGTTCGTCGTCTGGCAGGCGAGTCCGGCGAATCGAACGCCGCTGCTCTGGCTCGGTCTGCTGCGTGACCGCTACGTGTTGTCGTCCGCGTTGATCGGTGTCTTCACCGGCATGATCCTGTCGGGCAGCCTGTTCGTTCTGCCCGAGTTTCTGCGCAATCTCTCGACCCATACCCATAGCGCGACCCAGACCGGGCAGATCATCTGCATCTATGCGTTGACCGCAGCCGCCATCCGGCCGCTCATGGTCGGCCTCATCGCGCGAATCGGCCAACGCAAGACGATCGTGATTGCTCTCGTCATGCTGATCGCGTCGATGGTTCTGTTCAATCGCCTGCTGACGACGGACACGCCTGGTTATTACTATGTGGTTCCGCTGATTCTTTACGCCTGCTGCCTGTCCCCGTTGTTGCCGGCGGTGGGCAGCGGCACGGTGGCAAGAATCGAGCAGAACAAGCTGCTCGACGGCGTCTCCCTTTACATGACCTTCCGGCAGTTCGGCGCTTCGCTCGGGGTCGCGCTGCTGACCATTCTCATCGGGCATCGCGAGACGCTTCATTCATCGCGCCTGTTCGAACACCTTCGCCACGACAATCCCGTGACGCGAGACTGGCTCTCTTCGGTGAGCGCAACGCTGGTCGCGCGCGGCGGCTATACCCCCATCGAGAGCCAGCGCGCAGCACTAAGCGTTCTCGCCGAAGCAGGCACACACCAGGCCGCCACGCTCGCCTACGCGGATGCGTTCGCCTTCATGGCGGTCGTCGGTGTCATCGCGCTATGCCTCGTTCCCATCATTCCGCCGACCCCGGTGGCCAAAAAATAAGGAGCGCGGCCATGAAAACAGTGTCTCTTCCAACCCCTATCCATTTGCGCGGCCGGAGGCAGCGATGAGCGAAGCACCACCGGTTCAAAAACCGGCAACCACGCCGCCGCCCGTCATTGCACCTGCTCCGCCCCCGCCGCCCGCCAATCGACGCGGGCTGATTCTCGGCATACTCGCGCTGATCGTGCTGCTGGCAATCGCCGCGTATTTCCTGGTGCCGGACCTCTACGAGAAGCAGACGGACGACGCCTATATCGACGCGCATCTCGTCTCGGTCATCCCCAAGGTCCCGGCTTACGTGCAGACACTGCATGTCAACGACAACAGCAAGGTGACGGCCGGCGATCTCCTCGTCGAACTCGACCCGCGCGACTACGTCGTTCAGGTGGACCAGGCGCGCGCCAACGTCGCGGCGGCCGTTGGCAAGCTGGAAGAGGCGCGCAATCAGGTCGCGGTGGCCGACGCCAATACCGGCCAGCAGCAGGCGGAGCTTGAAGTGGCCCGAGCGAATGCGAAGCTTGCCGGCATCAACCTCGCACGGCTGCAATCCGTCGCCGATGTGCGCGCCGTGTCGTCGGAGCGGGTCGACGAAGCGAAGTCGGCCGCCGACGGTACACGCGCCTCTGTTACCGCGGCCCAGGTCAAGGTCGACGCGTCACAAGCGCAGGCGAAGCTTGCGCGCTCCCAGGTCAAAACGGCGGAGGCCGCCGTCGCCCAGGCTCAGGCCTCGCTGGAGCAGGCGACGCTCAACCTGTCGTACACCAGAATCTACGCAACCGAGTCCGGCAGTGTCGCGAACAAGAGCGTCGAACAGGGCAACTTTGTGCAGCCCGGGCAGACGCTGTTGTCGGTCGTCCCGGACAAGCTCTATGTGACCGCGAACTACAAGGAGACACAGTTGACCCACGTGCGACCGGGCCAGCAAGTCACGGTCCTCGTCGATGCGTTTCCGGACCTGCGGCTTCGCGGTCACGTCGACAGCATTCAACGCGGGACCGGCTCGCACTTTGCGCTCCTGCCGCCGGAAAATGCAACGGGCAATTTCGTGAAGGTGGTACAGCGGGTGCCGGTGAAAATCGAACTCGACAACCCTGGGGAAGCACTTAAATTGATCTCGCCGGGCATGTCTGTCGAGACGGAAATCTTCGTGAGGGAGCGCCCGGCATGGCTTGGCTTCTGGAACTAGCGGCAGCGCGGCCAGCGGGGCTTCCTCTTTACCGGCGGCGCCATGTCGCCGTCATCGCCGCTATCGCCGCGGCATGGGCAGGGCTCCTCGCGGGTTGCACCGTGGGGCCCGACTATGTGCCGCCGAAACCGGCCATGCCGGCGAGTTTTACGGAACATACGGCCTCGGCAACGAGCGCCACGCAAGGACCGCAAACATCGAACGATGCCTGGTGGCAAGGCTTTGGCGACGCGACGCTCAACTCGCTCATGGCAGACGCGCTACGCTCCGCTCCGGACCTGGCTATTGCCGAAGCACGCATACGCGAAGCGCGGGCCTTGCGCAGTATCGCTGGAGCAGATCAATACCCGAGCGTCGACGTCGGCGCCAAATACGACCGGACCCATGGCAGCGCCAACGTGCCGGTCGGCGTACCGCCTGGCGGTCTCGGTCCGGGCGCCAACGGCAATCTATGGCAGGCCGGGTTCGACGCGTCATGGGAGATCGACGTATTCGGCGGCAAGCGACGCGGCGTCGAGGCCGCTGACGCGTCGTATCAGGCCGCCGTGGCGGACCGCGGGGATGTCGAGTTGACGCTGCTCGCAGAGGTCGCCCGCAACTACATCGAATTGCGTGGCGTGCAGCGGCAACTCGCCGTCGCCCGCAGCAATCTGTCGATCCAGCAGGACTCGCTATCGCTGACCCGCTCGCAATTCGATGCGGGGCTGGCCTCGCGTCTCGACGTGCTGCGTGCGCAGGCGCAAGTCTCGGATACCGAAGCCGTCGTTCCGACATTCGAGGCGAATGAACGCGCATCCATTTATCGAATCGGTGCGCTGATCGGTCATCCGCCGGAACAACTGCTCGCCCAGCTGGATACCCCACAAGCGATTCCTTCGGCGATCGAGGATGTGCCCGTTGGTCTTCCGTCCGACCTTCTGCGCCGCCGGCCGGATATCCGCGCCGCCGAACGCCGGATTGCCGCCGCGAACGCCCGCATCGGCGTCGCTCAAGCCGATCTTTATCCGCACTTCTCGCTGACCGGGGTTGCGGGTCTGGAGAGCCTGAATGCGTCGACTTTTCTAACCGCGCCGAGCCGCTATTTCTCGATCGGACCGAGCATCAACTGGCTGATCTTCGACGCCGGCAAGGTTCGCTTCGAAATGCGCGCTGAAGAAGCGCGGACCGGTCAGGCCGCCGCCGCGTACCAACGGACAGTTCTCGGCGCGCTGCGGGATGTCGAGACTGCGCTCGTGTCTTATGCGCAGTCCAAGGTACGGCACGAGAGGCTGGCGGCCGAGGTCACTGCCGACCGGGAAGCCGTGACCATCGCGACGCGACTCTATAAGCAAGGTCTCAACGACTTCCTCTCCGTACTCGATGCCGAACGCTCGCTGTATGCCGCCGACGACAAACTCGCGCAAAGCGAGCGCGACACGGCGCTCGAACGCGTTGCGCTTTACAAAGCGCTGGGCGGCGGCTGGCAGGCAGAAGGCGATGCCGCAGATATACAAGCTGCCGGGGTAGACCTCCGGCAACGTCAATCGCCTTAATCGTCTTCGCAAGACGCTATTGCAAGCGAGTACGGTCACGCCCGAGGTGGGCAATAAGTCCAAACGGGCGATGCCGGCACACTAAATCGAGCGAGCCGCTGCCGACTCCAGCGCCATCCTGCGACGCGCGCTAGCAAGCCCGGCGACAGCGGTTCCAATCCCCAACACGAACAAACAGGCGGTCGGCACCAGCATCGGCGCGACGGGGCTATGAGCCACCTTGCCGACATAAGGCATCAGGTTCTGACCGGCGAACCCGCCAAGGTTGCCGATTGCATTGATAGCCGCGACGCTCGCCGCAGCTCTCGCGCCCGTGAAGAACCGCGGGGGAAGCGACCAGAAGCACGGGTACAGCAACGGAATGCATGCTCCCCCCAGGCACAGGGCGGCGAAGCGCATCGAGGCGCTCGGCAATACAAGGCTCGACGCGAAGCAGACCACCCCGATTCCCGCCACCAGACTCATTGCCTTCAGAACGACGCGCTCGCGCTTGAGCTTTCCGGGAAGCCAGAGCAGAAGCAGCGTTGCGAGCGCCCATGGAATCATGTTCAGAACGCCATTGAGCGACGACGACACGCCATCGCTTTTCAGAAGCGTCGGCATCCAGTAGGTCACGCCGTACAGCGAAGTCGACATCAGCATGTACGTCAGCGCGAACATAAGAACCTTCGGGTCGAGCAGCGCGCCCCAAGGCCGTGTCCCCTTCGCCTCAACCGACTCTTCACGTTTGAGCGCGGCAATAACGACGTCCTTCTCCCCTTGTGAAAGAAACGGCGCGTCCTTCACCGAATCCGGTAGAAACTTGAGCGCGACAAATGCAATCAGGATGGCCGGAATGCCCGTCGCGATGAACACCCATTGCCAACCTGCGAATCCCCACGTTCCGCCGAGCGTGAGCAGAAGACCGCCAATCAGCGAGCCGAGCATGTTCGCCAGCGAACTTCCCAGCGTGAAGAACCCGAGCACCTTGGTGCGGTAACTCTGCGGAAACCATTGGGTGAGGTAGTAGATGACGCCGGGATAAAAACCTGCCTCGGCGACACCCAATGCGAAGCGAAACGAATAGAAGACCGGTAGCGACCGGGCGAACGCCATCAAAACCGTGACGATCCCCCAGGTAATCATGATTCTTGCAAGCCATGTCCGCGCACCGAAGCGATGAAGCGCAAGCGTGCTAGGCACTTCGAAGAGGAGATAGCCGATGAAGAATAGCGACGCCCCGAGACCGTATGACGCTTCCGTCATGCCGAGGGCATGCACCATCTCCAGCTTGGCAAAGCCGACGTTCTGGCGGTCGATGAACGAAATGAGAAACATGATGATCAGCAACGGCATCAGCCGCCACGCCATCTTTTTCATGACCTGCTGCTCAAATCCTGTCGGTGTAGACATGGTCTGCTCCAGTTTCCTCGCTGGCCGACTGCGACCATCCCGTCATGGAGCGGCAGTCGCTACGTCGGCGAAATCAGCCAAATTGATGTAGTCATATATATGTTTGTATGAATTTGAAATGCGCGCTATGAGGTGATACCCGCACCCGGTGCGGGACGGCATCGAAACACCGCCCTCGTCTTGAAGGCGGTTTTGCCGCTCAGCGGATTTCGACCTGATACTGGAAAGTGGCGGCGCCGCCGCGTGTGCTGCGCCATTCAAACGGCGTCCCGGCAAAGTCCGACGCGACGCGGTGAACCAGAATCACGGGGCTGCCGGCCGGCACGCCCAGAAGCGATGCATCGTCGGACGTGGCCTGTTCCACGTTGAGAATTTCCGTGGCGGACGCCACAATCTGCCGGCAGAGCCGCTCGTATAGGGGGTACAGCAGGTCCTCAAAATCCTCGAGCGGCAAGGTGGCCAGTGGCTCGAAGCGGGCGCGAGGCAGCCAGATTTCCTCGGACAGGACAGCTTGCCCTTCGATCAGCCGGACGCGTGACAGATGAATCGCCTTCTCGGAAGCTTTCATCCGCAGCGTTGCCCGAATCTCCTCGCTGGGCTTGACCACTTCGCGTTTAAGCACGCGCGCAGTCGGCCGCACTGGTTCACCCGTACGCGACTTGAAACGGAAGAAGCGAAACAGCGATGAATCAAAGCGGGGCCGGCGAACAAACGTTCCCTTGCCCTGGCTGCGCGTGAGCACACCGTCGACAACCAGCAAATCGATTGCCTTACGCACCGTACCAGTGGATACGTTATAGAACTCACCAAGCTCCGCCTCTGTAGCGATGGCTTCTTCAGGCGCCCATTCCCCCGCGGCAATCCGGCTGACAAGGTCGTCCCGCAATTGCTGATACCGAGGCAATCGACCATCTGGCTTGGTCAGGAAAGACGACGCATTCATGGATTCATATAGTTGTTCACAGGAGCTACCACTGTACCGCATCCGAAACCGGCGAGTTATCGAGGGTTAATCCCGAATGAACATTCTCGCCTGGCGGCCTAGACTTGTCATACAGTCATATATATGACTGTATGAGATGCATGAACGGAGACAGGTATGTTCGGTTGGTATAAGCAAGGCACGCCCCTCGAGCGCAACACCTTTTGGGGGTGCTTCGCAGGTTGGGGACTCGATGCGCTCGACGTGCAGATGTTCACGCTGGCCATTCCCGCCATCATTGCGGCTTATGGCATCGACCATACGCAGGCCGGTGCGATCAGCAGCGTGACGCTTGTGTCTTCAGCGCTCGGCGGCTGGCTCGCTGGGGCGCTCTCAGATCGCTTTGGGCGGGTGCGAACGCTGCAAATGACGATTCTGTGGTTCGCCGGTTTTACGTTTCTGTGTGCGTTCGCTCAAAACTTCCCTCAACTCCTTGTCCTCAAGGCGCTGCAAGGGTTCGGATTCGGCGGCGAATGGGCGGCGGGCGCGGTGCTGATGGCAGAAACCATCCGGACCGAACACCGCGGCAGGGCCATGGGCGCCGTGCAGAGCGCGTGGGCGGTTGGCTGGGGCGCGGCCGTTCTGCTCTATGCCGCGGTCTTCTCCTGGTTACCGGCGGACACGGCGTGGCGAGTGATGTTCGCTGTTGGCCTGTTGCCGGCCGGCCTGGTTCTCTTCGTACGGCGCAACCTCAAGGAACCCGTGCGCGCCGCTCCGGCAAGCGCGGAACCCAAGGTCTCCGCGTTGGGGCAAATCACCCAGGTCTTTCAGCCACGGGTGATCCGGACCACCCTCATCGGCGCGGTGTTGGGCACCGGCGCTCACGGCGGGTACTACGCCATCATGACGTGGCTGCCAACCTTCCTTGCAAAAGAGCGGCACCTCTCGGTTTTGAACACCGGCGGCTATCTGGCGGTTGTCATCGTTGCCTTCTGGTGCGGCTGCATGGCAAGCGCGTATCTGCTCGACCGCATTGGCCGTCGACGCAACATTGCACTGTTCGCGTTCTGCTGCATCGTCACCGTGCTCGCCTACGTGATGCTTCCGCTGACCAACACACAGATGCTCGTTCTCGGCTTCCCGCTCGGGTTTTTCGCCGCGGGCATCCCAGCCAGCCTGGGGCCCCTCTTCAATGAGCTTTACCCTGCCGACATGCGCGGCACCGGCGTTGGATTCTGCTACAACTTCGGGCGCATCGCCTCGGCGGCCTTCCCGGTTCTCGTCGGCTACATGAGTCATTCGATGTCGCTCGGCGCAGCGATCGGCATTGACGCGGCAGTTGCGTACGGACTTGCGATGGTCGCCGTTCTGCTCCTTCCCGAGACGCGCGGCAAGCGGCTACGTGAGGCTGCGCGGGAACACACCCCCGATGCTGCCGACAATGCGCGGTTGACCTTGAACCCTCCGCGGGGATGACGATGACCGCTCCAGTACTCACCGTACAGTCGCGACCCTGTCGCGTGGACACACACGCGCACGTCTTCGAGCGGGGCTTGCCACTGACAGCCGGAAGGCGCTACGCGCCGGGCTACGATGCAACGCTCGCCGCCTACCTGCGGCTTCTAAATGCCCACGACATCGGCCAGGCCGTTCTGGTGCAACCGAGCTTTCTCGGGACCGACAACCGCTATCTGCTGCAAGCACTGTCACATGACACCCGCCGTTTGAGGGGCGTTGCAGTTGTCGCGCCCGATATCTCCGAACAAACGTTAGTTGACCTGCATGAGCAAGGCATTACCGGCGTACGGCTCAACTTGATGGAGCAGGCGTTACCAGACCTGCGCGCGAAATCCTGGACAACCCTGCTGGACCAACTGTCGCGACTCGGTTGGCATGTCGAATTGCACAGGCAAGCGCATGACCTGGCACCGTTGATCGACTGCCTTCTCGATGCGGGATTGCCGGTTGTAGTCGACCATTTCGGGCGACCCGACCCAGACAAGGGAACAGGCGACCCCGGATTCAAAACGCTTCTTGGCTTTGGCAAGACAGCGCGGGTTTGGGTCAAAATCTCGGGTGCGTACCGCTGTACGGCTCCTGATTCAAGCTTTGTCCGTGACGCGACGAGCCAACTCCTGGAACACTTCGGTCCTGAGCGCCTGATGTGGGGAAGCGACTGGCCCCACACACAGAATGAACATGTGGTGGACTACGGGCAGTCGTTATCGACGCTGTTGGACCTTGGACTGGATCCCGCTGTCGTCGACTCGATTCTTTGCACAACCCCGCATTCCTTCTACAGATTCGACGAGGAGCCTGCAAACCACAACACGTCGACTGCGCAAACGCTTCAACGCACATCTTGAGGTAATCACGCCAGGCTCGCCGCGCAGGCAAGGGCTTGTTATAATTCTTTCACCAAATCGAACAAAACATAACGCCCCACCCACACTGCGCGACAGGACCTCCATGCTGAAACCCGATCGCCTCCGCGCCCTCGCCGATGCGCTGGCCAGGCAAAACGTGATGCGCCTGCGCGACGCCGCCAGCCTGCTGGGCGTATCGGAGATGACTGTCCGGCGCGACATCGCAGGCAGTCCGGAACGATTCACGTATCTCGGCGGCTACATCGTCAGCGCGACTGACGTACCGAACAATGCCGGCTATTCGCTCGAAGAGGAAAAAGACCACTTCGCGCAGGCCAAGGCAGAAGCGTCCGCGATTGCGGCGAAGCTGATCGGCGACAACGAAACGCTGTTCATCGATTGCGGCACGACGCTCACCACGCTGGCCCGGCTGATTCCGGTCGAGCGCCATGTCACCGTGGTGTGCTACTCGTTGAATGTCGCGGAGATTCTGCGGCGCAAGCCGAATGTGCGGATGATTCTGCTGGGCGGCGTCTATGTGCCGTCGTCAGATTCGTTTGCGGGCGAAGAAAGTCTGGAGATGCTGCGCCGCATGGGGATTAACAAGGCGTTCATTTCCGCGGGCGGCGTGGACACCGCACGCGGCGTCACCTGCTGGAATTTTCACGAAGTCGCGCTGAAACAGGCCGCCATGGCGAGTGCCGTCGAACGGCATCTGGTGGTGGACCAGAGCAAGTTCGGCGTTGTGAAAGCGGTGCGTTTCTCGCAAATCGACGACTTCGATTCGATCATCACCGAAAAAGGCCAGGAGCTCCGCAAACGCCGGTAATCGCCCAAAGCACGACGCCACGACGGCGCGCGCGTCGCGCTGCGAGCGTGCCAATCGCTACGTTCAGCTTTTGCGTTGCAACGCGAAGAGCGTCCCGGCGATCAGAATGAAGGCGCCGATGATCACCTTCTGCCAGGTGCTCGGCACGCCGACCAGAATCAGCACGCTGTTGATCAGCGTGACGAGCACGACACCGAGCAAGGTACCCGCTACCGTACCCGTACCGCCCGTAATGCGCGCGCCGCCCAGGATCACCGCCGCGATCACATCGAGTTCCGAGCCGACCAGATCGAACGGATTCGCGAGACGATTGTTCGACACATGCAGAATGCCGGCGATACCGGCGAGCATGCCCGTATAGCCGAATACGAACAGATGGATCGCGCGCAGGTTGTAGCCGAGCCGCTCGGCAATCGCCAGACTGCCGCCCATCGCATAGACGCCCCGCCCCATCATCGTCCGGTTCAGCAGCCACCACGTGACGGCGGCGGCCGCCACCAGCGCCAGCACCGAAACCGGAAGCACCGCGCGCAGTCCGTCAGCCGTGTGATAGAAAAACAGCGGAATGCGGCCGAAACGATCCATGCTGTGCGGAATGTTCATGAAGAACTTCGTGCCGATGAACGTCAGCAAAAGCCCGCGATACAGATATTGCGTGCCGATCGTGACGATCAGCGAAGGCGCTTTCAACCGGTGCACGAGCAGGCCGTTGACGACACCGAGCACGACGCCGCCGAGCGCGCCCGTGATCAGGATCAGCGCGAAGGGCGCGTCGGGCCACCATGCGAACACTGCCTTGGTGATGCCGTACATCGTCAGCGCGGCGATCGCGGTGAACGACACGTCGATCCCGCCCGAAGCGAGCACGACTAGCGTTCCCAGCGCAAAAAGCGACATCGTGGTGGCCGAGTGCAACAGGTCGAATAGCGTCGCGAGCTGGAAGAAGCGCGGATTGATCGCACCGACAATCAGGCACGTCACCGCGATCAGCGCGACGGTGAACCATTCGGGGTTGCGCGCGAGCTTCGCCCGCAAGCTCGGCGGCGTGACCTCGGGCGCGACTTCGACGACGGTCGGAGTGGTCATGGTCTGGTTCATGCGCGGATTCATGCGCGAGTTCATGGGTATTGGCGTCCTCTATGCCGCTTCCGAAAGCAGCGCGTGATACAGGTCAGCTTCATTCAGCTCGTCGGCTCGGTATTCACTTGCGACGCGCCCCTTCTTCATCATCAGGATGCGGTCGCAGTTCTGCAGCAGTTCGGGCAAGTCGTCGCTAATCAGGATGATGCCGATGCCGCGTTGCGACAGGCGCTGCATGATGCGGTAAATGATGTCCTTCGATCCGACGTCGACGCCGACCGTCGGTCCGTGCAGGATCAGCACGCGCGGATCGATCGCGAGCCAGCGGCCGATCAGCACGCGTTGCTGATTGCCGCCGGACAGCGACTGCACCGGCTTGTCGACGCCGGGCGTCGCGATCTGCAAATCCTTCACCGTCTGTTCCGCAAGCGCCTGCGCGCGTGCGCGATCGATCTGACCGAAACGGTCGCGCAAACCGGAAATCATCGCGGTGATCAGGTTGTCGCGGATCGGCTTATCGAGGAACAGACCTTCGTTCAGGCGGTCTTCCGGCACGTAGCCGATGCGATGTCGTTTCGCGTCCGACGGTGTGCGCAATGAAATGGCACGGCCGTCGAGCACGACGTGTCCCGACTGCGCCGGCGCGACGCCTGCCAGCGCACGGGCAAGTTCGTTGCGCCCCGAATCCAGCAGACCGGTAACACCCAGAATTTCGCCGCCGTGCAATGCGAACGACACGTCATTGAACTGGCCGGCGCGCGTGAAACCCCGCACATCGAGCACGACGTCGTGCCCAAGACCACCTTCACGATAGCGCTCGTTCGACAGATGACGTCCGGTCATCAATTCGCTGATCTGCGCTTTCGTGAACTGCGCGATCGGTCCCTGCGCCATTTTTTGTCCATCGCGCAGCACGATCACTTCGCCGCCGATCGCATAGCACTCGTCGAGCTTGTGACTCACGAACAGCACCGTCACGCCCTGCGTGCGCAGATTGGCGAGCACCGCGATCAGGTTGTCGACTTCCTTTTGCGTGAGCGACGTCGTGGGCTCGTCCATGATGACGAACTTCGCCTCGCTCGCGATCGCGCGGGCAATCGCGACGAGCTGACGCGTCGCGAGCGGCAATTGTTCGATGAGCGTCGACTGAAAATCCGGATCGCCGGGCAGACCGACTGCTTCGAGCGCACGCGCCGCCGTGCGCGCCAGCGCGCGCCGGTCGAACGTGCGGGCGAGCCTGCCTTCGTGCAGGGCCAGCTCGGAAGTGAGCGCGACATTTTCGGCCACACTCATGTTAGGCAGCAGCGATAGGTCCTGATAGACCGTTTCGATGCCTGCCGCGAGGGCTTCAAGCGCGGAGAGCCGCGCATGCCTTTTGCCTTCGATGATGAGCTCGCCTTCGTCAGGCGGCTGTGCGCCGGAAATGATCTTGATGAGCGTGCTCTTGCCGCAACCGTTCTCGCCGAGCAGGTGATAAATCTGACCGCGCTCGAACGACAGGCTCACGCCGCGCAATGCATGCACACCCGTAAACCGCTTGTGCACGCCGACAACCTGCAGAACGGGCTGCGACGGTCGAGACCGCGGTGACGATACGTCTTGATTCATGATGGCGAACCGCTAGGTAAGGCGTGCCCACATGGGCACGCCGTGACACATAAAACATGAAACGTGGATCAGAACGGATACTGCTTGTAGTTCGACTTGTCGACGTTCACCCAGCCCTGGCCGCGCACGATGATGCCCTTGCCCGGCCCCTTGGCGACCGTGACCTTCGTGTAGCCAGGAATGCCGAGATCGGCCCCGTTCTCGACCGTTTTGCCATCGATCAGCATCTGCGCGACCTTGTTCATGGCGATGCCCGCAAGCTTCGGATCCCAGAACGCAATGCCGTTGACGGCGCCGCTTTCGAGGAACTTGCCCGCTTCGGTCGGCAAGCCCGTGCCGTAGACGCAAATCTTGCCCTGCATGCCGGCTTCCTCGACCGCGCGGCCGATACCGATCACGTCGAGCGAGGACGAGCCCTGGAAGCCCTTCAGGTCCGGATGCTTGCGCAGCACTTCCTTCGCGACTTCATACGCGCGCTCGCCGTCGTTATTGGTTTCGAGCTTCGGTTCGACCAGATTCATCTTCGGATATTTGGCCTTCGCGTTGCCGATGCCGCCGTCCGCCCACTGCACCTGCGAGCGGCTGCCGAGCGAACCGACCAGCACGGCCCACTTGCCGTCGCTGTGCATGCATGAGGCGAGACGCTCGTTCAGGCCGGCGCCATATGCGGTGTTGTCGAACGCTTCGATGTCGACCATCGTGTTCTTCGCGTTGTCGGCCTCATGGGTGACCACCTTGATGCCGCGATCCATCGCTTTCTTCAGCGCCGGTTCGAGCGTGGGCGGATCGTAGGGCACCACGGCGATCGCCGTGACCTTTTTGGCGATCAGGTCTTCGATGATCTTCAGCTGCTGCGCGGCATCCGCACGGCCCGGGCCGGTCTGATAGGCGTTCACGCCGGGGTTGTCCTTCGCGAACGCCTTGACGCCGTCGTCCATCCGGTTGAACCAGTTGATGCCCGTCACCTTGACGACCGTGACGATCGTCTCGTTGGTCGCAGCCTGCGCAGCGGCAATCACGCCCACCGTCAGGGCGCCTGCTGCAAGCGCGGCACCCAGTCGAGTCAATTTCATGCGATGTCTCCTTTATCGTTCGATGTCGCCCCTCTTCACGGTCACGGACAGCCAGGGCTCGTTGTCCGCCGCGTACTGAAACCCCTGTTGCGTCTTCTGCTTGCGCCGGCTCTCGAGCTAACGCTTCGGCGCCGTGCCCGCGCCACGGGTGCTGACGCCAGTACCACCACCGCCGAAGCCGAAAATCGCGCGCACCCGCTCGCCGCCCGCAAACGCCAGCGACAACAACAACAGAAAACCCCACGCGCAATCGCCGAAGAACTGCGACACGCCCAGCAGATTGAACAGGCTCGAAAGAAACTGCAGCACCGTCGCGGCAAAGAACACGCAGATGATGCGGCCGTGGCCACCCGCGGGATTCACGCCGCCCATCACCGCGATCAGAATCGCGATCAGCAGGTATGAATTGCCGTAATCCCATTTCGCGCTGGAGGTGTGCGTCGCGCTGATGAGCCCTGCCAGCGAAGCGAGCACGCCGCACATTGCATAGGTCGTGATCAGCATCCGCGCGCGCGGAATGCCGGCATAGAACGCGGCTTTGGGATTGGTGCCCATCAGATAGAGGCGCAGGCCGAATGGGCTGCGTTTGAGCAGCCACCCCAGCACGACGACTGCCGCGATAAAGATGCAGAACGCGATCGGCACCTGAAACACCGTCCCGTTACCGATATTCGACAACGGGTCGACATAGTCGACGTGCACCGATGCGCCGTTGCTGAGTACCACGGCAAAGCCCGTGAACAGAAGCTGCGTGCCGAGCGTACAGAGAATCGGCGTGAGTCTGAGACGCGCGATGACCACGCCGTTCAGGAGCCCGCCCAGCAGCCCCACCGCCACCACGATCGCGCAGAACAGCGCCGTATAGAGCATCGGCGAGTCGTCGCCGTTGACGAAGTGCGGCACGGCCATCGCGGCGACCATGCCCGACAGATTGGCAAGCCCGACGCCGGACAGGTCGATCCCGCCGTTGCCGGACACCATCGACAGCATGATGCCGAGCGCGAGCAAACCGAGTTCGGGCAACTGACCGCCCATCGATTGCAGGTTGTCGATATCGACGAACTGCCCGTGCGATAGCCACGTCGCGACCAGCACGACGAGCACATTGACGATCAGCAAGAAATTCAGTTGCCGGTCGGCAAACAGCTTTCCAGCGGCGAACGAGGACTTCATGGTGATGACGATCTCCTTCAACCTGCGCAAACAGTCAGAATGCCTGGGACGTCTGACCCGAATGGTTCAATACCCGCTTCACTTCATCGAGCGTCGGCATGGAAGGCGCCGTGCCCGGACGCGTCACGGAAATGCCCGCGAGCGCGCAACCGAAGCGCATCGCGGAGATCGCATCGTCGCCGCGTGCGAGCGCCGCCGCGAAGCCGCCCGTAAAGCCGTCGCCGGCACCGGCGGTTTCCACCACGCGACCGCATTGGTAAGCCGGCACATGTACCGATTGGGTCGCCGAATGCAGCAGCGCGCCGCCTTCGCCGAGCGTGACGATCACCGCGCCGACACCTTTGGCGAGCAGCACGTCGGCGGCACGGCGTGCATCGTCGGCGTTCGCGATCGGCATGCCGGTCAGCGCGGCGGCTTCGGTTTCGTTCGGGGTGATGTAGTCGCACAACGGGAAGATGCCGTCGTCGAGCGGCAACGCGGGCGCCGGATTGAACACGGTGATGACGCCGTGTTTGCGCGCAACTTCCAGACCGCGGCGCGCGGCAGGCAGCGGCTGTTCGAGCTGCGTGACAAACACGCGCGCGGCGGCGATGTCGGCTTCGATCGCGTCGACGTCGGCTGCGATCATCGTGCCGGCCGCGCCGGATGCGACGATGATCGCGTTCATGCCGGTGGTGTCGTCGACGAAGATATGCGCCGCGCCGGTGGAAACACCCTCGACGACCGACGCGCGCGCCGTGATGCCTTCAGCCGCCCACGTCGTGCGTGCAATCGCGCCGAACGCGTCGTTGCCGATGCGGGTGCAGAAGACCACCTCGGCGCCGGCACGCGCCGCCGCGACCGCCTGATTCGAGCCCTTGCCGCCCGGCCCCATCGCGAATGCCGAGCCGGCGATCGTCTCGCCGATCAGCGGCATGCGCTCAGCGCGAAACGTCAGGTCGGTGACGTATATGCCGAGAATGACGACGCGCCCGCTTCGTTCCTGAGGCGTGTTCATGTGCGTTCCCCTCGCGGGGCAACAGTCGCGATCAGTCCATCGGCATTCAGCAGCGCGGTGTTCAACAGCAGGTCCAGATTCTTCAGCACGTTGTCTCCTCCATTTTCTGGTTGGCGTGCATGTCGTTCAGACGTTTATTCCGACTGTCGATCAGTCTCCGTACGGTATCCAGATGTTCTTTACCTGCACGGCCTGACGCAAAAACGGCAGGCCTTCGCTCGATCGGTCGAACCAGTCGAACTGGCGTCCGTGATCGACGAAAGTACGCTTCAGATTGCCGATCGACTCGCGTTCGACCAGCGTCGAATCCGCCGCCTTGCCGAAGCACCAGACGGCATCGACATCGTCGTGTTTGGCGAGCGCCGGCAGCAGCGCGCCGCGTTCACCCGTCACGATGTTGAGCACGCCGCCTGGCACGTCCGAGGTCTCGGCCACCTGATAAAAGTCGGTGACCTTAAGCGGACACGCCTCACTCGGCAACACGACGACGCGATTGCCCATCGCAAGCGCGGGCGCCGCCAGCGAAACGAAGCCGAGCAACGGCGCCTCGTCCGGACAGGCAATGCCGATTACGCCGAGCGGTTCGTGCATCGCCAGTGCGACGCCGCGCAGCGGCGGCGTATGCACAGCGCCATCGAACTTGTCCGCCCACGCGGCGTAGGTGAAGAGGCGCGCCACCGCTGCTTCGACTTCCGCACGCGCCGCCGCTTCCGTCACCCCGTTTCTCGCGACGAGTTGCCGCGCGAATTCGTCCGCGCGCACGGCAAGATTCTCGGCAAGATAGAAAAGCACCTGAGCCCGGTGATGCGTGCTCGCCTGCGACCACTTCTGCGCCGCCCGTGCCGCTTCGACCGCGTTGCGAATGTCCTTCCGGTTACCCTCGCCCACTTCGCCGACCGGCGTGCCATCCGGCGCGTGAACCTGCAACGAATACCCACTATCTGGACGCACCTGCTTGCCGCCAATGAACAGCTTCGCGGTACGGTCGATCAGCGTGATATTCGCCGACTGACTACGCTCGCCTGCGCGTGCCGCGGGAACCACCGACCGACGCTCCGCAAGGTTGAGCCACGCACGCGGTTTCAGATATTCGTAGATGCCCTCACGTCCGCCTTCGCGCCCATAGCCCGATTCGCGATAGCCGCCGAAGCCGACTGCCGCGTCGAACAGGTTCGTCGCATTGATCCACACGACCCCGCACGCAAGACGCGGCGCAATGTCGAGCGCGCGGCCGATCGTCTCGCTCCAGACGCTGGCGGCGAGCCCATAGCGCGAGTTGTTCGCGAGTGCGATGGCTTCGTCGGGCGTACGGAAGCTCATCGTCACCAGCACCGGGCCGAAGATTTCTTCCTGCGCGAGCGTGGAAGCCGGCGCCACGCCGGTGACGAGCGTGGGCGGATAAAAGCAGCCGCCGGCCGGCATCGTCGCATTGGGCGATTGCCAGATCGAGCAGCCTTCCCGCCGCCCGCTTTCCACCAGTGACTCGATGCGTTCGAGCTGCACCGGATCGACGATCGCGCCGATATCGATGCTCTTGTCGAGCGAGGTGCCGACGCGCAGCGTTTCCATGCGGCGTTTCAGCTTCGCGATGAAGCGCGCTTCGATCCCCTCCTGCACGAGCAGCCGCGAGCCCGCGCAACAGACCTGCCCCTGGTTGAACCAGATTGCATCGACTACGCCTTCTACAGCGCCGTCGAGGTCCGCATCGTCGAACACGATGAACGGCGACTTGCCGCCGAGTTCGAGCGTCAGCGATTTGCCCGAGCCGGCCGTGACCGAGCGGATCGATCGCCCCACTTCGGTCGAACCCGTAAAGGCGATTTTGTCGACCTGCGGATGCGCAACGAGCGCCGCGCCGGTAAGGCCGTCGCCCGTGACGACGTTCAGCACGCCCGCGGGCAAGCCCGCCCGATGTGCGAGCTCGGCGAACAGCAAGGCCGTGAGCGGCGTGTATTCGGCGGGCTTCAGGACGACGCAGTTGCCCGTTGCAATCGCCGGTGCGATCTTCCACGCGAGCATCAGCAGCGGGAAATTCCACGGCACGATCTGACCGACCACGCCGAGCGGCGCATAACCGGCGAATTCGCTGTCCTGCAACTGTGCCCAGCCCGCGTGATGCAGGAAGTGACGCGCGACGAGCGGCACGTCGATATCGCGCGTTTCGCGGATCGGCTTGCCGTTGTCGAGCGCTTCGAGCACGGCGAACAGCCGGCTATGGCGCTGCACCATGCGCGCGAGCGCGTACAGATGCCGCGCACGTCCGGCGCCGCCCAGCGCGAGCCAGCCCGGTTGCGCGGTGCGCGCAGCGGCCACGGCCGCATCGATATCGGCCGCATCGCCCTGGGCGATATCGGCGAGCCGTTCGCCCGTCGCGGGCGCGTGCGAGACGAAGCGCTCACCGGCGGCCGGCGCACGCCACGCGCCGCCGATGAAATGCCCGAAGCTCGCCTCGTGCTGCGCGAGCCATGCGCGCGCGGCCTGGTCGTCCTCGGGTGCGGGACCGTACTCCATCGATGAAAAATACTCGGCTACGCTCATGGGATCGGTCTTGTGTTCAGGCTACGGGGTGACGGTTGAAAGCGGAATAACGGCCGCTCACATGATGTTCGAGCTGGCGTTCGATATCGGCCAGCAGACTCGACGCGCCGATCCGGAACAGCGCCGGTTCGAGCCACGGGCGGCCGAGTTCTTCCTTCATCAGGATCTGGTAGGACAGCACGGACTTCGCGTTCGACACGCCACCCGCCGGCTTGAAGCCGATGGGCACGCCCGTGCGCGCCTGGTATTCGCGGATCATGCGCACCATCACGAGCGACACGTCGAGCGTCGCGTTGACGCCCTCCTTGCCGGTCGATGTCTTGATGAAGTCGGCGCCGGCCATCATGCAGACCATGGATGCGCGCGCAACGTTGGACAGCGTGCGGATGTCGCCGGTCGCCAGAATCGTCTTCAGATGCGCTGGGCCGCACGCCGCGCGGAAGTCGCGCACTTCGTCGTAAAGCGCCTGCCAGTTGCCGGTGAGCACGTATTCGCGCGTCACCACGATGTCGATTTCCATCGCGCCGTCCGCGACGGAAGCCTCGATCTCTTTCAGCTTCAGCGGATGCGGAATCAGCCCGGCTGGAAAACCTGTCGATACCGCGGCGACCGGGATGCCGCTCCCCTGCAGCGCATCCACTGCCGCCGCGACGAAGCGGTGATACACGCAGACTGCGCCCGTCGTGATGCCCCGCGGCGCGATGCCGAGCGCTTCGAGCAGATCGGCGCGCACCGGCTGGCGCGCTTTCGCGCAGAGGCGCCGCACGCGGCCTTCGGTGTCGTCGCCGTTGAGCGTTGTCAGGTCGATGCAGGTGACGGCCTTCAGCAGCCACGCGGCCTGCGCATCCTTCTTGACGGTGCGGCGCGTGGCAAGCGTGGACGTACGCCGTTCGACCGCGGACTGGTTGACGCGCAGGCCATCCAGCCATGACGCGTCGAACGTCGTGCCCGGGTTGCGGACCGGATGGATGAGTGGGCCGCCGCGCAGCGCGATGACCGAAGAAGACAAGGAAGGACTTTCAGGCATGAGACATCCGAAATTTTGATGCGACGCACAACCAGCGGCTGACGATGTATCCGCATCTATGCTACAACGATTGATATAATCATAACAAGTCTTGCGAATCAATCGTTACATTCAGATTGTTTTAGCCTGCCTGAGCGCCTTAAATGTTATTGGCACACCACCTCCATGGTGCGAAGATCACAACTCCACGCCGATCAAGATTCCCAGCGGCGTTCATGTTTACGGCGAAGGCTCCATCGAAATCGCCGGCACGACAGTGGCGTTCGGCTGGCGTCCATTCCCAGGGGCGCCGTGGTTCAAACGATCGTCAGCGGAACCGTGCTTGTAAAATGCGGGGTTCAACCGCGCTCGCGTACTTTTTCCGGTCATGCGAACTCGCGACAACTCTCCAGAGAAGCCATGGATAATCCCACTCGTTCGGAACGCTCCCGCAGAGCGGCCCTCCAGGCTGCGCTCACCGTCGTTGCCCGCGACGGTCCGGGTCAACTCACGTTTGACGCGATCTCTCGCGAAAGCGGTATTAGCAAGGGCGGACTGATGCATCAGTTCCGCACCAAAGGAGATGTGCTGAAGGCGTTGCTCGAGCACGAGATCGAGTATTTCGATAAGTTCTCGCGAGACTATCTTGCTGGGGAAGGCGCGACGAAGTCCGAGCCCAATCTGGCAACAGAGATCGCAACCATGCGCGAAGCCACGGACAATCCCCATGCCGCGGGTTTTGCCATCCTTGCCGCGCTGGTTGAAGATCCCTCTCTCCTGTCCGCCATGCGCGAGGTCACTGCGGAAAAAGTCAAACGCATCAAGGCCGAGGCAGCCGACCCGGAACTCGCGCTCCTGCGCTGGGCAGCAGCCAGAGGCCTTGTCTTTACGGCCCTCCTTGGCCTGTGCCCGCTTTCCGAAAAAGAGCGCGGACGTTTGTTCGATCGGCTGCTTGACGACAACCAGTGGCCGGCCTCTCCTGAGGCCAAAAAGAAACCGCGCTCTGTACGCTCGCCACGCAAGGTCAAGAGCGACACTTGAGAAACCGTTGAATCAGGCCGCGTGGCCGTGGCTTCCCTTTTCGCTGTCGAGATGCGCCATCTGCGCCGCCGCGTAACGCTCACCTGCCGCGGCCCCGTTCGGCACTGCCTGCGCGATCGCGGCCAGATCTTCTGCGGTGAGCGTCACGTCGACCGCGCCGAGCGCCTCGGCAAGACGATCGCGCCGTCGTGCGCCAACGAGCGGCACGATATCGCTGCCTTGCGCTGCAACCCACGCAATGGCAATCTGCGCGACCGAGACGCCTTTGGCATCGGCCACCTTGCGAAGGGCATCCACGAGCGCGAGATTGTGATCGAGGTTGTCCCCCTGAAAGCGCGGACTCATGGCGCGAAAATCGCCTTTCCCTGCTGAGTCCTTGCTCCAGTGCCCGCTGATCAGGCCGCGCGACAGCACACCGCACGCCGTCACGCCGATACCGAGCTCGCGCAAGGTCGGCAGGATCTCTTCTTCGATGCCGGCATCCGCTACGACGAACGTCTCGAGCGCGACATGATCGCCGTGCCCATCTGCCCGCGCGTCCAACGCTTCGTCGCAGCGGCCGCGCCCTCCTACGTCGCGGCTCGCGGCATACCGCAACATCCACACGAACTGGTGAGCCACGCGTGCATCGGACACCGCTTCGACAGCGGCGCGCTGGCGACATGGGAATTCAGGCAGGGCGACGAGGTCGTGCGGATCGAGCCGAACGGACCAATGATCGCATCCGTGATCGAATTGCAAAGAGGCGCGGCCATCGAGGGGCTAGGTATTGTCTATTCCTTCGATGAGTTTCTGCGCCCGGCAATCGAGAGCGGCGCGCTCATACCGGTGCTCCCCGAGTGGTGGCAATCGTTCAGCGGACCGTTTCTTTACTATCCCAGCCGAACGTATATGCCAGGCCCGCTCCGAGCATTTGTGGACTTCATCCTGGCTGCGGGAGATTCGACGATGCAATCTCCTGTTTGAGATTGCACGGTGACGAACGGCCGCGCTCCACGCGGCAACGAACATTTCGTCACGTAGCGAAGCCCGGTATCTCGACTCCGAAAATCTGCAACACCAGGACGAGGTTGAGGGACAGTACGGCGACAGCCGCCACGGTAGCCAGCGCCGCAGTCACGGCGTGACTGCGGTACGCGCCCATCACCTGGCGCCGGCAGGTGAACCACACGAGCGCCACCATCGGAAACGGTAGCGCGATACTCAGCACGACCTGGCTGACGACCAGTGCCTGGGTGGCATTCACGCCGAAGCCGATTACAAGAAAACTCGGGATCATCGTGACCACGCGGCGCAGCCAAAGCGGAATCTGAAAGCCGACGAAACCCTGCATGACCATCTGCCCCGCCATCGTCCCGACGACCGAGCTGGATATTCCGGAGGCGATCAAAGACAGCAGGAACACGCCTGCCGCCCCGATTCCGAGCAGCGGAGCGAGCGTGTGATAGGCGGACTCGATTTCCGCGACCTCCGGGTGGCCCGCATGAAATGCGCTGGAGGCCATGATGACCATCGCCATGTTGATCAGTCCGGCGATCGTCAGCGCGATCATCACCTCAATATTGGAGAAGCGCACCAGCTTCACACGCTCGCCTTCGGTTCTTGCGGGCGCACGGCCCTGAGTCAGCCCGGAATGCAGGAAAAGCGCATGCGGCATCACGGTTGCGCCGATGATGCCGACCGCAATGGTGAGCGCCTGCGCATCGGGTAGCTGCGGTGTGAAAAGGTGGCCGGCCACGTCCGGCCAATGAACCGGCGTCAGGAAAAGCTCTGCCAGATAACATAGCCCGACGATACCCACGAGTGCCCCGATCGCCAGCTCGAGTGGCCTGAAGCCCGCTCTCTCGAACAGCAGCAAACCGTAAGTGATCAGCGCCGTCAGGACCATGCCTGCGAGAAGCGGCATATGGAAAAGCAGCGCGAGGCCGATCGCGCCGCCGAGGAATTCAGCGAGATCAGTCGCCATCGCGGCAACCTCGCTCACGCCCCACATCAGCCAGACGAGCGGCTTCGGGAAATGTGCGCGGCACAACTCCGCAAGATTTTGCCCCGTGACAATGCCAAGTTTCGCCGAGAGCGCCTGAAACAGCATCGCGATCACGTTGGCCAGCAGCACCACCCACAACAGGGAATAGCCGTAGCGCGCGCCCGCCTGGATGTTCGTTGCAAAATTGCCCGGGTCCATATAGGCGACCGATACGACCACCGCCGGGCCAGCGAACGGAAGGAGCATGGCCATCCCGCCGCGGTGCCCATCGAGCGCCTCGCGGATCGCAATGGTCGTCTTTTCGGTCAACGTACCGTGGCGGACCTTCTCCTTGAGGCGATCATCCATGTTTGCCTCATCCAGCAAGAAGTGCGGAAAATACTGGGCACTGCTTCATCGAGTAATTCATACTTTCAACAGAGTGTCGCCTGTCATCGACAGCGCGACCTCGCGCGTTAACGCGTCAACGTCTACGCGCGTTGATCGCTTTTCACCGGCCGTACCGCCATCCTACCCAGTATATTTTTCCACCCGTCTGTGGTCCAGATGTCGATTTCTATCGTTTCGATTAAAAAAACCGGTGTTTTTGCCGCATTGGCTTACTCGACGCCGACAGTCACCAATCTGGCTCAGGCTGCCGATAAAGTGATTGTGCTCGATTCCGGCGAAGCGCAATTGACGCTGATCGATCCGGACTGAGCTCGCTCCCCTGCTTTACTGGTTCCCGCAATTCAAGAGGCTTTAGATGATCCACGAAATCGTCGCTCAGCTGAACAATGGCATCTCGGCGCTACAAACACTTTTGTATGTCGATGTCGTCCAGCCGTTCCTTTACCGGTTCAATTTGATGGACTACGACGATGACACCTACGACGCGCTTTACTGGGTGATCATCGGTGTGCTTGAAATCCTCGTGACGTATCTCGCGTTGCGGCCACTCGAAGCACTGCGCCCGGTAGAAACCTGGTCGGACCGCAAGGCGCTGCGCGCCGACGTGATCTACACGTGGATCGCCAAGCTCGGCATCCTCAATATCGCGTTTTTCTTTTTGCTCCAGCCGCTTTTCAATCATTGGCAGAGCCTGATGGCGATCTACGATGTGCCGAACATCGACGTCGACAGCCTTTGGCCGGGCGTCACCGATCAGCCGGTCGTGTCGTTCGTCATCTATCTGGTTGTGCTCGACTTCTTCGGTTACTGGTATCACCGCTGGCAACACCGGTTCGGCGTATGGTGGGAATTGCATGCAGTGCATCATAGCCAGCAGCAGATGTCGCTGTGGGCCGACGACCGGAATCACTTTCTGGACGACATTATCCAGGCAGCGTTTTTTGCAGCGATTTCGCTGTTTATCGGCGTACCGCCGTCCCAGTTCGTCGTACTCGTCGCGGTTGGCAATTTCATGCAAAGCGTGCAACACGTGAACGCCCGCTTGCCTTATGGATGGCTGCTCGAGCGCGTGATCGTAAGCCCGATTTTTCATCGGCGTCATCACGCGGTCGGATACGGCCATGAAGGCACGCGCTACGGCTGCAACTTCGGCGTGCTGTTTCCGTGGTGGGACATGATGTTCCGGACCGCGTCGTGGGACCCCACGGTCGAGCCGACCGGCATCCGGGATCAATTGCCCATGCCGCATGGCGCAGCACGTTCATACGGCGACGGCTTGATCGCGCAGCAGTGGTACGCGTTCGGCCGGATCGCGAAGCGTCTGCGGGGGCAGCGAAATTACGGCGGCGTGACAGACTGATCGCGGTCGCCCCCGCGAGCCTGCCGTTCGCACTCCGCAGACTGCGGGCGCTTTCACAAACGGGGCGAATGCCTTGGACACCTGCAGTAGTCGACCTTCGAACAGTTTCGCTGCCTGACCGGCAGGACGTCCGCGCTCTCTTCATCCAGCCGCCGTCTTGCCTTAAGGCAGACGGTGCGCGCCATAGTAACCCTCTCCGTGCACCCTAAATAGCGCCATATGGCCGTTGTGATGACGCGCGTCCGAATGGCACCGCGTCGCGAGCATCCACTCTCGGCTGCGTCTGCTCGCGTCCGTTCGAATTAACGGCGCGAGCGGACGCGTGGATCAACGCGTGCGCAGCAAACACGTAGCAGACGCACGTACGAACGCCGATAAGGAGCCGCCATGCCGGACGGTGACAGTTACCCCATATGCCGCTCACCTTTATTTTTGCTTTTGCCCAAGGAAAGCGAGTAGACCTTCGTTGCTGCGCGTGATACGCACAACCTCTCCGTCTGCTGGCTTTCCGCGAACCGCGTCAAGCCACGCACTAAGCCACGCGTTTAGCGATATACGCACGGAGAAATATCATGACCTTCGGCCTCCTTCTGTCGCACCTGCCGCACGTCCAGGAATCGCGCCTCCACTACGACGCCATGCTTGCCCTGCACGCGCCCGCACCGTGCAAATTTGCCGCATTCTGGCAGCGCGTCAAAACATTCGTCTCGTAAGCCCGCGCTCTTATCCGGCATACGCAAGCGACGTCATCTGTCGGCGATAAACACCCTTACGCATGTCGAATCTGTATTGGCCTCGCGACCGGATGGCGCGCGTCCGCAGGACTTCACGAGACAAACCGCTCAGTCTCAGTGAGTGGTTTCTCATCGTCGCGTGGGCCTGCGCCCTGATGACGCTGGTTTGGTCAGTCCTGCTAATCGGCGTGATTCGAACGGTTCGACAGATGCGCTGAAGACCGCACCAGGTTTGCCCGTGCCGACAGGCGCGTGCCTGCGGCGCTGGTCAATACTGTCGCGTAACGCGCGTACGCATAGGTGTTATGCGACAGGAACCGGTGGCGGACATCGGAAATGGCGCAAGTCGTACAGCCAGTTGTTCTGGACTCAGGGAGGTTAGCGAGACAGGCTGCAACAAGACGTTTTCTGCTAGCTCTAACCGTCGAACCGGGTAGACATCTGGACAACGCGAACGGGATTGAGCCTAGCTGTTAGGGGAATACTGCTATGAACCGCTTACACTTCAATCACACGTTTTCGGCCGTTCTTCTTTCGACCGGGGCGATGACGCTACTTATGTTCGCATCCGTGTACGAAACCTGTCAGCTGCCCGCTGTGGATACGGTGCGCCTTTCCACGCAAGGGCCACCCAACAGTGCGAAGCCAAACAATGTTCCGTCGCACTGTCTGATTTACGGGAAATACTGCCTTGGAGAGCCGCTCCGCAGCAAATAGCCGTGCAACAAAAGCAACCACGCCCCGCCGCATGACGGGCGCTGATGCGGGATTTAATGTTCGCGGCGAATCTTCTGCCTTCTGCCTATTACCCTGTCGAGGTGCCACGTGCTCAACGTGTACCCTGCTCCAGCAACTGACTCCAAAGACGCTGCGCAATTGGGCCGTGCGCGGCATCTCGAAGCCGCGCCGCGTAGTGCTTAAGCGTCGCGCCTTGCAGGTGCCGCCCTTCCAGCGACACCAGCCGATGGTCCTCGAGGTCGCGAGCAACAAGGTGATAAGGCATGTGGCCCCACGCAAGCCCTTGCACAATCAGCTCACGCTTCATCAACTGGTCAGGCACGGTACAGGTTGCCGCGCCCTCGATCAGATAGTAATTGGCCTCCGAGGGCTGTTTGCTTGTGTCGCGAATGATGCATTGAACGTAGGGCCTCAAGTCATCAGGCGTGAGCGATTCGTGAGGGGGCTGCTTGAGAAACCCCGGTGCGGCGACCGGCACGAGCTTTACCTCGAAGAGTTCGACGGCTTCGATCGCTGGCGACGGTTTGTCGAGGTGATGGAAGATCAGGTCGCAATCGCCGTTTTGCAGCCGCTCCCAAGGACCGCTAATCGCCTCGAACAGAAGCGTCAGGCGCGTGCCGCTACTCGTGTCAAAGAACCGTTTGAGCGTGCCCAGTGTCTCCGGCAATGGACACAGGTCACCCACGGCGACGCGTAACTCCGCCTCCTGTCCGGCTGCGAGCTGAGCCGCTTCGCGCCGGAGATTTTCATATTGACGAAGAAACTGCGCGACGCGCGCGTGATACGCCGCGCCGTCCGCGGTGAGCGAGACACGGTACCCCGCCCGGTCGAGCAGGACCATTCCCACTTGAGCTTCAAGCGCACTCACAGCCGCATGGACCGTTGGATGCGTCCGGTTCAAACGCACTGCGGCCGCGGCAAAGCTGCCTTCGGCAACCAGCGCCTCAAAGCACTGCAACTGTAAGAGCGTGGGCTCGTTCATTGTAGAAATTGGCTTCAGTCTCTGTCGAAATATAGTAATTTTCTTCGACGATTGTCGATCCTACCATTCAGTCTCCCACTGAGGAGATCGACATGAAGGCAATCGTGAGGAAGCGGTTTGGCGGTCCCGAAGTGCTCGACATTGTCGAGAGACCGCTGCCAGCCGTAAAACCAGGCTGCGTGCTGATTCGCGTTCGCGCATTTGGCCTGAACCGGGCCGAACTCTATATGCGGCGCGGGTTGTGGGGAGAGGTGGCGGAAGTAAGCGGCATCGAATGTGTTGGGTCAGTGGTGTCGGATGCGAGCGGGATCCTGCGCGAGGGCCAGACCGTTGTGGCGCTGATGGGCGGGATGGGACGAACGATCGATGGCAGCTATGCAGAATACGTCGTCGCACCTGCAACCAATGTCGTGGCCGTTGAAACCACACTCGACTGGGAACGTCTCGCTGCCCTGCCGGAAGCCTATGCGGTCGCCTGGACGTGCCTTCACCGAAACCTCGAAATTAGTGCCGGGCAGCGACTCGTGGTGCGCGGGGGGACGTCGGGCCTTGGGCTGGCCGCCATCGATATCGGCTGCCGACTCGGCGCGGAGGTGATTGCAACCACCCGCCGGCCAGAGGGCGAAGCTTTGCTGCGCTCGCGTGGGGCCGCACATGTCGTGACGGCTGCGGGTGAGTTCGCGGGCGAGTTACTGACGGCGCCAGGCTGGCCAGGCGGCAAGGCCGACGTGGTGCTGGACCTCATCGGAAACAGCACCGTTCTCGACTCGATGCGCGCCACACGTCGGGGCGGTCGCGTGTGCCTGGCCGGATTTCTCGGGGGGCTCGCGCCGCTCGTCGACTTCAATCCGCTCGGCCAGATGCCAAGCGGCGTTCAGATGAGTTTTTTCGGCAGCTTCAACTTCGGGGCTCCCGACTTTCCGCTATCGGATGTGCCAATGCAACAGATCGTGGACTTCGAGGCGAGCGGTCTATATCAAGGTCGGGCCGCACATGTATTCGGCTTTTCCGAGGTCCCGATCGCCCACGAATTGATGGAGCGCAACGCGGCCGCTGGGAAGTGTGTCGTGGTCGTCTAAAAGTATCAGGAAATGGAAGTGGGTCTGGCCATTCATGGTGACCCGTGCAGGTATCGGGTCAGGACGCGCTGGGCGAGACGATCGCCAGGGTGCTGCTTTCAGCGACCGTCTCGCGCGAGGCAACGCAATCGCGTCACTGCCCGTCGTCTTCAGCCGGTACGAAGGCCATGCCGTGCGGGGCTTGCAGATTGGTCACCAACGGCAGCAGTGCTCCGCTGCGCAAATCGAGTTGGCCGACATAACCCGGCACCGCCGGTTGGCCGGGCGCAGCAGCTACGCCCGTTGATGCGGAAAAAGCCGCGCCGCGCTGCCAGACATCGGCACTGATCTTGTAAACGGTATTCGCCTTCGTATCGGACACGAGGAGAAAACCCCGTCGCGCTGTAGCGAACACCGTATCGTCAATCTGCACTTTGCCGAGCAGCGGCAAAAATTCCACGCGCGGTTCATCGCCTGACGAGCGCAACAGGACAAGCTGACTGTCTCCCTGATCATCGAGCAGAACATCACCCGACGGCGTCAGCGTCATCGAATCCGGATCGGTCAGGTTGAGCTTCGCCACTTTGCCAAACGGAATGTTGCTGGCATCAGGCATTCCAGACAACACCGCGGAAACGTCGATCGTGCCGTTCGGGTGGAGGATCGCGCGAACAATCGCGGGCCCCGTATTGAGGCCGTTGGCGTCAAGCGTCGGATTGGACGCGCTGAGAAAGGCCTGACCGTCCTTGAATACGATGTCGTCATAACCGCCGCCGTGCGGCGGCTTACCAAACGTATAGAGCTTGGTCAGACCCGTCGCCGCATTGATCGTGACGAGATTTGCATTCGCATCCTCGTTCTGCATCGCCCAGATTTCACGGGTGTAGGGATTGACCTTCAAACCATCGTTGTGGCCGGCCACAGTAAAGGTCCGCAAGGCCTTGCCGTCTCGCGAGTATTCGACAATCTGGCTTTGAGCATTGCCCGTGCCATCCGGCGCGCCGCCGTTTGCATAGGCAACCCAGATGTGATCGTCGAGTACGGCCAGAGAGTCGGGCGCGGAGGATCCGCTGGGAGCAGCCGCGAAGACGCTTAGGGTAAAACCTGGCGTCTGCACCGGCTTGGGTGACGCTTGCGCGTGAGCGACGCTAGTCGCGAAACATAACGCGGCGAACGCTAAAGAGGTGCGATTGAAAATGCGGTTGGTTGCGGAAATACGTCGAGTGCTTGCCATGTTTGGCTCCTGTGACGTGTACGCGGGGGGAGAAATGGGCGAAGCCGGAGGCGCAAATGGACTCGCCCGAGGCTGATCCGATGTAATGGCCGGTAAGGATAGGTAACCTATGGAAACACGCGACTGTTACTGCGTGGTGACATCGCCAACGCAGCGCATCACATCGCATCGCGGGCCGCGTACGGCGTCTTGAATCTCACTCGCGCCGGGCTATTTTGTCCGTCACCCATCCGCAATATTGAAGTGCAAAGATGATCTCTCGCGCTCGCCTGGATGACTCGTAGAATTGCAACCGGATGCGCTGCAATCCGACATCATCGGGGCGGGCGCGACAAAGGCCGCGCGTTCACGCACCGCCAGATCACGAGGCGAGGCAGCCTGCGGCGTGATTAATTTCGCCATTTTTTTCGATTTTTGTTGTTTACCCCGGAGGTAAGATCGTCGCAGCCTGAATAAGAGGGGCAGAAAATGGCGATCACCTTGAATCTGTCAGCGTCCGCAAATCTGAACAAGTCGTTAAAGATAGACGCCATTCGATTCCTCGCGGCGGTCTGGGTGCTGATGTATCACTTTCGTCCGCCCCTGTTCAAAGAACTTCTGCCACACCGGCTCGCCTTCCTGGGCGGCGCATTGTGGTCAGGGTCGACCGCGCTGTTTGCGGGTCCCGCCGCCGTCATCGTGTTCTTTGTCATTTCCGGCTACTGCATCCATAACGCTTATCAGAAGGATGTCACGCTCAAGCCGATCAACTATTACGCGTCCAGATTCATCCGCATCGGATTACCGCTGGTTATCCTGCTGTGCCTCGTCCAACCTTTACCGACGGGGCAAAATTATCTGGAGTCCGTGCTTTGGTCGCTCTACTGCGAGATGGTGTACTACGCCATTTACCCAGTCTTGCGCCCGCGGTTTCGCTACATCGGCGAAATGATCATTGGCAGCACGATTGCGGCCGGTGTGATGGTGGCAGTGGTTCGTCTGTTTGGGCACCCCGTTTGCCACAGCTGCGTTTATGAAACGTATCGAATTCCGGGTACGGCTTTACTGTATGCGGCTGGTTGGATTTTTGGCTGCCTGATCGCGGAAACCCAGCGCAATGCGGAGCAGTTCCACATACGCGGCGCGTATTCGCCGCTCACCATGATGATCAAGCGCGGCCTCGACCGGACCACTCATTCCCTGGCAAACCATCTGGTTGCACTGAGAGTGGCGGTTGTCGCGGCCGGGGCGGCAGTGATGATTTTGTTATCCGAATCGAATCTCAAGCCGGCAATCGTGCCGCTGATCACGCCCGATATCACGCTGCCGCTATTTCAGTTTCTTGCGGCAATCTGGATCGCAGCGGAGACAGCCACGCCTTCCAAAGCCGGCATCTGGTCCAGACTGGCAGCTTTCGGCGCGTGGTCCTATAGCCTCTATCTTTGCCACAAGATGGCGCTTGCACTGCTGGAAATGACTGGCTTCGACGACACATCCCGCTTCGCATGGTTCGTCCAGGTGGCGTTGGCGTTCGCGATCAGCTATGCGTTCTACCGGATGATCGAACGGCCTTCGCATCTGATTTCCCAGCGGCTACGGAAGTACACGCCCCCGGACGCGCCGGCTGCACCGGCGGCTTGAATTCCACGGGAAGCGCTTGATGCAACTGGGATGTTTCGGTTTTCGACCGTGACGACGCGGCACCGCCTTAAATAGGCGATGCCGCGCTGAAACGGATAGCGGCGCGATGCCCCGCGCGTCAGCCCCGGGTCAGAACCGGTGAACGATACCCACGCCGAACGCAAACTGGCTGGCTGACGACGATGGCGTCGAATTGAAACCATCGCCGATTGTCGCCGTCGCGTTGATGATTTGCCCAGCGCCGTTCGTTCCCAGCGTCTTGCCGTTCGCCCTCTGATAAGCCTCCAATGCATAAAGGCCCGTGCGCTTGGACAAGGCGTAGTACTCGGAGAGATTGAACTGCTGGTATTGAGCGTTACTCTGGATGCCGTTCGCGCGCGTGGCGCGCGTATAGCTATAGCCCGCGCCGAAATCCCAGGTGGTGAGCGGCTTCCAGTGCAGTACGGCACCGCCGGTGTTGAAGATCGCCGTGTCGTGGAATTTCGAGCCGCTACCCGGAATGTACTGAACGTTCGAGTAGGTCGCCGTGACGTCCCACGCGCTGTTGAAGGTATAACCGGCACCTACCGCGAAGCGCTGCTGCGCCTGCGCGGTCTGATAGCCGTTCGTCAGCGCGGACACACCGATCTGGCTGCCGCCGTTCGTGGTCGTCGAATCCGCACCCCACGCGCCGCCACCCGACGTCGAGTTGTTGATCCGCGAAAAGCCGACAGCGAAACCAACCGGACCCATCGCATACTGCACAGCCGCCGCCCAGGTCGACCCCTGGTTCACGCTGCCAGCGACACCGCCCAACGAATACGAGCCGCTGACCGTCAGGCCATGGAGCTTCGGCGACGTATATTCCAGCGTGTTATTCGCCCGGTAGATGGTGTCGAGGCCGTCGATATCGCCAGGGTGCGCGCCATAGAAACCCGTGATCCATGTCGTCGGACTGTAGGGCGACAGCAGCTGGTAGTACGACGCGTATTGCCGGCCCGCGGTAAACGTCCCGTACGCCGGGTTAGTCACGCCGACCCACGCCTGGCGTCCAAACATCGCGTTGGCATATTGCTGGGCGCCCGTTGCCGAATTGAGACCTGACTCGAGCTGGAAGATCGCTTTCGTGTTTCCGCCCAGGTCTTCGGCGCCCTTCAAGCCGAAGCGGCTGCCCGCCCACACGCCGGGTGTCATCTTGACGACCGATTTCCCGCCGCTCGTGGAACCGAGGCTCGTCGAATTGCTTTGATAGGCAATGCCATTGTCGACAATACCGTACAACGTGACGCTGCTTTGAGCGAAGGCCGGCACCGAGGTCGCAATCGCTACCCCACACAGCACTGCCTCTACTCGTCTGCTCTTCTTATCCATTCTCCAAATCTCCAGGTCTTCTACGTGTCGTTGAAATTCTTAATCAGCTGTGTTGCGAAAGGCTCATCAAGCTAGTTGCGCTATTCCCCCCGAGGCTGCAGCAGTCGCTTCACCGTCAGGGCCAGTGGGACAGTGAAGAAGATGTGGGACATGAAGCCGCCGATGATCACGACCGGGTCGTAATAGTTTGGATGATTGTCGGAGGCGATCATGATCGCCACATGCATCACGATCCACGCCAACACCGCGTAAAACAACGCCACTAAAGTCGCTTCGTATCCGCGCCGGCGGAAGTACGGCCAGATCGTCGCAAACAGAACGCCCCACGCAGTCGCGAACACAAAGTGAATGCCCGTGCCGACGACATAAGCCCATATGCCGAGCGACTCTTGCACCTGCTTGCCGAACACCAGCCCCGTCGCGTTGCGTGGAATACCCGCCAACGGCATCAAGTGCTGCGCCCCTACCCAGATAAGGGCTTCGTAAATCCAGATGATCACGGCGCCGATCAATCCACCGATCACTCCGGCGCGGATCATCGCCTTGCGGCTTGGCCAGTCCGAAACGTTTGGCGTCATACCCTTGTTGAGTTCAGTTCCGCTCACGCTGAAATTGCCACCCATGTCTGCTCTCCTTGAAACGCGTCATATGACGGATGTCGTGACGTTGGCAGTCACCGCCTCTTTCTATAAGACCGCTGCAGATCCGCTTATGCATCGGCCACGGGACTGGTAATGAAGCGCAGCGCGAGGCGATTCATGACGATGGCCACGGCAGCGATGAGTGCGGGTACAGCGAGTACCGAGAATACGGTTGCAAAACTGAATCCGAGCGACAGCAAGGCACCGCCCACCAGCGAACCCAGAATGCCGCCGAGCCTGCCGAACCCAAGCATCCAGCTCACGCCGGTTGCCCGGGCGCGGGTCGGATAGCAGGTTGGCGCGAGTGCATTAAGCCCGGTCTGCGCACCGCTCATGAAGAAGCCGGCACACGTGACGAGAACCGGAAGCAGGTTCGACTTGAGCGTCCCCATGCCCAGCGCGAAGATGAACACGCCACCGAGCAGATACGCCGCGCCGATCACCGCATTGCGATCCATCCGGTCCATCGCGAAGCCGACAGCCACCGCCCCCACGGTCCCACCCAACTGGAACATCCCAGTGATCGCGGCAGCGCGCTCGACAGGCAAGCCCGCGTCCTTGATCAGCGTCGGCAGCCAGCCAGTCAGCAGATAGATGATCAGCAAACCCATGAAGTACGTCACCCACAGCATCAGCGTGCTAACGGCGTATCCGTCCGCGAACAGCATGCGCACGGGCGCCTTCGCGGCGATCGCCGGCTCAGGTGCGGTGAATCGCACGTCTTGCCCGAAGGGGTATCCGCACACCCGTCCCAGCGTTGCCGCGATACGTTCAGTCGCCATCTTGCGCACGAGCATCAGGCGCGCGGACTCAGGCAGCAGCCACAGCAGCAAGGGAATACTCAGGATCGGCAGGATGCCGCCGAACATGAACACCGCACGCCAGCCGAAGTGCGGGATCAGCGAAGCCGCCACGAAGCCGCCGGCACCCGAGCCGAAGTTGAACCCCGTGAACATGATGGTGAGCAGCAGGGATCGGCTGCGCGTTGGGACGTACTCGGACAGAAGCGTCGTCGAGTTCGGCATCGCGGCGCCCAATCCAAGTCCCGTCAGGAAGCGCAGCGTGACAAGCTGGATGGGCGACTCGGCAAATGCGCAGATCAGGCTGAACAGGCCGAAGCAGAAGACGGACGCAATCAGCACCTTCTTGCGTCCGATGCGATCGGCAATCGGTCCCGCGGCCAGCGCGCCGATTGCGAGCCCAACCATTGCGGCGCTCATGACAGGGCCGAAGGCCGCCCGGCTGACGTTCCAGTCGTGCATGATGACGGGCGCGACAAAGCCCATCACGGCCGTGTCCAGTCCATCCATCATGACGATCAGAAAACATAGAACAAGGACAAGCCACTGGTACGGCGACATTTTTCGCGCGTCGATGAACGCCTTGATGTCGACTGAGTCTGCAGATTTCATGCGTGTCTCCGGAGAAAATAGTTTTCCCGCCCGCGATTTCTGTCGAATCCGGGGTCTTATTGGTATCGAAATGAAAAGCCGCCAAACGGATGCGGCGCAGGGGGTGAGTTGCTTCAGACTGCTTCGGGCACCCTGCGTGTCTTCAGGAACGCTTCGAGCGTTTCGCCTCGCATGCTCGCGTACATCCCCAGGTTCGTGATCTTCACTACTCGCGCAAATTTTTCGAGGACGAAGAAACACACGCCATAGCGAATCAGGCCAATCCAGTCTGTGTTGTCGACGAGTGTGCGTTCTTCTGCCGTCAGGCCGGCCGCGTCGTACGCGGCCGTGCGGTCTTCCAGCCAAAGTGTGCGAGCCTGCGATTCACGCATCTGCCAGAAGAAACGGTTCAGGCGCATCGCCTTCATGCTCTGGCGAATATCGAACGGATACGTACCCGTCAGTTCCTCGATGCCGACCAGCTGCGGGTTCATTGCGCCACCTCATCTTCGTAGATCGTCACCGCCATCGCGGTACTCGTCGCAAGGTAGTAATTGCGATGCAGCTCGCGGACCTTCGGCCCCAGCGCGCCGCGCATCGCCAGCCACATGATCGTCTCGACGCTCTCAGCACCGCCGAGCCGCACGTAGTCGACGTGGTTCATCGCCGCGAGGCGCTGCGGATCATGGACGATCAGATCGAGGAACTCCATGTCCCAATCCGTGTTGTTGAAGCCGCTTCGCTCCCCGTGGACCTGGTGAGAGAGGCCGCCCGTACCGACAACCACCACATCCAGATCCTGCTCGAAAGACTCAATCGCGCGACGCAGCGCCTGACCGAGGCGGTAGCAACGGTTCGCGGTGGGCAGCGGATACTGCAGCACGTTGACTTCCAACGGCACCAGCGCCACCGGCCAGCCGCCCTCATGCGGCAGCATCAGCGACAACGGCGAGTTGCAGCCGTGGTCGAGCGGACGGTCCTGGAAGATCGTGAGATCGAACTCTTCGGCGACGAGCTGCTCTGCAATGTGGATAGCAAGATCGGGATGACCCGCGATGTCCGGCAGCGGACGCTTGCCCGCGCCCTCGTCCGCAAACTCGTGATTGGCGGAGACGCCCAGCGCGAACGTCGGATAGCAATCGAAGAAGAAGCTGTTGGCGTGATCGTTATAGAACATCACCATCGCGTCCGGCTTGCGCTCGGCGAGCCACCTGGCTACCGGTTCGTAGCCGAGAAATAGCGGAGCCCACGCAGGATCGTTCTGCTTGCCCTTGTCGTACGCCATGCCGATAGTCGGCACATGCGACGTACCGATCCCACCAATGATCCTTGCCATATCGTTGTCTTCCGTTACTTCGCGCTGCGCGCACCCACGCGCCAATCGGATGGGCCGCGGCTACCGGGGAGGTAGCAATCGCAACCATCTTGGGATACAAAGATATAAATTGCATGGGTTTTCAGGAAGTGCGGGTAAACCACATGCGATCGCGATAAATTGCCCGTAAGGCGCCTGGCTGCACCCGCCCGGACACGCCGGCAGCCGCTGCAAGCCCCACCACGTAAAGCGCGCCTGGTATCCCGAGCGCGCGAATCGTCTTCGGCCCCCTCCATCCGGTTATCCGCATACCATAAACAAAACAGATGGCACTGAAACGAAGTCGCAAGCCGGTTTGTAAGCGTGGTGCGAGGCTTGGCGCGTCGCTATACTTGACGGCGTCGAAAGAGTATTGACCCATGAACGAGACTACCCAGCAGGCGATTGTTCAGACGTTGCGCGAGAAGATTCTTGCCGGCGAGCTTTCACCCGGGCAACGCCTGGTGGAAGCGCAGCTCGCGCAATGGCTCGGCGTGTCGCGCACGCCGTTGCGCTATGCGTTGAGCGTGCTGTCCGCGGAAGGATTGCTCGACAGGTCGGGCGCGCGTGGATATGTCGTACGGCGCTTCAGCGTCCGCGATGTACTCAACGCCATCGACGTGCGAGGCGTACTCGAAGGACTCGCCGCCCGCTCGGTCGCCGAAGGCGGAGTGGGCGCTGCGTTGGCGGCTTCTCTCGAGGACTGTCTGCGGGCAGGTGACGATATCTTCAACGCAGGGCATCTAAAGCCAGGCGACGACGTGCGATATGCAGCGATGAATGGGCGCTTTCACGCGCTCATCGTCGATGCTGCGCAGAACATGGCAGTCAGCGCCGCTTTGAGCCTGAACGACAAAATTCCTTTCGTCTAGCCCTTCACGATCGCCTTCGACGAATCCGCCAGGGAACGCCAGTTCATGATGCTCATGTACGCACATCGCCAGCATCATGCGATCACAGACGCGTTGAAAAAAGGTGAAGGCGCGCGCGTGGAGGCGTTGATGAAAGAACATACGCAAATATCGAAAGAAAGCCTGAATCTGTCGCTGCCGGCGTTGCACCTGATCGCAGGCGCGGCATGACGACGGCACAGGCTGCCCCGCCAACAACAATCCGCCAGCCAGAGCGTCACCATCCGTGAGCAACAAAGAACTTCTCAACCTGGCGCAACTGCGCGCGTTTCGACTCGTTGCCGATATGGGCAGCGCAACGCGTGCGGCAGCGGCGCTGTTTCGCGCCCAGTCGGCGGTGACCCGTTCCGTGCAGGAACTCGAATCGGCACTGGGCGAGCCACTCTTTGACCGCAGCCCCTCGGGCATGCTCCCTACCGCGGTTGGCCGCGCCGTGCTGCAGCGTTGCGAGCGGATCTTCGCCGAACTCGAGGAACTTGCGCAGTGGTGTTCAGCAAAACAGGCGCGCCGGCGGCCGGCGGTAGAGGGCGCACTGCCGGCGTATCTGCTCAACACCCGGCGGCTCCAGTTGTTCACCGCACTGGCGCGTCACCGGCACATGCCAAGTGCGGCGAAGACCTTTGGCATCAGCCAGCCGGCCGTGAGCACTGCTATTCGCGTGCTGGAAAGCGGCTCCGGCCTGAGTCTTTTCCATCGCAGCCCGCGCGGCATTCTGCTCACGACTGAAGGCGAGACGTTTCTGCTTCACGTGCGTCGCGCGTTGAACGAGTTACGGCATGTGCCCGACGATATCGCCGCACTGCACGGCAAGATCCAGGGCGCGGTGACCGTTGGCGCGCTGCCGCTTGGGCGCACGTTGATTCTGCCCAGAGCGATTGCCCGGATGAGCGCGGAGAATCCGGGGGTGCGGGTCGTGACTGACGAGAGCGCCTATGAGGCACTGGTCGCGGGGCTGCGCGCGGGCGATATCGATTTCATTCTCGGTGCGCTGCGCGACAATGACGCCGCCAGCGGCCTGAAAAACGAGCGCTTGATGTCGGAAGATATGGTGGTGCTGGTTCGCCGCGATCATCCGCTTACTCACGCGCGTGATCTGACAGTCATGGACATGCGCGACGCGCAATGGATCTTGCCGCGCAGCAACGCGCCGGCTCGTGGGTTGTTCGAAACGCAGTTCAAGCGGATGAAAGTGAAGCCGCCCATGCCGACGGTCGAGACCGCTGACCTCGCGGTGATTCGAGGCTTGCTGCTCGGCACGGACATGGTTGCCGCGCTATCGGCCCAGCAGTTGCACTATGAGGTTCAGTCCGGTCAGCTGGCGGTGCTCGACGTCAGGTTGCACAATACCCGGCGCGACATAGGACTGACCATGCGCGCAGCCGGCACCCCGTCCCCCGCTGCGCGTGCGTTGATCGATGCGATCCGTCTGTCAGTTGTCGACGTGACGCGTACGATCAGCATGGCCGGCAGTTAGTCGCCGCACCACCTCACAATGCCTCGCCTGACAGGTCGTCGAAGAATGCACGCCAGTCGAACGGTACGGGCAGCGATGGATAGTCGATGTCCCGTTGCGACATCGTATTAACAATACTGTCCTGCAGACGCGCACACGCTTCGCTCATGAACGGCGTGATGCCGACCTCCTGCAAGGTCTGCGACACTTCCCACATTTCAGCCGCGCGCCGGCGGCCGTGTTCCGCTACCCGGCTGACCAGGTAGCCAGGCAGATCCGCGGCATCGCGCATTTTGTCGAACGTTTCACCAAGCGACGCCAGCACGATCGACTCGGCATCGTAGCGCCGCGCGGCGCGTAGACATTCCACGGTCAACGCTTCAATACCCTTGATCATGACGCTGCGGCACATCTTCGCCGCGGAGGCTACGCCGACCTTCTCCGAGACGGCGCGCGCATTGAAGCCGGACGCATTCAGTAGCGCGGCGACGCGCGCGGCGTCCGTCCCGCCCAGAAGCATGGGCACGGCAAGCCCATAAGGCGGCACAGGCGCCATGACAGCAGCCTCGACATAATGCGCGCCAGCCCCCTCGACGCAAGCCTGCGCGTGCTGCTTGGTGCGCGGTGAGACCGAATTGATGTCGAGGTAGGTCTGCCTCGGCGCAATGCATCGTGCGACCGCTTCGGCCACCTCGATATCGGCTTGCGCGGTCACAGCCGACACAACAATGTTCGCGCCGTCGATCGCGCTATCCAGGGTGTCGGCTACACGAACGCCTGCGGTGACGGCTTTCTCGCGAAGCAGGTCCCGTCGCAGGTCATACATCGATACCTGCATACCTTTCGCGGCAAGCGCGGCGCCGAGAATGCCGCCAGCCTCGCCGAATCCAACGAATGCGAACCGGGTAAGGCCGTTCATGCCCGCCCCTGCCATACGGAAGAAGGAATGCCTACCGCCCCGTCGAAGAGCCACCTTGCCGTGCGTAACAGCGCGGCGCTCAGCACCTCGGGCCGGTCCGGTTCTCCGCCGAGGGCAAGTTCCACCGTGAACTCGCCTGTTGGATGCTCGACCGATACGCGTTTTCGCGTACCGTCGCTGTCCAGATCGGCAATGCCGTCGCAGACCGTGCCCGGGAGCACCGCTGCAGTGGCGACGCTCACCGCGCCGAGTACACCGATCGATGCATGGCAGCGATGCGGGATGAAGCTGCGCGTACAGATCGTTCCGCCATGGCGAGGTTCAGCGACGAGACACATCTTCGGGACCGTGCGCGCACTCACATCGCCGAGATTCATCATCGGTCCCGCCGCGAGCCGGATCTTTTCGATGCGCGCCTTCAGTGCCTCATCCGCTTCCAGCTGCTCGCGCGTCTCATAGCCGGTGCGCTCCAGATCGCGTGCCCGAATCAGCACGAGCGGCATGCCGTTATCGATGCACGTCACGTCGACTCCGTCGACGGTATCTCGAAGACGGCCGGTTGGCAGCAGCGCGCCGCATGTGGAACCGGCCGTGTCCCTGAACTCGAGAGGGATCGGCGACGCCATGCCAGGCACGCCGTCGATGCGCGCATCGCCCTCATAGGCGACCTGGCGGCCTGGCGTGCGGACCGTGGCAACCGCGATCTGAGCGGTGTTGAGCATGTGAATGGCGACCCGCGTGCTGCCGTCCCGCGCTTCAACCAGGCCGCGCTCGATCGCAAACGGGCCGACGCCCGCGAGAATATTGCCGCAGTTCTGCCCGAAATCGACCCGCGCTTCGTTCACCAAGACCTGCGCGAACAGATAGTCGACGTCGGCATCCTGGCGTGTGGAGCGCGAGATGATCGCAACCTTGCTCGTCAACGGATCGGCGCCGCCGATGCCGTCGATCTGACGCGGGTCGGGCGAGCCCATCACGGTGAGCAGGACACGGTCCCGCTCGGCTGCATCGGCCGGCAAATCCGACGCCATGAAGTAAGCGCCTTTCGACGTGCCGCCACGCATCATCATGCAGGGGATGCGCGTTTGTGAGTGACTGGACATCGCCGTGCCCTCCGTCAAAGGTCCTCGGCCGAGGCGACGTAGCGCACGCCTTTTTCCGCGAGCTTCTCGCGCATGGCGTAGTAATCCAGGCCGAGCGTGCCGCCGGCGAGCACCGAACGCGTCTTCTCCTCCTTCGCCATGCGCGCCTGCGACGCCTGCGCCACGCGTGCCACCGTGTCGATCGGAACGACGACGACACCGTCGTCATCCGCGACGATGACGTCGCCGGGATTCACGATCTGCTGCGCGCACACCACCGGAATATTGACCGAGCCGAGTGTTTCCTTGACCGTACCTTGCGCGGAGACTGCCTTCGACCAGACAGGGAATTTCATTTCCTTGAGCGAGGCGACGTCGCGACATCCCGCGTCGATGATCAATCCGCGCACACCGCGTGCAGCAAGCGAGGTAGCGAGCAGATCGCCGAAATAGCCATCCTCGCACGGCGAGGTCGGCGCCACGACAAGAACGTCGCCCTCGCGGCATTGTTCGACTGCGACATGCAGCATCCAGTTGTCCGACGGCGGCACGAGCACCGTGACCGCCGAACCCGCGATTGCCGGGCCCGAGTAGATGGGTCTCATGTAAGAGGCGAGCAGGCCCAAGCGGCTCTGTGCCTCGTGCACGGTCGCAGCGCCCGCATGCTGCAGCACAGCCACATCGCGCGCGTCGGCACGCCGGATATGGGTCACCACGACGCCCCGTTTCATGCCAGATCTCCCGTGACAGCCGGCGTTACGCGCTGATAGCCCTCTGCGTATTTGATGTCGCGCACCGCGGTGATGCCGATGTTGCGCTTTGCCTGCACGCCGCGCTGCAATGCGACGCGCGTGTAGTATTCCCAAAGATGCTCCTGACCTGCCATGCACTCGATGGCGCGGCGCTTGGTCTCCCACACCTCGGTGATATCGAGGAAGGTGTTCGGCATCCATTCGCACTGTTCGGTCTGATGCGGCTCGAACGCATACACGGGCGGTGCACCGACAACTTTCTGCCCGGGGTGATGGCCTTCAGCCTGCGCGATGATGCGCGCTTCCTGGGCAACATGCATGGCGAGCGGATGATCGAAGTTGTACGGGTCTTTCTGCGAATGGCTCAACACGAAAGCCGGCTGCAGGTCGCGGTAAACATCGACAAGCCGCATCAATGCATCGTCCGATACGCGCAACGGGTAATCCCCGAGATCGAAGAATTCGACCTCGGCGCCGAGAATTTCCGCGGCGCGCTCGGCCTCCTCCCTTCGCGCTGCTTTGACCTTCTCGATCGTCATGTCGCCCTTGCGCCAAAGCTTGGCCGACTCGCCACGCTCGCCGAACGAAAGACACACGACTTTCGCGCGGTATCCATTTTGCTTGTGTAGTGCGATCGCGCCGCCTGCACGCCACACGAAGTCGGCGCTGTGCGCACTGACCACCAACATCGCCTTGTCTGCCATTTCTAACCCACCACTGTTCGCTATGTGACAGGCACCATTGTAGGATTCGAAGGAACCTTGGAAGCACCTAAAGGAGCGCCCAACTCCATCTAATCTGTTTATCGGCAATCAGAAATAGCTGACCGATCATTTCACTTAGTACAGCACGACCGAGCGGATCGACTGGCAGAGATCGGTCTTGCGCGACAGGCAGAACTTGCCCTGGTGGCATTCCGGCGTGTAGAGCGGAATCACGTGGTCGCCATTCGTCAGCGTGCCGACACCCGGGCCGACATCGACGAATGCACGTCTTGCCACACCTCGCGAATCCAGTCGCGCAGTAGCAGCGATTCCGGCGCGTCTCGACGCGAAAGAGCCGGTTCGCGATGTCCTGCAATGCTTCATGCCGCACAGTATTCATGCGTCCAATGATCGGCATTAGAACAATAAAGTTGACGAGCCTTCCGCGCAGGCGAACACTACACACACGACAGCCTATGCGAACCCGGAGTCTTTTGAAATGCAAACGATGCACACGCCCGATCCCATGATCGAAAAAGCCGGGCCGCTCGACGCCCAATTCGATGCAGAAAGGCACGTACGACAGGAGCTCGCCGCGCTCTATCGTCTGGTCGCTCACTTCCGCATGACGGACATGATCGACACGCACATCACGGCGCGCCTGCCAGACCTGCCGGGAGAGCCGCCGACCTTCCTGATCAATCGCTACGGCGTACTTTTTCACGAGATGCGCGCGTCGGACCTGGTGAAGATCGATCATGACGGCAACGTCATCGACGAGCGCGCGCACAGCGAGCCGGAACTATTCCGGGTGAATGCCGCGGGTTTCACGATTCATTCGGCCATTCACGCGGCGCGTGACGATCTGCATTTTGTGATCCACACGCACACGGCGGCCGGAACCGCCGTGTCGGCGCAGGAGCATGGGCTGCTGCCGATCAGTCAGCATGCGTTGAAGTTCTACGGCAAGCTCGCCTACCACGACTACGAAGGCATCGCCCTCGAACTCGGCGAGCGCGAACGTCTGGTTCGGGATCTTGGTTCCTGCAAGGCGATGATCCTGCGCAATCACGGGCTGCTCGCAGCGGGCGCCACGGCTGCCGAAGCATTTCACGAAATCTATTTTCTCGAACGGGCCTGCCAGGCGCAGATCCAGGCGCTGGCCGGCGGTACCGCGCTGCGCATTCCGCCGCGCGAAGTCTGCGAGTTGACCGCTGCCCAGTTCAATCGTGAAGACTCGGCGGAAATCGCGAACTTGGCGTGGCGCGCAGCGCTACGGCTCATAGACGACCCGCAATCCGATTACCGCAGCTAGTCCCCTCTTCACGCTTCATACTTCGCGATACGTACCGGCGCGACGGACGTATCGCAAACGATGCCATGACCAAATTAGTCCTGGTAAGGGCGGTACGACCCCGCTGATCGGCGCCATGCTGGCACAGAACTACAAGGGCGAGTGGCTGCCGCTGGCGGTCTTCTTCAACGGACTCTCCGCGGTATCGCTGCTTGGCAGCGTGGGCCTTGGACGTTACGCGGAAGATTGAAAATTTGCGGGTGTCAACCACCAGGCCGCCTTGTCACAACATCCCGGGATCGAGACCCAGTGGAAAGCCGACATGTTCAAACCGCAACGCATGCTGGCCGTCACAGTGAATCGGGAGACGAGACCCGTGACCTGGTCACCGTTTCCTCGCCGCTCCACCCTGCCCCCGCTACGCCGTCAACGCTGAATCGACTTCATAAGGAGTCCATCATGCTGCAGTCTGACGGAATTCTAGATGGGGAGTGCGTGCTGCGATGCGGAGGTGGCTCTCCATCAAGCTTACTTCTTAGACAGCCTTTTAGTGATAAAGCCGGCAATCGCGGCTGGGTTGCCTGCGTTCTGCTCATGACGAAAACTGATGACGCGCATGCCTTCGGCCTGCCAGTATTGACGCACCAGTCAATTGCGGCAATCAACTCTTTCGTGGAATCCTGTAGGGATTGGCTTACGCACCCCCGTTCTTGAGGATTCACCGAAGCATTTGAACCCGTCTGAACTTTAGACATCTGCGTCCCCGGCCAGGTCGGCGGGGCGGAAAATGTATTATGCAATCGTAAACCTTGACATGAGGCAGGAGTCGTGAGGATCGTTTTCGATCCCCATGCAATTGCTCATGTCCCTGTCCAACCTCGCCCGACTGTGCCTGTCCGAATGGATCAGCTTCCTGCTTGTCGCCGTCCCGCTGGACCACCTACTACAAGCTGATCGAGCGAGGCAGCGTGCGCACCGTGCACCCGGCCCGCGCGCTGTTTCGTCTGGTGCTGTCGGTGCTACCCTTCGACGTGCTGACCTTGGTCCTCGACGGTACGCTGGTCCCGCGTTCCTCGGCGTCGGCGCCCAGTTGCTGATATCGCCACGACCACAGTCGCAAGACCAACCGGCCACCGTTCCTGCTTGCGCAGTGCTGGGTCACCGTCGGGTTGAGCGTGCTCGGCCATGGCGGAGCCAACCTGGTGCTGCCGATTCTCTCCCGCCTGGTGCCGACGACCGGCAACCGCGACAAGCTCGTGATTGCGCTGGCGCTGCTGCGCGCACTGGCAGGGGTGGCCGACAAGCCGGTGCGGGTGCTGTTCGATTCCTGGTTTATGCGCGCTGGTCTGGTGTTGCCTTTGACTTCCCGCTGCACTCCGTAGGCTGGTTATGTCGGTCCATCCGAACCGGACATACCCATTGCGGAGATTCGCATGCCTTATCAAACTCCTTTCGCGGACTTGATCTTTCCTGACGAGTCAGGGCGACCATGCACGCAGACCTATCGCGTCATTCTCACTGACACGCCGGATCGCCTCGCGGTCATCCATCTACGGCACGTCAACGCGAGCGATCAAAGCCCGGCGAGCTCGTCGATCGTTCGCGACCAGATACTCAAGGCTGTGGTGCAAATAGCTATCAACGAATCGGATAGAGTGTCGGGCTGACCGATTTGGGGGCCCGTGATGAGCAAACTGAAGAGTCTGGACGGGCTGTTCGCGGGCCGTCGCTTTGACCGTGACGTGATTATTCTTTGTGTGCGCTGGTATCTGCGCTACAAACTCTGCCTGCGCGATATCGTCGAGATGATGGCTGAGCGAGGGTTGTCGCTTGCTCACGCCCCGCAGGAAGTCCCCTTGGGGGACACGGCGGTCCTGCGTTGGGTGCGGCGCTATACGCCCGAGTTCGTCAAGCGCTGGAACCATTTCGCAACACCTGCGGGACGGTCGTGGCGAGTTGACGAGACGTACCTGAAGATCCGGGGCAAATGGGTTTATCTATATCGGGCGGTGGATCGGGTCGTCCAGACGGTAGACTTTATGCTCAGGGCAAAGCGCGATGTGGCTGCGGCAAAAGCCTTTTTCAGCAAAGCAATCAAACATCAGGGCCGGGCACCGGAGACGGTCACGCTCGATGGGTATGCCGCCTCGCACCGGGCCTTGCGTGAGATGAAAACTGATGGCCTGCTGCCCGAGGACACGAAGGTGCGGTCTTCGAAGTATCTCAATAATCTGATCGAACAGGACCATCGTCACATCAAGTCCAGAACGAACGTGATGCTCGGCTTCAAACGGTTCAGGAGCGCCGCGACCACGATTTCAGGCATCGAGTTGATGCATCGCTTTCGCAAGGGGCAGTTCGACCTCGCCGCTCTCGCGCTCGAGGACATCGCTGCGCCCTCCGTCTGGAATTTTGTCCTGTTCAGTCGATAAGGTATCCATATCTATAATAAATATCTCAACCACGCCACCTGTTTGCACCAGATCCCTCGCGAGGACTGCGCCGTTTCCGATTCGATATTGAGCGACGACTGCACTCACGGCGGGTCCGTGCACACTTCCGCAGGCGCACGGGTCCATCCGTGAGAGGCGCGCTCGCCGCGCCTATGCCGCGCGGGAGGCCGCCACCGTCCGGCCCGCGCTTTCCGAAGATGAAGAAACAGCCTTGACCGGCGAAGAAGCTGCCTGAACCGGCGCTTGCTGCGCAATGCACTCGCGCAGCTTGATCAATGCCAGCACCGTATCGATCGTCGGCGTTGCCTCGCCGACCAGCCGGCCCATTTCCTGGACAACGGTAAGTAGTGGGTCGATCTCCATCGGGCGGTTGGCTTCAAGATCCTGCAACATCGAGGTCTTGTGGGCGCCGACCGCACCCGCGCCATCGATGCGCCTTTCGACATCCACGCGGAAATGCACGCCTAAGCGGTCGCCGATCGCTTTGGCTTCCAGCATCATTGTTCGCGATACCGCACGCGTTGCAGGATTGCTCGTGATGACGTCCAGCGTCGCGTGGGTCAGCGCGCTAATCGGATTGAAGCAGAGATTGCCCCATAGCTTCAGCCAGATCTCGTCGCGGATCGTGTCGCGGATCGGCGCGTCCAGACCCGCCGCCACCATGATTTCGTGCAGTTTCTGGATCCGCTGCGTCTGTTCGCCGCCCGGCTCGCCAATCGGGAATTTCTTGCCGTACACATGGCGAATCACGCCGGGCTCGACGATTTCGGCCGCCGGATACACCACGCAACCGATCGCCCGCTCGGGTCCGAGCTGGTTCCACTGCTTGCCGCCCGGGTCGATGCTGTCGAGCGTGGTGCCGGCGAATTCGCCGCCATGCTTGTAGAAATACCAGTACGGGATCCCGTTTACGGCGGTAACGATCGCCGTGTCCGGCCCCAGCAAGGGCTGCATCGCGCCCACCACGCCCGGCACCGAATGCGCCTTCAGCGCAACGATCACATAGTCCTGCACGCCGAGTTCACGCGGGTCCGCTGAGCAACGCACCTTGACGATACGCTCGGTACCGTCGATCTGCAGACGTACGCCGTTTGCCTGCATGGCGGCGAGGTGCGGGCCGCGCGCCACGAAACTGACGTCGGCGCCTGCCAGTGCGAGTTGTGCACCGAGGTACGCGCCGATCGCGCCGGCGCCATAAATACAGATCTTCATCTGTCTCCTCCTGTTTTGAAGTCACGAACGCTGTCGCGTCGAAATCGACATCCGTTTCGACTCCGACGATGCGAATTTTTCCCAGCGGGGCGTCATCACCGTGCGCCGTATCGCGGGCGCATGCGACGCCGCCGCAGGCTTCGCCGCTTATGCTCGAACGGGCGTCAACCAAGCGCGATGGCCCGCCAGCGCCTCACGCGCGATCTGGCACAACGCCTCATTGTTCGGCGTATCGAGCACTGCCAGCAACGCGCGCCGCATGCGCGGCTCCCAGAAGCGGTGAATATGATCGGCGATGCCGGCCAGCGCCTCTTCGCGGTCCGGCATCGACTCGAAGAACTCGCCGATCCGGTTCGCCATGTCGATCAGGTTCTGGTCATCCATGGCTTGCCTCACTTACCCGACGTTGCATTGGCCAACTCACGCTGCTTCAGCAGATCGAGCTGCTCGGTGTTGAAGCGCGAATACTCCTGCTGCCACTGCGACGGCTGTTCGACCGGCATCACCTGCACCGCGGTAACCTTGTATTCCGGGCAGTTGGTGGCCCAGTCCGAGCTATCGGTGGTGATCACGTTCGCACCCGATTCGGGGAAGTGGAACGTCGTGTAGACGACACCCGGCTGCATCCGCTCGGTCACCTTCGCGCGCAACACGGTCTGGCCCGCGCGCGATTCGATGCCGACCCAGTCGTCGGTCTTGATGCCGCGTTCTTCCGCGTCGTGCGGATGCAGTTCCAGACGGTCTTCGTCGTGCCAGCGCGAGTTTTCGGTGCGGCGCGTCTGCGCGCCGACGTTGTACTGCGACAGGATGCGGCCCGTGGTGAGCAGCAGCGGGAACTTGCGCGTGACCTTTTCAGGCGTTGCGATGAACTTCGTAATCACGAACTTGCCCTTGCCGCGCACGAAGGTGTCGATGTGCATGGTCGGCGTGCCGTCGGGCGCGTTCTCGTTGCAGGGCCACTGGATGCTGCCGAGCTCGTCGAGCTTTTTGTACGAAACGCCGTGGAAGGTCGGCGTGAGACGGGCGATCTCGTCCATGATTTCGGACGGGTGCGCATAGTCCATCTCATAGCCGAGCGCGCGCGCGAGCAGCACCGTGACTTCCCAGTCGGCGTAGCCCGGCACCGGCGGCATCACCTTGCGCACGCGCGAGATGCGGCGTTCCGCGTTGGTGAAGGTGCCGTCCTTTTCGAGGAACGACGAACCCGGCAACAGCACGTGCGCATACTTCGCGGTCTCGTTGAGGAAAATGTCCTGCACGACGATGCATTCCATCGACGACAGCGCCGCCGACACATGATGTGTGTTCGGATCGGACTGCACGATATCCTCGCCCTGGCAGTACAGGCCCTTGAAGGTGCCATGCACCGCGGCGTCGAACATGTTGGGAATGCGCAGGCCCGGTTCCGGTTGCAACGTGACGTTCCATGCTTCTTCGAACAGCGCGCGCGTGATCGGATCGCTGATGTGACGATAGCCGGGCAGTTCGTGCGGGAACGAGCCCATGTCGCACGAACCCTGCACGTTGTTCTGGCCGCGCAGCGGATTCACGCCGACGCCTTCGCGCCCGATGTTGCCGGTCGCCATCGCGAGGTTGGCGATGCCCATCACCATCGTCGAACCTTGCGCGTGCTCGGTGACGCCGAGGCCGTAGTAGATCGCGGCGTTGTGGCCGGTGGCGTAAATGCGGGCGGCGGCGCGCACTTCTTCGGCCGGCACGCCGGTGAGCTCCGCGGTGGCTTCCGGCGCATTTTCAGGCAGCGCGACGAATGCCCGCCATTGCTCGAACGCACGCGTTTCGCAGCGCCCGGCGATGAAGGCTTCGTCGAGCAGGCCTTCGGTGACGATCACATGCGCGAGCGCGTTGATGATCGCGACGTTGGTGCCCGGACGCAGTTGCAGATGATGCGACGCCTTCACGTGCGGCGTATCGACGATATCGATGCGGCGCGGATCGACCACGATCAGCTTCGCGCCTTCGCGTATGCGGCGCTTCATCCGCGAGCCGAACACCGGATGGCCGTCGGTCGGATTCGCGCCGATCACCATGATCACGTCGGCTTTATCGACTGACGCGAAAGTCTGCGTGCCGGCCGATTCGCCGAGCGTCGTCTTCAGGCCGTAGCCGGTCGGCGAGTGGCACACGCGCGCGCAGGTGTCGACGTTGTTGTTGCCGAACGCGGCGCGCACGAGCTTCTGCACGAGATACGTTTCTTCGTTCGTGCAACGCGACGACGTAATGCCGCCGATCGAATCGCGGCCGTGCTTCGCCTGGATGCGGCGGAACTCCGAGGCCGCGTAACTGAGCGCTTCTTCCCAGCTGACTTCGCGCCACGGATCGGTGATCTTCGCGCGGATCATCGGCCTGGTGATGCGGTCCTTGTGGGTCGCGTAACCCCATGCGAAGCGGCCCTTCACGCAGGCGTGGCCTTCGTTGGCCCGGCCGTTCTTGTGCGGCACCATCCGCACGACCTGGTTGCCCTTCATCTCCGCCTTGAACGAGCAGCCGACGCCGCAATACGCGCACGTCGTGACCACCGAATGCTCGGACTGGCCGAGCATGATGACGGATTTTTCCTGCAAGGTCGCGGTCGGGCACGCGGCGACGCACGCGCCGCACGACACGCACTCCGATTCCATGAACGGCTGGTTTTCGCTGGCCGCGACGCGCGACTCGAAGCCGCGCCCGGCGATGGTCAGCGCGAACGTGCCTTGTGTCTCTTCACAGGCGCGCACGCAGCGATTGCAGACGATGCACTTCGACGGGTCGTATGTGAAGTACGGATTCGATTCGTCCTTCTTGTCCTTCAGGTGATTTGCGCCATCGAAGCCGTAGCGCACTTCGCGCAAGCCGGTCACGCCCGCCATGTCCTGCAGTTCACAGTCGCCGTTGGCGGGGCAGGTCAGGCAGTCGAGCGGGTGATCGGAGATGTACAGCTCCATCACGTTGCGCCGCAGCGATTGCAGGCGATCGGTTTGCGTGCGCACTTTCATGCCGGCTTCGACCGGCGTCGTGCACGAGGCCGGATAGCCGCGCTTGCCTTCGATTTCGACCAGGCACAAGCGGCATGAACCGAACGGTTCGAGCGAGTCGGTCGCGCAAAGCTTCGGCACGTTCACGCCGGCTTCCACGGCGGCGCGCATCACCGACGTGCCGGCCGGCACCGTCACCGCCTGGCCGTCGATTTCGAGCGTGACGTCGATGTCGGCATGACGGAGCGGCGTGCCGTAGTCGGTGTCGTCGAAGAACGAGCGGGGCGCGCGTTGTTGTTGTGTCTGCAGTGCTTGCGATTTGCACGCGCAGTTGCCGGAACCGCAGCCACCGGCAGGGGAGTTGGGCACGTCGGACATATGAGGCTCCTGGGTCAGGCCGCGGCCGCTTTGGGCGCGTGATCGAGGCCGAAATCTTCGGGGAAATGGTCGAGCGCGGACAGCACCGGGAACGGCGTCATGCCGCCCATCGCGCACAGCGAGCCGGACACCATCGTGTCGCACAGGTCACGCAGCAGCTGCACTTGCCGCGTCGAGGTGTCGCCGTTGCGAATCCGTCCGATGACTTCGACGCCGCGCGTCGAGCCGATCCGGCACGGCGTGCATTTGCCGCACGATTCCAGCGCGCAGAAGTGCATCGCATACTGCGCGAGTTCGGCGAGATTCGAGGTGTCGTCATGCACGACGATGCCGCCGTGGCCGACCACCGCGCCGACGGCCGCATACGCCTCGTAGTCCATCGGAATGTCCCACTGGCTTTCCGGCAGATAGGTGCCAAGCGGACCGCCGACTTGCGCGGCGCGCGCCGGCCGCCCGCTTGCCGTGCCGCCGCCGTAGTCGTAGAGCAGTTCGCGCAGCGTCACGCCGAACGCGAGCTCGACGAGGCCGCCTTGCTTCACATTGCCCGCGAGCTGGAACGGCAGCGTGCCGCGCGAGCGGCCCATGCCGAAGTCCTTGTAGAACGCGGCGCCGCGCGCGAAGATGATCGGCACCGTTGCGAGCGTGATGACGTTGTTGATCACGGTCGGCTGGCCGAACAAGCCGACCAGCGCCGGCACCGGCGGCTTCGCGCGGACGATGCCGCGCTTGCCTTCGAGCGATTCGAGCAGCGCGGTTTCCTCGCCGCATACGTAGGCGCCCGCGCCTTTCGCGACGAACAGCTCGAAGCGGTGCGCCGAGCCGAGCACGCTGTCGCCGAGCCAGCCCGCGGCGCGCGCCTTGGCGATCGCGGCTTCGAGCGTCGCGATCGAGTGCGGATACTCGCTGCGCACGTAGATATAGCCGACCGTCGCGCCGGTCACGACGCCCGCGATGATCATTCCTTCGATCAGCACGTACGGATCGCTCTCCATCACGAGGCGGTCGGAGAAGGTGCCGGAATCGCCTTCGTCCGCATTGCAGACGATGTATTTCTGCGCCGCTTGCGCGCCGCGCACCGTGCGCCATTTGATGCCGGCCGGGAACGCCGCGCCGCCGCGGCCGCGCAGGCCCGATTCGATCAAGGCTTCGCAGGCGGCGTCGCCGTCGGTGTTCAGGGCTCGCTGCAAGCCTTCGAGGCCGCCGTGCGCGACGTAGTCGTCGATGGACAGCGGATCGGTGATGCCGATGCGCGCGAAGGTCAGACGCTGCTGTTTCTTCAGATACGGAATCTCATCGACAACGCCCGCGCGGCGCGCATGCTCGCCGCCTTCGATGAAACCGGCGTCGAACAGCGAGGCGATGTCGGTCTCTTCCACATTCGCATAGCCGATGCGGCCTTCGGCCGTTGCGACTTCGACAAGCGGTTCGAGCCACAACAGGCCGCGCGAACCGTTGCGGACCAATTCGATTTCAATACCGCGGCGCGCGGCTTCGGTTTCGATCGCCTGCGCCAGTGCGTCCGCGCCGAGCGCGAGCGCCGACGAATCACGGGGAACGTAAACGCACGTCATGCCGTTACCTCCACGCATTTGCTGGCGGCGGCGAAGAGCGCGTCGAACTTTTGCGGCGTGACTTTCGCGTGCAGCGTGCCGTTGAGCATCATTGCCGGCGAGAGCGCGCATTGGCCGAGGCAATACACCGATTCCAGTTCCACCGTCGCGTCATGCCGATGCTCCGCATCGAAACGGCAGCTGGTGTGCGCCTCGATATGTTGCGCGAGCGCTTCGGTGCCCATGCTGCGGCACGCCTCCGCGCGGCACAACTGCACCGTGACGGGCGCGGCGGGCTGCGTGCGGAAGTGGTGGTAGTAGGTGATGACGCCGTGCACTTCCGCGCGCGACAGGTTCATCGCCCGCGCGAGCGGCGCAACCGTGTCTGGCGGCACGTAGCCGAGTTCATCCTGAATCGCGTGCAGTACCGCGAGCAGGGAACCACCACGGCGGATATGCCGCTCAATCAACTCATTCGAACCGGCCAAGATAGTCTCCTGCAGAGCGGCCTTGGGATGCCTTCACGTTCTGATCCCGCATTGCATGCCGAGTGAGCGCTACTACAACAGCGCTCACTCATGCGAACCGAGAGGCGACGGTCGAAAGTGGCTTTCCGATGCCGTGCTAAGCGCAGCGGAGTTCAGAATCCAGCGGCGTCGCATCGGATACAGGATGAACTTCGCCGACACACCGGCCATCAACGAAATACACGCAACGAAGATGAACACCGCGTTCCATCCACCGTGCGCGGACAACAGCGAAGCCACAGGCACCAGCATGGCGGCAGTCCCTTTGGCGGTATAAAGCGTACCGGCATTGCCCGCCGCGTATTTGGCGCCGAACGTGTCGGCACACGTCGCAGGGAAATTCGAGAAAATGTCGCCGTAGCACAGGAACACGAGTCCGGAAAACAGCACGAACAGGTACGGGTTGTGACCGAAGTGCATCAGCCCCAGCAGCGCCAGCGCTTCGCCGATAAAGGTCATGAACATGGTGTTCTCACGGCCGATCCGGTCGGAGACCCAACCGCATAGCGGGCGCGTGAAACCGTTGCACATATTGTTGATCGACAGCGTCATCGTCAGCAGCGGCAACGTCACGCTCAGCACGCTGACCGGCATCGCCGCAAAGCCATACTCCTTCGCGATCGGACCGATCTCCGCAGTGGCAATGATGCCGCCTGCCGCGACGCACACGAACATCGCGTACATCACCCAGAAAAGCGGTGCGCGAATCATCTGCTTCGTCGTGTAATCGGTCTTCGTTGCGACGATGCGCTTGGCCCCAACCGCATGCGCCGGCGGCTTCGGGCGCACCAGCAAGGTTGCCAGCAGCAGGATGCAGACGCCCTGGAACACGCCGAAGAACACAAACGCATGCTCGTACCCGGCGCTCTGGATCATGTTGGAGATCGGGATCACCGTCAGCGCGGCGCCGGCGCCGAAGCCCGCCGCGGTCAGACCGGCGGCCAAACCGCGCCGGTCGGGAAACCACTTGAGCGCCGTGCCCACACAGGTGCCGTAAACGCATCCTGCTCCGATACCGGCAATCACAGCGGCGACGTAGAGCACCGGCAGATTCGGCGCATAGGCGTCGAGAATCCAGCCCAAACCCGCGCAGATCGACCCGCCAATGACGACAGGACGAGGACCGAACTTGTCGACGAGCCAACCCTCGACAGGCACCAGCCAGGTTTCGGTGACGATGAAAATCGAAAACGCCAGCTGGATGGCGGCTTGCCCCCAGTGATGTTTGGCATCCATCGGGACGACAAAGAGGGTCCATGCGTATTGAAGGTTCGCTATGAGACCCATGCAGGCGATCCCGGCTGCCAGCTGGACCCAGCGGTTATGCCGCCGCGCCGTATAGCCGCTGAAGGCTGTGTCAGTCTGTAACACGTTCTCTATCTCCGTCTATTGACTTGTTTGCTTGCCTGATCAAAACACCTGCATGTCAAGGCTGAACTGTCATGGCGCTTGAACCATGATGGACGGCTTCAACAATTAACAAAAGTTAAAGTTTCCTCTGCGTCATATTAGCTATCGTTAATACATCCTCGAAACTTTGCAGTCACTGCGAGCGCGCCCGCGCACGATCGAAAGCGCTCCGGCCACTTATCTCCGTCTACCCGTCCAGCTTGCGTGCGGCGTCGCCTAGACTCTGGCGATTCGCAGCAAATTGGTGGTACCAGATTCGCCGAACGGCATGCCCGCCGCGATCGCCACCGGGTCCCCTGAATTTGCAAAGCCCTGTCTCGCGGCGATGCTGCACGCGGCACTCACCATCTCGTCGACCGATTCGACGTCAGGGCTGACCGTGGAATGCACGCCCCACACCAGCGCAAGACGCCGCGCCGTCGACAGCTTCGGCGTGATGCTGAGAATCGGCACGACCGGACGTTGACGGGCGGCCCGCAGGCTGGTGTGTCCGGACGTCGTGTACGTGACCGTCGCAACTGCAGCGATGGTCTGCGCGACATCGCGCAGTGCCGCGCAGATGGCGTCTCCCGGTGTGCCCAGCGGAAGTTCATGCTGGGCATCGAGCAGGCTCCGGTAGAGCGGGTCATGTTCGACCTCCTTGATGATTCGCTCCATCATCGCCACGGCCTGCACGGGAAAGCCGCCGCTGGCCGACTCCGCAGACAGCATGACGGCGTCCGCGCCATCGTAGATCGCCGTCGCGACGTCCGATGCTTCGGCGCGCGTAGGCACTGGCGCTGAAATCATCGATTCGAGCATTTGTGTCGCAATGATCACCGGCTTGCCGTGGCTGCGGCAGGAGCGAAGAATGCGCTTCTGGGCACCCGGCACACGTTCGGGCGGAAGCTCGACGCCCAGGTCGCCGCGTGCGACCATCACCGCGTCGGCCGCAATCACGATCTCATCGAGCCGATCGAGCGCCGCCGGCTTTTCCAGCTTGACCATGAGCCCGGCGCGCTCGCCAATGAGTTCGCGCGCGTCGATCAAATCCTCGGGACGCTGTACGAACGACAGCGCAATCCAGTCGGCGCCGAGCGACAATGCAAATTCCAGGTCGATCAGGTCTTTCTGGGTCAGCACGGGAATCGGCAGTATCGCGTCGGGAACATTCACCCCTTTTCGATCCGATAGCGTTCCTCCGTGCAATACGCGGGTACGGATCCGCTCGCCGTCGTTGTCGAGCACTTCCAGGCGCAGTTTGCCGTCATCGAGCAGCAGCGACTGGCCGGCGGCGACGACGTCGAAGAGTTCCGGATGGGGCAGGCATACGCGATTGACGTCGCCGTCCGCCGGGTTCCGGTCGAGCGCGAATTCGGCGCCCGTCACGAGCATCACCTTGCCCTCGGCGAACGGGCCGACGCGCAGCTTCGGTCCCTGCATGTCTGCCAGAATCGAAATGGGCCGGCCCGAAGCACGCTCGACCTCGCGAACCAGCTCATAGCGCCGCCGATGGTCCTCGTGCGAGCCGTGACTGAAATTCAGCCGGAATACATCAGCGCCGGCGTGAAAAAGTTGGGTAATCGTTTCGAGATCGGAGGTCGCGGGGCCGAGGGTCGCGACGATCTTTGCTTTGCGTAGGCGGATCATAATCGGTCAGTAAGGTGAGGTGACGGGCGAGCGAGCGCGGCAACAGCCGGTCAAGCGTCGAGTTGTCTCAGCAATGCGTCGACGCTGCCCTTCGCGTCGCCGAACAGCATCCGGGTGTTGTCCTTGTAGAAGAGCGGGTTGTCCACGCCTGCATAGCCGGTCGCCATGCTGCGTTTCGACACGACCACCGTGCGCGCCTTCCACACTTCGAGCACCGGCATCCCCGCGATCGGACTGCCCGGATCTTCGAGCGCACCCGGATTCACGATGTCGTTCGCGCCGATCACCAGGACGACATCCGTGTTGCTGAAATCTTCGTTGATTTCATCCATTTCGAGCACGATGTCGTACGGCACCTTCGCTTCGGCAAGCAGCACGTTCATGTGGCCCGGCAAGCGTCCGGCGACCGGATGGATGCCGAAACGCACCCGTACACCGAGACCGTCGAGCTTGCGCGTGATTTCGCTGATGGTCGTCTGTGCCTGCGCGACGGCCATCCCGTAGCCCGGCACGATGATGACCTCGGACGCGTCGCGCAAAATCGCGCTGACTTCGTCAACGCTGGTCGCCACCACCTCCCCCGCGATATCCGCCGAACTCGTGCCGCTCGCCGCGCCGAAGCCGCCGAGAATCACCGAGATGAAACTGCGGTTCATCGCGCGGCACATGATGTAGCTAAGGATCGCGCCGCTCGAGCCGACCAGCGCGCCGGTCGTGATCAACAAGTCGTTGCTCAGCATGAAGCCCGTGGCCGCGGCGGCCCATCCTGAGTAACTGTTCAGCATCGACACGACAACCGGCATGTCCGCGCCGCCGATGGCCATCACCAGATGCACGCCGAGCGCCGCGGCGAGCACGATCATCACGAGCAATGCGACGATGCCGTCTGCGCCCGACGGCGCCGTGAGGAACCGGTAGCCAATCGCGACGCACAGCACCAGCGCGAGCAGGTTCAGCCCATGCCGGCCCGGTAGCACGAGTGGTTTGCCGCTGATCGTGCCCTGCAGCTTCAGGAACGCGACGATCGAACCGGTGAACGTGATCGTGCCGATAAACACGCCAAGATAAATCTCGGACAGGTGAATCACCCGCTCCGCGCCGCCGAACTCGCCGGCCGGCATCAGATAGTTGGTAAAGCCGATCAGCACCGCGGCCAGCCCGACAAAGCTATGCAATATCGCGACCAGTTGCGGCATCTGGGTCATCTCGACACGCCGCGCCAGCAGTGCGCCGACCGCTGCGCCGATCACGGCCGCCGCCAATACGACTTCGATCCCCGCGCCCTGTGCGATGATCAGCGTCGCAACGACTGCGATCAGCATGCCCGCCACGCCATACAGATTGCCGCGGCGCGCGCTCGTCGGATGACTCAGTCCGCGCAAACTCAGGATAAACAGCGTGCTCGCGCCCAAATACGCAATGTTGCCGATTCCGTTCAGCATGACCACTCCTTAGTTGCGCTGGAACATCTTCAACATGCGTTGGGTCACGAGAAACCCGCCCGCGATGTTGATCGTGGCAACCAGCAAAGCGACGCCGCCCAGCACCGTTACCAGCACATTCGGCGTGCCGAGTTGCAGCAGCGCGCCAATCACGATGATTCCGCTGATCGCGTTGGTCACGCTCATCAGCGGCGTGTGCAGCGCCGGCGTCACATTCCAGACCACCTGGTAGCCGACGAATACCGCCAGCACGAACACCGTCAGATGCGCGACGAACGCGGGCGGTGCCACCGCGCCGAGCGCCAGCAGCGCCAACGCCGCGACCGCTAGCAAGACGAGCGATGTATACCGCGAGCGAGCCGCAGCGGCCGCTTGTTCCGCGGGATCGACGGGGCTCGCCGCGGGCTTGTCGGGCGGCGGGCGATGCGCGGCGATCGCGGCCTGTTTCGGCGGGGGCGGCGGCCAGCTGACAGCGCCTTGATACACGACGGTCGCGCCGCGCATCACGTCGTCATCCATTTCGATGCGGGCCACGCCATCCTTCTGCGGCGTCAGATCGGTCAAAAGATGGCGAATGTTGGTGCCGTAGAGCTGACTCGATTGCGTCGCCATCCGGCTCGGCAAATCGGTGTAACCGATGATCGTCACGCCCTTGACCGATACCACCTCGCCCGGCTGCGTCAGTTCGCAATTGCCGCCCTGCTCCGCGGCCATGTCGACGATCACGCTGCCTGGCCGCATGCCTTCGACCATCGCCGCAGTAATGAGCTTGGGAGCCGGCTTGCCCGGAATCAGCGCGGTGGTGATGATGATGTCGACGTCCTTCGCCTGCGCGGCGAACAGCGCCATCTCCGCTTCGATGAACTTCGCGCTCATCTGCTTCGCGTAACCGCCGGAGCCGCTGCCTTCCTCTTCGACATCGAGCTTGAGAAACTCGGCGCCCATGCTTTCGACCTGCTGCTCGACTTCAGGACGTGTGTCGAACGCACGCACGATCGCGCCCAAGCCGCGCGCCGCACCGATTGCAGCGAGCCCGGCGACACCCGCGCCGATCACCATCACTTTTGCGGGCGGCATCTTGCCCGCAGCGGTGATCTGTCCGGTGAAGACGCGCCCGAAATGCTGCGCGGCTTCGATCACCGCGCGGTAACCGGCCATGTTCGCCATCGAGCTAAGCGCATCGAGCTTCTGCGCGCGCGAAATGCGCGGCACACAGTCCATCGCCAGCACGCTCGTGCCGCCGTCGGCGAGCTGCGCGAGCAGCGCCGGGTTCTGCGCGGGCCAGATGAAGCTGATCAGCGTCGCGCCTTTTTTCAGCAAGGTCGCTTCATCCAGCCCGAGCTCCGGATTCAGTTCGGGCGCGCGCACCTTGATCACGATATCGGCATCGGTCCACAACGCACGGGTGTCGCTGACCACCTGCGCGCCGGCCGCGCGATACGCGTCATCGTCGAATGATGCCCTAAGGCCCGCGCCCGCTTCGACGTTCACCGCGAAGCCGAGCTTCAGCAACTGGCCGACGGTTTCGGGCGTCGCCGCGACGCGGCGTTCGCCCGCGCGGACTTCGCGCGGCACTGCAATCGTCATCGCCATGTCAGGCCCCTGATGACAGCGTGTTCGACAGCACGCCGATCCCTTCGATCGACACCTCGACCGTCGAGCCGTCCTTGATCGAGCCGATGCCAATCGATGTGCCGATAGCAATGACGTCGCCGGGCAACAGCGTCATATCGTGCGAGATCAGGCTGACCTGTTCGGCGGGCGAGAAGATCATGTCCGACAGCGGATAGTTCTGCCGCTCGACGTCGTCGAGCCGCGTCACGACGTGTGCTTTACGCCAGTCGAAATCCCGCTGGATCGCAGGACCGATGCAGCTAAACGTATCGAAGCCCTTCGAGCGGCACCATTGCGCAAAGTTGGGGTCTTCGTTCAGGAGTTCGGCCGCGGTCACGTCGTTGATGCACGTGTAACCGAAAATGTAATCGTTCGCCTCGTCTACCGGGACGTTGCGGCAGCGCTTGCCGATCACGATCGCGAGTTCCCCTTCGTACGCGATCTTGCCGCCGTAGGCTTGTGGCCGCTGGATGGGTTCGCCCGGGCCGATTACGGAGGTGGAGGGCTTGATCAGAAATAGCGGATGGGAAGGCGCGGCCTTGCCGAGCTTCTCCGACAGCGCGCGGAAGTTGTTCCACAACGCGACCACCTTCGTAGGAACACACGGATTGAGCAGCGTCACGTCATCGAAGCTCAGTACGTTGGCGCTTGGGACCGCGTCGCCGAACATGTCGCCTTCGTATTCAGTGACGCGATGGTCTTCCAGCACGCCGAAGCCAGTATGGCCATCGGCGAGCCGAAAACGTATCCACGATTTCATGGGAATGTCTCCTTCGATTTTTTTTGCTGCAATCACGCGACCGATCAGACCGGTCGCGCGGCGATGTCTTGTACGGCGTGCGGCGCGTCAAACGCGTGCCGACGGTTGGCTTACGCGCTCATATCGCGCCGACCGCACGTAAATGCGCGATCTGATCCGGGTGGTAACCGAGTTCGGCCATCACCTCGTCGGTGTGTTCGCCCAGCAGCGGCGAGCGCGTGACCTCGGTCGGACTGTCCGACAGCTTGATCGGATTGCCGACCGTCAGATACTTGCCGCGCACCGGATGATCGACCTCGACGATCGTGCCGGTCTTACGCAGCGACGGCTCCTCGGCGATCTCCTTCATCGACAGGATCGGGCCGCACGGAATGTCATACCTGTTGAGGATTTCCATCGCCTCGAACTTCGTCTTCGTCATCGTCCAGCGCTCGATCTCGGCGAAGATCTCCTTCAGATGCGGCAGGCGCGCGGCGGGCGTCGCGTAGTTCGGATCGGTGGCCCATTCCTCCTTGCCGATCACGTTGCAGATCTTTGCCCACACCGGCGCCTGGGTGATGAAGTAGATGTACGCGTTCGGGTCCGTTTCCCAGCCCTTGCACTTCAGAATCCAGCCCGGCTGACCACCGCCCGACGCGTTACCCGCGCGCGGTACCGCTTCGCCGAAGGTGCCGTTCGGATGTTGCGGATATTCGCGCATCGCGCCGGTGCGCTCGAGGCGCTGCTGGTCGCGCAGTTTCACGCGGCACAGATTGAGCACGCCGTCCTGCATCGCGGCGAGCACGTGTTGACCACGCCCTGTCGTTTTTCGCTGATACAGCGCGGTGACAATGCCAAGCGCAAGATGCAGCCCGGTGCCGCTGTCGCCGATCTGGGCGCCGGTGACAACCGGCGGACCGTCGTCGAAGCCGGTGGTCGAGGCCGCGCCGCCCACGCATTGCGCGACGTTCTCGTAGACCTTGCAGTCTTCATAAGGCCCTGGGCCGAACCCCTTGACCGACGCCACGATCATGCGCGGATTGAGCGCCTGGATGCGCTCCCACGTGAAGCCCATCCGGTCGAGCGCGCCCGGCGCGAAGTTCTCCACCAGCACGTCGCACTTCTGGATCAACGCTTCGAGCACCTGCTTGCCCTCGGGGTTCTTCGTGTCGATCGTGACCGAACGCTTGTTGTGGTTGAGCATCGTGAAGTACAGGCTGTCCGCCTCGGGGATATCCCTCAGTTGCTCGCGCGTGACGTCGCCCGCGCCGGCGCGCTCCACCTTGATCACATCCGCGCCGAACCACGCCAGCAACTGGGTGCACGTCGGCCCCGATTGCACGTGCGTGAAGTCGAGGATTCTCACATCCTCCAATGCTTTGCCCATCTCGCGTTCCCCTAAATTGATCTGTACCCGCCCTGCACGCCCGGGCTACCGGGTTGCCGGACTGAGCAGCGCCAGCGCCACGCGACGCGCGCCGGCGATGGCGGCTTCCTCGCTTTCAAAGACAGCCTCGTCGACGACCCGCTGGTACGGCAGGAGATCGGGTTGTGCCGGATGATTTTCTTCGGCCGTGCGAATCGCCACGTAGGCGGTCCAGCCGCCGTTGTGGATCCACTGCCTCGCGGACAACTCGAGCCGGTATTGTCCCAGTACTTCGACGTGCATCGGATGCTTCCTGATAGATCGTCACGAGAGAAAGTCAACCGGATCGACGCGGCTGGCGCTGCGTTACGCTCCCGCTTGGGCTTCCAGTTCGGCCAGGCGTTTGCGCAGATTGCGCTCCTCCTGGAAACGGCTGGTTTCGTCGCGAATCACGGCGACAATCCCCGTCAGTTCATGTTGCGGGGAATGCAGCAAGGCCACCGTAAATGCAATCGACATGGCGCGACCATCTTTATGCACGGCGGGCACCCGCAATACGTCGTGGCCATAGCGGGTTTGCCCGGTTGCCATGGTCTTGTGATAGCCGTCCCAGTGACGTTCGCGCAAACGTTGCGGAATGATCAGGTCCAGCGACTGCCCCAAGGCCTCGCTTTGCGTGAAACCAAACATGCGCTCGGCAGCAGGGTTCCACAGTGTGATGCTTCCTTTGGCATCTGAAATGATGATCGCATCGCCAATTGCTGCGACCAGTTGCTCGAGGTCGATGACTGTTTGCATGGAGGCTGTCCGGATTTGGAAAAGCGGCTATTCAAGTCGGTATGGCGCCCGCTCGGGGCGCCGTACATGCAGGCTCCGAAAATGAAACTTCAGATACGTCGAGTTCTACCTGCTTGCGCCGTCAAACAGCCTTGACTTCGCGCAGGTTGAAGATTTCCTGCTGGCTGTAGCCAAGGCTCGCCAGCACTTCGTCCGTGTGTTCGCCGAGCAGCGGCGACGCGGTGACTTCCGGCTTCAGATCCGAGAACTTGATCGGGCTGCCGACCGTCAGATACGTGCCGCGTTTCTTGTGCGGCACTTCGACGATCGTGCCGCTCGCGCGCAATGACGGATCGTTGGCCAGTTCCTTCATTGTCAGCACCGGCGCGCATGGAATGTCGAACTTGCGCAGGATGTCGACCGCTTCGAATTTGGTCTTGTCGGCGAGCCATTCCTCGATGGTCGCAAAGATCTCGAAGATATGCGGTTGACGTGCTTCAGCGGTCTTGTAAGCCGGGTCGTCGATCCACTCGGGTTTGCCGAGTGCCTTGCAGATCGGCTCCCACGCGTGGCCCTGGATCGTGAAGTAGATATAGGCGTTCGGATCCGTTTCCCAGCCCTTGCACTTGAGCACCCAGCCCGGCTGACCGCCGCCGCCCGCATTGCCGCCGCGCGGCACCACATCGCTGAATTCGCCGTGCGGATATTGCGGATATTCCTCGAGATAACCCACGCGCTCCAGCCGCTGCTGGTCCCGCAGCTTCACGCGGCACAGGTTCAGCACGCTGTCCTGCATCGACACCGCGACCTTCTGGCCCTTGCCGGTTTTGTCGCGCCCGAGCAGCGCCGTCAGAATGCCGATCGCCAGATGCATGCCGGTGTTGCTGTCGCCGAGCGCCGCGGCGCTGATGGTCGGCGGACCGTCCCAGAAGCCGGTGGTGGACGCCGCGCCGCCGGCGCATTGCGCGACGTTTTCGTAGACCTTCAGGTCGTCGTAGTGATGGCCGTCGCTGAAGCCCTTCACCGAAGCGACGATCATCTTCGGATTGAGTTCGTTCAGGCGCTCCCACGAAAAGCCCATCCGGTCCAACGCGCCCGGACCGAAATTTTCGACCAGCACGTCCGATTCGCGAATCAGCTTTTCGAGTACTTCCTTGCCTTCGGGCTTTTTCGTATCCAACGTCAGCGACTTCTTGTTGCTGTTGAGCATCGTGAAGTACAGCGCGTCGGCGTCGGGGATGTCGCGCAGCTGGTTGCGCGTGACGTCGCCCGAACCCGGTCTTTCAACCTTGATCACGTCGGCGCCGAACCAGGCGAGCAACTGGGTGCACGCGGGGCCGGCCTGAACGTGGGTGAAGTCGATGATCTTGATGCCTTCGAGAGGTTTGGTCACTTTGATATCTCCGTGGTTGCCCTGGATTACTTTTTCATCGCCGCGCTTTGCGGGTTCAGATTGGTCAGGCGGCCGCTTTCGGTGCCCGCCGCTTCATCGATGACGGCGTTGATCAAGGTCGGCTTGCCCGATGCGATCGCTTCGACGAGCGCCTTCGTCAGTTCTTCCGCTGTGGTCGCGTTGTAGCCGACCCCGCCGAAGGCCTCGATCATCCTGTCGTAGCGCGCCCCCTTCACGAACACGGTCGGCGCGACGTCCTTGCCGCCCGTCGGGTTCACGTCGGTGCCGCGATACACGCCGTTGTTGTTGAATACGATCGTGCAAACCGGCAGGTCGTAACGGCAGATGGTTTCGAGTTCCATGCCGCTGAATCCGAACGCGCTGTCGCCTTCGATCGCGACAACCGGTTTGCCGCTCGTCACCGCCGCGCCGATCGCGAAGCCCATGCCGATGCCCATGATTCCCCACGTGCCCGAATCGAAGCGTTTGCGCGGCTCGTACATGTCGATGATGCTGCGCGCGTAGTCGAGCGTGTTCGCGCCTTCGTTGACGACGTTGATGTCCGGGCGCGTCTTCAGCACATCGCGGATCGCGCGCAACGCGCTGTGGAAATTCATCGGCGACGGGTTCTTCTCGAGCGTCGCGGCCATCTTGGCGAGATTCCTGTTCTTGCGCTCGGCGATCGCGCCGGTCCACTCGGCGCCCGGCTTCGCGAAGCCCGCATCGAGGCCTGCGCGCAGCGCCGCCACGCACGAGCCGATATCGCCGATCACCGGCGCGGCAATCGCGACGTTGCTGTCGATTTCGGTCGGCGAAATATCGACCTGGACGAACTTCTTCGGCTCCGCGCCCCACGTTTTGCCCTTGCCGTGCGCCAGCAGCCAGTTCAGCCGCGCGCCGATCAGCACGACGACATCGGCTTCCTGCAGCACGAACGAGCGCGCCGCCGACGCCGATTGCTCGTGCGTATCGGGCAGCAGGCCCTTGGCCATCGACATCGGCAGATACGGAATGCCGCTTTGTTCGACAAACGCGCGGATCTCCGCGTCAGCCTGCGCGTACGCCGCCCCCTTGCCGAGCAGGATCAGCGGACGCCTGGCGCTCTTCAGCACATCGATCGCACGCTTGACCGATTCCGGCGCCGGCAACTGACGCGGCGCGGCGTCGACCACGCGCACCAGCGACTGCTGCGCCTTCACGGCATCCAGCGTTTGCGCGAGCAGCCTGGCCGGCAAGTCCAGATACACGCCACCCGGGCGGCCCGACACCGCGGCACGAATCGCACGCGCCACGCCGATGCCGATGTCTTCCGCATGCAGCACGCGATACGCGGCCTTCGCGTACGGCCTGGCCGCATTCAACTGGTCCATTTCTTCGTAGTCGCCCTGCTGCAGATCGACGATTTCGCGCTCGCTCGAGCCGCTGATCAGGATCATCGGAAAGCAGTTGGTGGTCGCGTTGGCGAGCGCCGTCAGGCCGTTCAGAAAGCCCGGCGCCGACACCGTCAGGCAGATGCCCGGTTTCTGCGTCATGAAACCGGCAATGGCCGCCGCATTGCCCGCGTGCTGTTCGTGACGGAAGCCGATGAAACGCATCCCTTCCGCCTGCGCAAGCCGCGCCAGGTCGGTGATCGGGATACCGACCAGTCCGAAGATGGTGTGGATGTCGTTCAGTTTCAGCGCATCGATGACGATGTGGAATCCGTCGGTCGTCTCGGTAGCTTGTGCGTCGTTTGTCATGTTGAGATGTCTCGCTGTCTTGCCTTCTATTGAACTTGTGCTGCGCGGCGGGCCGTCGTTACGGCAACCTGCAGGTGGAGGACGCGGAGGATGTGCAAGCCTTCATCAACCCGGCCGTCATTGCGGTCGATGAGGTGCTCTGCGGCAGGATGTCCCCGGGCTCTGGCATGGCGTCTCTCCTCAACGGGTCGTGGCGTGCATCGTGATATACAATATTCCACACACAGTATTTGTTCAAGCGCATTTTGATGCCGTGATGTCATTGCTGCGCTGCGATGGACGTGAAACGCCCGAATTCAAAGGCGACCCACGAAAATCGATTTGCGGCGCACAAAGCTTTGATAACGCCGAAATTGGCCTTCGAGCGTCGAATTCTGACGGGCCCGCATCGATGGGTGTACCAATCGAGCGGTCAATGGAATGTAATATTTCGTATTTCAAATCACGCGCTGCCAGACACCCAGAAGCGCGTCGGCGCTCGAACCCGGCGCAGCTGCACGCGCGAACCACGCGGGCGCGATCATCTCGCGGCCGCGCAGGCTCGGCGACCGCAAAGTTCGACGCAATGAAACCGGCGGGTATTCACGTGGCCGCTTCACTGGCCACGTTGGGCGACACGATGGTTCGTGTGCGATGAGGGGCACCCGGTAAGCGCGAGGGACACCCGGTAGGCGCCTGTGAACAAGGTGCAGGGCGAGAAGGAGAAGCGCTGCAACGCGTCGGGCGTTTCAGCGCTTCGCCGCTCCGGTGCTTCGGGTTGGTGTGCTCCGGTCGCCCTCTCTCCGGTTGCCCTCTTGATTCAGCACCCAAAGGACATCGCGTCGTCAGTCGAGGAAGTCGCAGTTGGCTTCGACGAACGCCGCGAGATCGAGCGAGTGCTGGCGCACGAGCCGCTCGACCAGCTCGGTGTCGCGCTTCTCGAGTGCTTCGATGATGCGCATGTGATCGACGATCGAGCGCAACGCGCGGTCACTCTGCGCGATCGTTATCTTCCGGATCGCGCGCACATGCACGAAGAGGTTCTTCATCGTGTCCAGGAGGATCTGCGATTGCGACAGCTGGACAATTGACTGGTGAAACGCGATGTTCGCTTCCGAATACTCCTCGATGTGCTCGGCCGGCGTCGTGTCGCGAAAATTGTCGAACATATGCCTCAGCACCGCGATGTCCTCATCGGACGCGCGCAGCGTCGCAAGCCGGGCCGCCATGCTTTCGAGCGCCGCCCACATGCAAATCATGTCGACGATTTCTTTCTTCGTCTTGCGCTGGATATAGATTCCGCGCCGCGGCACCGTCCGCAGGAAACCTTCCTGCTCGAGCAGCGTCATGGCTTCGCGAACTGGCGTGCGGCTCACGCCGAGCGCTTCAGTCAGTTCCTTTTCGTCGAGCCGGATTTCCTCGCGCGAATGATAGATGTCGGCGTCGGCGATGGCCTGCTTCAGCTTTGCGTACGCCTGATCGCGCAACGAAGCCGAAGCATTGATCGGTACTAGCGCCAGTGTGAGGGGCGCTGGGCGGACACCGGTTTGCGTATCATCAGACATTGATAATTTGCTTCCCCAGATTCGGATAACCCATTGTGACGGTCTTGCCGGGCCCGCCGCCCGAATCTTCTGCCGACAGGCCGGCGCGGCTGTCCTCCTGTGTGGCTGCCGCGGCCTGATATGCCATCCGCGCGTAGCTTAGATATACAGAATATTATATTCCGTATATGGGGAGTTCAAGGCGCTTTTTGTAATCGTCTGCGAAGTGCGCTGGAAGGTGTGGGATGGCAGCGGAAGGCGGTGACGCTGCAGCGATGGAAGGTGACCGGAAAGAAACAGTCGAGGCGACGGGCGCCAGTGACGGACGCGACGCTCACAGACCCGCCCTTTAACAGCGCTGGCGGACGGCGCGGCGTCCGTAGGCGGCTCGGAAACGGACGGCACGACGAGCTGCCGGCGACGATCAGCTTGGAGCGTACCCAGGCGTACGAAATCCGAATCCTGGGTACCCCGAGACGCCCCCGACTGCTTACGTCTCCGCCTCCGCCAGGTTGACAGCGCTTTCAGAACTTGTAATTCAGCCCGACGGAGAAACCCATTTCTCTGCCGCCCGCGTAGCAAAACGGCGCACCCTGGGAGATCGAGCTGCCGTCATGACAATCGACGGTGACGCTTCGCCCGCCTGCGCCCAGCGCATAGTGCGCTGCCGCCTGATTGATGACCAGGGCATAGTCGGCATACACAGTTGCATGTTTGTCGATCGCATGCTTGTACATCGCAGTGACCATATTGGCGCCGTTGGAAGGATTCGGGATACCGATAGCGTTCGGGTCGGCGGGAGCCGTGTTGTGTTGCCCCGGGTCACCCGGCGTGCGATTGGCGTGCGCCCAACCGACGCTCACGCTGTCCTTGGGGGTGATTTCCTGCGTCAGGGCGAGCCAGAAGCCATTACGGCTCCGCTCGTTCTGTGTTTGCAGGTAGGCCGGAATCTTTCTGCGCATCACTTCATAAATGGCGCTCACCGTGGTCAGAGTGGGGAATTTATATTGCGCACCGACCTTGAATGCCCATTCGTTGCCGATATCGTTGGGGTCCGTCCCATCGGGCGAAGCCAGCGCCGCAGGCGTGTTCGTGACATCGCTTGAGCGATTTACGCCGAGGTGTATCTCATAGGCTGTCGTAAAGTACAGGGGGCCGTTGCTATAGGCGAGGTTCGCGCTGTAGGCCGACCCGTAGCTGCCGTCGTTACACGCAATTGGACTTCCCCCACTACCAGGGACATTGCCGCCCGTGCAACTCGACTCACCCGAAGCCTGCACCGAATTTTCGTAACCGCGGTTTTGCCCGGGCGAAACCAGTGCGTTGAGAGACCAGCCATGGAAACTGGGCGACTCATACCAGATCGCATGGTCCAGCCGCGTACCGAATTCGACGCGATTGTCGCCGCCCGTGTTACCCATGATGACGGAGTAATCGCCGAGCATGCCGGAAAACGGATTCATGCGTGCGGTCGACGTTTTGTAGGGCGCATCGGTCTTGCCGATCTTCAACGCGCCCCAGGCGGGCGATGCGACGCCGATGAAGCTGTTGCGCGACGTCAGGGCGCCCTTGACGGTTGAATCCTGAGCGGAGTTCGAATTGGAAGACCCTGAGGTTGCCGAGATGTCCAGTTGGGTTTCCAGTTGATAGACGAAGGCCAGGCTGGCGTCGGAACCGAATGGCCGCTTGCCGCGAACGCCGACATAGGAAAGATTGGATGAGACGTCGGGCTGCCAGCCCATATGCCCTCTAGGCGAGACGACAGTCCCGCCCGGCGTGACATACGAGTCTTTGAGGCCCTTGGTCGCATAGTCCACGGAAAGATCGAGATTGCCGTAGAACTCCATATCCCCCAGCGCAGCCAGCAACGACTTAAGCTTGGGCGGCATGCCGGCGCCCCACCCGGAGGCGTCGGCATCCGATGTTTTTTGCGCGCCTGAGGTTGTACCCGTGTTTGCGCTTGAACCTGAACCTGTACCTGTACCTGCGTTTGTGCTTGCGACAGCGGGGCTGACCGCCTGCTGACTGTTCGCTGTCTGGGCTTGCTTTGTCATCAGCGCATCGAGCTTCTTATTGAGCGCTTCCATTTGCTGTTTCAACAACTGGATCTGTTGTTTGTCGTCATCCGCCGCTTTTGCCTGAGCGAATGCTCCTCCCGAACAGGTCACGCTGCCAGCTGCAAACAGGCATAGCGAAGCCGCCGCATGACGCGGTTTCAGATTCCTTATTCTCATCATCTCCTCCAATATTAATTAATTATGCTAACTAATAATAAAAATAGATATCACACCCAAAACCTCCATTTCGATCCGATGAGAATCACGCGCAGAATCAGCCGATTCGGGTTGCTCGCCACCTTCCCTATGTGCTGCTACGCGGACCGCCTCCGGCCGGCGGGGGCCTTATCCAATCAAGACGGGATATTTCCGTGGTCGCCATGTGCTAACCCAATCCGACCACCCAGATATTTCGATCGGCTATTGGCGCTTCAACGCCGTCATGGCGCACACATGTCCATTTCCGGTAATCAGAGATATCCCTTGGCGAGCGCGCCGGCCTCGACCGTTCGGTCGATCCAGCGCCGTCTCATCGGCGCGAGGATGAATTTCGCGGACACCGCCGCTGTAATCGACACGACCGCCGCACAGATGAACACCGTGTTCCACGAGCCATTCGCCGACAACACCGAAGCAATCGGCACGAGCATCGACGCTGTGCCCTTTGCGGTGTAAAGCGTCCCCGCATTGGCCGCCGCGTATTTGCTGCCGAACGTGTCCGCGCAGGTCGCCGGGAAGATCGAGAAAATCTCGCCCCAGCACAGGAACACGGCCGCTGCAAAGAACATGAATGCGTACGGATTGTGGCCGAACTGCATCAGCCCGAGCAACGCGATGCCTTCGCCGAGAAAGATCATGAACATCGTGTTCTCGCGGCCGATCCTGTCCGACAGAAAGCCGCACAGCGGACGCGTGAAACCGTTGCACAGGTTATCGATCGACAGCGTCATCGTCAGCAACGGCAGCGTGATGCCCATCAGGCTGACCGGCAACTTCGCGAAGCCGTATTCCTTGGCGATCGGGCCGAGTTGCGCGGTCGCAATGATGCCGCCTGCCGCCACGAAGACGAACATCAGGTACAGCACCCAGAAAAGCGGCGAACGGATCATCTGGCCGGGGGTGTAGTCGAGTTTGGTGGCCACCACGCGTTTGGCGGCGACCGCGTTCGCGGGCGGTTTCGGGCGCACCAGCAAGGTTGCGAGAAGCAGAATGCAGACGCCCTGGAAAATGCCGAAGAACATGAACGTGTGCTCGTAGCCGGAACGCTGGATCATGTTGGCAATCGGGATCACCGTAACCGCCGCGCCGGCACCAAAGCCAGCCGCAGTCAGACCCGCCGCCAGGCCGCGTTTATCGGGAAACCACTTGAGCGCGGTTCCGACGCAGGTGCCGTAGACGCAACCCGCACCAACGCCCGCAATCACCGCCGCGATGTACAGTGCGCCCAGACTGCCTGCGTGTGCGTCAATGATCCAGCCGAGTGCGGCACACAGCGAACCGCCAATGACGACAGGACGCGGCCCGAACTTGTCGACGAGCCATCCTTCGACTGGCACGAGCCAGGTTTCCGTGACGATGAAGATGGTGAACGCAGTCTGAATTGCCGCCTGCCCCCAGTGATGCGCCGCGTCCATCGGCACGACGAACAAGGTCCACGCATACTGCAGGTTCGCCACCAGCCCCATGCAAACGATGCCGATTGCCAGCTGGACCCACCGGTTATGCCGTAGTGCTGTGCTGCCCGGCTCGTCCACGTTGGAATGTCCCATGTCTCCATCTCCTTTCTTTCTAGAACTCTTCGCGCCCGAGTGGCACGTTGAATTACGTTGTCGAATCACTTCATCGCTTGCATGCACGCGGGCAATGAAGCGCTAAGGGTCGGTCAGATGGGGATCGCACCAACAACAAAAGACCGGCGGGGGCGCGCAAAACGGTCTTGTAAAAGTGGTTGCGTCTTCACGGGATCTGGGGGCATGCTGCGCGAGAACGGCGATCAGTGAAAGTTAAAACATTTTATGGTTTGCATCAGGCATCCTGTATGCGTCGGTGCCTCAACGAACGTCAGCCATGAAAAGCGCTACCCTGCGCCAACTCAAGATCTTCGAAACGGTCGCCCGGCATCTGAGCTTCTCGCGCGCGGCCGACGAGTTGTACCTGACGCAGCCCGCCGTCTCAACCCAGGTCAAACAGCTGGAGGAGCACGCCGGACTGGCCCTGTTCGAGCAGCTCGGCCGGAAAATTTATCTGACTCCAGCGGGCTCCGAAATGCTTCCTTACGCGCGCTCGATCATCGAGCAGTTCCGCGAAATGGACGAAGTGATGACCCGCCTGCAGGGCATTGCGGGCGGCCAACTGAACGTTGCGGTGATCAGTGCGGGGGCCCATTTTTTCCCGCGAATGGTGGGCGAATTCGTGCGCCGCAACGACGACGTCAAGCTCAACCTGGCGGTGCACAATCGCGAGGAACTGCTGCATCAGCTGGCGAACAACTTGACCGATCTCGCGATCATGGTGCGGCCGCCGCAGGACCTCGATACGCGCAACGAACCGTTTGCGCCTCATCCTTATGTGATCGTCGCGCCGCCCCGACACCCGCTTGTGGGCAACAAGCGTATCCCTCAGTCGACGATCGCAAAAGAGCCGTTCATCGTCCGCGAAAAAGGCTCGGACACGTGGCATTCGATGGAAGACGGGTTTGCGGGAGGAGTCGCCAGGCTCAATGTCGCCATGGAGATCAGGAGCACGGAAACGATCAAACAGGCGGTGATTGCAGGCATGGGCATCAGCTTCCTCTCCGCGCATACCATCGGCCTGGAACTGCAGGTCGGTCACCTCGCCGTACCGGACGTACAAGGCTTTCCGGTGATGCTCCACTGGTACGTGGTGCACCGCAAGAGCAAACGCCTGCCCCTGTCGCGCTTGCGTTCAAGGAATTCTTGATCGGCGAAGGCGCCACGCAGATCGCGCAGATCACCCACGTCGACGCCGATCTGCTGCGCGGTCAGTCCAACGGATAATCGAAAGTCAGGGCACAGCGTGCCGGCGTCGGCTTCACTCCGCGCATAAGCAAACATTTATGGTTTGTCACAATAACTTTAACAGTTGTTTATTTATGGCCGATCCTATGCTTCTGGCAAGCCATCCGCCCGAAGGAGACGATCATGAGCCACTCGCGCCTGAGCGCACATGAAACCGAGCGCGACCAGGACATGCAGGCGCAGCTTTGCGCATACAACACCGCTTTCGCGGAACTGGGTCTGCGGTTTCGCTGGGACGAGCGCACCCTCACGTCGCTCACAACCATCGACGGCGAACGGGAGCGCATCGCCGCGTACATAGAGGCCCACCATGCGCATTTGCTCAAAGCGTACAGCGCGGAATTCCTGAGCCAGGTCATTCTCGAGAAAAAGAACGCGCGCTATCCGGTATGCTTCGCGACGCGCAGGGAAAGCGCAGTGAGCGTCAACAACGCGTCGCACCTGTTGCGTGCCGGGTCACAGTGGGAGCGCTCGTCGTGCGATTCTGATTTACCGGCGCTGGCGGGCGTTTAAGAGCGGCAGTCGGCCACTGAAACTTCTCGGGCCTGCGCTCGCCAACCATCCGGCGGCTTGGGACGAGATAGCGCAGACGCTATCCGCAGGATGACCTGCAGCACCGGCCACGGTCGCCGGCAAGGATCACGACGCCTGCGCCAACGAAAGCCTCTTTGCGCCCGCCCCGCGATTGAAAAACCCGGCGTCGCGCTCAAGCGCCACGCATCGTGCTGGCTACGTCCGGGCCGGAACCCGTACGAGAACCCGAAGAAGTCTTCCTCATAGATCGCGTTCAGCACTTCGACCACCGCGCACTGGACGATCTTGTCTTCCAGTGCTGCAATCCCCAGCCTCACCAGCGCTTTCTTTTAGTGATATGACGGCAGAGCAATCGGCCCATTGCGAAACCATGGGTTCATGGCCACAATTCAGTCACGTCATAAGGCACAGTGTATTTCGTTCACTAAGAGTTGGTGAACCTATGGTTGCGCTGCAAAATTTACGCGAGATGCCGCTCTTTGCGGACCTATCCGAAGAGCGCATGCAGTGGCTGCAAGCGAACGTTGAGGACGTGCGCGTCAAAGCAGGGGAAGTGCTTCGCAGCGAAGGCGAGACGTTTCGCGGCTTTTTTGTCATCCTGGACGGCGAAATTGTGGCGAGCAAACTAATCGACGGGCAGCAGATGCCGGTTCGTCGATACGTTGCGCCAAGCTTCTGTGGTGCGGTGCCATTGCTCGCGGGGACACCATCGTTGACGACGCTCAAGGCCGAGTCCGACAGCCACCTGGTCCGGCTCTCCGAGCAGGTGCTCCGCGAGTTGCTCGCGTGCTGTGACTCCTTCAGCAGAACCATCTTCCGCGCCACGGCTGAGCGCCTCACCAACCTTGAGGCATTGCTGCGCACCCGAGAGAAGATGGCTGCATTGGGTATGCTGGCGGCTGCCCTTGCGCACGAGCTGAACAACCCGGCCGCGGCACTGGCGCGCGCGGCTGACCGCGCGAACGAGGTTCGCGATGTTCTGAATGAATCGCTCTATGCCCTCAGCCTCAGCTCGATTCCCCACGAGGCAATCAGAGCCATTCACGCCTTGAGCGCGCGTGCTGGTACCAAGGCGACACAGTCACCCCCGGACGACCTGGCGAGAAGCGCTCAGGAAAGCACGTTGAGCGATTGGCTGGCTGCCCAGGGGGTCGCGAAGCCTTGGCTCGTGGCCCCCAGCTTGATTGCGAGCGGAATCGTGTGTGATGACATCGCTCCGCTCGGCGAAAGTCTGGTTCCGGAACAATTCAACGTAAGTATGCGGTGGCTCGGTGCGACGATCGAGCTGCGCGCGCTGCTGGAGGAAGCCACGCGCAGCGCAGCGCACATCTCCGACATGGTCAAGGCGCTCAAGTCGTACGCATATATGGACCAGGCGCCGCAACAGGAGGCAGACATCCACGATGGTATCGAGGATACGCTCACCATCATGCGCCACCGGCTCACTCAGGCCATCGCCGTGAAGCGCGAATACGATCGAAGCCTACCCCGTCTTCAGGTGTATGGTAGCGAGCTCAATCAAGTGTGGACCAATATTATCGACAACGCCGTCGACGCCATGGAAGGCTGCGGCGATCTTGTCATCTCCACGCGCCGTGAGGGAGACTACGCGGTGGTCGAGATCACTGACAGCGGTCCTGGTATTCCGCCGGAGATCCAGTCGCGGGTGTTTGAGCCCTTTTTTACCACCAAGCCGGTTGGCCAGGGGACTGGCCTGGGCCTCGATATTGCCTACCGCATCGTTGTCAATCGGCACGGCGGAACGATTCTCGTCAACTCGCAGCCGCGCGCGACGACGTTTCAGGTACGTTTACCACTTTCAGCGAAAGCAATTCCTAAGTAGCGCCGAGTCGGATTCACCTTTCTCGTCAAAGAGCTACAGACGTTTTGGCGAAAAATTTACGATTGTGCCCACCGGCGGATTACGCGAAGCGACGGTCGAAACCGCTCGTTGGGCGGTAATGCTGAAGCTATCTGGAGGCTATCGCAACAGCATGCTCGTCAAGCACATTTGCAAAAGACGCCGTGCTTCCGCAGCCCATCGTGATCTTGTTGAACCGGCCGCTGTCCACCGAGATGAATGGACACCGCCCGGTCACCCACCTCGCTCGCACAACTTGCCTTGAATCGCTCGTAAGACTCCGCGACACGGGGAAGGCTTTCTCGGTAGTAGTACACATCCTTCTCGTACGACGCCATTTCCCGCGTGCACTGTTCATGCGATATCCACGCCAATTCTGCTGCCAACAGGTGGAAAGCTGGGATCTCGGGTGAGAATTCCGTTTCGCGTCTCATGGAAAGGTCAATAGCACACGCTCGGAGTTCTTTCCCGAACACAGCGCCGAGGTTCTTCAGCGGCGCTCGTTCATCCTTGGGTAGGGCTTAATAGCAAAAGAACAACCACTAGCGCTCGATTTCCTACCGTCACTTTTTTTACGGAAAACAAGGGGACCCTGCTGCGCGCTGCGATGAACGAAGGCGACGGTGCTCGCGGAGCAGCGCGCAGGGATGCGCCGCTCCAGCTGCCGCTCGATCTCGACGGGGACGAACGATGCAGCCCTCACATCGGTGACGCGCTGCGTCCGCTGGACGGCCCCGGGCCGACGCGCTGCGCGCAAAAGCCCGCAGGAAGTGCCGGCCGCAAGGCGGGCCGTGAAGCAGGCGGTAAAGCAGTCCGCGAAGACCGATCTGGCAACCCCGGACTAAAGTGCTAGGCTTGTAGAGACATATGTGCACTGCGGCGGGCCGCATGAGATCGGCCGTTTACCGGCCGACCCCGCGTTCGATCATGTCCAGTCCGTTGGCCGGCGCCGCTATCGAGTCCGCAATCGACATGGACAAGCCCGTCATCATCGCGGTCGACGACGACCCGGAAGTGGTTGACGCAGTCGCGCGCGACCTGCGGCTCGGATACGGCGAGCACTATCTGATCGTGCGTGCCGGATCGGGGCAGGCAGCGCTCGAAGCGGCTCATCAGCTGCGCTTGCAGAACCGCTCGGTCGCCCTGTTCCTCGTCGACCAGCGCATGCCGCAAATGAGCGGCATCGAGTTCCTCGAACAGGCGATCGCGCTGTTTCCCGAAGCCAAGCGGGTGCTGCTGACGGCGTACGCCGACACCGACGTCGCGATCCGCGCGATCAACAAGGTTCGGCTCGACTATTACCTGCTGAAGCCCTGGCATCCGCCGGAGCTCACTTTCTACCCGGTGCTCGACGATCTGCTCGAAGCCTGGCAGACCACGTGGCGTGGCACTTTCAAGGGGATCCGCCTGATCGACCATCGCTGGTCGCCGCAGGGCCACCAGTTGCGCGACTTCATGGCGCGCAACCATATTCCATACAAATGGCTGGACGTGGCGAGCGGCGGCGAGGCTGACGTCTTGCTGAGTTCGCTCGACGCCGCCGCGAGCCAGCTTCCGGTGCTGATTTTCGAGGACGGCTCTGCGCTGAGCCGCCCGACGATCGCGCAGATCGCCGACAAGGTCGGACTCGTCACCCATTCGACCACGCCCTTTTACGACATGCTGATCGTGGGCGGCGGACCGGCGGGGCTGGCGGCTGCCGTATACGGCGCGTCGGAGGGCTTGAAGTCGGCCATCATCGAGCACGAAGCGCCGGGCGGACAGGCGGGTACCAGCTCCCGCATCGAGAACTACCTCGGGTTCCCCGCCGGCGTGAGCGGCGCGGAGCTGTCGCGGCGCGCGCTCACCCAGGCGAAGCGATTCGGCGCCGAGATCATCCTGACCCAGCGGGCGGTCGGCACACGGGTGGAAGGTCCCTACAAGTTCGTCACCCTTTCCGACGGCTCGGAGGTGAGTTGCCACGCGCTCGTGGTGGCGAGCGGCGTGTCGTACCGGAAGCTCGACGCACCCGGCGTGGAGCGTCTCACCGGAGCGGGCGTTTACTACGGCGCGGCGATGACCGAAGCGGCCTGCTGCGCGAATCAGGAAATCTATGTGGTTGGCGCGAGCAATTCGGCCGGCCAGGCCGCGATGTTCCTCTGCAAGTACGCGCGCAATGTGGTGATCGTGTGCCGTGGCCCGTCGCTCAGTGCCGGGGTCTCGCGCTACCTGATCGACGAGATCGACGAGACGCCGAACGTCAGTGTGCGCCCTCATACCCTGGTGGCCAGCGTCGACGGACAAGGCCATCTATCGGAAATTGCGTTGCGCGATGTCAACACCAGCGCGATCGAAGTCGTCCCGGCCAGCGCCCTGTTCATCTGCATCGGTGCCGAGCCTTGCACCGAATGGCTCGGCAATGTCGTGGAGCGCGACGACTACGGCTTCGTGGTGACCGGGCGCGCGTTGCTCACGGACGGCAAGCGCCCGCGGGGCTGGCCGCTGGCTCGAGACCCCTTCCTGCTGGAGACGAGCGTGCCCGGCATCTTTGCAGCGGGTGACGTGCGCGCCGGCTCGATCAAGCGCGTCGCGGCAGCCGTGGGCGAAGGCTCGATCACCGTGCATCTGGTTCATCAATACCTGGCCACCTTATGATCGACCTTGCAAAACTGCGCGCAGTGCCGCCCTTCGCGGATCTGTCGGACGAACGGTTGCGGTGGCTGGGCGAACACCTGACGGAAGTCGACGTAAAAGCGGGGGAGGTTCTCGCACGTGAAGGCGAAACGAAGCCCGTCTTTTTCGTCGTGCTCGAAGGAGAGTGCCAGGCCACGAAGTTTTCCGGGGCGAAGCAGATTCCCACTAACCGGTTCATCGCGCCAAGCTTCTTTGGGGGCGCATCCCTGCTCGCGGGTACGCCTTCTCCGGGCACGGTCGCCGCCGCGACCGACGGCCACCTGGCGCTGCTTTCGGAACGCGCATTCAAGGAACTGCTGGTGGCCTCCGAGGCTTTCAGCCGGTCGATTTTCCGTAGCTCCCTCGATCGCCTCACCGCCCTGGAGGCGACCGTGCGCAACCGGGAGAAACTGGCCGCATTAGGCACCCTCGCGGCCGGGCTCGCGCATGAGCTGAACAATCCGTCGGCGGCGGTGGCGCGCACGGCGGATTGCGCGGTCGAAACACTCGCGATGCTGAAGGATGCGGCGGTCGCGCTCAGTCACAGCACCATTCCGCCGGACGCGATGAGCGCGCTCGACAGCCTCGGCGCGCGCAAGGGACCGGGGAACGGCCCCGCCGCCGACGCGCTGCGGCAGAGCGAGGCCGAGGACGCGCTTCTCGACTGGCTGGCGACGCTCGGCATCGCGAGGCCATGGCTGATGGCGCCGTGCCTCGCGCGAATCGGGATCAGGCCCGCGGACCTCGAACCGCTTGCGGCCCGCCTGAACGAGGAACAGTTTGCGGCCGGCATCCGGTGGCTCGCGGCAACCCTGGAGCTGCGTTCGCTGGTGGAGGAAACGCGGCGCGGCGCGGTGCGCATCTCCGAGATCGTCAAAGCGATGAAGTCCTACTCGTACATGGACCAGGCACCGCAGCAGGCGGTCGATCTGCACAACGGCATCGAAGATACGCTCACCATCATGCACCACCGGCTCAAGCACGGGGTCACCGTGCGCAGGGAATACGACCGCAGCCTGCCGCACCTGGTAGTGTATGGCAGCGAGCTGAACCAGGTATGGACCAACCTGATCGACAACGCCATCGACGCGATGGAGGGCAAGGGAGAGATCGTCATCCGCACTGGCCGCGACGCGAACGATGCCGTGATCGAAATCACCGACAACGGGCCCGGCATCGCGCCGGAAGTGATGCCGCACCTGTTCGAGCCGTTTTTCACGACCAAGCCGTTGGGCGAGGGCACGGGGCTGGGTCTCGACATCTCGTACCAGACGGTGGTCCAGCGGCACGGCGGGGAGATTCGCGTCGATTCGCGTCCGGGCCGTACGACGTTCCAGGTCCGCCTGCCGCTTGCGCCTCGAGGCGCGGCGAGCGAATAGAAGTGGAACGCCAGTGCGCCGGTGCCATGTTCTTCGGCGACCGCGCCCAGCGATTCAACTTCGTGCAACAGTTCGCCAACGAACCACGAAGACAGCGCAGCGCGGTGCATCGTCACGATCGCAATGACCGCAACGTCAGGGCATCGAGCGCAACGACGTATAACGGCTGTTGTTAAACTTTGACAGAGCCAAGTCCGTCCACCCAATACCGTTTGCCATGTTGATCAAGCTTGACGCCGCAGCAGCAGCCATTGCTTGCATTGAAGTACCATCAATCGGTTCACTAGATTGCGAGTTCCGCGCGGCGCCTGCCGCCAGCAGGTCCAGGAGTTTGTCCGAATGCGGAGATTCTTCCTGACGGCGAGCAACTGATTTTTCGCATCAGTGAGGGCGTCGGCCATTAGCGGCGTTAAATTGCAAGCTGCTGGCGATCAGGCTGCGTGCCCGTCCATTTCCGCACGCCCCGTCACGCATGCCCGCGAAATAACGCGCACAACCTGAACGCATCCTCCGAAAGCGGGATCTGTTTCGCGCGGCAATAGCGGGCCGTAAGTTTCAGGAGTTCCTTGATGTCGCGTCCACTCGCTTTCGGATACGCGCTCGTCAGCGCTTCGATCAGATCATCAGTGAGGTCCGCGCCGAACTGCTCCGCCAGCAGCTTCCACAGCCGCATCGCGTCCGGCTTAGGCGGCGTTTCGTACTGGATCTTTGCGATGCAGCGCGACAGGATCGCGTCGTCGACATCGTCGATGCGATTGGTCGTCATGAACAGCAGGCCATTGAAATACTCGAGCGTGCGCAGGAATTCCGCGACGATCGCGTTGTGCTCGAGATCGTTATCGCGGCGACGGATGTAGACGTCAGCCTCGTCCAGCAGCAGGATCGCGTCCCAACGCGCCGCGCGTTGCAGGATGCCGGACAGCGTCGCGCCGACCGACGCCGCCGTCGTCCCGAGTTGCCCCGAATGCACGCGGTACAGCGGCTTGCCGACCACTTCCGAATAGATCTCCGCGGTCAGCGTTTTGCCGAGTCCCGGCGCGCCCTGGCACAGGATCGTCGTGCCGCCCGACTTGCCCGGCACGAAGTCCTGCACGAACACACTCATTTTCGACGTGAGGATGTCGATCAGATCGCGATGATGATTGGGCAGGACCAGCTTGTCGCGCAGTTCGGGCTGGTATCGATACTCGGTTATGTGCTGTACATGCACCCAGATATTCCGATGCCACTCCAGATGAAACAGGCACACGTAGCAATGCAGCGGGACCTTTTCGAAACCAGTGTCCACGTTCGCGCCGCGCCAGAAATCGGCGTCGGTCGTCATTTGGAAGCGGCGTTCCAGCGTCTCTTCGTCGTTGACGCACTTCGCGCTCACGCCGTCGACGATGCGCGTTAGCTCGGCGACACCCTTCGCATCGACGGTGAAAGCCGCCTTCGAGACGACGAACTGCGCGCCAAAGCGCGGTTGAAACTTAAGGAAGCGCTGCGCGTGCCGTTCGTATTCGAGCTTGAATTCCGCGCACTCCTTGTAAAACCCGAACTCCGCCAGCAGTTCCGGGATCGTGCGGTTGACGATGTCGTGACGGTTGATCACGAGCGACGTCGTCATGCCCGAGAGGCGCATCTGATGGTCGGTCCGCTCCGAGTTGGCCGACTGCATCGTATTCGCCAGCATGTCGACGACGACGTACGGCATGCCCTGATCGGGCTCGACGTAACGCATCCGGCGCACGAGCCACGGCAGCAGCGTGCCATCCTTGGCGCGGCGGTAAAGCCAGCCATCGATCGCCTCGCGCGACAGATACGCGACGAGGCCCGGCACAAGCTGATCCAGCGACGGAATCGTGCGTGCCTGCGGTGCGTTGTAGATGTTGTCGAGCGCAAGCATCTGGAACATCAGCGCGCGCTCATTATTCGCCTTGCTCAGCGAATACAGGGTATTCAGCGACTTGGAATCGAACAGCTTGCTCGACACCAGCATTTTGCCGTGACACACACCGTGCTCATTCAGTTGTCTTGCGAGCGGCGATTCGGATTCGATCATCGCGAGCAGGGGGTGAACCAGTGATTCCGGTATTTCAAAGTCCATAAACACACTCCCATCTGATTGTCGTCCGGCAACCCGGCCGACAGCGACCTGCACGCTATTTGAGGAAGAATTGGATTGCCATGCCTACAATGACCGGCTGGATCGCATGCAAACCGTTGAATTCGATGTATTGCACGTCGTAGCCGGCCGCCTTCAGCTTTGTTGCGTTCGCGCGGCCGCTGGTCTCGATCGGCAGTTGTTCGTCGTTTAAGCCGTGCGCAATGAACACCTTCGGCGCGCCTTCCTGCGTGAAGATAGACATGAAGCCGCCGGAAAATGCGATCACGTGGCTCGCGATGTCGCCGTTCGTAATGCCGATCGACAGCGCGTAACTCGCGCCGTCAGAGAACCCGGCAAATGCCAGATGGTCGCGATCGATCCGGTAGCGGGAAGTGACCTCGATGAGCGCACGATGCAGCCGATCGAGGTCTGGGCCGCTGCCACCAACCACGATGTCCCAGGTCGGATACATCGAATGCGGCGCGAGGATCAGGAACTTGTCGCGCTCGGCGTGCTCTTCGATGAAAGGCAGAACCTTCTCCGGAAAGCCGCCCGCGCCATGGAACATCACGAAAAGCGGTACCGGCCCAAGTGCGTCGAGCCCGGTCGGCACGAACAGTACCGAGTCGCGCTCGTCAGCGATGCCTAGACGGTTGCGGCCTGGGGGCAATGGGTCTTTGGCCAGCTCAGCGGGGGTGAACGAAAGACGGCCAAACAGCGAAGGATCGAACATTGCGGAACCTGGAACGAAGGTGCGACTCGCACAGTAATAAACATTCCTACCACCATCCGACTACAAGCACGTAGCACGCAGATCCGGTATCGGGAAAGTCGGTTTCAGGCATGTCCCGATTCGGGGCGAGACGAGCTTTATCCAAAGACGCGCCGCTCGAAGGAGGCGGCGTGCACGTGTGCAAAGTCGACAATGTTCAGACCCTCCAATGCCTTGCTCATGGCGATTCCTTTCCGTAATGGGACGTTCTTGCAAGAAAATGCCTCGCACTCTGATATGTAATATATCATCAATAGTGTGTTTCGATTCACGAGCAGTGACAATCAGAAGCACACGTCAAATGCGGCCAACGTCACTGTGTTTTCTGCCTTTCCGAATCGCTGGCGACTACTGTGCACTCGAGGAGGTTCTGTCGCGGTAAGGCGATTTGGGTGAACGATAGCGATTGATGAGGATTGCTTACATCGCAGGAGTATCAGATCATCAGCAGCCTGGATCTGCCGGTTGGCTTTAACGAACCCAGCGAGCACGTGAAGGTGCTGAATCGTACGAACTGGCCTTGGACCTATGTTTTCAGGCCCGCGCTGGTCCGCAAGTGGTCACCTGAAGCGCTGATGGAAATCTTTTGCAACTCGGGGATGACCGCCTGGTCCGGCATGCGGGAATACGGCGCGCTGATACCGTAGACCACATTAAAGTTGTCACCTACGAGGTGCCGCGCGGGTGTCAACAGCGGCGTGGTGCGGGCCGTCCGGCGACGTCAAAAGAAATTCTCGGGCTAGCCATCCTATAACCGCCGCAAAACAGGTGTTCTAACGTTCGAAATGTGCGATATTTCGGCCCGAAACCGCTGTCGCGCCCTGACAGCGGTCTGCGATGCGAATTGACGGAATTATTGCGGACTGACGCGAAGGGACGCCTTTATTTCGTTCGGAGTGGAAATGAAATTGTCACTTCGACGGCACGAATCCCTGGTGCCACTGGGAATCTGGAGTGACCGGAATAATGCGGTCTACGCCAGTACCGCTCACGAGAACAGCGGCAGGGATTCGATAGTAAGCCAATGGAGCCGACGCGCCAACATCGGCGCACTCGTCCGCGCAGTGGAACTCACGCCAGTCGAACCGAGCCGCCGATTCAGATCCGACAGTGCCCTGCATGCAGACGGACTATCTTGCATTACCGCCAATGCCAGTTCAAGCCGATCGAGCAATTCCGCCCCCCACGAAAACCCGCGCGACGAGCGCGCGCGCATTGTCGAGGCGCTCACGCGCCATCAATGGCGGCCGAACGCCGCCGCACAGGCTTTGGGTATCTCGCGCGCGACCTTGTACCGGCGCATTGCGAAGCTCGGCATCGTGGGACCGCATCGCGGCTGATGCGGTTCTACTGCGTCATGCGTTAAGCGTTGCAATACGCCGCGCGAGGCGCCGCAGCCGTTCGCGCAATTCGCGCGGCTCCAGCACTTCGACATGCGCACCGAGACTCAGCAACTGTTCGGCCGCGTAGTCGATCTTCTCCACCGGCAGCGTAACGTCCAGCCAGCCCGCTTTCGATGACGGCTCGCTGCGCGCCTGCTCGAGCGCAGCGGCGCCGAGGCGCACTAGCCGTTTCATCCCTTCCGGCGTAACGCGCAACTTGGCGGTGCCGGTCAGCAAGCCCTTTTCGAAACGCGCCACCGAAGCCGTCCACTCCGCGCGCAAATCGAAATCCGCGGGACGTTCGAACAATTCGTCCAGCACGGTCAGTTGCGTAATGGCTGCGACCTTGTACGTGCGCGTTTGCGTGCGCGCGCGCGCGACCAGATACCAATCACCGCCTTTGAGCACGAGACCAAGCGGATCGCGAATGCGCTGGCCGTCGGCGTCCCAGCTTTCGTAATGCATCGACACGCGCTTTTGCTCCCACACGGCGCTCGCCAGCAGCGGTAAATGCGGCAGCGCGGCCGGCCGCCGATACCAGTCGACGGTATCGACATGCAGACGCGAGCCGATCGGCGACGCGTCCGGCGCGGCATCGGGCAGCGCGCTCACCAGCTTCAACTGCGCAGCGTGCAACTGTTCGGACAAACCGAGGTCGGACGCGGCGCCGGTCAAACCCGCAATCGACAGCGTTTCGGCCTCGGCCCTGGTCATGCCGGTCAGACGCGCGCGATAGCCGTCGAGCAACGCGAAGCCGCCACCGGGGCCGCGGTCGGCATAGACCGGCACGCCCGCCGCACCCAACTGCTCGACGTCGCGATAGACGGTGCGGATCGAGACCTCGAACTCGTCGGCGAGCGCCTGCGCAGTCACACGGCCTCTCACCTGTAGCAATAAGAGCATCGACACCAGCCGGCTCGTGCGCAATTTCGTTCCTCGGCAAAATATCCTGACATAGGTTGTCAGCTATTGAGGATTATAAAGGTGGCTGGCAGCGATCCCTGGCTGCGTCATCGAGCGGAGTTCAAGCAATGACCGTATTCATATTTCAACGCACCCTTCAGGAGCCGCACGCATGAGCGCGACATCCCCGGGCGGCCGTTTGACTGTCATACAAGGCGCGGCGCTCTATGTCGGCGCGGTGCTCGGCACCGGCGTCATCGCACTGCCCGCACTGGCGGCCGAAGCCGCGGGGCCCGCGTCGCTGCTGGCCTGGCTCGCGCTCGTGATGCTCTCGGTGCCGCTTGCGGCCACCTTTGCCGCGCTCGGCGCGCGCTATCCGGACGCCGGCGGCGTCTCCACCTATGTGCGCAACGCGTTCGGGCCGCGCGCCGCAGCTGTCGTCGGCTGGTGTTTTTACTTCGCGGTGCCGGCGGGTTCGCCGGCCGCGGCGATGTTCGGCGGAGCCTACGTGGCGTCGGCGCTCGGCGGCGGCCAGTCCACCGTGCTCGTCACCGCAGCGGCCCTGATCGGCGTCGTGACGGCGGCCAACCTGTTCGGCGTGACCGTGTCAGGACGCCTGCAACTGGTGCTGGCCGCGCTGCTCGTCGCCTTGCTGCTGGCCGCGGTGGCCGCCTCGGCGCCGCACGCCCGGCTCGCCAATCTGCATCCGTTCGCCCCGCATGGCTGGCTCGCGATCGTGCCCGCTGCCGCGCTGCTGGTGTGGAGCTTCGCCGGCTGGGAAGCGATCACCCACCTAGCCGGCGAATTCCGCCGCCCGGCGCGCGATCTGCCGATTGCCGCGGGCATCGCGGTGGTGGTGGTCGGCATGCTGTACATGGCGATCGCGGCCTCGAGCGTGATGGTGCTCGGGCCGGCTGCAGGCACGTCGAGCGCGCCGCTTGCTGAACTGCTGGCTTTGGGGCTCGGCGGCAAGGTGCAGATTCTGGCAGCCGCCGCCGCGTTGCTTCTGACGCTCGGCACGATGAACGCGTATTTCGCAGGCGCGGCTAAACTCGGCGCCGCGCTTGGCCGCGACGGCGCGCTGCCTGCGTGGCTCGCCGCCGGCAGCCGAGCGGGTGACGTGCCGCGGCGCAGTCTCGGCGTGGTCGCAGGACTCTCGGTGCTGGCGCTGGGATGTGTGGCGTTGACAGGCGTCGGTCCACGGCCCCTGGTACTGCTGACAACGGGCTCGTTCGTCACCGTCTACGCGCTCGGCACCGCCGCTGCTTTGCGTCTGCTGCCGCGCGGCAGTTGGGCGCAGCGCTGCGCGCGAGTTGCGCTGGTCGCGGTGGTGGGACTGTGTGTGGCGACCGGGTGGTATCTGCTGTGGCCGCTGGTGATGACGGCCTGCGCGTTGGCGTATTTGCGCGTGCGAACGACGGTGATGGTGGATAGCGGCGCTTAACGCACATAAGAGATGAGTCGAGCGTTGGCCAGCTGATTGCAAGCGCTATGCATGGCGAAGCGCGCTTGCCGCACAGATTCGCTTGAACGGCGCCGCCGGCACGGCGCGCTGAAGCGGCGCACATTACGGTCTTCCCGCTTGAATCTATTGCGATTTTTTTATTGACAAGACCTGCGGCAAAACGGCACACTCATTCTCATGTTGACGCACACCTTCACCGTCCACGCGGTTAAAAACCCAACGCGAGCCATCATCGGCTGGCCTTCGGGAGCGTGTGCGCGTTAGCAGTCTGAATCTGCAAAACAAGACCCCCAAGGCCCCGCCGGTAACGGAAGGGGCCTTTTGTTTTGTGGGCGCCTCCGTCCGCCGGCTCGATGACGGAGAGCAAGATGGATCAGGCAAGCCCGCAGTGCATGGATGACGACTCAAGCCGGTACGCGTACCAGCACGATGAACGTCTCCCGAAGGTGGTGGTGCATTTTTCCGTGATGCCCGGCGCGACGCTGACATGGCGTGTCGATGCCGACAGCGCGCTCTGTGTGCAAGATGCCCGCGTATGGCTCACACGCGTCAGTTCCCCATACGATCATTGGCTCCAACCTGGCAGCGAGTTTCGCCTGCAACGCGGCGAACGCGTGTGGCTCAGCACGGATGGCGAGATTGCCGCGCGCGTCTCGTTGAGCTGCGCGTTGCCCGCGCGCCGTGGTCGGGTCAGCCGCTTGCTGGCGCGGCTGGCAGGGCTGAACCTGGGTCCACCGGCGCCGCGTTAGCATGACATGCTGCGATGTGACGCGATGCCCGAAACTTCGCCAGTAGAAAAGCAAACACCCCTGCATTGAGGGGTGTTTGGAGGTGTTAGCCGATCAGACACGCGGGCTTCGATGAACCCAGCTGTCTGACCGCTAGCACGGCGGCTCGCGTCCGACGACGCATCCGCCTTCGCTACACAGAGCTAGCGCTTCACACGCGTTCGATAGCGATCGCAATACCCTGGCCTACGCCGATACACATCGTGCACAGAGCAAAGCGGCCTTGCGTGCGTTGCAGTTGATACATGGCCGTCGTCACCAGACGTGCGCCGCTCATGCCGAGCGGGTGACCGAGCGCGATCGCGCCGCCGTTCGGGTTCACGCGCGCGTCGTCGTCCGCGACACCTAGCGCGCGCAGCACGGCAAGCCCTTGCGATGCGAATGCTTCGTTCAATTCGATCACGTCGAACTGGTCGATGGTCATGTTCAGACGCGCCATCAGCTTTTGCGTGGCGGGCGCCGGGCCGATGCCCATCACGCGCGGCGCGACGCCGGCCGTTGCGATACCCAGCACGCGCGCACGCGGCGTGAGGCCGAAGCGCCTGGCGGTGGCTTCGTTGGCGAGCAGCAGCGCAGCGGCGCCGTCGTTCACACCCGATGCGTTACCGGCGGTCACCGTGCCGTCCGCGCGCACCACGCCCTTCAGTTTGGCGAGCGTTTCAAGGCTGGTTTCGCGCGGGTGTTCGTCTTGTGAAACGGTGATCGGATCGCCCTTCTTCTGCGCAATCGTCACGCCGACGATTTCCTGCGCGAGCGTGCCGTCGCGTTGCGCGCGGGCCGCCTTCTGCTGACTGCGCAGCGCAAATGCATCCTGATCGGCACGGCTGACGTTGTAGTCGGTCGCGACGTTTTCACCGGTTTCCGGCATCGAATCGACACCGTAGAGTTGCTTCATCAACGGGTTGACGAAACGCCAGCCGATCGTCGTGTCGAAGATATCGGCCTGGCGCGAAAACGCGCTGGTTGCTTTGCCCATCACGAACGGCGCGCGACTCATGCTTTCGACACCACCGGCCACCATCAGCGCGGCCTCACCCGATTTGATCGCACGCGCGGCGATCCCGACCGCGTCCATGCCCGACCCGCACAGGCGGTTCACCGTCGAGCCCGGCACGCCTTGCGGCAAACCGGCCAGCAACAGCGACATGCGCGCGACGTTGCGGTTGTCTTCGCCGGCCTGGTTCGCGCAGCCGTAGATCACGTCGTCGATCGCGTTCCAGTCGACGTCCTTGTTGCGCTCCATCAGCGCTTTGAGCGGCACTGCACCCAGGTCGTCGGCGCGAACCGACGACAGCGAACCCGCATAGCGGCCGATCGGGGTGCGAATGGCGTCGCACAGGAATGCTTCGGTCATGTGATGTCTCCAGTTGGTGTGCTGCGTGCGCTGCTACCGGCTAGCGGCGCCGGCCGCTTGCGCATGGCGCGGGCTGGATGCGCAAAGGCATCGACCCAGGCGAGCGCAACGAAAAACGGCTGCATGGCGGCCGTCACGTCAGATCAGCTTAGCGCAGGATGATGAATCATGGGCTCGACATCGCGGCCATTTGTTCTTTACACGAACAATAGGTCATATATCGAACATTAAGACTCGATAATAGGCGTGTGGCGGAAACCGTGTCAAGCAAAGCGACGCCAGTACCAGGGAATACGTGCAGCCTTGCAGCCTGCGCAAAGCATCAGACAAATGGCGCGCTCGTGCCGCTCGAATCAGCATGGCGGCCCGTGGAGGACCACCGGCACGAGGCTTGGGGAGTATTTTCTCAGCGGACCTGAACCCGCTCGTCTTCGATATAGCCGCGAATCACATCGGCGAAACTGCGGTCGCCGCTCAGGCCGAGCCGCTCGGCACGCGACGTATCCCACCGCCCCGGCCAGCTGCCGACAATCTTCTCCACGCGCGCGTCCGGTTGCCAGACGATCCGCCTGGCAACCTCGTCGCCGGCGACCTCGCGCAGTGCCGCGACCATCTCGTCGACAGTCACCGAAATCCCCGGCAGATTCAGCACCCGCTGGTGGCCGAGCGCGGCTGCATCGATTTCCAGCCCGGCGATCAGGCTTTCGATCGCCTTGCGCGGCGACAGCAGCCACAAGCGCGTCGCGCCCGCTACCGGGCACACCGCCGCTTCGCCGTTCAATGGCTCGCGAACGATGCCGCTCGCAAACGACGACGCCGCCGCATTCGGCTTGCCCGGCCGCACGCTGATAGTGGGCAGCCGCAGCACGCGGCCGTCGACGAAACCACGCCGCGCGTAATCGTTGAGCAGGAGTTCGGCGATCGCCTTCTGCGCGCCATACGACGATTGCGGATTCAACGCGGTGTCGTTCCGCACGACCTCGGGCAGATCGCCGCCGTAAACCGCCACCGAACTCGTGAACAGCACACGTGGTTTGTGTCCGCGCTGCCGGCACGTTTCGAGCAGCAAACGCGACGCGTCCAGATTGATGCGCATGCCGAGATCGAAATCCGACTCCGCCTGGCCGCTGACGATCGCGGCCAGATGGAAAATCGCCGAGGTCTTAGCGTCGATCACGCTTTCGAGCACGCGCGGCTCCGCGATGTCGCCCACTTCCGTGCGCACACGGCTGTCGCCGAAATCGCTCGCGCGCACCACGTCGAGCAGCACCAGTTCGGTAATGGCTTGCGGCTTGCCGTCCGCGCCCTTCAATGAACCGCGCGCCAGCAGTTCGCGCGCGAGACGCTGGCCGAGAAAACCCGCGCCGCCGGTAATCAGTACTTTCATGATGTCGTTCGTTCCTCTTGGCGAGCGTTGTGCAGATACGGTTTCATCCAGCCCAAGCCTGCCGAGGTGCCCGCACGCGGCCGGTATTCGCAACCGATGTAGCCGTCATAGCCGAGCGTGTCGATCAGGTCGAACAGATACGGGTAATTCAATTCACCGACGTCCGGTTCATGGCGCTCAGGCACGCCCGCGATCTGAATGTGGCCGATGCCCGCCATATCGCGCTTGAGTTTCACCGCGAGATCGCCCTCGACGATCTGGCAGTGATAGCAATCGAACTGCACCTTGAGATTCGGCGCAGCCACTTCCGCGCAAATCGCCTGCGCGTCGTCCTGGCGGTTGAGAAAGAAGCCGGGGATATCGCGCGTGTTGATCGGCTCGATCACGACGGTGATGCCTTCAGCTTGCGCGGCCTTCGCGGCATACGCGAGATTCTTCAGATACACCTCGCGATGCTGCGCGCGCGGCTGATCCGCGCCGATCAAACCCGCCATCACATGCAGCGTGCGGTTTCCCAGCACGCGCGCGTAATCGAGCGCGGTTTCGACACTGCGATGGAACTCATCTTCGCGGCCCGGCAGAGAGGCAATACCGCGTTCGCCCGCGGCCCAGTCGCCGGGCGGAGCGTTAAAGAGCGCCTGGGTCAGACCGTTGCCGTCGAGCCGCGCCTTGATATCCGCGGCGGGGAAATCGTACGGAAACAGAAACTCGACCGCTTTGAAGCCGTCTTTTGCCGCGGCGGCAAAACGGTCGAGGAAAGCGTGCTCGTTGTACATCATCGTCAGGTTGGCGGCGAAGCGAGGCATGGCAGCAACTCCTTGAAAACAGTTGAATCAGCGCGCGGCAACCGCCATAAACGGCGCACGGCGCGCGACATCGGTTTAGCGATTGACCAGCCTGGCCGGCGTCAGCCACGTGGCAATCGCGCCGATCACCAGCATGCCGGCCAGCACATACATGCCGGTCTGCGTGCTATGCGTGAGATCCTTCAGATAGCCGATCATGTAGGGGCTCGCGAAACCCGCGAGATTGCCGATCGAATTGATGATCGCAATGCCGGCAGCAGCGGTCGCGCCCGACATGAACGCAGTCGGCAGCGACCAGAACAGCGGCGCGCAGGTCAGCACGCCCGCCGCCGCCAGCGAGAGAAACGCGATCGACACCACCGTATTGTCCGCAAACGAAGCGGCCACCGTAAAGCCGATCGCGCCGAACAGCGCCGGCACGATCAGATGCCAGCGGCGCTCGCGGCGCTTGTCCGCGCTATGGCCCATCAGGTTCATCACGACGATCGCGCACAGGAACGGAATCGCGCTCAGCAAGCCGATTTCGAATGCGCCGCTCACACCGGTCGATTTGACGAGCGTCGGCATCCAGAACGTCAAGCCGTATTGCCCGGTGACGAACGCAAAATAGATCAGCGACATCCACCAGGTGCGCGGATCGCGGAACACCGCGCCGAGCGAGTGCGCCTGCGCTTTTTGTTGCGGCTGCGCGGCGGCGATTTCATCGGTGAGCAAACGCTTTTCACGCTCGCTCAGCCACTTCGCACTGGAGATGCCGTTGTCGAGATACAGGATCGTCGCGATGCCGATCGCAATCGCGGGGATCGCCTCGATCAGGAACATCCATTGCCAGCCCGCGAAACCCGAGTTGTTATGGAACGACTGCATGATCCAGCCCGACAGCGGATTGCCGAAAATCCCCGATACCGGGATCGCCGACATGAACACAGCGATGATCTTCGCGCGCCGATGCGACGGAAACCAGTATGTCAGATACAGAATCACGCCGGGATAGAAACCGGCTTCGGCCAGCCCCAGCATGAAGCGCAAGATGTAGAACTGCATCGGCGTCTTGACGAACACGAACAGCGCGGACAGCAGGCCCCACGTGATCATGATCCGCGCGATCCAGATACGCGCGCCGAGCTTGTGCATCAGAATGTTGCTCGGCAACTCGAACAGGAAGTAGCCGATAAAGAACACGCCGGCGCCGAGGCCGAACACCGTTTCGCTGAACGCGAGGTCTTGCGACATTTGCAGCTTCGCGAAACCGACATTCACGCGGTCCAGATACGCAACCACGTAGCACAGCATCAGAAACGGCACGATGCGCCAGAACACTTTCTTATAGGTGCGTTCGACTTCAGCAGCGCCAGGTTGTCCCGCAGCCGCTGCAATGGGGCGGCTCGATGCCGTCTGATAGGAACTCATGCATTGTCTCCTTCTATGGATAGTCTGATGCGCCGCGTGGGGCGCCTGGCTTTGTGTACGTCGGGTTCTACCAGCGCGCGCCGAACACGGTGCGCAGTTCTTCGAGTGCTGCCTCGTCGAGCGGCGCGGGCCGCGGGTTCGTCATCAGCCACAGGCGCGCGGTCTCTTCGAGTTCTTCGAGCACATATGACGCCTGCGCGACCGAGCGCTCCCACACCACCGGGCCGAGGCGCTCGAGCAAAACAGCGCGAACGGTATCGGCGAGCGCGGCGATCTGCCCGGCTACGTGTGGATCGCCCGGACGCTTGTAACGAATCAAGGGGACGTGTCCCACTTTCATCACGTAGTACGGGGTGATCGGCGGCAACACGTCCTGGTCGCTCCAGACGCCGGCTAGCGTCAGCGCGACCAGATGGGTCGAGTGCGTGTGGACGATGCCGCGAGCTTCGCCGTTGCGCGCATAGATGCCGCGATGCAGCGCCAGCGTCTTCGAGGGCTTGCCGCCGGATACCGCGTTGCCGGCCAGATCGACTTTGGCGATGTCGGCGGGGTCGAGCCGGCCCAGGCACGCATCGGTCGGCGTGATCAGCCAGCCGTCGTCGAGACGCGCGCTGATGTTGCCGGCGGTGCCCACGGTGTAGCCGCGCTGATAGAGACTCGCGCCGGTCACGCAGATTTCTTCACGAACCTTGGCCTCGTTCGTCGTATGGAGTGCGGGCGTGCCGGTCATTGCGCCGCTCCATCGAGATGGCGCAGCGCCTTTTCGAAGAAGTCGGTCGTACCGAAGTTGCCGGATTTCAGCGCCAGTGCGAGCGGTTCGCCGCCGGTCGTCGCGGTGGCCGGCACGCCGGGATCGATTTGCGCGCCGATGCGCAGCGTGTGCACGTCGAGTGCCTGCACCACCGCGCCCGAGGTTTCGCCGCCCGCCACCACGAACTTGCGTACGCCGTGCTCGCGCAGGCCGCGTGCGATCGACGCCAAAGTCGTTTCGACCAGATGCCCCGCTTCGTTGACACCGAGTTCGCGCTGCACGGCCTTGACTTCGTCGGGCGTGGCAGTGGCGTAGATCAGCACTGGTTGATCTTTACCGAAGTGCTCCTGGGCGAACGCCAATGCCTGCTCGACCACCGGCTCACCGCGCGCAACCGCCAGCGGATCGATGCGGAACGAAGACCGCGTTTCGCGCCACGCCGCCACTTGCGCGTTGGTCGCTTTGGATGCGCTGCCGGCCAGTACGACCGACAATCCTTCGACTCGAGGCAACTGCGCGGCGTCGGTTTGCTCCGCGAGCAATCCTGCACGGCGGAAATTGCCGGGCAAACCTAGCGCGACACCGGAGCCGCCCGTGACGAGCGCGAAATCGGTACATGCCTCGCCGAGTACGTAAAGGTCCGCGTCCGACACCGCATCGGCAATCGCCATCCGCACGCCGTCGTTACGCAAAGCATCGAACGCTTCGCGTACAGCGGAAACGCCTTTGGCAACGGCGTCATAACGCACCAGGCCGACTTTCGACCCGGTCTGCCGTTGCAGCACACGTACGAGGTTGGCATCGCGCATCGGCGTGAGCGGATGGTTTTCCATGCCGGACTCGTTGAGCAAGGTATCGCCGACGAACAGATGACCGCGATAGATCGTGCGGCCATTCTCAGGAAACGCCGGGCAGGCGATCGTCAAGGCCGTTGCTTCCGTGTCCGGCGACAACGCATCGAGCAACGCATCCGTTACCTGACCGATGTTGCCCGCATCGGTCGAATCGAACGTCGAGCAGTATTTGAAGAAGAACTGGCGGCATCCTTGCGCGCGCAACCAGTCGAGTGCTGCGAGCGATTGCGCGACCGCGTCGGCAGCGGGAATCGTGCGCGATTTCAGCGCGACGACCAGCGCGTCGGCCTCGATGACTTCGTTCGACGCGGGTACGCCGATGGTCTGCACGGTGCGCATGCCGCCGCGCACCAGCATGTTGGCGAGATCGGTGGCGCCGGTGAAATCGTCGGCGATACAGCCGAGCAGCGCGCGTCTTGACGGGGTGGTCATAGCGGGCTCCAGCGCTTATTTCGCCGCCGGCACGTCGATGCCGGGGAAAATCTTGATCACCGCGGAATCGTCCTCACCACCGTGACCGGCAGAGGACGCCATCATGAACATCTGATGCGCCGCTGCCGAGAGCGGCAAAGGAAACTTCGAACGGCGCGCGGTATCGAGCACGAGGCCGAGATCCTTCACGAAAATATCGACCGCCGACAGCGGCGTGTAATCGCCGTTCAGAATGTGCGGTACGCGGTTCTCGAACATCCACGAATTGCCCGCGCTATGCGTGATGACCTCGTACAGCGCATCGGCATCCACGCCTTCGCGCAAACCGAGCGCCATCGCCTCGGCGGCCACCGCGATATGCACGCCGGCCAGCAACTGATTGATGATCTTCACTTTCGACCCGGCGCCGTGCGCCGAACCGAGGCGATACACCTTGCCGGCCATCGCGGCCAGCACGTCCTCGCACGCGGCATAGGCCGCATCGGGGCCGGACGTCATCATCGTCATTTCACCGGATGCGGCGCGCGCCGCGCCACCCGACACAGGCGCATCGAGCATCTGCAAACCGGCCGACTCGATCCGCTTGCCAAGTTCGATCGCGAAGTCCGGCGCGACTGTCGCGCTGGCGATCACCACACTGCCCTTCTTCATTGCAGCGACCGCGCCTTGTGCACCGAACAGCACCGCTTCGGTCTGCGCGGCATTGACGACCAGCGTGACGACCACTTCGCATTGCGCCCCGAGTTCCGCAGGCGAGGCGCAACCCACGCCCCCTTCCGCGACGAACGCTTGCAGGACCTGGCTGCGCAGATCGCACGCATGAACCCGAAAACCCGCGCGCAACAACGAGCGCGCGACACCCAGGCCCATTGCACCAAGACCGATGACACCGACATTTCTGGACATGTTTGACCTTTGAGAATTCGTGAGCGGCGGGCGCCCCAATGGCGCCCAACCCGGCCCAGCTCAGCAAATACCCGCTTCCGCGAGCCGCCGTGCCGCGTTGTACATATGCGTGCGCGCCGCATTGCGCGCCGCCATCGGATCGCCCGCGCGAATCGCGGCGGCGATGGCCGCATGCTCTTCACGCACCTGACGGGAGAAGTCCTCGCGCAGCGCTTCGTTGCGCCGTGTCACCAGGGTGCCCGCTTCGAGGTACTGATTCAGGAATGTGAGCGTTTTGAGGAAATACGGATTGCCGGTGGCCGCAGCGATTGCGCGATGGAACGCGACGTCCTCGGCGACGCCGTCCTCGCCTTCGGCCACCGCTTCGTCGATCTTCGCGAGCGCGATATCGATCGACACCATGTCGGCGTCGCTGCGGCGCATGGCGGCTTCCGATGCGACTTCCGCTTCGATCGCCCGCCGCAGCGCGAGGATTTGCAGCACCGAACCGGCCTCAACGGCTTCCGCGTAATCGATGCGCAACGGCCGGATCGCGCCGTGCGCGGCGACGAACACGCCGCTGCCCTGGCGCGGCTCGACCACGCCTTCGTTCTTCAGCCGCGAGATCGCCTCGCGGATCACCGTGCGGCTCACGCCGAACTGCTGCGCCAGCACGGCCTCGGTCGGCAGCTTGCCGCCGCGCTTGAAGGTGCCTTTGTCGATCTGCTTGAGAAGCTGCTGCGCGACCGTGTCGCTCAGTGCCCGGGCAGGAATCTTGTCGAACATCGATTGCCTCGATTGATCATGTTATCTGGTCATCATACAAATTTTGAATCCAGACTGCATCCATGCAAACCCTGGGCTATCGATCCAAAAACCTGCGAGGTTGGCGAAAAGGAAGGCTTAAGCTATCGTCACGGCTTTCCGCGACATCGCGCCGCCCCGCTTTTGTCCCGGTCGTGCCTCGGTTGTCTCGCTTGTCCGCGACCGGCATACGCCCTCTTCGAACGCTTTTAGCAAAGGCCCATGAGCAAAGTCCTGCCGCCGTCTTCCGCCGTTCCCGTCAGCGCCGAACCGGCCCCGGACAAACCGGGCGATTCGTATGTGCAGTCGTTCGCGCGCGGCCTCGCGGTGATTCGCGCGTTCGACGCCACGCGCCCCGAACAGACACTGACCGACGTCGCCGCCGCCGCCGGCCTCACGCGCGCGGGCGCGCGCCGCATCCTGTTGACCTTGCAGACGCTCGGCTACGTGGAGGCCGAAGGCCGCCTGTTTCGTCTCACGCCGAAGATTCTCGATCTCGGCTTCGCGTATCTGACCTCGATGCCGTTCTGGAACCTCGCCGAGCCGGTGATGGAAGAACTGTCGGCGCAGGTGCACGAGAGCTGCTCGGCGGCCGTGCTCGATCGCACCGAGATCGTTTATGTGCTGCGCGTGCCGACCCACAAGATCATGACGATCAATCTGTCGATCGGCAGCCGCTTGCCGGCGTATTGCACGTCAATGGGCCGCGTGCTGCTCGCCGCACTCGACGACGAAGCGCTCGACGCGACCCTGAGTTCGGCGCCGCTCTACGCGCACACGCCGCGCACGGTCACCGACAAGGAAGAGCTGAAAAAACTGATCGCACAGGTGCGCCGTCAGGGCTGGGCGATCGTCGATCAGGAACTGGAAGGCGGTCTGATTTCGCTGTCCGCACCGATTCGCAACCGCCAGGGGCGCGTGATCGCGGCGATGAATATCAGCGGCAACGCTCAGCGCAATTCGGCCAGGCAGATGGTGAAGGCGTTTCTGGAACCGTTGCAGCGGGCGGCGCAGACGGTGTCGGAGATGGTGGCGCGACGCGGCTAGTTTGATGGCGGCGTGCGTTTTTTACACGCACGCCGGCGCGAATGCCGATGCCGCAACAGATGGTCGTGCCGGCCTAGCGCGTGTTGGCGTGGGCCATCAGAAAATCGATCAACGCATGGCCAGCGTCATCGAGTTCACCCGAGTTATCGATCGTCTTGCAACGAATTCCGTCAGGCAACGAAAACGGCGCACGCCGTGCGAGCCTTGCCGTGACCTGTTCCGCGGACTCGCGTGCGCGCGCGCCGAGCCGCGCTTCGAGAATGTGCGGCGCAGCGTCCACGTGCACGACTGCCGTGCGCGGATAACGCGCCAACGTGTGCTGCACATGCTGACGTGAACCGTTGACGACCACCGTGCAACCGCGCGCGAGCCACGCATCGAGTTCGATACCGATGCCATAACGCAACGAATGGCTCGACCATTCGAGCGCGAACAGACCGAGCACGGAACGCGCTGCAAACTCTTCTACGCTCAGCGCGATATGTTCTTCACCATTGCCGCTCGGCCGCGTGATGTAGCGATGCGCAAACAGAATCGGTTCGCCCATCAAGCGCCTGCGCGCAAAACCCAGCAGCGAATCCTTGCCCGCACCGGACGGCCCCATTACATAGATCAAACGACCTGCCATCGTTAATTCACCTCACGGTTCTGAAACGGCACACGTTGCCACAACACGAACGGCGCGCTGGGCGCAGGCTCGACAAAGAGCGCCGCGTGGTCGATTGCGAGCGGCCCGAGCCTGGGCGTTTGCGCCCGCCACCATGCGACCAGCATCGCACGCTCATCGGCATCGGCCAGCGAATTGGATAGCGTCATGTGAAAACGGAATTCGTCGAAGACGTACGGATAACCCCATTCGACCAGTAGCGCGCGCTGCCGTTCGCTCAGCGGCGCGGCAAGACGGCGGGCGAGATCGGTAGCGGACGGCCTGGCGCGCAGTGCATCGAGCGACCGCAACGCGCTTGCGGCGACGGCACCGATGTTCGCTTCGCCATCCTGATCCGCGGGACGCAGCGCGACGAAATCGCCGAGCGTCGCGGCTCCTACCGGCAACATGAACGCGGCTTGCGAGTGCGCCCATTCACGCGCCGTTTGCAGCACGTCGTGCTGAGTCACCCCGTCGGCCAGACGAAACGGCGCAACCAATGTGCCATGCCATCCATAGCGACGTGGCGCCTCGGTCAAATCCGCCAATGGCCGCGTCACGCCTTCCGGTTGCGGCGGCACGCACTCCTCGCCGCTTTCCGCATCGCGGCCCAACCACTGCGATCCCGCCCGCCACCATGCCGAATCGCGCGAAGGCGCGTAGTACACCGCGAAACGTGCATCAGCGCCCCAGACGGCGCCGCTCATACGTCGTGCTCCACGAGCAGTTGCACACGGTCAGCGGCAAAATGCGTGAAGCCGTACTTGATCGGCGTGCCCTCCAGATCGACATCGACGTTCTCGACCCACAGCACCGGCTGCTGCCGGTTGATATTCAAACGCCGCGCCACTTCCGGCTCAGGCAATACGCTGCCGATGCGGCTCCACTTGCGCAAGTAATCGGTCACGCCGAATTTCGCCATCGACTTCGTGATGCTGCCGGTGCGCTCCAGCACCTCTGGCAGATCCGCGAAACGCACCGCCGGATACCAGTTGCGCGCGAACGTGAGCGGCACGCCGTCCGACTCGTGCAGCGATTCGATCCGATAGACCGACGCACCCGCCCGCAGGCCGAGCGCCTTCGCGACACTCGGCTCGGCCTTCACGCGCGCGGCCGACAGCATCGTGCCCGCTGCCGCATGATGCTGCTGCCGCAAGTTTTCAGTAAAACGTGTGCGGCGGCCGATTGAATAGTCGATGGCACCGGGCTGCACGAAGGTGCCGCGTCCCTGTTCGACGCTGACAAGACCGAGCGCGGCGAGACCCAGCATCGCCCGGCGCACGGTATGCCGGTTCACGTCGAAGCGCTTGGCCAGTTCGCCTTCGCTGGGCAAGCGGCCCTCCTCGCCAAAACCGCTCGCCGCGATTTCCGCGGCAAGAATCTGCTCGATCTGCCGCCACACGGCAACGCCCGCGCCGCGTTCGAGCAGCGTGCCCGGCGTCGCGTTGTCGTTCGATGTCATGGTGCTGTCATTCCCTTGGGTTCAAATATTCGCTCTATCGTGCATTGTAGTGCGCAAGCCGTGATGGAAATGTGAAATGGCGGCCGCGTGCGACAACACGCAACAAGTCTACCTCTAAACGTCTAGACGTTTAGACGAATAGATGGTCAAATGTCTGCTCGCTGGATCAACCGCAATTATCTTGCATGGGGCCTGAGTAAGCGCTAAAGCGCTAACTCAGGCCGACAGGAGTCTCGATGAGTGCCACCTCCGCCTCGCCTTCCTCCGCCATGCGGCGCGCATGGATGGCCGTGCTTGCGCGCACGCCGCGCGCCGATCTCGAAGCCGCGCTTGAACGCGCGCTGCAAGGCATCCCGGCCCCTGTTTACGACTGGCTCAGGCCACCCGAAATCGGCCTCGCGATGGTGCGCGGCCGCGTCGGCGGCACCGGCGACCCGTTCAATCTCGGCGAAGCCACCGTGACGCGCGCCACCTTGCGGTTGCGCAGTACCGGTGATACTCAAGCCGCGGTTGGCGTCGCCTGTCATCTGGGCCGCGACCGCCGCCGCGCCGAACTCGCTGCGCTAGCAGACGCGCTGCTGCAAATGCCTGAGCATCGCGCCGCGCTGCATCAACAGTTAATCGAGCCGTTTGCAGCACAGCAGGCCGCCAAACGCGTTGAACACCGCCATGACGCCGCGTCGACACGCGTCGAATTCTTCACGATGGTCCGGGGCGACTGATGGAAAACTCGCAAAGTGCATTGTCCAGGTTAACGCCGGGTTTCGCCGACCCGGTCCACAACACCCAGGCGGTATTCCGCACCCTGCTCGACGCGCTGTCGCGACCGGGCACAGTCGGCGTCGTCGAGAACGGCTTGCCGGAGGTGCGGGCAACCCGCGCGGAGCTCGCCGCATTCGCCGCGCTGCTCACGCTATGCGACTACGCCACGCCCGTTTGGCTCGCGCAACCTGATGCGGCCCTGGCTTCGGCGCTGCGCTTTCATACCGGCGCGCCGCTCGTCGATGAACCGGCGCAAGCTGCCTTCGCCTATATCCACGACACAGGCGCACTACCGTCGCTGGAAAGCTTTGCGCTTGGCGAAGCGGAATCGCCCGAACAATCGGTGACGCTGCTGATCCGCGTGGAAGCGCTCACGGGCGGCACGCCGGTCGTGCTGAGCGGCCCTGGCATCCAACACACCGCGACGATCGCGCCGGTCGGCCTGCCCGAGCATTTCTGGCGCGAACGCGCCGCCCTCGCGCCGCTCTTTCCGTGCGGCATCGATTGCTATCTCGTCTGCGGCAGCACGCTGATCGGTCTGCCGCGCACAACCAAAGCAAAGGTGAACTGATGTACGTTGCCGTCAAAGGTGGAGAACGTGCGATCGAGGCGTCGTGGCGTCTGCTCGACAAGGCGCGCCGCGGCGATACGCGGCTCGCCGAACTCAGCGTCGCGCAGATTCGCGAGCAATTGCGCCTCGCCGTCGCGCGAGTCATGACTGAAGGCTCGGTCTACGACGAAGAACTGGCCGCGCTGGCAATCAAGCAGGCCGCCGGCGATCTGGTCGAGGCGATCTTTCTGCTGCGCGCGTATCGCACTACGTTGCCGCGTTTCGGCTACACGCAGGCAATCGATACGGAAGCCATGCAGGTCGCGCGCCGTATTTCCGCGACGTTCAAGGACGTGCCCGGCGGTCAATTGCTCGGCGCGACTTACGATTACACGCAGCGTCTGCTGGATTTCGCGTTGCTGGCTGACGGTGACACTGAAGGCGGCACTAAAACCGATGCGGCCGCGCCGGCATCCGCCATTCAGGCCGCGCCGCCCGAAGCCGAACCCATGCCGCGTGTCGTCACGCTGCTCGACAGCGAAGGTCTGATCGAACAGGAACGCCCCACGCCGGATGCGCGGGAACCCGGCGATCTGTCGCGCGAACCGCTCGCCTTTCCCGCGAGCCGCTCAACGCGTCTGCAGAATCTCGCGCGCGGCGACGAAGGTTTTCTGCTCGCGATGGGTTATGCCACGCAGCGCGGCTACGCACACTCGCACCCGTTTGCCGGCGAGATCCGCTTCGGCACGATAGCCGTTGAAATGGAACTCGACGAACTGGGCGAAGCCGTGGAAATCGGCGATATCGATATCACCGAATGCCAGATGATCAACCAGTTTGCCGGCAGCGGCGAGGTGCCGCCGACGTTCACGCAAGGCTACGGTCTCGCGTTCGGCCACTCGGAGCGCAAAGCGATGGCAATGGCATTGGTGGACCGCGCCTTGCGCGCCGAAGAACTCGGTGAAACGCTCGGGTCGCCGACCCAGGACATCGAATTCATGCTGTCGCACAGCGATAACGTCGAAGCGTCCGGCTTTGTCCAGCATCTGAAATTGCCCCACTACGTCGACTTCCAGTCCGAACTCGAACTCGTTCGGCGCCTGCGTGCGCAGCACGGCGCGCCGAACGAGGACCAGGCTCAGGACCAGGCTCAGACGCAGGAGCAAGCCGCATGAACGCGCCCGATACCTCACTCGACAGCGCCGCGGACGGCTACAACTTCGCTTACCTCGATGAGCAGACCAAGCGCATGCTCCGCCGCGCGTTGCTCAAAGCCGTCGCCGTACCTGGCTATCAGGTGCCGTTCGCCTCGCGTGAAATGCCGTTGCCGTTCGGCTGGGGCACCGGCGGCATTCAGGTCACCGCAGCGATCATCGGCAAGCGCGATACGCTGAAAGTGATCGATCAGGGCTCCGACGAAACGACCAACGCGGTCAATATCCGCCGCTTTTTCGCCCGCACTGCCGGCGTGGCGACCACGCAGCGCACGGCGGAGGCGACGATCATCCAGACACGTCACCGGATTCCAGAAAAGCCGCTCACCGACAAGCAGATTCTTGTCTACCAGGTGCCGATGCCCGAGCCGTTGTTCAAACTGGAACCGCGCGTCGTCGAATGCAAGAAGATGCACGCGCTGGCCGACTACGGTTTGATCAGCGTGAAGCTATACGAGGATATCGTCCATCACGGCAGTATCGCCACCACCTACGACTACCCGGTGATCGTCAACAACCGCTATCTGAGTTCGCCGTCGCCGATTCCGAAGTTCGACAATCCGAAGATGCACATGAACCCCGCGCTGCAATTGTTCGGCGCCGGCCGCGAGCGCCGCATTTACGCGATTCCGCCGTACACGCCGGTACGCAGTCTCGACTTCGACGATCATCCGTTCGAGATACAGAAGTGGCAGCACGCCTGTGCGCTGTGCGGATCGACGAAGAGCTTCCTCGACGAAATGATCGTCGACGATGCGGGCAAGCGGATGTTCGTTTGCTCCGATAGCGACTACTGCCACGAACGCCGCGGCGATCAGGACGAACCGCGCAAAGGAGAGACAGCATGACGCCGCTGTTGAGCGCCCGTTCGCTCACCAAACAATTCGGCGGCCGCAACGGCTGCACGAATGTCAGCTTCGATCTCTATCCGGGCGAGGTGTTGTGCATCGTCGGCGAATCCGGCTCGGGCAAAACCACGCTGTTGAATACGCTCGCGTTGAAGACCGAAGCCGACAGCGGCTCGCTGCATTACGCGGCGACGCATGGCGAGATGCTCGATCTGCTGGCCTTGTCCGAGCCGCGCCGGCGCCTGCTGATGCGCACCGAGTGGGGCTTCGTGCAGCAGAATCCGCGCGACGGCCTGCGCAGCGGCGTTTCTGCCGGCGCGAATATCGGCGAACCCCTGATGGCGATCGGCGCGCGTCATTACGGCAACATTCGCCACACGGCGACGCAATGGATGGAGCGCGTCGAGTTGGATTCCACCCGTATCGACGAATATCCGTCGGCGTTTTCCGGCGGAATGCAACAGCGTTTGCAGATCGCGCGCAATCTCGTCACGGGCCCGCGCCTCGTCTTCATGGACGAGCCGACCGCCGGTCTCGACGTATCGGTGCAAGCGCGCCTGCTCGATCTGCTGCGCACGTTGACGTCCACACTGCATCTGTCGGTGCTGATCGTCACGCACGATATCGGCGTGGCGCGCTTGCTCGCGCATCGCCTGATGGTTATGCAAGGCGGCGTGGTGGTCGAGGCGGGTCTGACCGATCAGGTGCTCGACGATCCGCAGCATCCGTACACGCAAACGCTGGTTTCCTCGGTCCTGCCGGTTTGAGGCTCACAATGCGATCCATCCAAACAAGCATTGAATCACGCGCGGCCGATCGCGCGTTCATCGACAACGCCGCGCTGATGCTGCGCGCGTCCAATATCGGCAAGACCTTCACACTGCACGGCCAGGGCGGCGTGCAAATCGAAGCGCTCGCCGATGTTTCGCTCGACGTCGAACGCGGCGAGTGCGTGGTGCTGGTCGGGCCGTCCGGCGCGGGCAAGAGCACGTTGCTGCGGTGTCTGTATGGCAATTACCTCGCGAGCGCGGGTTCCATCGCCATTCGTGATGGCGCGGATGATGGGCAACCGGTCTCGATCACCGGCGCCGAGCCGCGCGACGTGTTGCGTCTGCGCCGCAGCGTAGTGGGCTATGTCAGCCAGTTTCTGCGCGTGATTCCACGAGTACCGACGCTCACGCTCGTAGCCGAGCCGCTGGTGTCGCGCGGCGTGGCGGAAGATGAAGCCCGTGCGCGCGCCGCCGCGCTGCTGGCCCGGCTCAATGTGCCCGAACGGCTGTGGACGCTGGCGCCTGCCACCTTTTCCGGTGGCGAGCAGCAACGCGTGAACATTGCCCGCGGCTTGATCGCCGGGCATCCGGTGTTGCTGCTCGACGAACCGACCGCCTCGCTCGATGCGGAAAATCGTGACGTGGTCGCCGATCTGATCGTCGAAGCGCGCGAGCGTGGCGCGGCGATCGTCGGTATCTTTCACGACGAAGATACGCGCCACAAGGTTGCGACACGTCGTCTCGAACTCCAGCCGCCGCTGCGCCACTAGCCGGCACGAAGCGACACGAAACGGCACTACACTAGGCACTGAGCTAAAACACTCAAGTCTGACTGACTACGGAGCAAGTCGATGTTGATCAGAAACGCTCGCATCGTGACGCGAGACGAAGTATTCACCGGCGTGATCCGCATCGAAGACGGCGCGATTCGCGACGTCGAGCGCGGCACGACATCGGCACGCGAAGCAGAAGATTGGGACGGCGACTATCTGTTGCCGGGCCTGATCGAACTGCACACGGACAACCTCGAAAAGCATCTCGCGCCGCGTCCGGGCGTCCAATGGAACACCGATGCCGCCTTCGTGATCCACGACGCGCAAGTGGCCGCGGCCGGCATCACCACGGTTTTCGATGCGCTTGCGATCGGTTCGCGCTCGAATGTCGGCTTACGTGGCCGCGATTTGCAAACCCAATGCGCCGAAGCGCTCACGCGCTTCTCCGAGCGCAACTTGCTGCGCGCCGAACACTTCCTGCATCTGCGCTGCGAAATCGCGACCGCCGACGTAGTGGAGGTATTCGACTCGTTGTGCGCGCATCCGTTGTTGCGGCTTGCCTCGGTGATGGACCACACGCCCGGTCAGCGTCAATGGCACGATCGCGATCAATGGCGCCGCTTTCAGGAACGCAACGGCAAGCTGAGCGACGAACATGTGGCTACCGCACTGGCCGAACTGTCCGTCGAGCAGGAACGTTACGCCGACGTGCACCGCCGCGAGATCGTCGCACGTTGCAACCGGCTCGGCATTCCGGTCGCGAGCCACGACGACACGCTGATCGAGCACGTCGAGCAAGCCAAGGCCGAGGGCATTGTGCTGGCCGAATTTCCGACCACGCGCATCGCCGCCGAGACCGCGCGCGAGCACGGCATCTCGACCATCATGGGCGCGCCGAATATCGTGCGCGGCGGTTCGCATTCGGGCAACGTGTCCGCGCTCGAACTGGCCAAAGCGGACCTGCTCGATATCCTGTCGTCGGATTACGTGCCGTCCAGTTTGCTGACCGCCGTGTTCGAACTGGTCAACAAGGCCGGCTGGAGTTTGCCGCGCGCCATGGCGACCGTTTCGGCCGAGCCGGCTCGCACGGCCGGTCTATACGACCGCGGCGCGATCGCGCCGGGCTTGCGTGGCGACTTCGTACGTGTGACGATGCTCGACACGCTGCCGGTGCCGCGCGCGACTTATCGGGCCGGAGCGCGAATCGTTTGAAGATGCTTTCAAGCCTCGTTGGGCGCGGGCAGTGACGGTTGGACCGCTACCCAACGCGCCCAGCGCGTCCAGCGAGGCACCTCCCTCTTCGTAACGGCCTAGCCAATGACTGTTCGTTCCCCACTGCGCCGTCCCCCACGAATTTCCTGCGTCATCTGTGCTTACAACGAAGCGCCCCGCATCGGCAGCGTGCTGGCCGTGGCCGCCGCGCACCCTTTGTTCGGTGAAGTCATCGTGGTGGACGACGGTTCGACCGACGGCACCGCCGAGGTCGTCGAGCGCTTCACGCCGGTACAGTTGATCCGGTGCGGCGAAAACCGCGGTAAAAGCGCCGCCATGGCGGCCGGGATCGCTGCCGCGCAAGGCGAGTTGATCATGCTGCTGGATGCCGATTTGAAGGGTCTGACGGCCGAGTACATCAGTGCGCTCGCCCTGCCCGTTTTGCAAGGCAACGCACAAGTGAGCCTGAGCTTGCGCCAGAACAGCCTGTTGGCGTTTCGCGCCATCGGCCTCGATTTCGTTTCCGGCGAACGGGTGGTCAAAAAAACGCTGCTGGGCGAAGTGCTGCAGGAGGTTCATGGCTTGCCACGCTTCGGCGTCGAGGTGTTCATGAACCGCCGGATCATCGAGCGCCGCCTGCCCATCGCGGTTACTCACTGGCCGCACGTCACGCAGGCTCGCAAGACCGAGAAACTCGGCTACTGGAAGGGCATCCGTGCGGAATGGCGCATGATCGCGGACCTCCTGAAGGTGGTTTATCCGCTCGCACTGATTTCACAGACCTTTCAACTGCTTTGCTTACGCATCGACCACGGCCCACGGGCGCGTTTTTCGGCGCGTATCAGAAAGGCGCCCGATAACTCGCGGTGAAGCGCATTCGCCGCGCCGTTCCGTTTGCTTTGACGTTCGGGGCTCATTCGGCCGCGGGGAGCGTACTGCCCCTCGTTGCAAGCGCAACGAAACCCGCCGCGCCCAGCATCAGCGGACAGTAAAGCGTCGCGAAGCGCCACTGCACCAGTGCCGTCGCGATGCTCGCACGGGGCACCCAGCTCGCGAACGCGGCAGCCAGCGCGATATCGCCAGTGCCGCCGCCCGCAGGCACGCCGGTCCACAGCGCGGCATGCAGGGCAACCGCCTGCACGGCCAGAACGAAACCCAACGGCAGGCGGTAGCCGAGTTCGCGCAAGATAAACCAGATGGCGCCATAGCGAAGCAGCCATTGCAGCGTCGTCAGCAGTAACAATGCGGCAAGCCGCCACTTGGGCACGGCGACCAGTTCCAGCCATTGCCCGCGAACGCTGCGGCAAAACCGGCTCAACCGCGCTCGACGCTCGTTCAGCCAACGAACCCGCCGGCCGGTGGCATCCAATGCCACCGCCACACGCTGACGGTTGAACCAGAAGACGCCCGCTACAAACGCACCGACGGCCAGCACGCCGAACACGATAGGCGCACTCGCGCCTGGGATCACTTGCGTGAGCGGCCCGAATGCAAACAGAAGGGAAATCGGCACAGCGGTCGCGAAAAACGCCAGGTCGAGCGCCTGATCCGCGCTGACGACCGTTGTCGCCAGCGACCAGGATGCGCCGGCGCGCTGCAGCAAACCGATGTTGACCCCATAGCCTGCCGCGCCCAGCGGGGAGGCCAGAAATGCGAAATCGGTGGCCAGGGTGATGGCGAACGTGCGCAGGAAACTCACGCGAAAGCCGAGTGCGGTTTGCATCAGATGCAGCTTGCCGGCCTTGGCCATCGCGCTGACCGCGGCACTCGCGACAAGCGCGACGAAGACGTACAAGGAGATGTCGCGCAGCCCAGCGAGCGCGGCTTGTGAATTGAGGACAAAAGGCGCGCCGATGGCAAGGCCGATACCGGCAAGCGCCACCAGCACCGCCGCTTTACGCGTATGTGATCCGATCACGGGGAGGCCTCAGCAGGCGCGGTTAGCAAGGCGCCGTTCTCCGCACGACGCGGCATGCATGGCGCTGCGTCGCGCGTGAAATCGAGGCCCTCGGGTGCCTCATGATATTCGATCAAAGCTGCGTTTTCGTGACGGCGCGTGACAGTGCGTAACGATACGTGACGGCGGTGCGCGGTTCACATCATGCCGGCTTTGATGCCCGGTGCGGATGGTCCGCTCGTGCTGGGCTGCTGGGCATGTCTAGCGGTCGGACGGCAACTGCCCCCATGCGACCAGTACCTTCTGAATGCCGCGTGCATAGGCGTCGCGCCGCTTCGGCGTTTCCGAATGATAGGCGCCGATCGCGCGCCAGGTATTGCCGTGCTTCACCATCTTCTGTTTCAGCAGCCAGGCGGCCACGTAGACGTTGACGCACGGGTCGGTCAGCGCGCGATGCGGTACGCCTTCGCGCTTAAGGTCGCCGAAATGAATCGAATTGATCTGCAACTGACCGACGTCGATCGAACCGTTCGCGTTCTGCCGGATTGCGCTCGGGTCCCCCTTCGATTCGTACCACGCAACGGCGCGCAACACCCACGGGTTGACGCCCTGATAAGCCGCCGCCTGATTAAAGCAATCGTCGGCTGCGTGCGCCGAACCGCACGCCAAAAAGCATGCGAGCGCAGCGAGGCAGATTTTCAAGGACATGATTCATCCTTCCCGTTGATAGCGTTAAAGAGTAGTGAGCTCCGGGTCGCCGGCCGGTTTACTTGATCGACGCCTGGTCGATCTGCCGTTGCACGGATTCGAGGTAAGCATGCGAGGCGTCGGATACGACGAGCCGTGCGACCGGGATCGGAGGCGGCTTGATCTCCTGAACGTGTACCGGTGCACGCGGCTTCTTTCGATGCAGCGTCGGCTTCACCGGCACGTCGTCATCGTCGCCGCTCGACGGTGGCAGCATCGCCAGCGTCGGCAACGGCGGATAAACCTTGTCCGCCGCAGCGGGAAAAGCGCTCGCCGACTGCAGGTCGGCGCCCGGCTGCCCCGCGAAGGCCGGCGCGCCCAGAAGCGTTGCCACCGCCAGTAAAGTTATCCGGACCATCACGATGGCCTCCTTCATTGAACCGTCCTGATCGACACGCTATACGGCTGACCGAGGCCCGCGGTCCGATTCTCGAAGCTCACCTTTGTCATCCGCTGGGCCGGCACGCCCTTCCAGACAGCCTGATTCAGGTACGCAAAGTCCTGACCCAACGCCGTGACGAGAACGACTGTGGACTGCTTCTGCGCGGCAGCCAGTGCACCTGCTTTGGCGAGCACGACGGTGAGCTGCGGGTCGCGCGCGCCGAGCGCGTCCGGCGGAATCTCGAAACTGATGACCTCGTTTGGTGCCTTGTCCGGGCGCGTGGCAGTCGACGGGGGCATCTGTGCGCATCCGGCCAACGCGAGAAAAGCTACCGCAAACCACACCTGTCGCTTCACACGAATCTCCTGTCAGTCTCATTGCTATATCGAGGTTTTCGGCAGGCTGGCGGAGAAAGTTGATAGGCGTAAAAGACACCCGCGAAAATCAAAAAGAGTTACCTCAAGATCCGCGCAAACGATTGCTTCGGCGCTCGGCGAAGCACCGTTCGAAGCAAAGTTGCCTCGTGGTTTCGGTTGTGAAATCGTCTGATGATTGGCTGTCGAAAAAACGGTTTCGACAAGCGGCCGGGATGGATGAATCGGGGAGCAGTCGGTCAGGCGGCGAGGTTCTCAGGCCGCCTGCGAGACTGAAGGCGTGCTGGCTGCTTATCGAAGCGCGTCAGGTCGACAGCGGCACGCGCTCCGGCTCGTCCGCTTCGAACCACGCCGGGTTGCGCTCGGCAATCGGAACGAGCGACACCAGAATCTCGCGCAGATGGTTGCGCATCGCTTCTTCAGCGGCGCTCGGATCGTGCGCGCGCAGGCCTGCCAGAATTTTTGCGTGCTGCTTGATCAGCAGATCGAGCGGCGACACGTCGGGCAAGCTCAAATAACGCACTCGATCCATCTGCGCCTTGATGTCCTGAATCGTGTCCCATGCCGCCGTGCAGTCGATGGCTTGCGCAATCGCATAGTGAAACGCCTCGTCGAGCGCGAGGAACGCGGCAGTGTCGTTCGATTTCGCCGCGAGCTTCTGATCGCGCAGATTGTCGGCGAGCGCCTGCAACTGTTCGTCGGTGATCGACACGGCTGCCTTGCGGACTACCGCGGTCTCGATCGCCTCGCGAATGAAGCGGCCTTCACGCACCTGACGCGGCGATATGCGTTTAACGAAGGTGCCGCGCTGTGGCAATACCTGCAGCACGCCCGCTTCGACCAGTTTGATGAACGCTTCGCGCACCGGCTGCCGCGACACCTGAAACATGTCGGACACTTCCTTCTCCGAGAGCGGCGTGCCCGGCACCAACTGACCGGCGAAAATCGCCTGGCGCAATGCGCGGAAAATCTGTTTGCCGATCGGCTCGTGGGAATCGAACGAGACGTCGGCAGCGAGATCCGGGAGCGCAACGCGAGGGCCGGCCTGGAAGCTCGCACGACGTCGCGTGCGAGGTGCAGCGAGCGCCGCATCGGCGGAGAAAGACGACTCGGCAGCGCGGAGGTTTTTATTCGGCATCAGGCAGAACAGCGGATGAAATACGAGGAAGACGACACGCGCGACAAACCAATGCAGGCGCGTCGCACCATACTACCATGCACGTTTCATCCGCAGCGCGCTGGCGCCCGGCTCGCGAATCCATACCAGCGAACACACCGCGCCGAGCACCGCGACCCCGCCCGCCAGCACGAACGCACTGCCGTAAGCGCCGTGCGTCGCCTCGACGATGAAGCCGGTCACCGCGGGCCCGATCACGCCGGCCAGATTCGCCAGCAAGTGCACGAAGCCGCCGACGCCGCCCACGTGTTCGCGCGGCACGGTATCCTGAATCACGGCCCAGTAGACCGCGCCCGTCACATACAGGAAGAAGATCGACACCGACATCAGCGCGACCGCGCCCTGCATGCTGGCGACGCGGCCGGCCAACGCAACGCACACCGCCGCCGTGCCGAGACATGTGCTGAGCACGATCTTGCGCGACAGCAGCGGCTTGCCGGTCAAACGCAAGATGAGGTCCGAGATGAAGCCGCCTGCCGCAAGCCCGATGCTGCCGAGCACCCATGGAATCACCGTCGCGAAACTCATGTCGTGCAAGCTCAGGTGATGCGCTTCGGTCAGGTAGGTCGGAAACCACGACAGGAAAAAGAACAACACGTAGTTATATGAGAAGAACGCAAAGGCGGTCGCCAGAATGATCGGCTTGCGCAAAAAGTGGCCCAGGCCGAGCCGTTCGCCATCGGCGGAGTGAGCAATGGCATGTTCATCGGCCTGGCCCGCACGGATGAGTTCGATCTCGTCAGGCGTCACGCGCGAATTCTCGTGCGGATGTTCGGTGGTCGTCGCCGCCCACAATACGAGCCACACGAGCCCCAGCATCATGATCGCGACAAAGGCCCAGCGCCAGCCGAACTGCACCGCCATAAAGCCGACCACCGGGCCTGCCAGCGCGCCGCCGAGCGGCGTGCCCGAACTGATCACGCCGATCGCGCTCGCGACTTCCTTGCGTGGGAACCAGTTATTGACCATCTTGCTGTTCGACGAACTGAACGGACCTTCGCCCATGCCGAACAACACGCGCAGCACGATCAGCGAACCGATGCCGGTCGCCAACGCGGTCGCGCCGCAGAAAATCGACCAGACGCCCATCGCGGTGCCGAACACCCGCTTCGCGCCGACCTTATCCGAGAGCACGCCGCCGACAAAATTGAACAGCGCATAGCCGACGAAAAAACTGCTGAACACGATGCCCATCTGCGCATGCGAGAAGTGCAGGTCTTTCTGGATCAGCGGCGCGGCGATCGACAGCGCCGAGCGGTCGAGATAATTGATCACGCCTGCCAGAAACAACAGCGCGACGACAAACCAGCGTTGGCTCTTGATCATCGAATGTCTCCTTCGGTTCGCCTCTTGACGGGCGCTTGAATGAATTGTGGAGGCGCGGCGGATGCGACGCCCTGGTAACGGTCAGTGCTTAGTCGAAGTTCAGATGCACCTTCATCGACTGCGAGCGGTCGAGCGCCACTTCGAATGCGTGGTTCGCTTCGTTCATCGCGAACGCATGCGTCATCAGCGGGCGCAAATCGACCTTGCCCGAGGCGATTTCATCGGCGGCGATCGCATATTCGTCGGTGAAACGGAACGAGCCCTGGTAGCGGAGTTCCTTGGCCATCACGAGATTGGCCGCCACCGGCGATTGGCCGGCCGGCAGATTGCCCACCTGGATCACTGTGCCGCCCGCACGCGCCGAGCGCAACGCCGTGTCGAGACCGGCGGGACTGCCCGACGCTTCAATGACGACGTCGAAGGTGCCGCGCTGCGCGGACCATTGATCGATCGTGGCGCGATCGGCGGCGTTCACGACCTGATCCGCGCCGAGTTGCCAGGCAACCTGCAACGCGCGGCTCGACAGATCGAGCGCAACCGTGCGATGCGCGCCCGCACGGCGCGCGACCGTCAGCAGAATGCAGCCGATCGGCCCGCAGCCCACCAGCAGGACGCTCGCGCCGACCAGCGAGCCGGCCTGCTTCACCGCGTGCAACGCGACGGCAAGTGGTTCGGCCATCGACGCCTGAGCGAAATCGACACCATTCGGCACCGGCACGCACTGCCGCGCCGCAACGACGATGTACTGACGGAACATGCCTTGCGTATGCGGAAACGTCGAAGCGCTGCCCATGAAGCGCATGTTGAGACAGTGATTCGGCATGCCGCCGATGCAAAAGCGGCACGTCCCGCACGCCAGCCCCGGATTGACGGCGACGCGCTGCCCGGGCGTCAGGCTCGTTTCCGCGCTCACGCCCGTGCCGAGCGAATCGATCTCGCCAGCCACTTCGTGCCCGAGCACGAACGGCTCGCGCACCGCAAAATCGCCGCTCTTGCCTTTGAAGTAGTACGAGAGATCGGAGCCGCAAATGCCGCCGGCGCGCACGCGCACTCGTACCTGGCCTGGGCCGGGTTCGGGCGGATCGACTTCGTCGATGCGAATCAGTTTGGGTTCGTGAAGGACGGCTGCCAGCATGGTGAACTCCGGTAGGGCAATAGTCGCGCGCTCAGTGCTGCGCGATGGAAGAAGAAGATGACGAGAAGGTTGGCGCGGACGTGTCTGCTGCACTACCCGCTCACCAGTTCCAAAGCGTCCCATCTTCGAGACGTGCGACCGGCAGATAGGCCGGGTCGTACGGATAGCGCGCGGCAGCCGCTTCGTCGATATCGACGCCGTGGCCCGGCGCGTCGCCGGGATGCATCATCCCGTTGTCGAAACGCCATGCATGCGGGAATACCTCGAGCGCTTCGGCAGGAAAGCCCATGTACTCCTGCACGCCGAAGTTCGGCACCCACAGATCGAAGTGCAGCGCCGCGCCCATGCACACCGGCGACAGATCGGATGGGCCGTGGCAACCGGTGCGTACCTGGTACAGCGAAGCGAAATCGGCGATACGCCGCAGATGCGTAATGCCGCCCGCGTGCGTCAAGGTCGCGCGGATGTAGTCGATCAACTGCTCCTCGATCAACTGTTTGCAATCCCAGATGCTGTTGAAGACTTCGCCGACGGCGATCGGCGTAACCGTATGCTCGCGGATCAGCCGGAAGCCGGCCTGGTTTTCGGCAGGCGTCGGGTCTTCCATCCAGAAGAGCCGATACGGCTCGACCGACTTGCCGAGGCGCGCCGCTTCGATCGGCGTCAAACGATGGTGGACGTCATGCAGCAAATGCGTGTCGAAGCCGAATTTGTCGCGCACCGCTTCGAATAGTTTCGGCGCGAAGTCGAGATACTTTTCCGACGACCAGCTCTGTTCTTCGACCGCGCCCTTGGTGGCCGGCTCGTACATGCCACTGCCTTTCGACACGCCGTACACCGAACGCATATTCGGCACGCCGCATTGAATGCGAATGGCCCGGTATCCGGCCTCGATGTGCTCGGCGTAGCGATCGAGCGCTTCGGGAATGTCACGGCCGGTGGCATGGCCGTACACCATCACGCCGTCGCGCGACGCACCGCCGAGCAGCTTGTACAGCGGCATACCCGTCACCTTGCCGAGAATGTCCCACAGCGCCATATCGACCGCGGCGATCGCCGTCATCGTGACCGGCCCGCGGCGCCAGTACGCGCCTTTGTACAGATATTGCCAGGTGTCTTCGATACGGCCCGGATCGCGGCCGATCAGGAGCGGACACACGTGGTCTTTCAGATACGACGCGACCGCGAGCTCGCGGCCGTTCAGCGTTGCATCGCCGATGCCGTGCACGCCTTCGTCAGTGACGATTTTCAGCGTGACGAAATTGCGGCCCGGGCACGTGACGATCACATCGGCGCGAACGATCTTCATGACAGCTTCCTTGCAGAGGCGAATTGCAGACCGCGACATGCGGCACGCAACTTGCAGCTTTTCGTGGTGGTTTCGAGCAGTGGCCGAGGTGCGAAAACACGTATGTCATGCATCACTCACGCCGTTCGAACGATGCTACCATACAAGTATATCAAGGCGTCAAATCAGGGTTTTCCCGCTGTTTTCCCGCTAATCGATACTATTTCGACGACGTTTTTAGAGCTGTTTCAGCTACCTGGATTCCATCTCATGACATCTGCCGCCGCCCTGCCTCGCCTCAGCCGTCAAGCATTGCCCATGCTGGAAACCCACCTGTTATCTGCGCAGTGGCGCGAGCCGCGCATCGGCATCGTTCATCTGGGCATCGGCAATTTTCATCGCGCGCATCAGGCGCTTTATACGGAAGAAGCCATGCTTGCCGCGGGTGGCGACTGGGGCATTTGCGGCGTGACGCTGCAAGGCGACGTCGGCAAGCGCGACGCGCTCATGGAACAGCAAGGTCTATACAGCGTGGTGGAGCGCGGGCCGGACGGCGCGATGGTGACCGTCGTGCGCGCACTGCGAGAAGTGCTGGCCATGCCGCACGATCTCGCAGCGCTGTTCGCGCGCCTCGCCGATCCGCTGGTGCGAATAGTTTCTCTGACGGTGACTGAAAAAGGTTATTGCCGCGACCCCAAAACCGGCGAGGTCGCGCTAGACGACGCCGCCGTCGCGCACGATCTGGCGCACCCGCTCTCGCCGCGCACGGTGCCGGGCATTCTCGTGGCCGCGTTGCGCGAGCGGCGCGACAATTCGGGTATTGCGGACATCGCGGACGGCAAACCATTCACCGTGCTGTCGTGCGACAACCTTGCGCATAACGGTGCTGCATTGCGTCAGGTGGTCTGTTCGTTCGCCCGGCAACTCGATCCTTCATTGGCCGACTGGATCGCCGCCGAGGTCGCGTTTCCATCCACAATGGTCGACCGCATCGTGCCGGCTACCACCGATGACGAACGCGCTTCGGCCGCCGCCGCACTCGGCTATCAGGACGCCGCGCCGGTGCCGTGCGAGCCGTTCCGGCAATGGGTTATCGAAGACCGTTTTCCGGGGGGACGTCCCGCGTGGGACGCGGTCGGCGCGCAACTCGTCGACGACGTCACGCCGTTCGAACTGGCGAAGCTGCGCATGCTGAACGGCACGCATTCGACGCTCGCCTATCTGTCGATGCTAGGCGGCTTCGACACCATCGACGCGGCGATCGCCGACCCCGGCATGCGCAATCTCATTCACGCGATGATGACGCACGAAATCGCGCCGACGCTGAGCGTGCCCGCCTCATTCGACCTGCTCGCCTATCGGGATGCATTGCTCGAGCGTTACGCGAACCCGGCACTCAAACATCGCTGCGCGCAGATTGCGATGGACGGCAGTCAGAAGATTCCGCCGCGCCTGCTCGGCACGATTGCCGCCAGGATCGAGGCGGGCCAGCCGTTCACGCGCCTGGCACTGGCGATCGCGGCATGGATGATGTTTTTGCGTGGCCATGCGGACGACGGCACGCATTATGAAATCAGCGATCCGCTTGGCGATAGATTGAAGGCACTCGCAGCGTCGGCGCGTGGCGAACCGCAGGCGCTGCTTGCCGCGTTACTGTCCGTGCGCGAAGTATTTCCGGAGAAGCTTGCCGCGCTGCCGCTCTTCACAACAACCCTTCATGACGCATTGCAATTGCTCCATGAAAACGGCGCACGAGGGGCGATAGCCGCGTCGCAATGAACACCGCCCTTGCCGCGGGCATCCGGACCGCCGGACTTAGCACGCTCAGCACGCTTAGCACGCTTAGCACGCTTAGCACGCTTAGCACGGCTCACCGCGTCAAACCGGCGCTTCCGGCAGCAGACTCGGCCCGCTGCCTTCCGCGTCCTCCTGCATGCCTCGCTCCTGCTCGAGCTTTTGCGCGTCAAGCAGGTCCCGGTAGCTCAGATACGCACAACGTCCACCGGATTTGGCCGCGTACATTGCGGCGTCGGCGTTGAGCAGCAACTCCTCGGCCGTCGCGCTATCGACCGGAAACTGACTGATGCCGATGCTGGCGCCCACCGTCATACAGTGTTCGTCGATCACCAGTTCCTCATTCAACGTGTCCATGATCCGCGCCGCGATCTTTTGCGCCGCGTCGGCAGAACGCGAGCCTTCGAGCAGCACGATGAACTCGTCGCCGCCCAGGCGCGCCACGACGTCTGCTGCGGCCGGCCCATCCCTCAGACGCCGCGCCACCCCAACGAGCACCTTGTCGCCGACGGAATGACCGTACTGGTCGTTAATCTGCTTGAAGCGGTCCAGATCGACGAACAGCACGGCAAGCCGTTCGCCACGCCTCGTCGCCTCTTCGATCGCCGCCTCGAGCTTCTGCATGAACAACGCGCGGTTGGGCAGGCCGGTCAACCCATCGTGCGTGGCGAGATGAACGAGTTCATGTTGCTTGTTATGCAGCACATCCATTTGCGACTTGATTTCGCGGCGCAGACGATCGAAGCAGCGCGCCAGTACGCCGATTTCGTCGGTACGTTTGAGCGGCAGCGTTTCCATCGCGTGCCCGGCGAACAGATGGGTCGCGGCGTACGCCAGAATATGCAAAGGTTTGGTCAACGCGCGAGCAAACAGGATCGCGAGGAAAATCGCCAACGTGCTCGAGACCAACACCATGCGAATGATCCGATCGCCCAGCAGGTTGGCGCCGGATAGTACGTCGGCAAGCGGCTTGGAAAGGCCCAGTACGATGAAGCGGTTGCCTTCTGACACGCCGAACGGTCTGCGAACGAAGGCGAGCACCTGACCCGCAGCCTGCCCCGGCAGCGTGAGGCCGTTCAGACGTACTTCGCTGCTGGACTGCTCGAAGAGCGGCCTGGTGGCGGCAAAGCTGTCCTGCATGAAGACGCGCCGCCCCTTGTCGAAGCCGAATGTTTGCGAGGCATCGGGATGGACCAGGAAATCGCCCCACTCGTTGGCGAGATAGACCTGGTAGTCGCTTGGCAGATCGCTCTGCAAACGCTTGAGCAGTCCGGCGAGGTCGATGTCGAGGACCACGACGCCCACCACCGCGCCGCTTGCGTTCGCCACCGGCGTGCCGAGCCGCAGCGTCGGTTTGCCTTCGGCGGAATGCGCGCCGTACTCGCGATTGATCGTGATCGGCGAGGTATAGATGCGGCCCGGTGCCAGCGCCAGCGTATCGAACACGTACGCAAACTGGCCTTTCTCCTGCAAGGCGCTCCCCGCGACTCGCACCGCGCGGTTGGCATCGCGATCGAAACGGATCAATTCCAGCCCGTAGTGCTGACGGGCGATCAGACGGATCTGCAAATACTCGGGGTGGTGAGCCATGAAACTGGCGAATACCTGCGCCAGCCTTTCGCGCGGTTCATTTGCGCCGAGACCGCTGTCGAACTGCGCGACGGCGGCCGCGGACGGCATGCCGCCGAGCACCTGTGCGTCGGCGGCGGCGTCGCCGATCTCCACTGAAAGGCGCTGACCCAACAGTTCCGTCGAGGTCAGCAGGCTGCGTTCGGCTTCGTTCACCAGCATCGTGCGATTGGCACGATACGCGTAATAGCCGGTCGCTCCAGACGCAAGCACGCCGATGCACGCAAGCAGCACCGATAACTTGAAAGTGAGACCTCGGTGCATGATCAAAAGCGCTCCGACCGGTCTCCCGACACGATTTTGCTCCACAGCTCCTCGCGTCGCTGGATATCCTCCACCGGACCGATCCAGACGATGTGCGCGTAGTCGCTGTTTTCCGCAGGCGCCGTCAACGTGTTGGCGAGCCCCTGGCGCTGCGTCAACAATTCGCTCACGTCCGGTTCGAGCATGTAATTGATCCACGCGAGCGCGAGCGGACGATCGGCCGCCGAACTCGTCATCGCCCAGCAGTCGAGCCACGCGAGCACCCCTTCGTCGGGAATCACATAACCCACGTCCGCGCCGGCGCGGCGCAGCAAAGCGACCTGCTGGGTGCCATAGTTGCCGAACATCAAGGCCACCTTATGTTGGATGAAGAACGCGGTCGCCTCTTCCGGCAGCGTGTAATACGTCAGCAGATTGCGGCGCAACTCGACCAGCTTGTGAGCGATCAGGCGCATCTGCGCGGCATCGAGCTGAAAGGGATGGGCATAACCCAGTGCCAGCGCGGTGAACGAGAAATTATGCTGGGCACTGTTGAAGTCGAGGACCTTGCCGCGGTAGCGCGGGTTCCATAATTCGCGCATCGAGCGCGGCGCAACGGCGATCTGCTTGCGATCATAAATCAGCCCCATCGACGAATACGTGAATGGAATGGCGTACACCTTGCCTGCCGCGGTCAGTCCTGCGATCGACGACCGCGCCTGAAAACGCGGCAATTGTCTTCTGGTATTGGGCAGACTGGCCAGATCGAGCGGCGCCAGCAGATTCGCACGGGTATAGCGCTGGATTTCGGCGGTGTTGGCTGCCAGCACGTCGAAACGCGGCGCGCCTTGGGCGTGCATCTGGTCCCATAGGGCCTCGTCGGAATCGACCAGCGTGACTTCCACCTTCGTGTGGAAACGCGCTTCGAAAGCTTTGACCACGTCGCTGTCCGCGTACCCCGGCCATGCCAGCACACGCAGGACCTTCTCGCCAGCGGCGACCGGCGCCGCCGACAACAGGCTAGCGCAGAAAACAACGCTTGGCAGCAGTGTCAAAAAACCGGGAAAAGCGCCGTTGCGCGATGGCTTCGAGCGTCTTGCACCGGATGCGATTCGCCGCCAGAAGGATGGGATGCCGCAACGCATTTCATCTGCCCTCCAAATCGTGTGCATTCAATCAACACCATTCGGCAGGATGCCGTAACGACCAGAGTCCACAGCCGCACGGCATTCGCCTGCCGGCGCGGTGCTCGATGACTTTGTTCAGACAGATATTGCTTACGCCGTGCGGTATGCGCGCAACGCGTTGATCATAGCGCCAAGAAGCGCGTTTTTGGTCGGGCCTCGCCGGGGTCGACAGAAACAGGCTGCTGGCAAGATGCACTAAACGCGCTCGCCTTATGTATAACGGGCGGTCTCGCGAGATCTTTAACCAAATCGGAGCGTTCAGCGCGCTCTCTAGCCCGCCTGATGTGGCGCCCTCAGCCCAGAACTCGCGAATTCGCCCGGTAAGGAATCGGGCGGTTTTTACAGCATGCTGATCGGCAAGGTTAAAGACGCCGAAAGTCGACGCCGCAATTCGCTTCGAATCCAAGCATTAGCCAACTTCTTTACAGCGTCTTTACAAGACAGTAAATGATGCATAACCGCGTTGCGGCGTGCATCGGCGGCGCCGTCAAATCTCCACCATATTCAGGCTTTAGAAGCTATTCTCGCCCGCTATCCGGTGTTTCACTAACTACCCAATCTTTTTGACCTGATAAGCTTGGCGCGCGCTGCTGGCCGCCCCGGCCGGCAGCTTAAACCCAAGTCCGGTCGTGAGTCGCGCCGGGCGTCCCGCCGCGGCACAACCGCATGTGGGAGTATTTGAACTACACCGAGGAGTTAAACAGTGAAAAAACTGCTAGCGGCTTTGACGGTTGCTCTGCTTGCCACCGTCTCGATTGGCGCACACGCTAAAGATTGGTCGACTATCCGTTTCGGCGTTGACGCCAGCTACCCCCCGTTTGAATCGAAGGGCTCGGACGGCAAGCTCGTTGGTTTCGACATCGACCTCGGCAATGAAATCTGCGCACGCCTGAAAGCCAAATGCGTTTGGGTCGAAAACGACTTCGACGGCATGATCCCGGCACTGAAGGCGAAGAAGTTCGACGGCGTGCTGTCGTCAATGTCGATGACGCCGCAACGCGCTGAGCAGATCGCTTTCTCGGCGAAGCTGTTCAACACGCCGACGCGCCTCGTGGCGAAGAAGGGTTCGGGCATCCTGCCGACGGCTGATTCGCTCAAGGGCAAGACGGTGGGCGTCGAGCAAGGCACGATCCAGGAAACCTACGCGAAGACATACTGGGAAGCGAAGGGCACGAAGGTCGTGCCGTATCAGAACCAGGATCAGGTCTACGCCGACTTGCTGTCGGGCCGTCTGGATGCCGCACTGCAAGACGCGGTGCAAGCTGAGATCGGCTTCCTGAAGACGCCGCGCGGCGCAGGCTTCGACTTCGTCGGCAAGGATCTGGACGATCCGAAGATCCTCGGCAACGGTGCAGGCATCGGCATGCGCAAGGAAGACACCGATCTGAAGACGAAGGTCGACAAGGCCATCGCCGACATCATCAAGGACGGTACGTACAAGAAGCTCGAGAAGAAGTACTTCGACTTCGACGTGTACGGCAGCTAATCCAGTACGGCGTGCCTGACAGCGCGCCGACGGGAAGCGTAATGAAGACGGGCCCCGCCACACGCGGGGCCCGTTTCGTTTGCACGGCGATCCACAGAACGCCGCGCAAAACCACGTGCCGCACCATATCGGCTAAGATCGTGCGATCGAGGCGCCGCGCGACGGCCCGCCGTAGACTGACCACGAATTACTCTTTCCCTTGTAATCAACGACATAGCGCGGCACGCATCACTCGCCGGCGCACTTTGAAAACCATGCAAACCCAAACCCATCCGCTGATTGCCCCGACGCTCGGCACCGCCCGCAACCTGACGAGTTTTCACTACGGCCCCGGCGGCGGGCAGAAGATTTACATCCAGTCGTCGCTGCATGCCGACGAGTTGCCCGGCATGCTGGTGTCGTGGGCGTTGCGCCGCAAGCTCGCGGCGCTGGAAGCCGCCGGCAAGGTGCGCGGCGAGGTCGTGATCGTGCCGGTGGCAAATCCTATCGGCCTGAATCAGCACTTTCTCGGTCACCTGAGCGGCCGCTTCGAGACGAATACCGCGCAGAACTTCAACCGCAACTTCTACGAACTGGCGGCGCTGGTGCAGCCGGGCATCGAGGCGCGCCTGACCGGGGACATCGACGCCAATCGCCTCGCGATCCGCGCGGCGATGCGCGAGGCGCTCGACGAGCAAAAGCCGGAAACCGAACTCGAATCGCAACGCCTGGCGCTGCAAAAGCTGTCTTACGACGCCGACGTCGTGCTCGATCTGCATTGCGACTGGGAAGCCGCGATGCACCTCTACACGAACCCCGATCTGTGGCCGGAAGTCGAGCCGCTCGCCTGCTATCTGGACGCCAAGGCGTCGCTGCTCGCGCTGAATTCGGTGGGCAATCCGTTCGACGAAATCCACAGCTTCTGCTGGTCGGATCTGCGCGGCCGTTACGGCGACCGCTTCCCGATTCCGAACGGCTCGATTTCGGTGACGATCGAACTGCGCGGCCAGCGCGAGGTGTCGTACGAGTACGCCGACCATGACGCACAAGCGATCATCGAGTACCTGACGTCGCGCGGCGTGATCGACGGCACGCCCGCGCCGCTGCCGGCGCTCGAATTCGCCGCGACGCCGCTGGCCGGCGCCGAACCGCTCGTCGCGCCGATCAGCGGCGTGCTGGTGTACCGCTGCGATGTCGGCACCTGGGTCGACGTGGGTCATGAGATCGCGGATATCGTCGATCCACTGACCGATCGCGTGGTGACGCTGAAGAGCAGCGTGGCCGGCGTGCTGTACGCACGGCATCTGACGCGCTTTGCGACGGCTGGGCTGGAGTTCGCGCGCATTGCCGGCGCGAAGGCGTTCAGAAGCGGTTCGCTGTTGAGCAATTAACCGGCAACCCGGCCCGCGGCTCGGCCGCTGCCCTGCAAGTCTTTGGCTATAAAGCAAATCGCCCGCCCGAGTAGCGGGCGATTTGCATTCATGCGGCGGCGGTCAAGTCAGAATCGACCCGATCGTTCAGAACGCCGGAATGATCGCGCCTTTGAATTGCGTATCGATGTATTTGCGCACCTCGTCCGATTCATAGGCCGCGACCAGCTTCTTGACCCACGGCTTATCGCGATCCTGCGCACGCACGGCGATCAGGTTCGCGTACGGACCTTTGAGGCTTCGATCGCGATGGCGTCTTTGGTCGGTTGCAGGCCGGCCTTGACCGCGTAGTCGGTATTGATCGACGCGGCGTCGAGATCGTCGAGCGCGCGCGGCAATTGCGCGGCATCGAGCTCGACCAGCTTGATCTTCTTCGGATTTTCGGCGACGTCGAGCGGCGTCGCATTGACACCGTTCGTGCCGACGCCGGGCTTCAGCTTGAGCACGCCGTACTTCTGCAACAGCAGCAACGCACGGTTGCCGTTCGACGGATCGTTCTGGATGCCGACCTTCGCCCCATCGGCCAAGTCCTTCAGCGACTTGAGCTTCTTCGAGTAGAAGCCCATCGGCGACACATAGGTCAGACCGACGTTGACGATCTTGTAGCCGCGCTGTTTGATCTGGCTGTCGAGAAACGGCTGATGCTGGAATCCGTTGGCGTCGAGGTCGCCGGCGTCCAGCGCGGCATTCGGCTGCACGTAGTCGTTGAATTCGATGACCTTGACGTTCAGTCCTTCGCGCGCCGCCACCTTGGTCACCACCGACCAGATCTGTGCATCCGGACCGCTCATCGTGCCAATCCTGAGTTGTTTGTCGTCCGCGTGCGCAAACGTTGCCGCCAACGAAACGGCGGCCATAACCAGCAGGTTTTGAATGATTGTCCGGCGTTGCATACGTTCCCCCACAAGCGATTCTGATTGATAGGGGCGCATCGTCGCATGCCGCCGCGGCGCCCCAAAACCAATCATTTTTCATACGCATATCCGCACGGAATGGAAAAAGCTTATACGCGGGCTATATGAGCGATTTCTGTTAGCGAAGCTATGTGAATGTCGCGCCGGCGCGACAGACGATAAAAATAACTGAAGCTGTCACATACCTTACTCTGCGTTCCCTTAAATTTCGCCCCATCGCACGACCTCGCCGGAGAGCCGGCGTCGCGATCGCTTAATTTTTAATCGGAGAATTGCCTTGAATAAGAAAGTATTGACCGCCGCTACTCTCGCCGTCTTCGCCAGCGCCGCCCACGCGCAAAGCAGCGTCACGCTCTATGGCCTGATCGATGCCGGTATCAGCTACGTGAACAACTCCAAGTCGGGCACCAGCCACGACAAGCTCTTCAAGTACGACGACGGCGTTGCTCAAGGCAGCCGTTGGGGCCTGCGCGGCACCGAAGACCTCGGTGGCGGCCTGAAGGCACTGTTCGTGTTGGAAAACGGTTTTAACAGCGGCAACGGCACGCTCGGCCAGGGCGGCGCGCTGTTCGGCCGTCAAGCGTATGTCGGTCTGTCGAAGAACGACATCGGCTCGCTGACGTTCGGTCGCCAGTACTCGTTTTCGACGGACTACCTGGGCGGCAACTACTCGACCGGTGGCCAAACCGTCGCGGGTAACTACGCTTACCACATCAACGACGTCGACCAGTTGACGTCGAGCCGCATCAACAACTCGGTCAAGTTCAGCAGCGCGAATTTCTCGGGCCTGACCTTCGGCATGATGTATGGCTTCTCGAACCAGGCTGGCGCATTTGCCGGCTCGCCGGCAAGCGGCACGACCGCAGCACCGGTCGCAGGTTCGTCGCGTGCATACAGCTTCGGCTTGAACTACGCGAACGGCCCGTTCGGTATCGGCGCGGCGTACACGGACATCCGTTACCCGAGCCAATCGACGCCGGCGTTCTCGACGACCATCGCCAACGTGTCGACGGGCAACGTCCGCGATCTGCGCACGTTCGGCGTCGGCGGCCGCTACTCGATCGGTGCAGCTACGCTGTGGGCGTTGTACACGAACACGCGCTTCGAGCCGATCTCGGGCGGTACGACGACGTTCGCTGCATACGAAGCGGGCGCGAAGTACGCGTTCACGCCGGCCCTGACGGCAGGCGCAGGCTACACGTACATGCACCTGAGCAATGCCAACACGGGCCACTGGAACCAGGCTGACCTGAGCATCGACTACGCACTGAGCAAGCGTACGGACGTGTATGCACTGGGTATCTACCAGATCGCAGCAGGCCACAACGGCACGCAAGATCTGCAAGCGCAGATCGGTTCGAGCACGAGCTACTTCAACACGTCGGGCACGGGTGCGGACAACCAGCTGGCATTCCGCGTCGGTATCCGCCACAAGTTCTGATCGGGTGTTGTCGGCGGGGGAGCGCGAGCTCCTTGCTGTCCCGAGGTTCTGGAAAACGCCCTGCGGGGCGTTTTTCTTTTGGGGCAATCGGTTCGAGTGCTGGACCTCACGCTTACCGATTGTGGCGTTCCGAGCTAACGAACATGCAAATAAGGCACCAGACCGCTTATGGCCTTTGTTGCGCGGGTAGACGGCCAATGCTGTTTCCAACTCGCTAGCTGAGCACAAACCCTGACGCAGAAGTCCTGCATCGATTGCGTGTGGCGCTGAGGCGATTGAGAGCGCTGTTCTGGGCATACCGGCCGCTCTTAGATCTGCAAGTTGAAGAGAATCAACGGGCGCTATTCAAGCAACTTGCGGACGCGGCAGGAGGGACTCGCGATTGGGACATCGCGATTGAGCTCCATGGCCGAACTGCCCCGAATGCTTTCACTCCGACCGCTCGCCTCATGAATGCGCGGAAACAAGCCTTGGAAACCAGCCGACGCTCGCTCTCGCACGAGGATGCCAGTGCGGCCCTGCAAAATGCAGTTGCGGATGCAAACAGAGCCATAAATGCCACCGGCGATTCGACATTGTTGACGAAATTCGCGAGCAAGCGGCTGGCATCTGCACAACGCGCACTTCACGGGCAGATGCGCGCAGCCGCCCGAGCGAAACGCCGCGCCTATGCCCTCCATGAGGTGCGCAAGTCCGGAAAAAAGGTCCGCTGTCTGCTCGAATTTTTCGGTCCCATGCTCACAAAGCGGGAGTTGAAACCATTAAAAAGCTTAGGCGAGATTCACAGGCGTTTTGGTGCGCTCAACGATATTGTCACCAGTGAGGCCTTGCTTAGCGCTCACCCGGAAATTTTCCCGGATGCGGATGTACATCAGGCCACACTGCGCGCATTGAAAAAGGAGCGAAAGCGCCGCATGCGGTCCGCGGCCAAATTGCTCTAAGCGATGGGGCTTCGGCGCTGCGCGCCCACGCCCACGCCGAAGTCGTTCGGGCAAGGGGCGGTTTCGTTCTCGCCCATGCAGTATTGGACCGTAGCGCATCCGCCTACAGCTACTCGAGCCGCATGGACGGGAACGAGGGGATATCATTGCCTGGCCCAGTCGGGTCGCCGCCCCTATCGCATACGCGCCCACCAATGACTGCGCGATCACCTTGAGCCACTCAGGCTTAGGCATCCTGTTTTGGTGAACCAAGGTACATTTTCTTCTCGACACCGTCGTACGTTGGCAGCCACTCCTTGTCATCGTCGCGAATCGCATGTCTATATTCCGACGCAGATATGAGTACCTGGCCGCTGTACTCATCGCAGACAAGACACAGGGCGTCGAGAAACCTCTTCAAATCGTCAGATAGTGTTCAAAAAGAGCTGCGTGGATTGCCAGAATCAACCGACTCTTCGTGCTGCCGCCGATAATATCTACCGGCTCGTGACCAAACCTGAATCGAAAATCCAGGTCGATCTCGATGTCACGCGAGACATTGGGTGTATTCAGGACATCCATCCATTTGACCGTCAGTTCACGGATCCGCAACCTCAACTTGTTGAACTCCAAATCCGCGCGACCGTTGTCGCCAAGCATGGCGATCCGGTCCTGAAGCCTGGAGCGTTCGTCTTCAAGCTTGATGAGCTTCCATCTTTGCTCCTTCAGCTGATCCACAGCAGCGCGCCGCTGTTCCGTTTCCATGAGTTGGTGTAGGAGATCACAACTAGCGCTAGCCGTGTTCACAGCGGCGCTAACGTGATCACAAACTCTGCTAGCGCAGCTTGCATACGACCGAGGAATTGAATCGGAGCATTGTGCGTCGCTACGCTGAAGCGAACGTGGTTTTGTGCGGCACTGATCTCGGTCCAGCATATTCGCCATCGACTCGGCGACGACTGGAAAGCCAGAATAGTCCTTCATGGAAGGGGTAGATCTGTTTCCTCGTCACGCTTGCGAAAGCAACGATTGCAAGCGGGCGCAAACTTTCTCGAAATGCTCAATCATCGAACGTCGAACTGGATTCCGCGCATCAGCGCGCTTGCTCGACACGCCTCATCGGCGTTTTTGATACGCCTGCCAGCAAGGCGCGCTAGCGGAGTTACTGAACAGTATGCAGCGCGATTGTTGTGCAACTGCAACAGACGCCGAGTCGCCCCAGATCGCCGGATTGCCCTTCCCCAGCAAGGGATACAGCGTTTTCCGCCGCTCGCAAACCTGTGAACACGGCTAGCGAGGTTTGTGTACGCCAACATATGGTGGCGGCAACGACTGCTGAAATTTACGCCCACTCCGGCCGAGCCAGTCCTTTTCTGCTGAGAAGCTAAACAGCCGCATTAGTGGAAATGACGGACACTTCGGCGGCGCTAGCAAAATTAGCGGACACACGGCGGAACATGCGTTGCTGAAACGCAACGGCAGCGTAGGCAGACTTCCGCGCTGCCAGCCTTATTTGAGGCGGGCCACGAGCTTTCTTTCACTAGCGCAAACTATGAACATGGCTATCGGAATTAACGAACATCAACACTTGCTCATACATGCGCACCAGCGCGGCAAAAAAACGCGCCGTCTTCAAAACCAACGTCAGGGTGCGCCACCGTAACAACCCATGTCGAGCGTCCGCTCTTCCGGTGCGACAAAAATGAATCGCGCGGCAAGCAGGTCCGGATCTCACGGCGCGCGCAAACGCGCCATTGGAAGCAATCGTTCTTCCGCCCAGGGCGACGTGGCGCGATCAAACTACGGCGACGCCGTTACGCCTGCAACTTGACGCAACTTTACTGCTGCTGCGACGACGAACTGCGACTTCTTCAGCCTGCCTTAAGGTAGTTCGAGAATACAGCCCGATGTTGTGGCAAGTACGCGGAGCGCGTCATACGCGCTTGCTTCATAAACTTGCTTTGTTATGAAACCCACCCCATGCGTAGCTGAACAATCCGGATGCGATAACGACGCGGTCTTATCGCCAACTTGTAAATCTCCCGTCGCCCGTCGCGACGCAATCCGCGCGAGGCATGGTTTCCATACAGGTCGCGGCGACGAACTCCGAGCGACAGCGGGCACTGTTACTGCCGGTTGTCGACCTCGAAAAGCTTTCCACGAGCGCACAATGGACTCCGACAGCTATGACTGCCGCTGCATTCTTTAGCCGCGCCCGGAATATCTCATTCTCCAACCCGTTTACTCAACACGTTTCTCACGGCATCCGATTTGCCGATTTCACCCAGCCACATCGCATCGCGGGTTGCCCACCGCGAGGCAGCGTCATGCCCTGTGACAGGCGACCCGCTGCCCGACCATGGACACCCCGCGACTCAACTTTCAATGGAGGTTAAGCCACACATCATTACCTAACTGCAGATCTGTCCGTCGAAGCGGGTCAACCTCAGGAGCAATCATGAAATCGTTATTCAAGCCCCGCAGCTTCAGACCACTGGTTTCTCGTGCTGCCAGCCTGTCCGCTGCCGCCTTCATCGCCGCGTTGGCCGCAGGCCAGGCATGCGCGGAACAGCCGCCGCCACCTTGCCATCCGAATCCGAACGCTGCCGCTGACGGCTTGCTGGTGCGTCAGCGCGGTGACATCGCGCACCTGCCGGATCCGCTGCAGGATCTCCTCCAAAGGATGGCCGAGCGGCCCCATTCCTATTTGCCCATTCAGGCCTTTGCCGAGGCCGACAAACCCAGCCAGCTGTTCCAGTATTACCTGCTGTCCACAACAGGATTCGAACCCAATCCGTTCACGACACGATTCCCGGGCATCAACGACCAGGCGATGCTGACGGCAACTGGCGCCAACTGCGGCTTGCCAACCATCGGTGCGGTGCGCCTGGTGGTCGAACCGAAGCCTGGGCTGCCCACTGATCCCAACAACGTTCGTGCCTTCATCGATGTATTTACCGACCTGTCATATCTGTTTGTGATTAACAACGAAAGCGGCTGGTACGAGGGCTGGATGATCCACGATTTACACGTGCCGGATGTCGCACCACCCCGACCCGACGGGCACGCCCAGTTCGGCACAATGACAGCCGCGGACGCGGCCGCCTTGCGGGAGATGGGTACACACAACAACGTGCCGGGCCGGCTATTCACAATGGATGGCAGGGCACCGCATTTGCCCGACGCTTCCGACCACTTCCCCGACCGCCAGACCAATATCGTGCCGATCCAGCTAAGCATGGGGGCGCTTAACTGCATGCAGCAGTCTGATTGTCACGGCTACTGGGAATTCAACTACACGACCAACTGGATCCATCCACTCTACGAGTTGCCTTTTACCGGCGGTATCCCCGGTACCTTTGAAGCCGGCAAAGTTGGCGCGCTCTCGTCACTGATTCCCGGCTCCGGACCGGCAGGCGTGAAGAACAGTCCGATCGACTATGGTGACGATCCGAACAATGCGGCTCCGCTGGGTGGTGCGGGTCCGCGCGACCCCGACCGATTCGACGCGAACGTCGATAACCAGCGGGAATACCGCCAGCGCTTCATCCCGAGCGGGCTGGCCCACGAAATCTACCTGGACACCTATGTGCGAGTGGCATCGTTCGAGCAGGGCACGCCATTCCCGCAGCGCTTGTACGACGCCTATGTGGCCGAAGTCAAACGGGTCGATACCAATGGCGACGGCGTAATATCGGCACGCGAGGGAGACGTGGATACTCCCAGCGATGGGTTCCCGGACAATTCCCGCCTGTTCTTACCGGCGACTTCGTTCCGTCGCTTTGCCGTCACGCGCGAAATCAATGACGGCTCCCTGGCGCCGCGGTTCGCGCCCAGCCAGCGGGCCTGGGTACTTACTGGTGCCGCCATAACCGTAAACCCGCCTCGGCCGGCGTCTGCGGGTCGCGATGCCGACGACCGTTGAAGGCAACTCGTCGACCTGACGGGATGTCTCCTGAGTTGCGAGGGGCGTTCGAACCGTACTGTGCGCTCTCCAGGTAGACGATAAGGCCGCCCAAAAGGCGGCCCTATCGTTGCAGCCTTCCGTTGATGCTGATCATTCAACGGAAAATGGCGAAGACAAGAGGGGTATGAACAAGGTAAGCGCAATTTTCTATCATAAGCCTTTTGGTTATGAAATGCGCCCGGCTTATGCGCGGATCGCCATAAGCGTCTATCCGCCTAAATGCCAGGGCGCCGTCGCAACCCCAGTGCTGCCTCGTCAAGGGCCTGGCTCAAGGCCGGTGTTGGCGTCCATTGACTTCCTTGTACGGTAAAGCGGGCCGTCGCATCGACAACCTTCGCAGTGCCTTTCTTGTCGTAACGGCTCAGGTTGGAGGCCATGAAGACTTCAAACAGCGAGCTACCTCGCTGCATGATCTGACCGACATTGAGACGGCCCTGAGCATCAAAAGTGACAATCACAAAATCCCGATTGATCACGTGCACGGGCTTGCGGTCCACCAACTCAATGGTCAGGTTTGCGAGGCGCACGCGCTGATCCGCAAACTCCGGAAGGCAGTCACTGTCCGGAGTACCGAGCATGTTCCAGTAACGCGTCATTCCGATCTTCCGGATGACGTCGTCCGGCGTGATCAGAAATGTTCGAATCGAGTATCCCATTGCAAAACCTTGGTCGTTGTGGCGGCACAATCGCGACCTCGTTCGTCACCAGGCCGCCTCATTTGGCCAATTTGCGATCGACGCGCTCATACTTTAGGCCTTTCGCGCCTCGAATGCCTGATCGAACTGCCGCGCTCGCTGCACCTCGTCGCTATGCAGATAGGTCGACGTCGTCGAGATCGACGCGTGGCGCAGGTTGTCGCGCACCATGATCAGCTCGGCGCCGCGCGCGAGCGCGTGCGACGCGTGCGTGTGTCTCATCCAGTGCGGGCTGGCGCGCCGCAGCTTCTCAGCGGTTGCCGGCCGTTCGTCCTGGATCGCATCGGCCACCAGCACGAAGAATCGCCTCAGCACGCGCCACAGCCGCGTGCTTTCGATGCCCGCGCCATCCTCATCGAGACTCGCGACGAGAGGCATCGCCGGGTCCCAACGCGCTGGTGTTACGGGCAGTCCGCGCTGCACGAGAGACTGATCGAGCGCGGTGCGGGCGAGCGACGGCAACGCCACCTTTCCGAGCTTGCCGCCCTTGCCGAGCACGTGCAGCCAGTGATCGCCGTGCTCGTCGCGGCGGATGTCGCCGAGCGTCGCGCCGACCAGCTCGCTCGCGCGCAGGCCGGTCGCATAGCCGAAGTCCAGTAGGAAGCGCAGGCGCTGCGCCGCCGGCACGCTCCAGCCGTACGACCACTCGAGGCCATCGGCGAGCGTGCGGATCAGCAGCCATTCGCCTTCGGAGAAACCTCGGGATACGTCCAGTCCGGCACGCCGTGCGTGGCTCTTGACCTTGACGCCGGCGAACGGATTCGCGAGCAGGTAACGCTGCTCGACCAGCCAGCGAAACAGCGCCGACAGGACGTTCAGCGCGTACGCCGCCGAGCGTGCCGAAAGCGGGCCGATGAACGGCCGCCATTCGACGCTGTGTCGCGGTCGCGACGGTCCGATCCAGCGTTCACGCGGCGTCGGCCGCCGCAGGAAACTCCGGTAGGCGATCGCATCGTCGGTGGTGAGCGACGACAGTGCGCAGTCGCGCTCGACGATCGCCCACAGAATCAGGCGTTCGGCTTCTTTCCGGTAAGCGCGCTGTGTGGCCGCCGACTCGTGCAGTGACAGCCAGGACTGAACCGCCTCATAGTCATTCGAAGCCTTGAGCAGGCAGGCGTCCGCCGGGGCGCGGAACTGTCCGCGCGAGCCGTCGACCTCGTGCGGCACACGCAACTGCTCCCACGGCACAATGCTGCCGGACGGCGCCGCGACGATCAACGCGCGCGCCCGTTCGGTCAGCGCGGGATGCGCGGCGAAGAAAGCCTCGATGCGGCGTGCGCCTGCAGCACCGAGTCCGGCGATCACCGACCACCAGCGCCGCCGTCGCGGAATCCGCACGGTCAGGTCGGCCAGCGTCCGGATGCCGTGGGCATGTAGAGCCTCGGCAATGCGTGCGGGCAGCCACAGGTCGACCGGATCGACGATCATCGGTACGGGCACCGGCAGATTGCGCAGCGTCTCGATTGCGCCGGCCACCCGATCCGCCGATGCTGTCGTCGCGCGATCGACGAAGACGCCCGCCAGATCCCCGCGATGGCGCGCCTGCGCGTACGCGACGAGCCGGCGGCGAATCCGGCCGAGCACGCCGCGCGACGACGCTCCGGCTGATCGCCGATCCCCCAAGTAGCGGGCAATGGCGGCCCGCGCGTCCAGGCCGGCGTACCACCCGCGCAGCGCCGCGAGTTCGGCTTCGTCCGGGAAGTTTGGGCCGGTGTGGTCGACGGGTAAGGTGTCACGCGTTTTCATGATCGGCAGTTTAGTTCAAAATCAGAGACGGACTGATAACGTTATTTATCGGTCCAGCATCGATTTTTCGCTCGCCATTTTCTGGCGATCGACCCTGTCAGATGTGCTCAGCTGAGGCGGTATCGGGTGAAAACGACGATGATTGGATGGCGCACCACGCCGACTGATGGTGCCTTCGACCGGGTCGCGTCTGTCGCAAGTCGACCCCGGAGCGGCCATCCGCCCGTCGGGCTCGAACGTCTTCTCCCGGATTGGCGTAGCATGGGTGGATCCTCGGTGCCTCCATATTGGGGCTCGCAGGCGCGTATCAATTCAGTTCGCTCAAGTATCGATGCCTCGACAAGTGCCGGTCTCCGCTGATGTTTGTCAGCGAGCAGTGGCGCGGCGGCAACGTTCGTCGCAACGGCAGACGGTCGCGAAAGTCGCATACTTCGCAGTGAAGGCGTCAATGCAGTCAGTTTCCACCTCCCCTCCGATCAACAAGCTCGATGAAGTGCTGGAGTCTGCGACACTGGCATGCCGACCACTCAATAACGGTCCAGCCGGTTACCGTCAATTCGCACACGGTCGCCCGGACGGAGATCGCCGGGGTTGGCGACATCGAACGAGCGTGACGAGCCGTCATTGACCTGCACAACGATTCGGTAAGCGCTCGGTGTCGAACTGCTGTACTGTTGTCCGATCTGATTTCCGGCCACCGCCCCCCCAAGCGCACCCACCACGGTCGCGACGTCGCGGCCGCGTCCGCCCCCAAACTGATTGCCGACCACACCGCCGACAACTGCACCCACCACTGTGCCCATTACGCTGCCCGGGCTCAGCGCGTTGGCGCTCGCGAGAGGCTGAATTGTCGAAATAACCCCGTACTGAAGACCGTAAGCGGAGCTTGCCGGAGGTGAATTTCGATAGCTGTTTCCGCTATCGACTGGCTGTGGATATGTGGGCTGCACATAAGTCGGCTGGGCGTACGTCGGTTGCTCATAGGTTGGCTGCGCTGGATTCGAACCGTAAGGCATGCTTCCGCCAGGGGCCACGCACCCACTCAGAGACAGGGCCGCGCACAGTGCGATGCAGAAGGTTGGTTTGGCAAAGTAAGCGTTGTACATGATGCCCTCCTTAAGTTCGACACCCCTTCAACAGCCGCGCGACGCCTGGGTCGCGACCAACTGGCGGAACGTGCCGTGGCTTCTGGCGTTCTGTCACAACAAGGACGTGCTACGTTGCGCCGGTCACCGGCTGTCTGCGAATACTTGCCTCGCGGGAACGACCCGGGAATCGTTGGCGCGCGCAGGGTGTAACTCTACGTTCTCACCTGCGGCAGGGTACGTCTGTACGGTAGCGGTCAACGCCCTTCACTCGATCCGTCCCGCTGCTCATGTCCGATCGGGTGGGCGAGCCTGTACATTAGACGGCCGCGTCGAACAAAGGCAGCAAGCGTAGGGCCTTGCCTGAGATGGGCATTGGACGGTAATCCAGGCTGGAACGGGCGAGCGGCTCGAACGCTTCAAGGCTGGCGAGCCGCATCACCTGGTACAAAACAAGCGGGCTCTAAGGCACGGTTATTCTCCTGCTCGTGGCGAATACGATCAATATTGCCGCCGATCTTTCAGCGTGGTGTCCTACCTCACCGAGGCGCTCGTTGACCTGGGGCACGACGTGACCCTGTTCGCAAGTGGTGACTCGCACACGAAGGCGACGCTCGAAGCGGCCTGGCCGCGTGCATTGCGCCTCGCCCCGTCGACCCGCGATGTGCTCGCCCCGCACATGCTGATGCTTGAACAGGTGCGCCGTGTCGCCCACGAATTCGACGTGTTGCACTTCCACCTCGACGATCTGCCGTTCTCGCTGTTCTCCCAGCTCGACACGCCGTCCGTGACAACGCTCCACGGCCGCCTCGACCTGCCGGAACTGCAGGCCGTGTTCGATACGTTTCCGAAGGCGCCGGTCGTGTCGATCTCCGCTTCATCACGTTTGCCGCTGCCGCAGGCAAACTGGCTGGACACCATTCATCACGGTCTGCCGGAAGAGCTGCTCATGCCGCAAACGCAGAAGGAGCCGCAGTACCTCGCTTTCCTCAGCCGTATGTGTCGGGAGAAACGCCCCGATCTCGCCATCAGGATCGCTGCACAAGGCGGTCTGCCGTTGAAAATCGCCGCCAAGATAGACAAGACCGACCAGGAATACTTCAAGTCCACGATCGAGCCGCTGATGTCGCAGGCGCACGTCGAATTCCTTGGCGAAATCAACGAGCAGCAGCCCGCGTTCCTCTCGGGTGCGAAGACGCTGCTGTTCCCGATCGACTGGTCCGAGCCGTTCGGCCTTGTCATGATCGAGGCGATGGCGTGCGGTACCCCAGTGATTGCATTCAATCGTGACTCGGTACCCGAAGTGATTGACCAAGGCATCACCGGTTATATCTGCGAAGACCTGCAGGGTGCCGTAAGTGTGCTGCAACGTCTTGATGAGCTGTCACGTACGGAAATCCGCGCCCAGTTCGAACGTCGCTTCGGTGCCAGAACGATGGCGCAGAATTACGTCGACAGCTATACGTCACTCCTTCAGGCATCAAGGCGCCCGGTGTTGCGACGTGCCGCCGCGGGTTGATCGGCGCCTGGACAGCTTTCCAAAACGAAGCGATGGCGCCGGAATCATGTTTCCACATGAAAAGCCGGACCTATTCAGAAATAGCGTAGTGGATCGAGCTATCGGGTATCCGGACCGGGCAGGCAGACATTCTGACTAGAGTTAGTGACGATGGGCAGCCGGAGCGTGAATTCGCTGCCGGTACCGGGGCCGGCACTGGTCGCCGTCACCGTGCCGCCGTGCGCCTCGGCAATCGCCTTCACGACGGCAAGGCCCACGCCTAACCCACCGGCGCTCGCCGCAAGCGTCCGGCTGGCTTGAGCGAAGAGGTCGAAGACATGTGGCAGGAGCGCGCCCGATATGCCCAGTCCATTGTCCTTGACAGATACAACGAGGTCTTTGCCCTCCGCGCGCGCGGTCACTGTGATGCGACCATCCGCCGGCGTGTATTTCACGGCGTTGTGCAGCAGGTTGTGGATGGCCTGCGCGAGACGGACCGGATCGCCCTCAACGCGTAGCGCCCTGTCCGGAACCTGCAGGGTGAGTATCTGGCCGCGCTTGGCCGCTGCCAGTGCAGCCGCCTCGAACGGATCAGCCAGAACGTCGATGAGGTCAACGCACGTCCTGTGTACGCGGAGCGCGCCGTGGCCGGCTCGCGTGGCGTCCATCAGATCGTCAGCAAGGCGGGCGATCTGGCAGATCTGGCGGTCGATCACGTCAATCGACCGAACCACTTCTGGCCGATCCGCCGACACCCTGCGGATAAGCTGGCTGGCGAGGCGCAGCGGACTCAAGGGTCCGCGAAGCTCGTGCGCCACGACCGCCAGAATCTGATCCTTCAGTTGCGGCGCGTCGACAGGGTCATCAATGGACGGATAGCCGTTGAGAAAGGCGACGGCCGTTTGCCGGAAAGGACGTTCGATCATTTCATCCATCACGGCTGCGTGATGCGCTGCGGCATCTGGCGTTCCGTTACAACAAAGACTTGCCGGGTTACGCCAGTAACCAGCTGCCCGCGAATGCCTGCCTCGCGAGAGCGACCCGAAAATCGCTGGAGCGCGCAGGGTGGAACACAATGTTCTTACATGCGACGTGGCACGTCGGTACGATAGCGGTCAACGACCTGCAGTCCTCGGGATCCTGGCTGCCTACGTGATTCCAGCACGGCGCCCGATTGCACACGCCCTCACGCCTCGCCATCCATTCTTTGGCGTTTCTCTCGAGCTTCGGCCTGACCCGTCAACACTTCGCGCTCAACCCTCCCGCTTTGCAACGGCTTTGCGGGCCTCATTGTCTCTGCGTGTCAGCGCTGCACCTGGCGCGTCTCCCAGCCCGTCGGCGGCCTGCGTCCACTACCGTACAAACAGATCTGACGGGTCGCGATATGATGCTTTCGAGGGTTGACAGCAAGCCCTCGGAACGAGCCGCTAAGGTCGCCGCCAGCTTCCGTCGACCTATCGCACAATCCAGGGGGGCCAGATGCTCAAATTGGTGCTGTGGGCCATATTTGCCGTGCCGGTTTTCCTGGTTGGGCAGCTTGTCGTATTAGCCCTGCTTCTTATCATCGTAACTCTGAACTGCTTCGATAGACTCATCGCACCGCACGTTAAGCGGATCTCTGGTGCCGCCGCGAAGGAGTGACGCCGCGAGAGACTTGTGCGCCATCTCGCGCCACGGGCAATATGCCGCCGTCGCCTATGCGGTGGAGGGATTGAGGTGGCGCTTAAATCTGGCCGATGAACGTGCCCACTACCGTACAAACAGATTTGTTGCGCTGGCAGCATGATTGTTTTCAGGGCCGACTGCGGCTCTCGAGACGTGCGTTCAGGCCGCCATCAACCCTTCGATGAGCGACCTTTTTTGTACAGCAAGGCAGTACGAAAACGAACCCTTCCGGCGCACTTGCGGGCTAAGACCGGCTCTGCCTCCCGGCGATGCGCGTCACTAAAGCGACGACCAATCAGTGACGAGCCTTCGTCCCCAGGGTGAGACGTGCGATCGAGGTGCAGCTTGTAGCGCCCGAACCGACGGATGTTGTGCGTCGGATACCCGCCATCCGCCTCACGGCTCTGAGGGCTCTGGCACATTTCTCAGCACACTTCCTGTTTGCTAATACCAGGTTCGCTGTAAAAAGACAAAAGGCCCACCGACCAGGATCAACAGTTTACGGGTCAAATCAATGCTTTCTGAGTCACCCCACCTGTCCCCAATACCTGATATTGTTCAGCATGACTCTACGAATACACGGCGGCGCCGGACAGGGCGTCTAGGAGTGACACATGCCGGACGAGCATCATCCCAACGGAAATCACCTGCTTGCGGTTCTGCCCGAAGCCGAGTGGGCACGCCTTTCCCCGCATCTGGTGCTGGTCGATATGCCACTGGGGCAGGCTGTGTACGAGTCAGGCGATCGCCTGGACCACATTTATTTTCCAACGACCTCCATCGTATCGTTGCTGTATGTGATGGAGGACGGCGCATCGGCTGAGATTGCAATTGTGGGCAAGGAAGGGCTCATCGGCATCGCGCTCTTCATGGGCGGTGAGACCACGCCAAACCGGGCGGTCGTGCAAAGTGCGGGGCAGGCGTATCGACTGGATGCCCGGGTTCTGAAAGAGGAGTTCCTGCGGGCCGGGCCGGTACAACGACTGTTGCTGCGCTATACCCAGGCGCTGATCACGCAGATGGCGCAGACCGCGGTCTGCAACCGGCACCATTCGATCGATCAGCAACTGTGCCGCTGGCTGCTACTCAGTCTCGATTGCCTGGGTTCGAATGAGCTAAAGATGACGCAGGAGTTGATTGCCAACATGCTCGGTGTCCGGCGAGCCGGCGTGAGCGAAGCGGCCTTGAAACTGCAGGATGCGGGGCTGATTCGCTACTCCCATGGCCATATCGAGGTGCTAGACAGGCCAAAGCTCGAAAAGCGCGTGTGCGAGTGCTACGCCGTGGTAAAACGGGAATTCGACCGACTTTTGCCCGATTTGAAAGCTCTGTAAAAAGCGCGTCGCAGCTTCTGGCCGACTCCCGCCGATCGAGGGTGCGCGCCTCGCACTACCCGTCAAAACGACTTTGCAGGCTGACGCAAATTCTTTAAAAACATAAGCACGCGCAAAAACGTTGGCCGGGCTCATAGGGCTATGAGACTCGCAAACCACTAGCCTACGCAGTTTTGGAACGACGTACACTTAAGGCGCTTCCACACTAACGGTGCGGCGACTCACTCAATGGAGGTCCACCATGGGAGTCACTTACCGCAACTTCCGCGTCGATAGCATTCCTGCCTTCTCAGTCGGTCGCTTCTTTGCGCAAGCGCGGATTTTTCAGGTCCAACCCGCTACCCATGAAGAGACAGAAATCTTCGCGGCCATCAACCTTCCGGATTTTGGGACTGATGCTGAAGCAATCGCGTTCTCGAACAGATGGGCTGTCGGATGGATCCACGAGAATGCTCTCGAAATCGCCGAGGCTAAAGGCGCACATGTCTAGCGATAGGTAGCGGCAGACGCAGGACAACCTTTCCGAATGCATAAAAAAAGCCGCAGACATTCCTGCGGCAAGAACACACACATCGCGCTAGGAGCGCTGACGTCGTTTCATCTTACACACTCCGCCTGCGGCCGCGCAATCCGGGGTTCTCCTACTTCTCGTCGAAATATGACGGCACCCCAACTGGAGCGCGCTTCGGCGCACTGGCTGCACCACAGCGCAGGCTCGCACATGGTCGACCAGCAGGTCGATCTGCGTCTGGTGCGCGACAACCTTGGCCATGCGTCGCTCACCACCACCAGCCAGTACCTGCATGCCGACGACGATCGCCGTCATCGCGAGACCGGTAACAGGCATCGCATGAACTGGTAAGGAGATTGGCCTCAGTGCGGAGGATACTCCTACGAGTAGTGCGGACACAGCAGACGGAGCTGCTTCCGCTTTTCAACAGCACGCAACAGGCTTATGCTGCTCTGATGGACGGTACCGGTGACTGCTTCGAAGCTAGCTGCGGCACGGGTGCGGCGCTCGCTATGTGTACTCCCCTCCCGTCCCTGCGACTAACGGAGACTATTGCAATGAGCGATATGACAATGGAAGAAAAAATCCGTGCGCGCGCGTACGAACTTTGGCAACAGGACGGTTGCCTTGAAGGGTGCGCAGACGAGTATTGGCACAAGGCCCGTGCGCTCGTCGAGAAGGAGATGGCGGTTCACGACGCGGCTGAAACCGGTGATGCGGGCGCCCCGGCGTCGGACTGACCGATCATTCCAACGCATTGATCCAGCTGGCTCTGGTGCAAATAGGAGGGCGGATCGGTTACGCTCGGGGTTTTGGCGAGCGCATGGCAAGCCGATGAGTAAGTTGAGAAGCATCGACAAGTTGTTCGACGGTCGTGATTACCCTGGACGGGTATGCAGCGTTACACCGCACGGTGCGCGAGATGAAAGCCGATGACCTGCTGCCCGAGAGCACGACGTTGCGATCGTCGAAGTACTTGAATAGCCTGATCGAGCAGGATCATCGCAACATCAAGTGCAGGGTCAATGCGATGCTCGGTTTCAAGCGCTTCAAAAACGCCGCCGTTACGGTCTCCGGCATCGAGCTGGTGCGTCGCATTCGCAAAGGCCAGTTCAACCTCACAAAGCTGCACCTCAAAGATACCTGCGCCCGCTGTATGGACGGCGGTCCTTTCAGCTCGCTGAGATGATAAGCAAGCGGGCCGCGCCCCGCTCGCCTTCGCTATTTGCACCAGAGCCCAAAGCATGTCCCGTCGTGGCACTACCAACAAGAACGCGCCGGCCGCTGAAGCGGCCGGCGCGAGCGGACGCGCGACCGCACAGGTCACCGTCGCCGACCTTGATCCGCTCTGGTACAAGGATGCGGTCATTTACCAGTTGCACGTCAAATCGTTTTTCGATGCGAACGGCGACGGCATCGGCGACTTTCCCGGCCTGATCGCCAAGCTCGACTATATTGCGACGCTTGGCGTCAACACCATCTGGTTGCTGCCGTTCTACCCGAGCCCGCGCCGCGACGACGGCTACGATATTTCCGAGTACCGCGCTGTGCATCCGGACTACGGCAATATGTCCGACGTGCGTCGCTTTATCGCCGAAGCACACCAGCGCGGGCTGCGCATCATCACCGAGCTGATAATCAACCACACCTCCGACCAGCACGCGTGGTTCCAGCGTGCCCGCCTGGCCAAGCCTGGCTCGGCTGCGCGTGACTACTATGTCTGGTCCGATCACGACCACGCGTACGGCGATACGCGCATCATTTTCTGCGACACCGAAAAATCGAACTGGACCTGGGATGCGGTGGCCAATGCGTTCTACTGGCATCGCTTCTATGCGCACCAGCCGGACCTGAATTTTGATAATCCGCAGGTGCTGAAAGCGATGCTCGGGGTGATGCGTTTCTGGCTCGACATCGGCGTCGACGGGCTACGGCTCGATGCGGTGCCCTATCTGGTCGAACGCGAAGGCACGTCGAACGAGAACCTGCCCGAGACCCATGCGATCCTCAAGCAGATCCGTGCCGACCTCGACCAGCGCTATCCGGCTCGGCTGTTGCTCGCCGAAGCCAATATGTGGCCCGAAGACGTGCGCCCGTATTTCGGCGGTGACCCCGAGCAGAAAGACGCGCCCGGCGACGAATGCCAGATGGCGTTTCACTTTCCATTGATGCCGCGAATGTACGCGGCGCTGGCGCAGGAAGACCGTTTTCCCATTACCGATATCCTTCGCCAGACGCCGGATATTCCGCCGAACTGCCAGTGGGCGATTTTCCTGCGCAACCATGACGAGCTGACGCTCGAAATGGTGACCGACAGAGAACGCGATTATTTGTGGAATTTCTACGCGCCGGACCTGCGCGCGCGGATCAACCTCGGCATCCGGCGCCGGCTAGCGCCGCTGGTCGAACGCGACCGGCGCCGGGTCGAATTGTTGAATTCGCTGCTGTTGTCGCTGCCCGGCACCCCGGTGCTGTACTACGGCGACGAAATCGGCATGGGCGACAATATTCATCTAGGCGATCGCGACGGTGTGCGCACCCCGATGCAATGGTCGCCGGACCGCAACGGCGGCTTCTCGCGCGCGAACCCGGCAAGTCTGGTGCTGCCGCCCATCATGGATCCGCTATACGGCTTCGAGGCCGTCAACGTCGAAGCCCAGAGTGCCGACCGTCACTCGCTGCTGAACTGGGTGCGGCGCATGCTGGTAGTGCGCAGCCAGCATCGCGCCTTCGGTCGCGGCACACTGAAAATCCTTTACCCGAACAACCGCAAGGTGCTCGCCTATCTGCGCGACTACAAAGCGCCGGGCGCCGACAGCGGCAGCAGCGCAGGCGAAGAAGAAACGCTGCTGTGCGTGGCGAATATGTCGCGCGCCTCACAGGCGGTCGAGCTCGACATGTCGTCGTTCGCCGGCCGCGTACCCGTCGAAATGATAGGCGGCGCCGCGTTCCCGCCGATCGGCCAACTGTCCTATCTGCTGACGCTGCAACCGTACGCTGTTTATTGGTTCGTGCTGAGCACCGACCCGCAGCTCCTGGCGCTCCGCACGGCCGGCCTCGCCAGCATGCCCGAACTGACAACGCTGGTGCTGCGCCAGGGCATCGCCGATGTGTTGCGCGCCCCGGTACGCCATACGCTGGAACAGGACATCCTGCCGGCCTACCTGCAGATGCGTCGCTGGTACGCGGCAAAAAATGAAAAGCTGCAGCAGACCCGGATCGCAGTCGCAGTCGAGCTAGGCAACACGACGCAGTCGATGCTGCTGGCCGAAATCGAGACGCGCATGAGCCGCGACACCGCCCGCTACGTGTTGCCATTCGGGTTTGTCGCCGAGGGTGAAGCGGCCTCGGCGCTGCCGGAGCAACTCGCGTTGGCCCGCGTGCGGCGCGGCCGCAAGGTCGGCTTCCTGACCGACGCATTTGCGCTGCGCGGCTTCGTGCTGCGCATGTTCGAACTGACACAGACCGGCGCCACACTAAGCTGCAGTAACGAGGCCGAAGGTGAGCTGCGCTTTATCCCGACTTCGCGGATGGCCGGAGTCACCTTGGCGGACGACGTGGAGATCCGTTACCTGTCGGTCGAGCAATCGAACAGCTCGGTGGTGATCGGCGAGCGCGCGATACTCAAGTTGATCCGGCGGGTCCTGCAGGGCATCCATCCGGAAGCGGAAATGGCCCGCTACTTGACCGATGCCGGCTTTGCCCATATTGCGCCGCTGCTCGGCGAGGTTTCGCGCATCACGCCGGATGGCACGCCGACCGTGCTGGCGGTGATCCAGGACTTTATCGACAATCAGGGCGATGCCTGGCGATGGACGCTCGATGCGCTGGCCCGTGTCATCGCCGATGTCGCCGATACATCGCTGGTCGGCGCCGAACCGCTGGCACCGGGTGACGCCACCGACACCGCGATCGTCAGCGCAGCGGCAACCGACGCCCTGAACCATGCGGTCGCCCGCGCACTGGACGAATTTGCGCGGATGGCCAAAATCCTCGGGCGGCGACTGGGTGAGTTGCACACGGTACTCGCGCGCGACACCGACGATCAGGCCTTCGCGCCGTATTGCGCCGGCCCCGGCGACGCGCGCGAATGGGCCGACTCGGCGCAGCAGCAGATTGCGCGCGCGCTCGATGTACTGTCGGCCCTGCTGGCGGCGGCGAAGGCGGATAGCGGCAGCGTGCTGAGCCAGCCTGAGCTCGAGATGGCCGGCAAACTGATCGGACTGCGCGCGACATTGCTGCAAGCCGTGGTCAAGCTCGCCGAAGGCGGCGAGGGCTCGCTCTGCATGCGGATTCACGGCGACCTGCATCTCGGCCAGGTCCTGGTCGCGCAGGGCGATGCTTATTTCATCGACTTCGAAGGCGAACCGGGCCGCGCACTGGCCGAGCGCCGCGCGAAAACCAGCCCGCTGCGCGACGTCGCCGGCATGCTGCGGTCTTTCTACTATGCCGCAGCAATCGCAGGCGGCACCGGTCTGGGCGACTTGACCGACGCCGCCCGCGCTCGCAAGCAAACACTGATCGAACGCGTCCTGCCGGTGTCGCAGGACGCATTTTGCGCGGCCTATGCCAAAGCTGCCGCGAACCTCCGCCATGACTGGCGCACGCCCGCCGATGCCGCTGCGCTGCTCGATTTGTTCACGCTCGAAAAAGCCGCCTACGAGGTCTGCTACGAAGCCGCCAACCGACCTGCATGGATCGGTGTGCCGCTACGCGGCCTCGCCGAGCTGGCCGACCGACTCCTTACCCAAGGAACCTCACCATGATTGACGACCCGAGCGCTCCGCAGAGGGGCAAGGCGCGAACGTGATGGTTTTTCCGCAAGGCGGCATATCCCCGAACGGAAGCCTCCAGCCGCACAAGCCGGGTCTCGAATGGCTCTGGCGGAACACGGGCGCTACGTTGGTGGAAATCAAAATCGCGGGTGCCGAAAAGAGCAAGCTGTTCGCGAAGTCCGGTTCGCAATGGTGGCCGAAAATCACGCTGACCGTCGATCATGAAAATGCCTTTGCGAGCGGCGGCATTCTCCTTGTCGAGCACGGATAGCCAGAGAGCGTGCAAAAGTTGGGGAGGCAGATTTCGTCAGGGATCCCTGGCTTACGGCACGGTTGCACGGTCTGTTCTGTCCGTCGGCGGCTGCCTGCCGACGCTGGCCCGATGCATTTGCCGTAATCCGTGTCGGCAATCTTGAACGCCGAGATGCGACGAGGCGAGAATTCCCCGTTCAAAACCGCAACCCTGACCTGCGCCATGCAGTGCGCCCCTTCGTCCGTCCAGCGCATCTGTCGCTTCTTGGCCATACGGTAGCTGACAACCTGGTTCACCGCGGACTCGGCGATGCTGCTGCTGATCGGAAGCCCTTGCGATGCCGGGCGCCGTAGTTGTTGGAGTTCGTTAATTATGCTAATGGCGTTCATTGAAGCGCTAGTAGTGTCCATAAATTCTGCTAACGCAACTCGGCTGGGGTCCGCAGCTGATTCCCGTCATTTGCGACGCGATTTCCCTACGGACTACGGTCACCGGATGGATGAGGACGACCGCCTGTCACCCGCAGAAAATGCTTAGCGTAAGCCATATTCTTGGTCGGCCTCACGCTGCGGCGGGTCATCTACGACACACTCCAACGTTCAGGGTCGTTTGTTCTCGCCTGATCTCGCGCGTCAAGCTCGATACGCGTTAGCAGAATTAAGGGACAAGCCGAACGCGCTAGCAAAAATAGTGAACATTCCGTCGCACGTTGCTTAAGCGCAACGTCAACAAGTCAACGAGAAATTCCCGCTCAGCCCCGCCGCACAAGCGGTTGCAGCTCGTCTTTCATTAGCGCAAGGTATGGACACCATTAGCATAATTAACGAACAACAACACATGCCGATGAGCACGGCGCCCGGCTTGAGCATCGCAAGCTCGCTTGCGCTGGGCGATTGCACCTTGAGGACGATCTCGGCGGATAAGGCCGTGGCGGCATCGACGATTTCCGCGCCCGCCTGAGCGAACGCATCGTCGATATAGCTTGCCGGCAAGCCCGCGCCGCGCTGGACAGAAACGCAACATCCTTGCGTGACGAGCTTTTTGACCGTTTCGGGCGTGGCAGCGACGCGTTGCTCACCGCTCCTCTGCTCCTTCGGAATTCCGATTCTCAACTGAGTCACCTTCTTCACTTATCGACCGTACGGGGCGGGTCGCGCTAACGCTTGCCTTCCGTCTTGTGCACGCTCCAGCGCACAGTAGCCGTAATACATCGCCACCATGAAGTACGCCCACGAACACAGAGCCAGCGTATAAAAATTGAACACAACGTTCGTCTCTTCTCCCGGAATCTTGTAGAAGTCGTAGATTCCCGCGATGGCGAGCGAAGTGACCAGGGCTACGACCATGGCCATCGCACGGAACATCGCCCCGCTACTTATCAGTCTCACGATGAAGTAGACGAGATAGATCGAAAGTAAGATCCACATGGTCAGGTAGTAGTAAGGAAGGAATCCCGCTATGAAATCCGCGCCCACCAGAACGAATGTCCCAGCGAAGCAAGTCGCGAAGACCAGCACGTCTTGACGAATCGATGGCTTGTAGCCGTGTGTTATCGCCATCAGACCTGCGACGTTCGCCATGTTCGTCATCACGATTGCTCGCTGCTTGTCGCTAACGAATGGAATCGCCGGCCATGTAGTTGCCGATGATATGTTTTTCCGCGTGCTCCGCCGGCACCTCGTAGACAATGCGTCCGCCGCTCATCACGACAATGCGGTCGACGAGTTGGAGCAGCTCGTCGAGGTCTTCCGAGATCAGCAAGACCCCCGCTCCCCTATTGCGGGCTTCGAGTATCCGATTGTGCGTTTCCTCGCAGGCCAGGAAATCCAGGCCGAACGTGGGATTCGAAGCGATGAGGACCCGGACGTCCTGCGTCAGCTCGCGCCCGAGCACCGCGCGTTGCACGTTCCCGCCCGATAGCGTGTTCATCCGGACGTCCAGCCCGCCCGCCTTGACCTTGAATTGCTTCACGAGGCGGGCGGCCTGGGCATGGATCGCCCTGCGATTCAGAAAGAATCCCTTGCGGATCGGTGGCCGATCAAAATTCCGCAAAGCGAGGTTCTCGGCCAGAGACATGCTTGCCACGCAGGCGTTCTTCAACGGCTCTTGCGGGAGCCCATAAACACCAAGCGCCGCAATCTCCTTGCGCGATCCATGGAATCGCTTCGTGCCGACGCGAATTGCCCCGTGACTGCTGCGCTGGCCCATCAGGGCTTCCACCATTTCGGTCTGTCCATTGCCCGATACCCCAGCTACGCCGACGATCTCGCCTTTTTTCACGTGAAGATCGATACCCTTCACCACGTCGAGGCCAATGTCGCCCTTGACCGTCAGGTTTTCAATGGCGAGGATCCGCTCCTGAGCGCAAACCGGTCTGGCCTTGCGTTCTTTCTCCTGTGCCCGAGGGCTTCCGATCATGGCTTCCGCCATCTCGCCGTTCGACAGATCGCGCACGGCGCCACGGTGCACCGCAGCCCCCTTTCGCAAGATCGTGACGTTGTCGGTATATCTGCGCACCTCGTCGAATTTGTGCGTGATCAGGATTGCGCTGAGCACGCCCGTAGACGCCAGTTCGCGAACATAGCCGAGGATCTGCTCCGCTTCGTCAGGAGTAAGGACGGATGTCGGCTCGTCGAGAATGAGCAGGCGCCGGCCGAGATATAGCTGCTTGATCAACTCCGCCTTCTGCTTTTCCCCCGCCGACAGTTGCGAAGTGCGGACATCAAGATCAATCGAAAACGGCAAGCCGTGCGTAATCGATCTCAGCCGTTCCATTTCACGGCGCCAGTTGATGAGTCCAGGCAGCTTTGCCGCGCTCGCGACCAGGTTCTCCGCAATGGTCATCGACGGCACCAGCGTGAAGTGCTGATAGACCATGCCTATACCCAGCGCATCCGCGTCCTTCGGCGATGCGATCTGTTTCGCCTCGCCGTCGACGGCAATCGCGCCTTCGTCAGGTTGATAAAACCCGACCAGGCATTTGACGAGCGTGCTTTTCCCTGCGCCGTTTTCCCCCAGCAACGCGTGAACGGTGCCGGCCTTGACCGATAGGGAAACACGATCCAGCGCGGTCACCGCTCCGAAGCGCCTGGTCATGTCCGTGATGTCGAGCCTGAGTGCGCTCATGCCAAACTCCTGGTTGGTTCGCCGATCGCGAAGTGCCGTATTTAACGATGGAGGTTGAGCTCGCCGGGCGCATCCGCGAAGGGCGCTGCGCGCGAACTGGATGCGATCATGATCGCCAGCGTCAACACGTAAGGCGCCGCGTTGAACAGATAGTAGTAGCCGGTGATGCCCATGCCCTGCAGTGCGGGGCCGATTGCGCCGGCGCCCCCGAACAGGAGCGAGGCGCACAGGGCGCGCAGCGAGCGCCAGCGAGCGAAGATGACGAGAGCGACGGCCATGATGCCCTGCCCGCTCGACAGGCCTTCGCTCCAGCTCCCGGGATAGGACAGCGAAAGAAAGCTGCCGCCGATGCCGGCAAGAAAGCCGCCCGTCATCGTGGCGAGGATCCGCGTGCGAAGCACCGGAAATCCCAAGGCTCTCGCGGCGTCCTCGCTGTCTCCGACGGTTCGCAGCATCAGCCCCCATCCCGTGCGGTTCAGAAACACGTAGATGCCGAACGCCAGCGCGATCCCAACGAGAAACAGTGCATTGACGTCGAGGGCCGCGCGCAGCTGCGGAACGTGCGACCAGAGGCCGAGATCGATCGACGGCAGCGAAGGCGCTTTCGGCTCGATATACGGCTTGCCGAGGTAGAACGCGAGGCCGGTGCCCAGTACCATGAGACTGATGCCGATCGCGGTGTCGTTCACCCGCTTCACGCTGCACAGCAGGCCGTGCAAGGCGCCCAGGAACATGCCGGCGAGTCCCGCCGCGAAGACGCCGAGCCATGGCGATCCGCTCAGATAGGAGACGGCATAGCCGGCCATCGCCCCCAGAACGAGGTTGCCCTCCAGGCCGAGATTGATACGGCCGGATTTCTCGGTGATGCATTCGCCGAGGCTGACGAAAATGAAGGGCGTCGACACGCGGATCGCCCCGCCCAGGATGGCCAGCGGCAACGCCGCCCAACCGATTGAAGTCACGCTCATCATCCCCTCCGGTCCGCCTGAGCATAGGTTTGAGAAAGTGCGTCGGCCACCAGGACGCAAACGAAGATCAAGCCCTGAAACACCAGAATCGTGGCGTCGGGAAGGTCGAGCCGGCGCTGCAGCAGGCTTCCGCTCGCCTGGAGGCCACCGATGAGGCAGGCGACCGGCACGATGGCGAGCGGGTTTTGCCGGGCGAGAAAGGCGACCAGAATGCCGCTGTTGCCGTACCCCACGATCAACGATGAATTCGCGGTGCCTTGCACGGCAGCCACCTCGATCGCACCCGCGAGACCCGCCATGCCACCGGCGATCGCGGCAATGCCGACAACCCAGCAATTCACCGATAGCCCGATCATCCTGGCGACCTTCGGGCTTCCGCCCACCACGCGAAGCGCAAAGCCGACGAACGTATACTTCAGGACGAAATACGCGAGAACGGCAAGCGCGACGCTCACGAGCAGTCCGGCATGCACGTTGAGGCCCGGGATGGCCGGCAGCATGTAGCTCGGGTCGATCGGGTGCGTCGACGGCTTGTCGAGGCTCGCCGGATCGCGGAGCGCGCCTTCCGTCAGGTGATGGAAGATCGCGATGCCGATGTACGAGAGCAGCAGGCTCGAGATGGTCTCGTTGAGCCCCCGGTACTGCCGGAGGAAGCCGGCAATGCCGAACCACAACGCACCGGTCGCGACACCCGCGCCGAGCATGGCCGCTTGCATCAGCCACGGCGATGCGCCGGCGAACGGCAGCGTCACGACGGCGCCGGCCAGCCCGCCGAGCACCAGCGCCCCTTCCCCGCCAATCATCACCATCCCGGCCTGCGCCGGCAACGCAACCGCGAGGCCGACCAGGATCAGAGGCGATGCGCGAACGAGCGTGTCCTGCCAGGCGAACGCACTGCCGAAGCCGCCGACAAAAATCAGCGAGAAGACGTCGACAGGATTGTTTCCGCTCGACGCGACGAAAAGCGAGAACAACGCGGATGCCACGAGAACGGCAATGGCGGGAAAGGCGATGCCGGAATGCATGCGCCCGGGCCGCGCGATCGTCGCGGCGGATTTCACCATAACGGTCTGATTCATCGCGGCTCCTAGACTTCGCCGATCACGCCGTCGACGAGATAGTGAATCGTGTCGAGCGCGCGATCGCTGTCGCGATAGACCGTGCCGGCCGGAATCACGACATTGCCTTTGTTGTCCGACAAAGGACCGGAGTAGATCACGCGGCTGCCGGATACCAGCTCGGCATGGACCTTGGCGACGGCGTCACGAACCTTCTGCGGCACCGCGCTGCCGAACGCGGTATTGCGGACGAACTTCTCGGCAAGGCCGCCGCGGAGATAGTGAACCGGCTTTTGTCCCGCCTGAACGCCTTTCACGTATTCCATGTACGGCATGATCCAGTTCCACTCCGCGCCGGTCAGGAAGCCCTTGGGCGCGACGTCGGCCTGGCTCGAGTGATACCCGATGGACATCACGCCGCGCTTCTCCGCGGTCTCGACCACGACCTTGGGACTGTCGACATTGCATGCGATGACATCGACGCCCTGGTCGGCAAGCGAATTCGCGGATTCGGCTTCCCGCACGGGAAGCACCCAATCGCCGGTGAAGATCACGCGAACCTTGATGCCCGGATCGACCGACCGGGCGCCCAGGGCGAATGCGTCGATGCTGCGAATCAGGTTCGGCGTCGGCTTGGCCGCCACGACGCCCAGCTTCTTCGACTTCGTCATGTGGCCCGCCGTAACGCCCGCGAGATACTGGGCGGCGAAGATGTATCCGTAGAACGTGCCCACGTTGTCCGGCATGCCGGGCGCCCAGACACCGCCCGTGTGCGCAAACGTGACGTCCGGGTATTTCCTGGCCATCTCGAGCACATGCGGCTTGAAGTAGCCGAACGACGTCGCAATGATCAGCCTGGCGCCGTCCTGGACGATCATCCCTTCCATGGTGCGCTGTGCGGCGATCGTCTCCGGTACGCGCTCCTCCTCCACGACCTTGGTCCCGGGGACTTTTTTCAGCTCTGCGGCAGCCAATGCATGCGACTGGTTGTATCCGTAGTCCTGCCTGGAGCCGGAATACAGAATCCCGACCGTAAGGGGGCCGGCCGCCGCCCTCGCGAGGTCGCTCATTAGCGTGGACGATGCGGCAGCGCCCGATGCGGCAAGCAGCTTGAGAAATGTACGTCGGTCAAATGCGGTCATGGCGGTCTCCCTGAATAGACGATGCAAACGTAAGGGGGTCACGATTCAGCTCGAAAGAACTGCGGTGTTCAATCCGGGGGCATGGCAGCGAACGAGATCGCGTTCCAGTTCGCGCACCTGCGCGCCGGAGAGGGGCTGAACAGGCGGGCGGACAGGCCCGCCCGCGAGGCCGATCAATTCACACCAGTGCTTGAGCGCGGCGTTCGGCATGTGGCCGTCGATGAGCGGGTCCATGACCCATTTGTTGAAGACGCTTCGCAACGGCGACAGCGCTTCGTGCTCGTCCATGACCTGGCCGGCGTCGAGTCCTGCGTCCAGTTTCGCGACGTAGTCGGCGATCGGGCGGTAACCGGGCACCTGATAGAGATAGGGCTCGGGGTCGGCGTAGAGGATGCGTTGCCCATGGTCCAGACGATTCCGGAGGTAGTGCTCTTCGAGCGGGTCGGAGACCACGACGCCGTTCCGCGCTGCCGCCCGGAGCTGCAAATTCTCGCGGTAGGCGGTCGACTTCAGGATCGTGACCTGCGGTATTTCGCATACCTTGGCGAATGACGCGGGCGAAAGGGCCGTGCCCGCCGCCGTCGCCGCGTTGAAAAGCACGATCGGCATATCCAGGCGCTCGCAGATCAGCCTGAAGTACGCGAGCTGCTGTTCGTCGGAACGCGAGCCCGAGGTGGGAACCATCAATACCGCGTGATCCGCTCCGGCCGCCTTTGCATGCCGGCCGAGATCCACTGTCTCGTTCACCGACGCCGCCGTGATGACGACCGACACGCCCAATCGATCGCGTCCTTCATCGCACAGAATCTCAACGATCCGCTTGCGCTCCTCAAGGCTTAGCGCCCAGACCTCCCCCATCAGGCCGTTGCAGAAAACGCCACGCAATCCGATCTCGACGTAGCGCCGAACGTTGTGACGCAAGCCGGCTTCATCCAGCTCGAGCGATGACTGAAAGGGCGTATGGATCGCTGCCCAGAGCGGGGTCGGCGCGGCGCCCGGAAGGAATGAATTCACGCGTTTCTCCAGTCACTAGCTATGGTCATGATCATCATAACTATCATGATAAATAGGATGAACTGGATCGTATATACTCAAATTCCGGGAGTCAAGGGACTGCGGGATTATCCGGATAACCCACCTTTTCCCCATAAAGATCAACGGAGTAGGCAAATTGGAAGCGCGTGCGATGCGGGTATACCCGACAGTTCAATTGAAGCAGCAAGTGAAGCGGGCCGACATGGTCACCGAGGACATCAAGCGCCTGATCACACAGCGCAATCTCAAGCCCGGCGACAAGCTGCCTAACGAGCGCGACCTGCAGGAGCTGTTTTCAGTGAGCAAGAGCACCACGCGGGAAGCGCTCAAGTCATTAGAAGTGCAAGGGCTGATCACTATCAGCCCGGGGCCGGGAGGCGGAGCGACCATTCGTGAAGTGCCGCTGGATAGGACGCTGCAGCTGGTGCAGAACTATTTGTTCTTCAAGGACATCAGCATGAAGGACATTTACAACGCGCGCCGCTTGCTCGAGCCGGAGCTCGCCGCGGGCGCCGTGCCGTTCATCACGGACGAGCAGCTGGATGCCCTCGAAGCAAACATCGAGGCCTGTGCGCCGGCAGCGAAGGAAACAGCCAGTCTCGTGCGGCAGCGGCAGGCGGATCTGGACTTCCACGACATTCTCGCCATGGCCAACCCCGACCCATTTCTCCGCTTCATCTGCCAGATGATCAACGAGCTGCTTCGACGACTGGTCGTTTTCAGTACCGACACACCTATCGAAGAGCATGAGAAGTTCGGCGCTGCCAATGTCCATTGCCACTCCGAAATACTGGCGGCGATCAGAACGCGGGACGCGCAAAGAGTCCGCGAACTGATGCGCGAACATATGGATGAAGCGGCGGGCTTCGTCACCCGGCTGAATGGCCGTCTGGATGGTCGTCTCTTTCTGGACTCTGAGATGGCCGGTACCCCATCGAGAATGAAGTGGAGCCGGAACAGCCCTGATTCGTAGCCAGGCACGGCGCACTCAATGCAACGGAAAGTCCAGCAGACTTTTCTCAAACGTATAGCGAACTCTGAGGCGCTTTTCCGGGATCGCCGCCCTATCCCGAAGATCGCGTTGCGCAGTGCTGCCAACGTGGGGCCGAAACCGGCGTGCCAGGAAAGCTGAACTCCAGGACGTACGTGCAGCAAGTCGGCTAATGCCTCAGCGTGCAGCACCCGTCGTCTTTTTCGTGGACACTTTCCGCTTCATCCGCTCGCCCAGTTGCGCCATATCCGGCACCTCGACGCCCAGCAGGGTGTAGACGTAACTGATGTGTTCCCGCGCGAAATGGTCGTCGAGTGGGCCATTTCCAACCAGCAGACGCATGTAGACCGGCGCGTACAGGAGTTCGCTTAGCGTCTCGATGTTCGGCGGCACGCGTATTTTCGCTGCACCTCGCCACTCCTCAAGCATTTCACGGACAAGCGCCCGACGTCCATAGTGAAACCGCTCGCGAAATTCGCGCAACACGGCGGGGTCGGCCTGCCCCTCAGCGATGATTTGTGCGACGATCCTGCCGGACCATCCAGCATATTCGTGAATCAGCGAAATCAGATGCGCCGCAATAGCTTCGCCGGGCGGCAAATCGTGCAGCATCGGCGTCTTGACGAGGTGGTGTTCGATGAACGCATCGATCACGACGAGGGCTTTCGAATCCCACCAGCGGTAGATCGTCGCCTTCCCTACCCCTGCCTCCTTGGCGATCGCTTCGATGGAGATCGACTGAATCGTGCGGGTCTCAAGCAGGCGAACCGTCGCAGCAAGAATCTGCGTGCGAGTTTCCTCGCTGCGTGGTCGGCCGACGCCTCGTGCGCTGGAAGGTGCTGTAACGGGAAGCTGGGCGTTTGTCTTCATTGGCGTAAAGGAGAGTCGGCTGGCAATATCGCGTTGATGTACGCGCCGCCTTGGACACCTGGGCGAACGCGTTACCGCGAGCGCGAAACGCGCAGCACGGAATTATAAGACACATCGTATCTTAATTGCCTGCCGAATTTAGAAAACGCTAACCCGGCGTCCCCGCCAGAATGACAACGTCTGCCGACGCCATCCGAAGCCTCAAAGTCCGCCGAGCGCTACATACTTGATTTCAAGGTAGTCGTCGACGCCATACTTCGAACCTTCGCGACCAAGACCGGAGGTCTTGACCCCGCCGAACGGCGCAACCTCCGTCGAGATCAAGCCCTCATTGACACCCACCATGCCAAACTCAAGTTGATCGACAACACGGAAGATGCGGCCCACGTCACGCGCGAAGACATAGGAGGCCAGACCAAACGGAGTATCGTTGGCTAGCGCGATTGCCTCCTCTTCTGTTTCGAAGCGAAACAGCGGCGCAACCGGTCCAAAGGTTTCCTCGTTGAAGATCAGGGCGTCGCGAGACACATCGGCCAGCACGGTCGGTTCGAAGAAGAAGCCTTCGAGCGCGTGGCGTTTGCCGCCGGTCAACACACGAGCCCCTTTGGACAACGCATCCGAAATATGCTCTTCGACCTTCCGGACAGCGTCCTCATTGATGAGAGGCCCCTGCACCACACCTTCATGCATGCCGTTGCCTACCTTGAGGGCGGCCGTGGCTTCGGCGAGCTTCGTGGCGAAGGCATCATAGATGCCTGACTGCACCAGTATGCGATTGGCAGCGACGCAAGCCTGCCCGGCGTTGCGGTACTTTGCGGCGAGCGCGCCTTTTACGGCTGCGTCCACGTCCGCATCGTCAAAGACGATAAGCGGAGCATTGCCTCCCAGCTCCATGCTGGTCTTCTTGATGGTCGGCGCGCACTGCCCCAGCAGTTGCGCCCCGACTTCCGTCGAACCAGTGAACGATACCTTGCGTACCAGAGGGCTGGAAGTGAGCTCGCCGCCAATGGCGCGAGCCGAGCCGGTGACAACGTTGCATACGCCCGGCGGCAAACCGGCGCGCTCAGCGAGCACCGCCAATGCCAGCGCGGACAGCGGCGTCTGGCTCGCCGGCTTGATGACCCCGGCACAACCGACGGCCCACCCCGGGCCGGCCTTGCGAGTGATCATTGCGGACGGAAAATTCCAAGGTGTGATCGCCGCGAAAACACCGATCGGCTCTTTCTGCACGAGGATGCGCCGGCCATCGACGTTGCGGGGAATGATGTCCCCATAGACGCGCTTCGCTTCCTCCGAGAACCACTCGATGAAGCCGGCGGCATACAGGATTTCGCCACGCGATTCAACGAGCGGCTTGCCCTGCTCCGCGGTCATGATGATAGCGAGGTCGTCAATGTGCGCCAGCATCAGGTCGTACAGCGTGCGCAACACTTTGGCGCGTTCCCTGGGCAACGCCTTGCGCCAGACCCGCATCGCGCGTTCGGCTGCCGCGATTGCACGGCGGGTCTCGTTCGCGCCGCCATTGGGCACGCGTGCGACCAGTTCGCCGGTGGCCGGGTTGCGCACATCCAGCGTCTCGCCGCTGTCGGCGGGCACCCATTCGCCGTCGATCAGCATGGCCTGGCGCAGCAGGCCAGGGTCCTTCAGGGGGAGCGTGATCAGTTCATTCATGACGGTCGGCTCTCACACAGGATTACGGCCGACGAAGAATGCCTCGTCGGGATCGCTTGTCGGATTCAGGCCGGCTGCTTCGAGGCCCTTGCGCAAGACCGTCATGTCGCGCTGGTACACACGCTGCGTCGGATGCGGCATGGGGCCGCCGTTGTAGCCCTGCAGCCATGCCTGGTACTTCCACAGCATCCGGTTGAGCAGGCCGTTGGCCGCGATCGGTAGGCTGGCAAAGGCCTTTCGTGCCGGGTCCATCTGGTACCAGAGCTGCGTGGCCTCGTCGTATTCGCCAGCGCGGATCAGCTTGTGGATTCGCGGCAACAGCGGGCCGTAATATGCCGAGTAGTTGGTGCCGCAAAACGGGATGTCCATCACCTGCGCGAGCGGTACGTACTCATATTCCAGTGGAGACGAAATGACGACTTCCTCGTGGAATTCGCGATGCACTTCGATTGCCGACATGATGTAGGGCATACCGCCTTCAGCCTTGATCGCGACCACGTTGGGTATCTCATCCACCATCCGGCGCAGCACCGGCAGCGGAATGTCGGCAGGATGCAGGCGGGAGAAGCCCCAGGCCGGCAGCGGGAACACCATCACGCCAAGATTCGTCGAGGCGCAGATCGCCTTCGTGTACTCGAACACTTCGTCGTAGGACTTCGGATAGAAGTACGGGGGATAGCCGAGCAACACCAGGTCGGCACTACCCGCCTCTGCCAGTTTGATCGCCTCAATGTTGTCCTCAAGAGTATTGAAGACCGCGTGATGAACGATGACGAGACGGCCCGCAGCCTGGTCGGCCATGATGCCGCAGAACTCGCCGTACTGGGCCTGCGTGATGGCCACTTCCGAGCATGAGAGAGAGCCGACGAAGCCGTGCTTGATCGACAGTTCGACGTCGTGGCGGACTGCCTTTTCGTTGATGCGCTTGAAGTCCGATGTCATCGTCGGAATTGTCACGTTGGCAACGCCAACGAGATGCTCACGTGCCCATTCGCGGGCTTCCTTTCTGGTGTAGCGGGCCATGCTGTGCTCCTTTGGTCTGCGTTGCTATTGAATGTCGCGTGTATCAGCGCTTCGTTTCGAATTCGATCGGCAGCGTCGTCGCGAGGCCGGCCTCGATCGCCTTGTTGAGGATGAGCTCCGCCACCACGATGTCCTGCAGGCCGCCGCCCACCGACTTGTACATCCGGCTCCCGGCGCCCTTCAGGCGCTCGTCGATTTCTCCGCTCATCAGATCCGCCAGGCTGAATGACTTGTCCCTGTATGCGATACCGGCTTCATGGGCCGCGAGCATGTCGCCGGTTTCTTCCAGCACTTCCTCGAGCGTGTCGCACACGATGATGTCGCTGCGAGCGACGACCGAGACATCGATCTCGCGCTGCTCGGGAATGGTCGAACCGATCGATACGACGGTCGCGCCGAGCTTGAGCCAGTCGCCGAAAAGGATGGGCTGTTCGCCCCGGGAGCGGGCCGCGGCAAGCACGAGATCGGCCCCTTCCACCGCTTTTTGCGCCGACGCAACACCGCGGGCAGGCACGCCGAGATCGCGTGTCACGGCCTCGGCGAATGCGGCGCGCCGCCCGGGTGTCGGGCTGAAGACGACGACCTCCGTCAGATCTCGCACGCTGGCGATGGCTCGTGTATGCATCGTGGCTTCCAGGCCGCTGCCGAGCACGGCGAGGCGTGCGGCTCCGCCAGGTGCCAGCCGGTCAAGTGCGGCTGCCGAGGTGGCTGCCGTCCGGAAGCCGGTAACGAGGTTGCCGTCGACAAACGCCGCGATGCGGCTGGTTTCCTGGTCGAACAGCACGATCACGTATTCCACGCCGGGCACGGCGGAGCCCATCGCCATGCCCATGATCTTGGCGCCGTAGTAGCGGCCGCCCACCGGCACGGCCGGCAGCGTGCGCAGCCAGGTCTTGCCAGCGACGGCCACGGTACGCGGCGGGGTGGACCTGCGCGAAATCGGACGGGCATAGGCCGACTGCAGCGCGCGTATGGCATCTGTCCAGTCAAAGACGGCCTTGGCGGCCTCGCTGGAGACGAACACAGGAGCAAACGAGGTGGTGGTCATGAGCAAAAGAAAAGAGTGATTTGAAGGGAGCTGGCTGCCGGCAAGAGGCATTAATGCGTTTCTGCGCAATCCGATGCATGCCCTAGATCAGGGTTGGCAAGTCACCTCGGTCGCGATCGTCAGTTGGACCGTGTCCGACAGCGCATGTGGGATTGCATCCATCCCATAGGCGCTGCGACTGATGTTGGCCGTTGCCTCGAAGCCAACCACGGGACTCTGCGTCCAGGGATTCACTGCGCGATCGATGAGCGTGGAATCGAAAGAGGTCGGCAGCGTGATGCCGCGAATGGTGAGATCGCCTTCGATCACGTACTGGCGGCCCTCTGTATGCCGCACCGAGCGGGACACGAAGACGATCGTCGGGTGCGACTGAACGTCGAACCACTCGGCGCCGCGCAGGTGTTCGTCGCGGACGTCGAGAGCCGTGTCGATCGACGCCGCTTCGATCTCGAATAAAACGCTCGACGCTTCGACACGCTGGTCGTCGAACGCAAGTTGTGCATGGAAGCGTCGAAAGATTCCCGGCGTACGCGTCAAGCCGAGGTGGCGAACCGAAAAGCCGATGTGGGTGTGCGCGGGCTCGATCATCCAGGTCGCGCGAGCTGACGCCGGCGCCGGCTCGATGACCGCGGCCTTAAGCGGCAGGGAACGCAAGGCTGCCAACAGGGTGCTGAACATGCAGTGTCTCCAGGCCCCACGTTCGGGGCTGTTCGTATGGACCCGATGCTACACGCCTCACATCAATCAATGCAAGCTTTACAATACATCAATACAAATATTGAGTCGCTTCAAACTAGGCAATTCCTCTTATATCAAGGGGTCCGCGTCGAATTAGTGCATAATGACTTCCCTATTGATGCGCTCAATGGGCGACCCCGCGAATCAATTGATTACGCGCTTGCGGCCCGCCGCGCCGGCTTCATGCGACCTCAAAATTGGGACGTACAAGGCCGGCACGAGTGCTCCTTGATCAACGGTCACAATCTGGACAGGAGAGGCTCCCTCGGTTGGGAGTGCAATGGGGATGTCGGAACAAGCAAGATTGATCGATGACGATGTGCTGCGGCTGCGCGAGTACATCGAGGGCCACGTGGCAAAGAGTGGAGACCTGCGCCTGCCGCCTGAACCAAAGCTCAGCGATGCACTGGGCGTGTCCAGGGGGCGGCTGCGCACCGTGCTCAAAAGACTGGAGGACGAGGGGCTTATCTGGCGCCACGTCGGCAAAGGCACGTTCGTCGGTCCCAGAGAGGTTCAGCCGGACGACGAGAGCTGGTCATCGTCGATCAGCGTCGACGACATCATGGATGCCCGGCTAGTGCTGGAGCCCCAACTCGCCGCGCAGGCCGCGGTCCATGCAACGCCTGCCGACATCGCCGCAATGGACCAGTGCCTGGCCGACATGGCGAGCACGGAACCCTTCGTTCCGTGGAAGCGCCTCGACGAGCACCTGCACCGCACCATCGCGGAATCCACGCACAACGCCCTGCTTCTCATGTTGTACGACACCATGCGCGTACAGGTACGCGTCAATCTCGACGCCCGCATGGAGGAGGTATTCACCCCCCAGATCGGGCCTCGACACGACACTGATGGCGAACATCACTTGCTGGTGGACGCCATTCGCGCGCACAACCCGGGCAAGGCCGAACAACTGATGCGTGAGCATCTGCGCTCGGTGCGGGTGAAGTTGTTCGGTCTGCGCTGAGCTGCAGCCCGGCCGCCGTCGGATGGTTGCCAATCATCATCGGCGCCGGGCCGCCCATTCTAATGGGCGCAACACTCGCCCCGCTCAGAACGGCTGGGCAAGCACACCATACCCCTCGAACAGGAGTTCGACGGCACGTCGCCCATCCGCGCGTGGATCCTGCTCTGCCTGGCAGATGGCCAGTGAGATGTCGAAAACGCGCTTCACCCGCTCGTAGCGACGCTGCCCATACGCCACGAGTGCATCGTCGATACTCGCCCGCTGGGTCAGTTCTTCGGTAAGCACGACCGCGTCTTCAATCGCCATGCCACCACCCGATGTCAACTGCGGCGTGACCGAATGCGCGGCATCTCCCACCAATACGACTCGCCCCCGATGCCACGGTTGCGGCATGAACAGAATATCGAACGGGCGGTAACTGATGTAGCGTGTGCCATCGCAACGCCCGATCGCCGCGAGAAGATCCCGCGCCGAAAACCCCTCGAGACGCTCCCTGAACATCTCGCTCAGCCTGTCTTGCGGCATATGCGCATGGACCTTGGCATTTTCGAGGAAGAAGTAGTAGCAAAGCTTGTCCGATAACGGGAGGCCGCCCACCGCGCGGCCGTCCCGGTGCTTGTACAGCACCAGCCCGTCGAACTCCGCGGGACGCTCAACGGTAAAACGCCACGCACCTTGTCCCGCATAGGTCGGCTGATACTCACTACCGAATACCTTGGAACGCGTCTTTGAATACGTTCCATCAGCGGCAACAAGCAGGTCGCAGCGCCCTGTTTCGCCCGTCGAAAGTCGGTATGACACACCGCTGCCGTCCTGCTCGAAATCTTCGACGGTGGTCCGGTAGTCGATCCGGGCACCGCTCGCGAGCGCCTGCCCTTCGAGCACCTCGGCCAGCTTCGGCCGCATGATGCCTATCGCGCCGGGGGCGTCCGGCCTGAAAGTACGCGGTGGACGCCGCTCGTTCACAATCTCGCCTGCATCGTTGCGCACACTGACCGTGTCCCATCCGGATCCCGCCGCCATGCAACTATCGGCGAGCCCCACGCGATCGAGTGCGCGCAACGCGTTGCCAAGCAGGGAAATGCCGGTTCCCTGCTGATCCGTTCGGTGGCCGCTCTCCACGACCCTCACGTCCAAACCGGCACGCGCGAGTCCGTGTGCGAGCGTCATGCCAGCGATCCCTCCGCCGACGACAAGCACCTTGTGCTGCGAAGCCATGACTGTGTCTCCTTGAAATTGTTGTAGTCGCGTCAACTCACATGAAGGGAGCGCGCTCCTCGGGCCACCACAATCCGGACTGTGGCTGGCCCATCCGGTTGCGGAGGATACCGACCCCGCCCACTTCAAGCTCCACCACATCGCCGGGCTGAAGTTTGCGATCGAGTTCGAGCGCGGAGCCACCTCCCATCGTGCCTGAGCCGATAACGTCGCCCGGCTCCAAGACTTCGCCCAGACTCGCCCATGCGATCAGCTCGTCGACGCTCCAGAGCTTGTTCGCGCTCGTTCCTTTCCCCCAGGTCTCGCCGTTGACCCGCACTTCCATCGAAATGGCGTCCAGATCGGCAAATTCGTCGATCGTCGTGATCCACGGACCAACCCCATAGGCGAAGTCCTTGCATTTGGTCGGCCCCATCTGGATCGGCATTTCGATCGACTGGCGATCGCGGGCACTGAAGTCGTTGAACACCGTGATACCGAAGAGATAGGGACGCGCCTCATCCGGTCTCAGATTACCGCCGCGCCGGCCGATGATGTATCCGAGTTCGAGCTCGTAATCCATATGCCCGATGTAACCCGGCCACGGCACTTCCGCATCATGGCCGATCACGGTGTGCGGCGTGCCCTTGAAATAGCCCGGCACCTTCAGCAGGCTCTCATGCGGCTTGTGCCCGATCTTCTCGTGAAAGCCCTTGATGTGTCCGATGAACGTCAACCCGTCGCGGACAACGGACGGATCGGTTGCCGGGAGCCACCTCACTTCTCCGATCGGCACGGACGCCTCATCGGGGCGCTCGCTCTCCGCGCGGCGAGCCGCGTCGAGAAACCGCCCGCCCAGACCAATCGCCGCCGACATGCTGCCGGGAAAGAGCGCCTCCGATAACCGGCGCGCCGACTCTCCCGTCGCCCCCTGTTTCTCCAGCGCCAATACGGACGCGCGCTTCAGATCGATGACGCGCCCCTCTTCAGGCAATACCAGCACCAGACGGGCGACATCCCCATCCGGCCCGTTCACAGCGATGCGACCCAGCTTCATTGTTCGGCTCCAGTTTCTGAATACGGCGGCAATACCGGCCTCCCCGGTCCAACCACACGCACCCTCGTTAGCGACCGTTTCATTATATATACGATACGCTACGTATCGTAAGCGAGGGTTTTTCCTCATGCTGAAAAGTCGCGTGGAAACCCGAACCCCTCTTGCGTGATCCAGAGCAAGCGGAATATTATGATCCGCATCGTATCGTATTAATCGACATCACGTTTCCTCTTTCAACAGGACGCTTAAAGTGAGAATCCTTGGACCTGACACACTCGTTTTCGGCGTCGACGACGTCGAAAGCTGCGCGACATTTCTCGCCGACTACGGGCTGACGCCAACAGGCGATGGCGCATTCGCGGCTCTCGACGGGACGGGCGTCGTCATTCGCCACAAGGATGACCCGGCGCTGCCGAAGTGGACGCTGCCGACGACCAATCAGCTACGCAAGACGATCTACGGCGTGGAAGATCGAGCGGCACTCGACGAAATCGCGCACGAGCTGGGCAAGGATCGCGAGGTCAAATTTCTGGCGGACGGCTCCATCGAAGCAACCGACGACACGGGATTCGTCCTGGGATTTCAGGTGTCCGTGCGCCGAACGCCAACACTTCCTGCAGAGCAGGTCAACGCCCCGGGCGATGCGCACCGCGGCCTGAACGTTACGGGCTCGCCGGCAAATCGCGACGAACCGCCGCCGCTTCCCCGGACGCTTTCGCACGTCGTCTACTTCGTGCCCGATACGGACAAGGCCGAGGCGTTCTACGTGAACCGGCTGGGGTTCCGGGTCAACGACCGTTTCACTGGAATGGGCCCGTTCCTGCGCCCGCGGGGCACCCTCGATCACCACACGCTGTTCTTCATCAAGACCCCGCCGGCCATGCAGGGTTGCGACCACTTCACGTTCCACATGGGCGGTCCGTCGGAGGTGCTGCGAGCAGGCTACGCGTTCGCAGCGAAGGGTTATGAATCGTTCTGGGGACCGGGGCGTCACCGGTTCGGCTCGAACTGGTTCTGGTATTTCAATAGCCCGATGGGCTGCCATATCGAATACGACGCGGACATGGATCAGCTCGATGACTCCTGGGTTCCCCGTGTTGCCCCCGCCATCGCGGAGAACTCACAGGAATTCCTCTTCCAGTGGCGCGAGACGTGGGCGCCGGGAGGCCCGCCCACAGCACAATCCTGAAAGCAATCCTGAACGCGAAACGCCATGCCAGACTCCGGCACCGTTCAATGGATCCGCCTGTGCGAGTTGAACGCGCTTTCGCCGACTGGCGCACGCGGATTCGACTTGCAGGGGCGCGGCGTCGACGACCTTTTCGTCGTGCGCAGGCGCGAGCTCCTGCGTGGCTATATCAATTCGTGTCCGCATTGGCCCGGGGCTTCTCTTCCCTGGCGAAAGCATGCCTATCTCGATCAGGGTGCGAATCACATCGTTTGCCACGGCCACGGCGCGAAATTCACGCTTCATGACGGCCTGTGCATATCGGGACCCTGCGCGGGCCAGTACCTCGAGGCCGTCACCCTGAAGATTGAAGAAGGCAGGTACGTCAGCGCGCTCTTCCCGATGCCGCGTTGACGAAATCACCGGCTGTTTTTGCGAAGATTCGTCAGCATGAAGCTGACGACACACATACAGAAGCATGTTCATAGAACAATAACTTCGTACTACGAATCAAAAACTTACAAATACAGGAGACACTGCAATGAAGCGATACAAACTTTACGGCGTCGCGTGCGTCGTGACCGGTCTGGCCCAGAGCCCTGCTTTTGCGCTTGAAAACGGCACGAGCAGCTACCCGTCCGGGATCATGACCGTGATGAGCGGGCTGCTTGGGGGCCCTGGAACATACATCTACAGCTACAACAAATTCGAGGACATGACGTCACTGCGCGACGGTGGCGGCAACAGTAGTCCGCAAGGGGCCAATGGCGGCGTGCAGGCCCATGCGCTGCGAGCAGTTCACGTCTTTGAAACACCAACCATTCTGGGTGGCAACGTCGCCGTCCAGACTGCCGTTCCCTACATCGACGGCACCCTCCACCTGCCGTCGTTTGGGCTCTCCGGCGGCGGACGGGGATTTGGCGACCCACTGTTCGGCGTGCTCGTTGGCTGGGCCTCGCCGCACTATTTCCAGACTGTCGAGGTCGATTTCGTCGCCCCGTGGGGTTCATACGACAAGACACGGCTTTTCAATCCGGGAAACAACGTCACGAGCCTCTATCTAGCCTATGCGTTTACCTGGATGCCGCTCCAGCAGCTCGAGCTTAGCTCCAAGATCAACCTGAACTACAGCAGCGTCAATTCGGCCACCCACTATCAGTCGGGCGTCCAGCTTACCGCAGACTACGGTGTCAATTACCACATCAACCAGAACTGGCTCGTCGGCGTTGGCGGGTATGCGAATACCCAGCTCAACGACGACAAGATCGATGGACAGGCTGCGTTCGGCGACGGACATCGGACTAACGAGCTAACCATGGGGCCGCAGGTCGGCTATGCAACGCAGAAATGGGGCGCCGTGCTTCACTGGCAACGTCATATATATGCGCGCAACGCCGCCTACGGCAATGCGCTGTGGCTTAACGCCTTCATCAAGTTCTAGCGGCGCGGTGTCGGGCGTTGCGGCCGCATCGCCCGACACCGGTCCCTCATCAGAGCGGGTTGTCATATTGCGACTGCTGGCTCACTCAAGGACACCTGGCATTTGCGGCGCGTGCCTTGCCGTTAACAAGTGCGCAAAGACGACGGCAAGAACAAGCAGTCCCAGCGCGCAGACAGCGAACAGGATGCGCACTGAAGCGTGACCGATCGACCACGCACCCAACACAATTCCGAACGATTGCCCCAAAAAAAGCACACAGGAAAATAGCGAAACGGCCGTGCCTCTCGTTTGCGGTGCCATCTGCGCGGCATGGTTCTGCAAGACATTGTGAAGTGCATAAAAGCCAAATCCGGCGAGCGCACAGGCAGGGACGGTCAGCCACCAGGCCGGTGAGCCCGCAAGCACAACGAGTGCTATTGCGAGCAACAGCCCTCCCACTCGCGCCAGACGAACGTCCTTCAAGCGCCATATGATGCGCTTCGAGCTCAGACTGAAAATCAACCCTCCCATTCCGTAGCTGGAGGCGATCAGTCCCGCTTCGGACGAAGGCAGTGCAAACGAGGTGTTGAGGTAGGTGGGCATAAATGCCAATGCACTGTAGGCAAACATGCCTTCAACGAACGTCACCAGCAAGACGAGACGCACCCAGCTTACGCCGAGAATCTCGATTGTCTGGCGTACGAACGTCAGCTGCTTCGCCGGTGTGTCTCGCGGAATGCGCAGCGATACGCTTCGCACCGTCAGCGAGCCGAGCGCGAACACCGCACCGATCGACATGAAGGAAGTCCGCCATCCCAAAGAGGAAGCGAGTGCTCCGCCGCCCCATTGCCCCGCAATCATGCCGAGGACGGTCGCACCGATCAGACGCGCCAGCGCTACCTGACGCTCGCCGTCCGGACTGTGATCGCCGATCCACGCCATCGTCAATGGAACGATGCCTGCAGCCGCGGCACCCGAACAAAGCCGCGCGGCAAGCAGTTCGTCCAGACTTCCTGCAACGCACGCTCCAATACTGCCAAGCGCACAGGCAAACGCCGAGAGCGCGATCACGCGCATTTTCCCGAGCCGGTCGCCGAGCGGCCCGGAGCACAACTGAAAGATTCCGTAGGCGACTGCAAACAACGATATGGTCTGCGAGGCGCGGTCGGCAGGGACCGCAAACTCCCCCGCAAGAGCAGGCAGCATCGAATCGCACATGCGCATGGAGGCCATGCTGCCAAAGCAACAGATATAAAGCGGCCATTGTGTGCCGCGGCAAACTGCGTCGGTGCTGCCAAAGCTTGACCTCGCAGGCTCGCCAGGGTCCTTCCGCATTTCAACTACCCTCGCGAGCGTTATCGGGTGTTCCGTTCATGATTCAGAAATCGATGATGAGCTCCTGGGTCGTCGCTCTTGACACACAAATCATGAGCGACCTACCCTCGCGCTGCTCTTTGGCGCTCAGTACTTGCGACGATGGACTACCCGGGATATCGAAGACAACGCGGTGTGAAATCAGCCGCGCACATCGAATACTGCAAACGGGGCTGTGGCAGTGGCGACGCACCGCGTCCTTGCTGCATCGTGCAGATTGGCTTCCACGAACGACACGCGAGCGCCCAGACGTTTGACGCGGGCATCGGCGACGAACTCTCCGACATACCCCGGCTCGATCATATTGACGGTGAGACTGATGGTTGCGCACGTGCGACCGGGCGGAAGCTGCGAGAGCAAGGCCAATGCCATCGCAAGATCGAGCATCGATGCAAGGGTCCCACCGGATACCACGCCATTGCCTTGGACCGAGTAGTCCGGCGCGGTGAAACCAATAGACAGCGCCCCTGCGCGACCCGCAAGCAAGGTGGCGCGAAGAGAGACCAACGCGGGGTTCATGTCGAGCCTGACGTCCCGAGCTTGCGCCGACAGAAGATCGTGAAGCAAGGCACGATCGGGATTGTCGCGGCGTACTGTCGCTTCGGTCAGGTCAGCCATGTTGTTGTGCGATGCAGATCTGTCGCTGGCGGCCCAGTCCTTCGATCTCAGCCTCCATCACATCCCCATCGCGCAGAAAGCGGTTGTAGTGCGTGCCGTTGCCGGCGGGCGAACCGGTACAGATAACGTCGCCGGGCAAAAGCCGCGAATAGCGCGAAATATATTCGATCTGGCGCTCGATGCCGAACAGCATGTCGGCGGTCGTCTCGTCCTGCATGACCTGTCCCGACACCGTGAGCCGCATCTGCAGACGATGCGGCTGCGGCACAAATGCCTTCGGCACCAGATACGGCCCGAGCGGCAGAAAGCCTGGCTGCCCCTTCGAGCGCAGCCAGTCGGTGCCCAACATCCTGTAGTCGGTGCGTGGAATGAGATCGCGCGCCGATATGTCGTTGACGATGGTGTAACCCGCCACGTGGTCCAGCGCCTGCTCGCGCGGAATCTGGTAGCCGCCACGTCCAATCACGACGGCCAGCTCCAGTTCCCAGTCCGGTTTCACTGTCGTGACCGGCAACACCAGCGGATCGAACGCCCCGGAGACAGCGGAGACCGGCTTCGTGAATGCGTAAGGCTCCCCGTTCGCGAGCCGTTCATCCATCATGGTCTCCGCCCAGCGTCGAAGCCCGGCTTCGTCGAGTCCGTCAGGGCCGATCTTCGCATCCACCGTCAGATCGACGACATGCTTGCGGTAATTCGCACCTGTGCAAAAAATCTGGCGCGGCAGATCGATGGCCGGGTGTGTATACAACTCGGACAGCGCATACCATCCGCCCTCTTCTCCCGAGACTTTCGCGGCGAGACGGCCCAGCGCGGGCTCGCTCGTCGACCAGGTCTCGAGAAGCGCCAGCACGCCCGGCGCGTTTGCCAGATCGCGTTCACCATAAACCGCCGCCAGTTCGGCAAGCGAGGTCACGCGATCATTCACGACGAAGCCGACAAACCGGGCACCATCCCCCACCGAAAACGTTCCAAGCGCATATCGCTTCACTTCATGCCTCCCATGCATTGCTCGACCATCGAATCGTCGACGATGGTCCAATAGTCATTGTCCGCACCCACCAGGCCGAGCGACCGGCGGTGCGCGATGAGCAGCGCGATGCCCTCCGTCGTCGGGCGCAGCGAGCCGGGGTTCTGCGCGATCATCGCCTCTGCAACGGTGCCCGGAAAACCGGCCGCCAGCACCGCCTGCCGCGCAGATTCCGCGTTCCCGCTAATGCGACGGCGGGCGCGCTCCAGCGCTCGCAGCCATGCCGCGACATTGGGGTTCGCCTCGCCAGCCTTGCGCACGACGACCCCCTGGCCGGGAAAGTCTGGGTACGATTCCTGCACACTGGCGATGCGCGCGAAGCCCGACGCAACCGCCATCGAATCGAAGGGCGGTCCCAGCAAGGTTGCGTCGCCCTGTCCCGCCACGAGCGCGTCGAAGCGCTCCTTGACGCCGCCTGCGGGCGTCAGGCGCACTGCATCGGATGCGACGCCCGCATCGCGCAGCATGGCCCTGAGCGCAACGACGAAGCCGTTGTCCGGCGCATCGACCAGCAGGTCCGCGCCACGCAGATCGTGCAGGTTGCGCAGTTGCGGCCGCGCGACCACCGTCAATGGCGTGGTTCGCTCGACCTGAGCGACGACGCGAAAGTCTCGCGGCCCCGCGCGGCGGTTCCAGCCGATGACATTGTCCATCGACGTCACGACCGCATCCACGTCCCCGGCCACGAGAGCGTCAAACTGCTCATCCGACGAGCAGTTGCGATCGGCGTGGACCGTCATTGCCTGTGCGTCCTGACTTGCGACGAGCGCAAGCAGCGGCGGCACAAACCACATCACGCGAATTTTCTCTGTCTCCATGAATCCCGGCCGTTGTAATTTGCTTGCCGCCATTACAAAACGGACCGTTCATATTTGTCAAGCGTGAATGCGGCCAAAAATCGCGAATCTTCCCTGCTCAATTTCCCTATTGACAGTCAACCACGACTGATTAACGATACGGTACGACTCGTTAATGGAGAAAACATGGAGACGCTGGTAAAGGATCAGGGCTTGCAGCAGGCGAACACGGACGGGTATCGCCCGGTCAGGCGGATCGTCACGGGCACCAACACCCAAGGTAAGTCCTGCTTCGTGTCGGATGGACCTACACCGAACAGAACGAACCGGCCGGGGCTGCCACTCGCGCACGTCGTGTGGGCCACAGGCGAAGCGCGTGCAGCCGGCGACGAACCGGCGCCGGCCGGTCACGCGTTCGGCTTCCATTCGAAAGGCGGCTCGTTGCTGCGTATCGTCGACTTTCCGCCCGACGAAAACTACGACGAAGCGCAACTCAAGCAATTCCTCGACGACAGCGGCGTGCGCGACAAATCCGGCGCACGGCATTTCTGGTTCCACAAAACGGAGTCGCTCGACTATGCAATCGTGCTCGAAGGGGAAATCTGGGCGCTGCTCGACGAAGGAGAAACACTCATGCGCCCCGGAGACGTTCTGATCCAGCGCGCGACTAATCACAGCTGGGCGAACCGCTCGGACAAGCCGTGCCGGATGGCGTTCGTGCTGTTCGATCTCGTCGAAGGAGAGCCGCTGTGAGCAAGGCGATCATTACGTGCGCAGTGACAGGTGGCGCTCATACACCCTCCATGTCGCGGTTTCTGCCGGTCACGCCGGAACAGATCGCAGCCGAATCCATCGCGGCCGCGGAGGCCGGCGCCTCGATCATTCATCTGCACGCCCGCAATCCCGAGGACGGCCGCCCCTCCGGCGACCCCGACATCTTCAGACGCTTCGTGACGGCCATCAAGTCATCCACCAACGCCGTGATCAACATTTCGACGGGCGGCGGCGGTCCGAACATGCCCATCGAGGAGCGCACGGCGGCAGGCCGGGCGCTCAAGCCCGAGATGTGCTCGCTCAACATGGGCTCGCTCAACCTGGTGCTATCGGAGATGGCCGAACGCGAGCGCGAATGGCGGCATGACTGGGAGGTGCCGTTTCTGAAGGGCACGCGCGGGCTGATCTTCCGCAATACCTACGACGACATCGAGTGGATTCTCGAGCATGTCGGAAAGGTCGGCGGCACGCGCTTCGAATTCGAGTGCTACGACGTCGGCCATCTGTACACCCTGCAGTACTTCCTGGAGAAGGGTCTCGTGAAGCCGCCGCTTTTTGTGCAAACGGTATTCGGCCTGCGCGGCGCGATGGGCGCCCACGCCGAGGACCTGCTGCATCAGAAGCGCACCGCCGACCGGCTGTTCGGCAACGACTACAACTGGTCCGTGCTGGCGGCCGGCAGGCATCAGATGCCTGTCGCGACGATGGCGAGTCTGATGGGCGGCAACGTCCGGGTCGGCCTCGAAGACAGCCTGTATATCGGCCGCGGCGAGCTTGCTCAAAGCAACGCTGACCAGGTGCGCAAGATTTGCCGGATTCTCGACGAACTGGGCATCGAGATCGCCTCGCCGGACGAAGCGAGACGGATGCTCGATCTGAAGGGTCACGATCAGGTGGCCTTCTAACAATACCGGACAGGGATCGCCCCCGGTCGCTGACTTGAAACCGGCGGCGATCCCGGACCCGGCGCTCGATGTCCGTTGTTCTGTCCGCGGACAGTGACACGTTTCCTGGCGCCCTGCGTCAGGAGCAGCCAATACAAGAACGTTGGAGACGACATGACTCATCTTTCCCCTGAAGCCCGGCCGGCACGCGTCGCCGGCACGCGACATGGCTGGCTCCTGATGGCCAGTTGCTGGCTCTCTTCGACCGGTGCAGTGCTGATTGCCCCTGTCCTTCCGCAGATGCGACACGACTATGCGGGCGTCCCGAATGCGGACGTGCTGACGCTGATCGTGCTGGTCATTCCCGCGCTAATGATCGCGCTGTTCAGCCCGCTGGTCGGATCGCTGGTCGACGCGTTCGGACGCAAGCGCCTTTATCTGGCCGCGGTTGCGATTTATGCGGTTGCCGGCGTCTTGCCGTTCTGGCTGAAAAACCTCTACGCGATCGCCGCCTCGCGCGCGGTGATCGGTCTCGCGGAGGCGGCGATCGTCACGATCGCCACCGCGCTCGTCGCCAATTATTTCTCCGGTGTGCAGCGACAGAAATGGCTGACGATGCAGCACGCGTCGGCCTCCGTCGTGGCCGCCTTGATGTTCGCGGTGGGCGGCGGGCTCGGCAGCCTGGCGGCGGGCTGGCGCACGCCTTTCCTGGTCTACGGATGCGCGGTCCTGTTCCTTCCGTTTATCGCGGTGATGATCTGGGAACCCGAGCAAACGCATGCGGAGCATGCACCCGTTCAGAAGTTGCCCTTTCCGTGGCGCGAGGTCGGCCCCCTCTGCCTGTTTATCCTGTTCGCGTCTGTCATGTTCTTCGTCGTGCCGGTCCAGATCAGCTTTTTGCTCAGCGCGCGCGGCGTCACGGCACCGCCGACTCTTGGTTTCGGGGGTGCCATCGCCAATGCCGGCATACCCGTGGGTTCGTTTGCTTTTCACCGGCTCGCGCGATGGCCGATCAACCGGCTTCTGGTCCTCGCCTTCGGACTGCTCGGCTTGGGCTTCATTATCATCGCATCGTGCACAGGCGTGAACGCGACCGTTGCGGGCGCTTTTCTTGCCGCGGCGGGCGCCGGCATGGCGCTTCCGCTACTCGGCACGTGGACACTGGCGCGCGTGCCGTTCGCGCAAAGCGGTCGAGCTACTGGCGGGTATATGGGATCGTTCTTCCTCGGTAATTTCCTGAGTCCGCTCGTTGTCGAATCGGTTCGCAGGTTCTCCGGCGGACTCATCCAGACGGTCGCCTGGATGGCAGGGGCATGCGCCGTAACGGCCGTTGCAATCCTGGTCCTGACACTTGCAAAGCGGGGACCCAGAGAATCGGTACACGCAGCACAGGCAAACCGGGTCTCACTCGGTTAACGTTTCTTCGCCCGGCGCTGGACAGCCGGGCTTGCTCCTGCGCCCCTTCCTCTAACGTCTGGCGGCGGTCGTCTTTTTCGCGAATCCCGGCCACTCAAAAACCTAAAGGTTAGCTGCTTATCGAACGAGAATGAAAAGGCCCACCGTGACGGTGGGCCAAATCCATCCCGGATGAAGACAAGACGAGACGTCTCTGAAGATCCTGTATGGAAGCAGTTATACCTTTGTAGTAACGCCTGCCGCTTTCACGCTAGCCACTGCTTTATGTTACCCGCCATCAAGCTCGTCGAGATCCCGTAGCGGTCGTGAAGCGTCGGCATCGAGGAACGCGTCCGGCAACGCAACCTGCCTGAAGGTGCATGACACGTCCGAACTCAGCAGCGTCGTCGCCACCGCCTCACCCAATCCGCCTATGACCGTGTGATTCTCTGCGACCACGACCATGCGACCACTCCGCTTCGCCTCGCGGATGATGGTCTCGGTGTCGAGCGGCTTGATGGTGGGCACGTGCAGCACGGCGGCGTCCACCTTGTCCGCTTCCAGCGCCTTCGCCGTTTCGAGGGCGCGCATCGTCATGATGCCGGACGAGATGATCAGTACGTCCGACCCATCCCGAAGCATCTTGGCTTTGCCCAGTTCGAACTGGTAGTTGTACTCGTCCAGCACGGCCGGTACATTGCCGCGCAGAAGCCGGGCGTAGACCGGGCCCTCGTGCGCCGCGATGGCCGGCACCATCTGCTCGATGTCGAGCGCATCGCACGGGTCGATTACCGTCATGTTCGGCATTGCTCGCATGAGTGCCAGGTCTTCGGCCGCCTGGTGGCTCGGGCCGTAGCCGGTCGTGAGTCCCGGCAGAGCGCAGACGATTTTCACATCCAGGTCGTCTTCGGCGATGGCCTGGTGGATGAAGTCGTAAGCGCGGCGCGTCGCGAACACCGCGTATGTGGTCACGAACGGCTGCGCACCCTCGTGAGCAAAGCCAGCGGCCGCGCCCATCAGCAGTTGCTCGGCCATTCCCATCTGGTAATAACGCTCCGGAAACTCCTTCGCGAAGATGTGGAGGTCGGTGTATTTCCCGAGGTCGGCGGTCATGCCGACGACGTTGGTCTTGGTGCGAGCCAGCTCGACGAGCGCATGGCCGAACGGCGCCGAGCGAGTAACTTGTCCTTCGCCCGCGATGGACGCAATCATCGCCGAGGTCTTCAGGCGAGGCTTTTTATCGACGACCGAACTCATGCTTTTCTCCCTGCGAAAGTCTCATCAAGTGCTTGCAACGCCAACTGCCACTCGTCTGCATCGACGCGAATAAAGTGGTTCTTCTCCCGTTCTTCGAGGAAGGGCACGCCGCAGCCCATCTTCGTATCGCATACGATGATTCGCGGCTTCGCTTCCTGCAGGTTGCGCGCGTTGTCGAAGGCTTCCTTCACGACATCGATATCGTTGCCGTCGATACGCTGCACATACCAGCCGAAGGCTTCGAGCTTCGGAACCAGCGGCTCGAAGGCCATGATCTGCGTCGATGGGCCATCGGCCTGCTGGTTGTTCACGTCGATCATCGCGATGAGGTTGTCGAGCTTCCAGTGCGCCGCCGACATCAGGCCTTCCCAGATCGCGCCTTCGTCGAGTTCCCCATCCGAGAAGAGCGTATAGACGAACGACCTCGAGCCTTTGCGCTTCAGGCCCAGGCAACGGCCAACCGCAATGGTCAGGCCCTGGCCGAGCGATCCGCCGGACATTTCCATCCCCGGCGTGTAACTCGCCATGCCTGACATCGGCAGACGGCTGTCGTCGCTGCCATACGTCTCGAGCTCGTCCTGCGGAAGGATGCCCGCTTCGAACAGGGCAGCATACAGCGCGATGGCGTAGTGGCCGTTCGAAAGCAGGAACCGGTCGCGGTCTTCCCACTCGGGATCGGCGGGACGATAATTCATCGCGCCGAAATATGAAACGGCCAGCACGTCGGCAATGTCGAGGGCCTGCCCGATATAGCCCTGGCCTTGCACTTCGCCCATCAGGAGGGCGTTGCGTCGGATGCGATAGGCGCGCTCGGCGAGCGTCACATCCTCGAGAATTGGAGTACTCATTTGCGTGTCTCCTTAAAAGAGTCGGATTCAGCGGTTGACGGTCTTCGCGGGAACGAAGAACACCAGCACCGCGCCAAGCACGACGGCCGCTGATATGAAGATGAGGCCTGCGGTCGGCTTTCCCGTGAAGTCGTTGAGCCATCCAACGATGGCCGGCGAGAAGAATCCTGCGAGGTTTGCGAAGCAGTTGACCGCGGCGATGCCGGCCGCCGCGGACATGCCGCCGAGCACCGCCGTAGGCAGCGCCCAGAAGAGCGATGACGACGCGAGAATGCCCGCGGCAGCGATGCTCACACATACGATCGAGGCGCCCACGCTGCCTAGCATCGGCAAAGTGGCAAACCCGGCAGCCGAGACCAGCAGAGGAATGGCGAGATGCAGGCGGCGTTCGCGGCGCTTGTCCGCGCTGCTTCCGAGCAGCGGCAGCGCGATGATGGCGCAGATGTACGGAATCGCGGTCAGGATACCCACCCACAGCGGGTCCGCTACACCCGTGCGCCGGATGATCGTCGGCAGCCAGAACGTCAGGCCGTATTGACCCAGAACGACGCAGAAGTAAATCCCAGCCATCAACCACAGTCGGCGGTCACCGACGAACGAGCGGATGGACCCGTGCTCGGTCGTTTGCGTGCGGTCGTTCTCGACGTTGCGCTTGAGCAGGGCCTTTTCGTCGTCGGTCAGCCACTTGGCGCCCGCAATGCCGTTGTCAAGGTAAAGGATGATGGCAAAGCCCAGAACCAGCGAAGGAAGAGCTTCCAGCATGAAAAGCCACTTCCACCCTGCGAGACCGTGTACGTCCTGGAACGCATGCATGATCCAGCCCGACAGCGGGCCGCCTACGATGCCGGCCAGCGGAATCGCCATGAAGAACATCGAGAGCGCCTTCGCGCGCCGCGCGGCGGGAAACCAGTACGTGAGGTAGAGAATCACCCCCGGAGCAAAGCCGGCTTCCGCGACGCCGAGCAGGAAGCGCAGAACATAGAAGAGCGTGGGCGACTTCACGAACACGAAGCTCGCGGAAATCAGTGCCCATGTCAGCATGATGCGAGCAAGCCAGTTGCGAGCGCCGACCTTATGCAGGATGACGTTGCTCGGTACTTCAAACAGAAAGTAACCGAGAAAGAAAATGCCCGCGCCGACACCGTATATGGTTTCAGAGAAGCGCAAGTCGTTGAGCATCTGAAGCTTGGCGAAACCGACATTCACCCGGTCCAGATATGCACCGAGGTAGCAAAGCATCAGGAAGGGAATGAGCCGGCGTGCGACCTTCGTATAGGTTCTCGCTTCGAAGCTTGCGACATCGCCGGGAGCGGACAGCTCTGCACCGATTCCCGGTGCGGCCAGTTTGGATTTCATGGGTGTCTCCTGTCGGCCGAACTCACCGGTCAGCATTGAGTTCAGCGTCGAACTTTGGGGCCGCTCAAGCGGCGCGACGCCTCGGTTGATCCGGGTGCGTCATGAACATGCACCGGTATGCCAGCGCACACGGGTGCAGAACGTCAGTGAATCAGCATGCCGCCGTTGACATCGAGCGTGATGCCGGTGAGATAGGTCGAGAGTCCGCTTGCGAGGAAGAGGCAGGCGTTCGCAATGTCGTTGGCTTCGCCGAGACGTCCGAGCGGAATGCCTTTGATGATGTCCGCACGCATTTCCGGCGTGAGCTTGTCGCCCGTGATGTCGGTCTGAATGAGACCGGGCGTGATGGAGTTCACGCGGATATGGTCGCCGCCAAATTCGCGCGCCATCGCTTTGGCGAGCCCGAGCACGCCTGCTTTCGCCGCGCTGTAGTGCGGTCCGCCAAAGATGCCGCCGCCGCGCTGTGCCGACACCGACGACATGCAGACGATGCTGCCGCTTTGCTGCTTCTTCATTTGCGGGATGACCGCCTGGGACATATACAGCGTCCCGAGCAGGCTCACGCCAATGACCGCGTCGAAGTTGTTACGGGTGATATCGAGTGTCTTGATCGGCTGCGTAATACCGGCGTTGTTCACCAATGCGTCGATACGGCCATACTTGGCGACGACGGCATTTGCGGCGGACACACACGCTTCCTTGTCCGTCACGTCGCAAGCCACGCCAAGATGCCCGTCGCCGAGATCGCGTGCGGCGCTTTCGGCGTCGGCCTGATTCAGGTCGAGGATGGCTATGCGCGCGCCTTGCGCCGCCATCACTTTCGCCGTTGCCTTGCCGATGCCGCGTGCCGACGCCGCGCCTGTAATGACGACCACTTGATTCTCGAGCAACATGTCGCGTCTCCGTTGATGAACTAGGTGTAGCTCGAAGTTTCGTCGTCCCCCGGCTACGCATCAACGCAGTTTCATTCAACTGAAGCTGAGAAATTTTCAGGTCCTAGCGTTTTTCCCTAAGAACCAGACGCACCGCGTTCGATCTCATTTTCGATCCACGACAGAAACTTGCCGACCCTCGGAAGTTCGACGTTCTGACTAGGGTAAACCAGATGATGCGCCGCAACTTCCACTGACTGGCTGCTGTCGAATACCTGGACGAGTTCGCCGTCGCGAATCTTCCGCGAGGCCATCATGGTGCTTTCTAGCGCTATTCCGAGACCAAGCGCCGCTGTCTCGATAGACATGTATGAACGGTCGAACGAGAAGTCAAACGTCTTGCTCTGGCCAGCCACCCCAACTCGCCCAAACCATTGCCGCCATTGGACCAGAGGCGTTTCGGAATAAATAAGCCGGTGACTGAGCAAGTCTTCGGGGTTGGCAACGGGGTGACGCTCCAGGTATCGAGGTGACGCTAGCGGGGCGATGAATTCTCCGCGCACAGTCTTTACTTTGAGGTTGTTCCATCCGCCGTAACCGTGCCGGATATCAATGTCGTAGTAGCCGTTCGAGAACGAAACGTCTTCGTATGAACACGCGACGTTCAATTGAACATCTCCGTTGGCCTCCTGGAAAGACGACAGCCTCGGTAGCAGCCACATGAGCCCAAAGCTCGGGCTTGAATGCACGCGCAGGATGTCAACATCTTTGCGACTTGAAGCGCGCTCGGTTGCCCGGCTTAGGTCCGCCAACGAGCCCGTTACGTCCGACAGATATCGCTCGCCCGTGGGCGTCAGGATGAGGCCGCGCCCGGTTCGCTGAAACAAGGGGTGACCGATCATCAATTCGAGATTGCTCAACTGGTGGCTTACGGCCGACGCCGTCAGGCCGAGTTCCTCGGCAGCGCGGTTTACGCTTTTCGTCCGGGCAATAGATTCGAAGGCAATGATCGCCTTGAGCGGTGGAATACGCATAGTCAAATTTTTTTCAGGCGCAGTTGAAGAAAACTGCATTGCTCACTGATGGTCAACGCTGCCATTCTCACACCAAGCGGCGTGGAAACGAATAGAAAAAGCAAGCCTCCTCTGCGCCGGGGCGGCGGGATGACAGGACCCCCGCTCCAATACAAGCATTGCGCGATGCAGCATCGCGCAGGAGACAAAACATGACCCATCCGAATCCCTCCTCAGTTCGGCGCAACGATCTATCAACCGTGGCGACGATGCCCGAGTCGACGCGGCACAGTGTGAGCGCCTAATGCTTAGGGACGTCTAGCTGGTTCCCTGAGGGCCTTCACGCCGGCTACATTCCTTTCGGCTTAGGGAATCACCCTGACACATATTGTGCGCTCCTCCTCGCCGTCGGAGCACGGCACGAGGTGCTCGCAGCATGCGTCCAGATTTCGTTTCAATGGAGATTTGCGATGGCTCAACAGCCGTATTTGCTGCATGCACGTTCGATCGTCAAGAGCTTCGGCCCGACGAGCGTATTGAAGGGATTCGATCTATCCATCGCGCCGGGCGAAGTTCATGCATTTCTCGGCGGCAACGGCGCGGGGAAGTCCACGTTCATCAAGATCATCTCGGGCCAGCATGAGCGGGATAGCGGCACGCTCGAGTTCGATGGACACGAAATGGGCGCTTCATCAGCATCGCCTGTCGATTCGGGAATGATCGCGCTCGTTAATCAGGAGCTGGCGTTGCTGCCGCATCTTTCGGTCGCGGAAAACGTCGCGCTGCCGCGCCTGCATCGCGCTATGCGCACCTACAGCGAGCGCGCGTCGAAGGCGCTCGCAATCGAAGCACTGTCGCTGATCGACCCGCACTTCGCGCGAGAGTCGGTGGGACGTCTGGTAGGCGATCTGACACTGCACGAACGACAACTCGTGGAGATTGCCCGCTCGCTCGGTTCCGGCGCGAAGCTTTTGCTGCTCGACGAGCCGACTGCCAACCTCACCGCAGCAGAGACGGCGCGCCTCTTTGCCGTCCTGCGCAAACTGATAGCGGACACCGAACTCGCCGTCCTCTTCGTGTCTCACCGGATGTGCGAGATTCGGCAGATCGCGGACGTGTGCACCATCATCCGCGACGGCAAGACAGCTGTCGACCGCGTGCTTCTCGGCGATATCACCGACCGCGAAATCGTCGACTTCATGGGACAAAGCGCCGTGCCTGACGAGCGCGTCGACAGCGAGGTGGAAGAAGCGATCCACCTGAGCGCGGACAGCGTGCCGTTCCGCCATGCGATTCCGCGACGGCTTTCACGACGGCAAGACCCACCCCCAAACCGCCGGCGCTCGCCGTAATCGTTCTGCTGGATTGCACGAAAAGATCGAATATCTGCGTCATACGAAGCGCGTCCCGGTCGATCCGCGTCGCGTCCATCAAATCCTCGGCCAGCCGGGCAATCTGTGCGACCTGCGGATGAGCTGGGTGGCGATCTGGAGCGGAGTCAACGGTCGGCGAAGCTCGTGCGCCACCATCGCGACAATCTGATTCTTCATCTGCGGGGCGTTGACGTAGCCGCTGGCTGGTCGGGAGGCATTGAAGCGAAGGACGGTAGTCGGGCTCAGAGGGCGTTCATTAATTCCATCGGTGTCGTCAGCGTGGCGAGCGCCGGGAGTACCGACGGACCACCGGAAAGACGTTGAATAAATTGACATGCTGATCTCCACTTCGCGCCCGGCGACCACCCACAACCGGCGGTACGCAAACGCCCGCCTCGCAAGAGCGACCCGAAGATCACTGGTATGCGCAGGTTGAAATAGCAGCGTCCCGCGGACGACGTGGTAAGTCTATACGCTGGCGTTCAGACCAGTAAAAACAACTGCATCAAGAGCGCCAGGTTCACATTGCTGCAACCGACAACGCCTCGGTAGGAGGCGGCAGCAGGAACTTGAGCTACAGGTCTTGACCGCTACCGTACAGACATCCCCCGCCGGACATGAGAGGGTTCGATGGACAGTACCGGCGGCACCACAATCATGACCAAGATCGCTCTCAACACGCCAACAGTGCTTGCTGCAATAGGCTCGGGGCTCGCTCCAGTATTGTGCTGCGCCTACACTCTGGATGCACAACTCGACTGCAAATCGAACGCGCATGCGTTCATCGCGCCACTGGTGAACGATCAATCTATCGATCCGAATCCGACGCGTGTTGAAGCCACGCTTTGAGCGGCGAACACTCAGTCGTGGGCCGGAAAACTTCCGCGCTGCGTCGCGGAATCGGCAATTGCCCGCCAGAGGAATGGGCGGACCCGAGATGTACATGGAGGCGTTAGAAGAGCGCGGTGAATGCGCGTTTCGAATGGATCGAGGCCCTGCGAGAGCACCCAACAGCGTGGAGCGATTTGCATGACGAGATCGACCACTGGTTAGTCTGGCTGGATTGACACTTCGACGTACAGGCAGCGACAGATCAACGAGGAATTTATGGGAATCCAAACAACCAACTGGTTTCCGCTGGACAAATACACCCCTGTCCGCGATGGATGGTACGAGGTGCAACTTGTGAGTGGGGAGACGACCTTTGCGAAGTTTGGCGGCGGTGAATGGACTGAAAAGCCTTTGCTCGTATTCACTCATTGGCGCGGCTTGAGCGCCGACCCCGCCAGGTCTGGCGAAACGGAGGCTATCGGCGCGGAGGCGACTCTAGCAGAAGGTGTCCGGGACGCGTTGAACGTTTTTTTCCCGGGTGTGGGCGGTGAGACGCACAAGCCGCGCGAAGACTCCGAGTAGCGTGGGGGCACCTGGCCCATTGAAGGGTCGACCAACACTAAGAAGATTTGATAACGGCGAACCCACATTTCTTTCGCCACGGCTCCCCTCAACCTGTCATTAGCCTTGGCCGGCGTGGCAGAGGTCTCTTGCCGGCGATTTCCTTCCAACTTTCGCCCGACGAACAGCCTGGCTCTTGTCGGAGGCCCCCTCGGCATGCCTCTCGGGTGCGGGATGTTCTTGCCGCTGAGCGACCGATCACGTTAAGGGGGACTGCAGGATTCGGACTCGTTTGTATCTTCGCTGCACTGCACTATCAATAGAATCGGTGGCTCGGCGTTGATGGACCTGGTTGGGCTGGACCTTCAGGAGCAGAGTTAATGCAAAGCCTTCTGAGGCGAAGTCGCCGCTGCGCCGGCAGACTGAACGAGCCGCGGATGGAAGCGAGTGTGGACATGGCTCACTCGTTAGATCTGCCGCGCTCGCAGGCCTCTAACCGCACGGAGTAGTCTGAGGGAACCCGAACAATATGTGATGTGTATTTTTGCTTTTTTTGCTAGTTGAATTACGGGTCAAGGGGGATTGAAATGAATCTGGATGTCATTGAAGTAACGGGAAACAGTTCAAGAATCAAACGTCCCGAATGTGGAACGTTGGAGCGAACTCGCCGGCGAACCTCGCGATACTCGTGCAGGAAAACGTTTCGTGCTTGATAAACGGAGCAAACCATGAGCTTAGGTACAATTCTTCTGATTGTCTTGATATTGATTCTCGTTGGCGCGTTCCCGAGCTGGCCACACAGTCGGAGCTGGGGCTATGGCCCTAGCGGCATTGTCGGTGTAATTGTGGTGATCTTGCTCATCCTGGTGCTAATGGGACGAATTTAACAATGACAGCAGCTCCCACTTACTGAGGAGTGGTCTTTTTGCGAAAAGGGAAGCGCCGTCGACAGACCGCGGTGCGGAGGGCGTCGCGGGCGCCTGAATCATCCCCTCCGTTATGCCCGCATCTACAAGTTATGCGAGAACCGTTGAATGCGAAGGAAGCCAGGTGAACTGAAGTTGAAGGAAGCGCAGGATCGGCGACACTACGCCAGGCGACATCCACATCCTTGTTGCCCCCGAGGGGGCGATGCGGATACGTCGGCAATCGAGCTCACGGCACAATAAGACGATCACCGCGCGCAATTGAAAACGCGGCACCATCACGGCGCCGCGTCTGCTGCGATGATTGGCAGCGAATGGGCTTGTTGACCTCGGCTCTTGACTTCGTTGGCGCGCTCCCTCAGCTGGCTCCCTTACTTGGGCTCTTGTGCCTCATTCTTGATCGCCTGGCCGCCCTTCGAAATGTCCTGGCCTACGCCCGCCATCGTGCTGCAACCGGCGAGAACTGCGGTACCAGCAATCAGCATCCATGCAATCAATCGAATCATTATCTTCCCCTTGTTCAAATCAGGATCGGAGCAGATTAATTTTAGACGATTTTGCTGTCGGTGCTGTCTGCTTCGCCTGTCGGCATCGACTGGCGCGGCATCGTGACGTGGATCTGAGTGCCGCCGCTCGCAATCGCAGCGTCCCGCACGCAAACCGAAAAGCCGGATAGCGATTCTGATTGCGGCGCGCCGCGTCGTCACGTTCCATGCAGGCCGAAGCTCAAGGCGCGACGCGAATCATGCGACGAATAGTGACCCAGTGACTGGCCGACGGTGACCGCTTTCGGTAAAGAACTCGAAATGACAAGTCATAGCCGAACGTCGACACTCACCTCCGCCCCTACTGGGGTCGTCGGCGCGCTGTTCAGGATTCCACACGGTGGTCGTGGAGCAGATGAATGAAGGTGCGGACGAGTTTCGCGATGGCGTTGATGCTATCGGTCTGAGGTCGGGCCTGCTGTGGCCACGGCAGACTCCTCGCAGCGAAACGGGACGACGCGCGCGGGCAGTTGCGCGAATGACGCTCGCGCGACGCGGAGCGCCTGTTCCCGGAACAGAAACGCAACGGATGCGTGACGCATCGATCGCCGTTTGCCAGCACGAAGTGGAGTTGACCCGGTTTCGTGGACACCTATTCTTTGGAACAGGAGGGGTCCATCATGCAGAGACATCGCACTCGCGCTTGTCGAGCCCTAGCCGCTCCTACGCCGCGATATGGCTGCAGCGATGGTGACGAATCGGTCCGGCATCCTGCAGTTTCATCGCGGCGTCTGTAACCCCGGATCGCCGGACACCGGGCATGTTGGCGAAGCGGGCGGCGCCCACGGGTCCCTCATCGTCACGAATTCCTCGGCCGAAGTCGGGTGGACGCCGACCGTCATGTCGAACTGCGCCTTGCTCGCGCCCATCTTCACCGCGATCGCGACGCCCTGGATGATTTCGGCCGCATCGCGTCCCACCATGTGCGCGCCCACCACTCGCTGGCTCGCGCGCTCGACGACCAGCTTCATAAAGGAGCGCTCGTCGCGACCGCTCAGCGCGTGGCGCATCGGACGGTATGATGTTTTGTACAGGTCGAGCTCGCCGAACGCAGCGCGTGCCTCGGCCTCGGTCATGCCCACGGTGCCGACTTCCGGCTGGCTGAATACCGCCGATGGCACATTGTCGTGATCGGCCGGGGTTGGCCGTCCGCCGAACAGCGTCGCCGCCAGCGCGGCACCTTCATTGATCGCGACGGGCGTCAACGGCACCCGGTTGGTTACGTCTCCGATCGCGTGGATCGACTCGACGCGGGTCCTCGAAAACGCGTCGACCACCACCGCGCCCGTGGCATCGAGTGCAACGCCGGCGGCCTCCAGTCCGAGGCCGCCAGTGTTCGGCGCGCGGCCGGTCGCGAACAGCACCGCGTCATAGTCACCGCGGCCGCCGGAATCGAGCGTCGCGTGCAACGTGCCGTCGGCCGCCTTCTCAAGTGCGAGCACGCTGGTCCGGTTCCGGATCGCGATGCCTTTTTTCGCCATCTCGTCCGCCAGCATCTGCCGCACGTCGTCGTCGAACCCGCGCAGGATCTGCTCGCCGCGATACAGCAAGTCGACCTGCGAGCCGAGCCCATTGAAGATGCCGGCGAACTCGACCGCAATGTAGCCACCGCCGACCACGGCGATGCGCCGCGGCAGCTTGCGCATTTCAAGCGCTTCGTTCGACGTGATGGCGTGCTCGACGCCCGGAATCGACGGCAGTGCCGGCCATGCACCGGTCGCGACAACGATATGGCGGGCAGTAATGCGGCGCCCGTCCTGCGCGATCACCACGGTGTGCGGATCGGCAATGACAGCGCGGCTTGGGCAGAGCGTGACACCGGCGTTCTCCAGCATCCCGACGTAGGCCGCGTTGAGCCGGTCGATCTCGCGGTTCTTGCGCTCGATCAGCGTTTCCCACGAAAAGCCTCTCGTCTCGACTTGCCATCCATAACCGGCGGCATCGACCAGGTCCTCGCCGTAGCGGGACGCGTAGACCAGCAGTTTCTTCGGCACGCAGCCGCGGATCACGCAGGTTCCGCCAACGCGGCTTTGCTCCGCGACCGCCACTTTGGCACCGCTGGCGGCGACCATCCAGGACAGCCGGATGCCGCCCGATCCCGCGCCAATGACAAACAAGTCGTAATCGAAGTCCATGGCAATCCTTGGTGATGGGATCGGCTGACATTCAAAACGTTGTTGTCGCCCGAGCACGGCGGTATGTCAATATCCGTCGACCAAGTGACGCGCCGCTACCGTAGCTACACAATCAGGCTGCTCCTGCGTCCACCCGCCATGAGAGAGTGCATCAACGTTTCCAATGTGGAGGAATTATGCCAGGGCGACATAAGGAACGGCACCGTCTCGAATCCATCAGCTGGTTGCGCGCCGCTGTGCTGGGCGCCAATGATGGCATTGTCTCGACGGCGAGCCTTGTCACCGGCGTAGCATCAGCACACACCGCTCATGGAAGCATTGTGCTCACGGCGATGGCTGGGCTGGTGGCTGGGGCCATGTCAATGGCGACTGGAGAATACGTATCTGTTTCCTCGCAGGCAGATACAGAGAAGGCAGTCCTGGCCCAAGAGCAGGCCGAACTCGATGCTGACTTTCCGCGCGAGCATCGAGAATTGACTGCAATCTACGTGCGTCGTGGGCTCGATTTTCCGCTTGCAAGGCAGGTTGCCGAAAAACTGATGGCGCACGACGCACTTGGTGCTCATGCGCGAGATGAGCTCGGCATTTCGAAAGTCACCCGCGCCCGACCTTTGCAAGCCGCGTTGGCTTCTGCCTGCAGGTTTTCGGTGGGCGCCACGTTGCCGGCTATGATTGCCGCACTCGCGCCCGAATCGGTGCTGCTCCCTGCTACAACCCTCTCTGCTCTGGTTTCACTAGGCATTCTCGGCGGTTTGGCCGCAAAAGCGGGCGGAGCGAAAGTCGGCCCCGGCGTTATCCGCGTGGTCTTCTGGAGTGCTTTGGCAATGGGCGTGTCAGCAGGTGTCGGCGCCTTGTTTGGCGCGGTAGCCTGAAGCGCTGCAGGGGTGGCGTCAAGATACGGACGCTTACTTACGCCAGAAGCCCGAAAAGCCCTATTGCATAAGGATTCTTTGCACCGAGTCCCCCAGAGACCTTCGCGATCAGGAACGCGCCTTGCGCAGCTAAAGAAGCTGCCCCCACAATCGGGCGGTCCACTCCTTCAGGCGCAGCAGCAAGGATCGATGCTTCCAGCTCGCCACGTCGATCTCATCGGATCCCGCCATGTCCTCCGTAAATGCAGCTTCCATTTGCCGTGCGAATGTCCGGCCTAGCATAACGGCGTTGATCTCATCGTTGTCCAGCGCGCTGCGCCAATCCAGGTTGCTGGAGCCGACGCACGACCAGACGCCATCCACGATCGCCGTTTTGGCGTGCAGCAGGGCGCCACGTCTCTCGTAGATTTTCACGCCCGCTTCCAGCAGATCTTCGTAGTGCGAGCGGCCCGCATAAAACGCGGATGCCGAATCGGAGTGGCTGGGCAGAATCAGCCGGACGTCGACGTCGCTTTGCCGCATCGACGAGCGCTCTGACGAGTTGCGGGTCGGGGACGAAGTAGGCGTTGGTCAAGTACACGTACTTTTCCGCATTGCTGATCGCCGCGATGAGCGTCAGATAAATGAGACTGAACGGATCGTCGGGCGTACTGCCGACGGCGCGAACGATCTCGCTGCCCTGAGGCAACAGATCGGGAAAATAGTGCCGCTGGGCCAGCGGGATCGGCGGCACGGCGCGGCGAACGCAGCAGCCGGATTCCCCCACGCGGCGGCGCTTGCGTGGCGTATCCCGAGTACACCGATCACGATCCGGCCGGTTCGCCGAGTGCCAGGGCATGCGCCCCCATCCCGCCAAATAGGCGTGCACGCAAAAGGATTCGAGTAGCCTGGTGTCGTTGCGTGACCCGAAAAAGCGCCGTGCTCACGATCCTCATGTTTGCGCGCGTATTTCCATATCGAATCGCGTTGCGCCAAGCCCAGCGTCGGCGTGTCGCTCCGGCTCGATTCCCCAACTACTGCTTCGTCTGCTGCCGCTGGTATTCGTCATATTTCATCTGCATATACTGCTGTCGATCCATTTCGTGCAGCTGTCGCGGATATTGCTCGCTGGCGTTGAACCAGTTGTTCAGGCGTTGCTCCAGCCGTTTGTCGGGCGGGCTCGACAGCGCGCCGAGATAGGCATCGATGGCCAGGTAGTAGCGCATGGTGTTGCGCTCCACGAGACCGCGCACCCCGCTGACGTATTCCGCCTGTGCCGCTGACGGATCAGCGATATCGGTGAAGCCGACCTTGCCGCGTCCGAAGGTGGCCAGATAAGCTTTCATGGCAAGACGCCCGATCACGCCGTAGCTGTAGGCATAGGTCAGATGCAGGAACGTGTGGTCGCCGTTGAGGGCCACCGCTTCCAGAACGATCCGATAATCCCGCGTGTTCAACGGTCCGCTGTCAGCGTGGAGCTTCACCTGCAAGTATCCCGTGCTGGTGGTCGCTGCGTCGTAATCGAATTGCACGCGGTAAGTGGTCCCGATTTCTTCGGCGACTTCCTTTTTGCTGACGTTCACGATCAGCGTGTTGCCGTTGCTGCCGCTGGAGGCATGGCAATACTTGATATTGGGATGCAGGATCAACGCCTCGCACCAGTTCACCGGGCCTAGCGACGGGTCATTGAGTGCGCCGTCGACAGTCGGGAATGGGTAGTCCATCACGGCGTAGATTTCGCCTTTGAGCGTGGATGGCGACTCCTCCGAATCAAGATACAGCCGCCGTTGAAACTGGTTATGGTCGAGCCTTGGAATCAGGCTTTGATACGTCTCGAGCAACCTGTCAGCATCGTCCGACCCATTCGCCGCCAGGCTCTGGCACAGCAGACAGCATGCCACCAGAATGGCCAGCATTCGCCCCCGTTTGCCTCGCTGGCCGGTGGCTGGATTTCTGGCAGGCGCGCTCATCAACTTGCTCCGGCTGGTTTCTCCAGACGGGTGCAGCCTGTCGTGGACGGTCACCTCGTCCGTCGTTGCGTGTCCGCATGTCGTCGCGCGTCGCAGCAGGACGCGGCATCGCCACCCCGGTCAATTCATAATAGGACCCGCGTGGCGGAGAAAACACTAGGGCTTTCGCGAAAAGGAGAGTGTGAAATGGATCGAAGGCTTCGTGCACCTTGCTGCACTGAAGATGCGCCGTCCGGATACGCACAGAGTCTAAGCGTATGTTCCGGTCTGTTGGGATTCGCCATACCGGACAGTGGCGTTCCGCTGACGCCCGCCGCGGATGCGCCAATGGTGGTGTCGATAGCGCCTGTTACCCTCCCCCTCGAAACTCGACATTGAGAATCCGCTGGCAAGGAGGACTTGAACGGCCGGTATGGTCGACACGGAGTCGGTCGTGTGGCATCGGAGACTCAGCAACTGACGCCGCGCGCACGTCACGCCAGCAACCATGGAAATTCAAGGGCACCGAGGGCTACGAACGCCTGTGTGCGTGTCGGCTACACCTGATGACCCTGCTCAAATTATCGCGGCAATGTGTCTGGTCCTAGGTGACCTCGTTGGAACGCTTGAGAGGCGCCGTTGGACGCTGACCAAATACTCTGACGCGGCCAATTTTCCGGCAGGTAATCCGACGGCCGATCCGGCCGTCGAGTTTCCGCAGGACCTCTGGTACGTTGAGCAAAAGAGCGGAGACGTCTCTCCGCAGATCGAATTTACGCGGACCTCCGCCCTTGATCTGAACGGACAAAGGCAGATCGTAGCGAATGCGTGTCAGTGGCTCGCAAAGGGCGGATATCGCGGGCCTTACTGCGACTGCACCGGCGCCACAATGTTCGATCGAAGCGATAACCCCACGACGGGCCCTGCGCAGGATAAGTGTGCAGGGCGCGCGCTTCGTGCAAGTGCCGCTTCGGTGCCAATTCGTCACTTCCTTACGGTTCCTATCCGGCCGCCTACCTGACGTCGAGCGTCTGATGGAAAACCCAACTCGAATCGACTCGGGCGCACGCGCCTGATGACTATCTGCACGAGACCTGCGGGCTTGTCATCATCGAGTGCGGTCGCGAAAGATATGTGCGTTGCCGCACCATGGCGACAACATGGCATCGCGAACCATCGCTTACCTCACCTGGCCGTGCGGGCACCACGACCAATCGTCGAAAACAGATTCGACGATTGGGGAGCGCACGCCTCGGCGTGCTACAGGGGAAAGTGCTTGGTCAGTAGAGTCGGAAGCTCTTACACAGACCGATTTACCGCATCCGGTTTTCCGCGTGTGTCGTGCGTACTTTCAGTCTGCACGAAAAGCGGCTGCAGGCGCGCCGGCGTTTACCTGCCGTTATCGAGCTCACTACGTATGCGACTTCCCCTCCATTCCCGCGCCAAACAACCGGATCAATGCTTCATAATCGACTGGCTTGGTCAGATGGTGGTCGAACCCAGCCTCGGCCGACCTGAAGCGATCCGCCGGCAGTCCGTACCCGGTGACGGCTACCAGAATCACGTTTCGATTGGATCCGGATTCACGTAGCCTTCTCGCTACCTCGTAACCGTCCATGCCGGGGAGTCCGATGTCAAGAAGTACGACGTCAGGGCTGAAAGTTGCCGCCGCGCTGATTCCCGAAACACCATCCAGGCGGGTCTCGACCTGATGACCTTCGTTTGCGAGAAGCATCGCCAGGGCCTCACTCGCGTCGGCGTTGTCATCAATAATGAGAATCCGGTTTGGTCGCACGGCGACCGGTGCCGGCTGCGAATTGACCTGCTCCCCGGCGCTGGGTCCCGGGTGGAGCGGCAGATCGACAATGAATTCACTGCCGGTCTTGCCGTCGCTGACGGCCCGAACCGAGCCGCCATGTAACTCGACCAGTCGTCGCACCACGGACAGGCCGACACCCAGACCGTTCTGGCGCTGGCTATCGGATGCGGGTCCCTGAACAAACATGTCGAAAAGGCTCCCGAGCATCGAGGAGGGGATACCTCTCCCGTTGTCCTTGATGCTGAGCGATAGCCGATGAGCCGTTCTGGTCGCCCGCAATTGGATGGCTCCTCCGGGCGCGGTGTATTTCGCCGCGTTGATCACGATGTTCTCGATGACCTGCGAGAGGCGCGTCGGGTCCGCGTTTAGCCAGATGGATTCTTCCGGCAGGGAGACGGACAGCGTATGACGACGCTCATCGACGATCGGCTGGCAAACTTCGATGGCGCTCTGGACGATCGTTTTGAGCAAAACCGTCTGTCGATTCAACTCGATATTGCCGCTCGTTATCCGCGAGATATCGAGCATGTCGTTCACGAGATGCATCATCGCGCGACCCTGCCGCTGTATGACGCCGGCGGCCCACGCCTTCTGTGAATCTGCGATCATTTCCGACGCGAGCAGATTTCCGGCTGAAACCATCGCCGCAAGCGGATTGCGCAGTTCATGGCCAAGCATTGCCAGAAATTCGTTTTTTCGCCGGTCGGCTACAGCCAGCTGTTCAGCACGCTCGCGAAGGTGAGCATTGCTCACGCTGCGGTTAACGAGGTCGCGCTCAGTCGATGCCACCGCGATAACGTTGCCGGCGTCGTCCGACAGGACCGACAGCGTAAGCCAGATATCGACCACGCGCCCGTCCTTCGTTACCCGCTGTGTCTCGTAGGAATGCAGCGCCTCGTTGTGCTCAGCATGGCGGATGAAGTCGAGATGATCCTGCCTGGCACCGCGTGGCACCAGGTCGGAGACGGTCATGCGCAACGCTTCGGTCTCGCTGTAACCATACATCGCACTCGCAGCCTTGTTCCAGGCGAGAAAGCGGCCTTTGAGGTCGAATACCGTCACCGCGTCGTTCGAATCCTGAACCACTGCGGCAAGGCGTCGGGCGCGCAGGTCGGACAGCTTGACATGGGTGATATCGGTCCAGGTCACCACGACGCCAGCAGGCGGCGTTCCGCGAATCGCGATATACGGCGTGACACGGCGAACATACCATTCCGCGGTCGCGGTTTCGATTTCCTTCTCGACCTTCTGGTCCAGGCCCCGAAGCACCCGGTCGACATCCTCCGGCAACGCGTCGCCAAGCGGATTACCGAGGACATCGACGATCGCGCGTCCGATGTCAGGCGGCGCAAGTCCGAAAATCCGCCCTGCGGTTGGTGTGAAGCGTCTGATCGCGTGATGCTGGTCGAGAAGCAGCGTCGCGATTTCCGTGCTGGCAAGCAGATTCGTGACGTCGTCATTGAGGATCTCCAACTGATGGACCTTCTGCTCGAGCTGGGAATTGACGACATTCAACTGCTCGTTGACCGCCTGCAGTTCCTCTTTCGAAGTTTCGAGCTCTTCGTTTGCGGAGCGTAATTCCTCATTCATCGAAAGGATTTCTTCGTTCGATACCCGTAATTCGCTGTTGCTCTCTTCCAGTTCCTCGATCGTGCTGCCGAGCTCAACCTGCGTCGTGCGAAGCTCGCTCTCGAGATGCCAGAGGTCGGAATCCTCGCCGGAGGGGACCATCGACACAGCCCGGTCGACCGTCGGCAACCTGGCGAAGATGACAAGCAAGGCTTTGCCGGCATGCGTCGTGTCGAACGGTCGCGTCACCGTGATTTTTACCGCAGGTGCACCTCCGTCAGCGACGATCTCACTGACCGGTGAGGCTGCGTGATCCTGAATCGCCCGGCGCAATACAATCCGTAGTTTCAAGCGCAGGCCTTCGCGCGCCATGTCGAGAATGTTACCGGTCGGCTCACCTGCCGGTTGCGTCAGGTATTCATCTGTCGAACCGCTCACGTAGAGCACCTGGTGAGCGGAATTGATCAGCACCGATGCGGCATGGTGCTCTTCGAGCAGCGTGGCGTTGACCAGTTCCGCGTACCCCTTGCTGCGGACACCGACGCGGCTCGCGGGCGGGAATTCCTCGCGGCGTGCCGTTCTGGCGGAAAACCGGTAGCCAGAGACTGTCGGCGCGACGACCGGACTGCGCTGGTAAATACGCCAGGCCCTCGACACTTCCTGGAACTGGGTAGAATCAGGGTCGGTACTCTCCGATCGCCCCAGAAACAGATAGCGTTTCGGATTGAGCGCGAAGTGGAATAGCTCAAACACCCGCTGCTGGGCCTCCGGCTCGAGGTAGATCAGCAGGTTCCGGCAACTGATCAGATCGACCCGGGAAAACGGCGGGTCGGCAATCAGGTTCTGCGGAGTGAACAGAACCGTTTCGCGAAGTTCCTGCCGGATCTGGAATCCATCGCTGTGCGCCTGAAAGAATCGCTCGAGCCGCGCTTCACCAACCGGTGACGCCACGCTGGCTGAATAGATGCCCTGCCGTGCGCGTCCCAGCGCAACGCGGTTCACGTCAGAGGCAAGGATCATGAACGTCCGCGTCGCCCGGCGCTTCTCGATTTCCTCGGTCAGCAGCATGGCCATCGAATAGGCCTCTTCGCCTGTCGCGCATCCCGGCACCCAGACGCGAACGGGCTGCTCGCTGTCCGGTTCTTCCAGAAGGACAGTCAGAACGCGTTCGGACAGCGCGGTCCATGCATCGGGATCGCGAAAGAACTCTGTCACACCGATCATCATGTCCAGGCTAAGCGCCTGAGCCTCCCCGGCCGTGGTTCTCAGGATCTCGCAGTAAGCATCAAGGCTGTCGACCCGGTTGACCACCATGCGGCGGGCAATGCGACGCTGAAGTGTTCCCCGCTTGTAGCCCCTGAAATCCGATCCGGCTGCAGCAAGTGCCCTGAGCACCGGTTCAAGATCGACCTGTTGCGCAAAATCAGCCGAGGTCGGCGACGTCCCGGCGGTGGAGCGTGTGATGTAATCGAACAGTGCAGCAGGCATGCTTTCGACTGGCAGCACATAATCGACCAACCCCGTTGCAATTGCATGGCTGGGCATTGCGCTGTGCTGGGCCGTTTCAGGGGTTTGCGCCATCACCATGCCGCCCTCCGCCTTGATCGCTCTCAGGCCTGCTGAACCATCCGCGTTCGCGCCAGTGAGCACGATCCCGATGGCGCGATCGTGCTGGTCAGCGGCCAGCGACGTGAAGAACTCGTCGATCGGCATGGGAATTGCCGGACGATCAACGGCGGCCCGCAGCCTGAACGCGTCTTGCCTGATAACGACGGATACCTTCGGCGGGATGACATAGACGTGCCCCGCTCGCAGCACTGCGCCATCCTCGATGGCTGACACAGGCAAAGGCGTGTCTTTGGCCAGCAACCCCGGGAGATGGCTCTCGGAGCCCGGAGCCAGGTGGACAACGATCACAAACGCAACGTCGTTCGGAATCGCGGTAGCCGCCCTGAAAAACAGGCTCAGCGCATGAAGGGCACCGGCCGACGCGCCGATCGCAACTATTCGGGGAGAGACGGCCAGCCCGGGCGCGATAGAAGTGTTATTGGAATCATTCATGATGCATCGCCGATGACTGCTGGAGCGCCAGTGTAGCGCCTATTACGCGGCGACTGATCGACCTTCAGATGCAGGGGCATTTCGCTTCTGTCGTCCAGTGTCGCAAACGGACCAGGCGAGAACGGGTTTAGTGTGAAAACAGACTCGTGACTATATGCTCGATGTACCATGCGCGGTGCCTCGAATATCTGTTTCGACGTGTCACGCACAGGAACGGGCCGGCGAAAGCGGTGCAGTTTCCAGACTGTCTGTGAGGGATGTGGTAAATGCTGAAGGAAGATCATCGAAATGGCAATCACCTGCTCGCGGCGCTGGACGAGGCGGAGTGGGCGCGCGTCGCTCTTCACCTGGTGCCAGTGGACTTGTCATTGGGGCAGGTCATCTACGAGCCTGGCTGCCGTCTCGACCACGTCTATTTCCCGGCAACATCCATCGTTTCGTTGCTGTACGTACTGGAGAACGGCGCATCCGCCGAAATTGCCATCGTGGGTAACGAAGGCATCATCGGCATTGCGCTCTTCATGGGCGGTGAAACCACGCCGAACCGGGCGGTTGTGCAGAGCGCCGGACGCGCCTATCGACTGGATGCCGGTGTCCTGAAAGAGGAATTCAATCGCGCGGGTGCGGTGCAACGCCTGTTGCTGCGCTATACCCAGGCATTGATCACGCAGATGGCGCAGACCGCCGTTTGCAACCGGCACCACTCAATTGACCAGCAACTGTGTCGGTGGCTGCTGCTTAGCATCGACCGGCTACCGTCGAATGAACTGACGATGACGCAGGAACTGATCGCCAACATGCTCGGCGTCCGGCGAGCCGGCGTGACGGAAGCGGCGATGAAACTGCAGGATGCCGGACTGATCCGCTACAGCTATGGCCGTATTGAGGTGCTGGACCGACCTGGACTCGAAAAGCGCGTGTGCGAGTGCTATGGCGTTGTCAGGAGAGAGTGCGAAAGACTGCTGCCTGATCTGAAGGCGATGTGACGGGTCCACCTTCCACGCAGCTGGCGGGAACGCTCTTCCCGTACAGATCAACGCCGGCGCGACGCTTTGTTACATTGGGTACCCCCTAGTACCGGCGGCTTTCTCCGCGTGGCACAACCGGGTTAGCACCAACAGCTACCATCCGATCTTGAAACGAAACTGGGTAGGTTTTCACTACGACATGGAGAAGCTGGCGCATTCCCCGTCCCCCAGCTTCCTGTTAGATCGTTTGAAGTTCAACTTTCCGCCCCGCTCTTCATCCCGATTATCTGGTCCGGATCGTTCACCGAACTGTGCCATGGCTTCGCGCGATTCGACTGCTCGGACTGGTGTTTTACACTGCGCGGCTATTTCCCAAACACTATTGGAGCGGCGCATTCGTCGGTCAGCATGGATCGTGGAATCGCAAGCCGTATAGCGGCTACAAGGTCGTGTTCGTGCCATTTGCAAACGGGTCCGGACCAGAAGCTGCAAGTTGTGGGGACGGGAGGCATCACCGTCGTCGATACCTCTCGACTTCAGCACTCCGCGATTCATCCCCATCGCCGCCATGCGCCGGTGAACATGGTCGGCCTGCACCTCGACATTCTGGTTGAAGACGACGCCTACGACATGTCTGCGCATATGGCCAGCATCGGGCGCTAATGTGACGGATCCAATGACGGCCTGAGCGCTTTGAGGATTCTGATCTGAATCTCCGGAATAAATAATTCCGAATACCGCAAGTCCTGATCGATGTTTTCCCACGAGCCCGGTTTGCATATCTTGCACATCTTATCCGTCCTGCTGTTTTCTATATAGACCCACGATAGCGCACCAAAGAATCGGTCGTGCTTTTCCGGAACGCCATCCGACGAGCTTTCCATCGGAACCCATCCGACCTCCGGCACATAGAATTCCACCCACGCGTGATCGTTATCGGGTGTGCATATCGAGCCGACCGGCACATACCTCAGCTTGTACTCGGGTACCTTGAAGTCGCCGACGGGTCGGCAAGCGACGCCGCAAAGCCTCAGCAGCCCGATCATCAGCTCCATGTACTTGCCGCATGTTCCCTCGCCGAGCCGCAACGTCTCGACGGGGCTCGTATATCTGCTGTTGCAGCGGTACCCGAGCCGGCTATAGACGTATTCGCGCACGGCTTTGGCAATTCTGATCACATTGCCGCGCTCTTGCGTGGGAATGCCTGCAAGCAAGCGCTCCGCAATATCCTTCAATTCCTGCCTGCCCATGTCATAGCGGGACTCTTCTTTCAGAAAGCGCCGCCTGATATCGGCAGGATAGTCGTCCGTGCTCGCGCCGTTCAACTTGTACCGGATACCGTAAGCGTCGATGATCGCGTGGTAACCAAAAATACGACACTCCTTGTCCAGCCTTATCCCGGTCAGGTCAAACTCGACAATCGCGTTACCTTCCTCGTCCTCTGTGACGGCCGCGGGAATATCGCCGATCGTCTCGAGCGATTTGACTTTTTGCCTCGGCGTGTCGACGGGTATCGACAGTCTGATACACAGCTTGATGCCTTCCAGCTCGTCGAGGATATCGCCAATAGGCTTGAGCATTTCGGCATAGGTGAACTCGATTTCATAGCCTCCCGACAGGCAAAAATTGTTTCCTCGACCGAGATCCGCGATCTGATAGTCGAGCCGCTCGATGAATCCATCGCGGGCGTCGTTTCTGAGCGTGATATTGGCGCTCCCGTTTGACGTCAGCTCCGAGCCCGCGTCGTCAAACACGTCCCAATTGCACTGGTTGTAATACACATAGACGCACGGCTCTTTCGCATCGGACGTCTTGACAGCGGCTATGCCCACCGCGCCGTCATGCGGTACCGTAACCGATGCGACATGTGTTCCATCAAGATCAACGATATGGACGGCACGGCTGACGCCGCGAAGTATCAGGAGCCGATCGCCGTGCAGCGTCATGTCGTTGATGCCGTTTCCAATGCGAACCGTCCGTATCAACTCGCTGTTCTCGACAACGAGCAGGCTGCCCGTCACGTCGGCGACGTAATATCGGCCGTCCTTCCAGCACAAACCAACGATGCTTTGCGCAGCATCGATCGTGATCGGTCCCGTTGCGGCATGTACCGAGCCGTTTTCTATGCTGACTGTGTGGATTAGATTGGAACGGCAATAGTGGATCGTGCCGTCGGGCCGCATGCATAGTGCCGCCGCTCTCTCGAACTCATTGAAATGCTTGAAATTGAGCAGGCACTGAAAGAGGCCCGTGCGGACATCGATCCTGCCCAGCCCGCCGAGATCAGGGTCCACAACAAAGATCGCGTCCTCCTCATTGCTATCGATCGAGCTGATGTTTTTTGAAAAGAGCGGTCTTATCGCGGTGATCATCAGTCCTCCTGTCGGTTCGATGGGCGAAGCACAGCGCCGGTACCCGGGGTGCGTCTGAACCATTACGGCTCTCTGCGCGCCAATGCTTGTTGAATCAGATCGGCGTATTCGAAAAGATGCCTCAAATTGCTATCCATGGTCACCGGCAAGCCGGCGTCCCGCAGCGTCCGGTTCGTCTCTTCCTTGTCAGAGGCTATGTCGACTGCGAGCTGACGCGTCTCGCTGGTGAGCGTCGCTTTGATCCGCTTCTGAAAGCGCCCATAGCCAAGTCGTATCAGGCTGTCCGCGTTCATCCGCGTACACGGAATCGCCCTGTCCGCCACGGCTTTCATCAATGCTGGCGTGCTCGGCCCCACCTCGCGACTGCGCGCATCACGGAGAAAATCGTCGAGCTTCTGTTCGAAGTCGAACTGCGTCTCGATATCCGTCTGCGGTTTCAACTCGGCAGGCAAGAGATGCTCGATCAGCGCTAATGCCAGATCTCCGGCCTGCCGGCCGACGGCTTCTTCATGGTATTCGTAGATGACATCGTAGTGGCCATGCGGACCCGCAGCTCGCGTCTTGCCGAAGCTGACGTCCGAACCCGCCATCTTCTGCAGTTCAATGGCTGCATGCTCCATGACATGGCCGAGCCACGTGCCATCGCCTTCCGTCATGCGCCGCGCGAGTCCGCCGGGGGACTGATACGAGCAGCCATGCTGTGCGAGGCCCGGCAGATAGCCGACCAAACCGTCTATGAATCGCTGGCCGAACCGCCCGGTCGGCCATTCCTCCAGCGCGCCCAGATCAACGGTATATCGGATGACCGGGAAATGGGCGTGAATGTTGGGGCCTTCATACGCGACGATCGACTTGACTTCCATCGGATGATCTCCTAGCGGTGTCGCATGCGTTACGCAGGAGTGACGAAGAGCGCAGTTCCCAGGAGGACACACGGGCGTTCTTCAATCAACTCGGAGCCATCGACCCGTCCGGCAGACGGTCTATTAAAAATAGAGACATCTACAGATAAAGCAACCTGCACCATCAAATATCTGGTCTGTCGCTACAAGCCGCCGCGGCTGGAGTCGGCGGCTTGGATGCGTTTGTGTGGAAGCGCTTATTCCGTTCGACACCGGGCGAGGTTCAACGGGGTTACATCGGCGAGGAGCGAAGAATAGTACGAGATAATATGGCCCCATTTTCAACGCTACGTCGCAATGAATCTATCCGTTTGCGCTGCCCCCTAAAACTGGCTACCAACGAACGCCACGTGATGGCCATTCGGGCTTTGGCGGCCGCTGAACCGATCAGCGCCCTGGCCGCCCGGCACGGCGTGAGTCGTCCGCGGGTCTACCGACAGATGCACAGGCGTGAATCAAAAATTGCTGTTTTGCCGTTACACAGGCGAGCGGAATCGTCCTGAGTGTGAAGGCAGAATTAATGCAAATGAGAGGTCTGTGACCTCCACGCGTCAGATGCTCTGAGGCTGAAGCGGGCCGAGTCCGAGCAACGTAAGCCAGTGTGGGTCAAAATAACAGTTATTCCCTGTCTTCCCGATTCCCTTTGCCCGGGGCGCACTCGCAGACTGGCGTGGGCCGGGCATACGCCCGACCCATTCTCTCCAGGTCTTCTCGGAGGCGCCGCTTGCGACCGCGACAGAGTTCCTCAAGAGCGTGCGCTGCGCCTGCCATGCACAAGCGCACCAGGCCCGCTAGTGCTCCGTGCCTCTCGACGCTTCTCGATCCCTGCCTCTCGACGCTTCTCGATCCCTGCCTCTCGACGCTTCTCGATCCCTGCCTCTCGACGCTTCTCGATCCCTGCCACTAAAGGCTTCTCGCTCACTGCCTCTCAAGGCTTCCTGAATAAAATCGGCGTAGTCCGAGAGGTGTCTCATATTGTAATCCACGGAATTGCGCGAAGACCCGCTCATTGCTTCATTACGTATGAAGTCCAGGGCGACTTCGACGGCCATCCTCCGCTTCGCGAAGGCATCAAGCGTGGTGTCGTTATCGTTGTAGAGAAGAAATTTCTGTTTCTCGTCCATTTTGACTCTCCAAGGTATTGAACTCCACGAAGGATGGGCCTTATGCTTCACCCGCCCTGGAGCCCTGTCACCAGGTCAGCTTGAGACCGCCTGGCATGTCGTCGTAACCACGGCGAAAACTCATTCAGTCTTCGATCTCTCGCGCCAGCCGCACGCCGCGCTCGTCACGAATGATCTCCATGGAACCCGCCCAGGTCGTCCAAGTGGACCTTGACCGGGACCGGCCTTCTCTCGGCCGCATGCCCTGCTTGCCCATTGGGCCTGAAGTGCACAATCTGCTCCCAGGCACGCGTGTAGTCTTCGCTCAACAGGAGGAGCAGATCGCCAGGGCCAGCCATCTCGAGCGCCGATTGATTCGCTGCCTGCTCATCGGCGATGACCTGGATCTGCTCTGCCCCGACCCCGTTCTCGCGCAGCGCGTAGCACAGCATTTCCGGCACTTCGAGGTGAGCCCGCCCACGCGAGTCGCAGTCCCGGTGGCAGATGTAATGCTCGAAGTGTCCGGCCGCAATACGCGCGATCTCCAGGACGTCCTCGTCACGGCGGTCGCCCGGGACCGTCAGCGAAATGATCTTCGCGCGCGCGGCGCCCAGCCGGTCTACAAAAGCGCACATGGTCTTCACGGCCGCCGGATTGTGCGCATAGTCCAGAATCACCCTGAACGGATGCTGATCATAGATGTTCAAGCGGCCGGGGGTCTGCTGGAAGGTGTTTTCGAACGTGCGCAGGCCCAGGCGGATGCCCTCGAGATCGATCCCGAGACCGCGAGCGAGCGCCGCGGCGAACATCGCGTTCTGCACATTGTGCAGAGCGAGCCCTTGCACCGTGGCCGGAATCAGGTGCGTCCACAGCAACGGAAAACGGTGACCACCGTCCCACAGGGTGATCATGTGGCCGTTTATCTCTTCCTCCAGGATGACCGCCACCCCGCCCGCCCGTATATGCTCATTGACCAGCGGGTGGGCAGGGTTCATGGTCACGTAGCCCAGGCGGTTTGCGTGGCTATGATCCGCCATCTTCAGACATAAGGGATCGTCAGCGTTGACGACAGCCATGTCCTTCGCCACTTCGATGACGATGCGCTTGACCTCGGCCATCTGCTCCACGGTCTCGACCCCACGCAGGCCCAGGTGATCGGCGGTCACGTTGAGGCAGCCCGCCACGTTGCACTCCGGATAGCCCAAACCACACCGCAGCAGGCCGCCCCGGGCCGTCTCCAGTACGGCGGCGTCGACAGCGGAATCCGCGAGAATTATGCGCGCGGATGTCGCCCCGGTCATGTCGCCTTCCACAGTCAGCCGTCCGTCGATGTAGACGCCATCGGTTGTACCCAGACCAACCGTGTAGCCCGCCAGCTTCATGATATGGGCCAGCATGCGCGACGTGGTGGTCTTGCCGTTGGTGCCGGTAATGCTTGCAATGGGGACGGTCGTTGGAGCACCGGGTGGAAACAGCATGTCGATGATGGGCCCGGCCACGTCCCTGGGCGTGCCGTCGCTCGGCGCCAGATGCATCCGTAGACCCGGGCAGGCATTCACCTCGCAAATGGCGCCGCCAGTCTCACGATACGACGCGGAGATATCGGTGGTGATGAAATCAACACCACCGACGTCCAGGCCAATGGCCCTGATCGCCCGGACGGCCATTTCCCGATTGTCCGGGTGCACGCTATCGGTGACGTCGATGGCTGTGCCACCGGTGGAGAGGTTGGCGGTGGCACACAAATAGACGGTCTCGCCAGGCTCAGGCACCGTCGCGGGGCTATAACCCTTTTCGGCCAGCAGACGTTCTGCCACGCCATCGAGCGCGATGCGGGTGAGCACATTCTCATGCCCCACACCCCGGCGTGGATCCCGATTGACCTCTTCCGCCAACTCCTCGATGGTGCGAACGCCGTCGCCCAACACATGTGCAGGGATGCGTCTGGCAACCGCCACCAATTGATCATTGACCACCAGCATGCGGTAATCAGACCCCGGGATATAGCTTTCGACGAGCACTGCCTTGCTGTACTCCCGGGCCCTGTCGAAAGCTAGTTCCACTCGCTCCGGCGTTGTAAGTTGAGTGGATACGCCATGCCCGTGATTACAGTCCATGGGCTTGATCACGACCGGATAGCCGATGTCTTCGGCACTACGGACGGCGTCCCGGGCCCTAAAGACCTTGCGCTGCCTCGGCACCGGCAGGCCCGCGTCACGCAGGATCCTATTGGTCTCCTCCTTGTCCGAAGCCAGATCTACGGCGATCTGACGCGTCTCGCTCGTGAGCGTCGCCTTGATGCGTTTCTGGAAGCGCCCGTAGCCGAGCAGCATCAGGCTCTCGCCGTTCAGGCGCGTACAAGGGATTGCACGCTTCCCAGCGGCGCTCACCAACGCGGCAGTGCTTGGCCCCACGTCGCGACTCCGCGCATAACGGATGAAATCATTCAGTTCACGTTCAAAGTCGAATTCTTCATCGAGGTCCCGCTCCGGCTTCAGCTCGTCAGGAAGCAGATGCCCGATCAAGGCAAGGGACAGCTTTCCGGCCTGCCGACCGATATCCTCGTCATGGTATTCGTAGACTATCTCGTAATGCCCGCACGGACCGGCGGCACGCGTCCTGCCAAAACTCACATCCGAGCCTGCAACCTTCTGCAGTTCGATGACCATGTGCTCCATGACGTGACCCAGCCAGATTCCCTCGCCTTCCCACATGCGTCGCACGAACCCGCCGGGGGTATTGTAGGAACAGCCATGCTGCTGAAGGCCCGGCAGATAGCCAAGGAGACGATCAATGAAACCCTGGCCGAGGCGCACGGTTGGCCATTCTTCAAGCACCCCCAGATCGACGGTGCACCGAATCACCGGGAAGTGGGCATGAATATTAGGTCCCTGGTAAGCCACGATTGACTTGATTTCCATCGAATGACCTCCTGAAGTTCTGATTTCAGGTAAGCCGCAGCCCCTTCGAGCCATCGTAGAGAGGCACTAAACGGCATTCAAAATACGACGAATTGTCATAACAATCGTTGGCTGATCTCCCTCCGCTTTCGTCCTCTCGTGCAGAGGATTTTTAGCGAAGCGGAGGCGGCGCACGGAGATGGCCACAGGCACGGCACGAAAGGCGCGTCCACTTCGCTAAAAATTCTTTGAGCTAAACTGCTCCGCCGGTAGTGACGGCTATGGGCATTGAATCAGTGGGATAGCAACGGTTTTAGCGATGACGGTGTTGACGGCATCGCGGCCGTTGTTCCGTCTTGCGCTTGAGGGCTGCGTACACCATCGTGTAGTGCAAACAGGTCGCGCCACGCGTGCGCTGAGCCGCCATGGTCGGTTGGCGGCCAAGGCTGTGCCGCAAACCCGCCACAAAGCGTCGGGGCAGGCATGCAGAACTCCACTACAAAAATAGCGATAATTCGAGATAAAGCAACCTCTCTTCTGTAATTGTCGGTTCGGACTTTTCTGTTGTCCGATCCGGTCCCCTTGATTAGCGTCGGCGGTGTTCATTCGACGACCGTGGGGACAACGAGCCCATTCACAGCCGCTCGTTGGCGACTCTGGATGGTCCGCCAGCGCAACGGCGGCGCTGGTCGATGCGCGCGTTGTCCTCGATAGCGGTCATTCATCACGCAATCTAACCCAGATGCTGACCGCGCTGATCACCAAGGATCAAGGCTGGGACGACCAAAAATCGCGCGCATTTAAGCACCTTCGCGACTGGCCGAGGTGAATGAACATCATTGAATGCAGGCAAGGTGGTGCCGCCCGCGTCGCTCCTTGAGCGTCCGCTTCTGAGAAATACGACAGGCGGGTTTGGGTCGACTACTACCCGTCGCGACTGCTGCCCGAGTATGGCCAGAAACAGCCGGAGGAACCACCCACTCCTGCTTTGGCCTGCACCAGCCTATTCGGGGGCGAATCTTCATTGCTGACGGCGAAGTAGTGTCCGCGGTCGCGAGGCTCAGCAGCACGCGGCGCTCCAGGTTGCATCCGGCCGGTTTGCATTTGCGCCCTGGGCCAACCATATTGGTCCTGTTTGGCAATCTCCCGGGCGAACTTCAATCAGCGATCCTCAAGGGAACCGACCAGGGCATCGGCACGCCGATGCTCACCACCACGAAAGTAGTGCGTTGTCGGAGATGGACTTGCGCGTGCGCGCGCTGGAATCCTTGCTGGTAGAGAAGGGATACGTCGATCCCGAGGCCCCGGATATCCTGATCGAGACATACGCGCACAAGGTCGGACCGCCCAATGGCGCGCGCGTGGTCGCGAAGGCCTGGAGCGATCCGGCATACAAGAAATGGCTGCTCGACGACACCAGTGCGGCGATCGCCTCGCCGGGTTACACCGGCGGACAGGGCGAACACATGGTTGCGCTGGAGAATACGCCCGCCGTGCATAACATGGTGGTCTGCACGTTACGCCCGTGCTACCCGTGGCCGGTGCTCGGGCTTCCGCCCGTCGGGTACAAGTGGGCGCCGTATCGGTCGCGCGCGGTCATCGACCCGCGCGGCGTATTGAAAGAGCGATACGGTTCCTGAATGCTCGCTGTCCGTCTGCATGGCCGCTTTTGTTAAGCGGACACCTGTCTGTGCCCGCAGAAGTTGCACAGACCCATGGAAGCTCTTCGTCTCATCATCACCGCGAGTCGTGACTGATCGGACGCTTACGGATCGAAAAACCTCGATCACATCATCGTCGGCAAGCGCGGCCGTGTAGAGAACTGCATTCGTGCCGCCGAGCACCGCAGGCGAAGGAAACACGATGCCTCCTGCGGCCAGCACCACGTCACCGATGACCCCACTCGGAAGCTCGACCGTTGGTTGAACCACAGGTCGCGCCAGTCGCAACAGAACTCTTCATAATTTCGCGCCCAGTGTTTCGCGCAATGCCCTTGCCTGAACCTTCTCATCGTCGCCTGCGGAGACGGACCTGCCTGCTTCAGCGCGAGCAGAACGAGAAATATGTTCTTTATGTACACTGCTTGTTGGGTGGGACAGCTACTAACCTATCGCGACGCGAAAACGCGCAAATGTGTGCAGGCATCGCTCCTTCCGGCGTCTCGGCTCGGTTTGCTGGAGTATGAACTGAACGCGCTTGATTCGCCGCGAAGCGCTGACGAGCGTGCCACCCGATTGATTCAGCATCGTCATGGCGCTGCTCGAATGATCAGCGGAAAACCGCGATTGCCGTGCCAGGGGCGGGTCCGCCACGGTCGCCGGTCAAGCTTGAAGAGAGATTGAATGATGCGTCCCGCAAAACGGTCGAAGGGTGTCATGCGAGGCTTCATTATCCCCATCGGTGGCGCCGAGAACCGGGTCCAGAACCCGGTTATCCTGCAACGCTTTGTGACGCTTTGCGGTGGGCCGCGTGCGCACATCGCGGTCATCCCCACGGCCTCGTCGCGGGATGACACCGGGGATCGTTATGAAACGGTGTTTCGCGCCCTCGGGGCTGATCGGGTCAGTATCTTGCCGTTCAAGACCCCCGCCGACTGCGAGTCGGAGAGATACCTGAAGGAGCTCGATCGCGCCGATGGGGTCTTCATGACAGGAGGCGACCAGGTGCGCCTTGCCGGGATCCTGAGCGGCACGTCGGCGGCAGAGAAGCTGCGCACCCGCAACGCAGCAGGCATGCACATAGCCGGCACCTCGGCCGGCGCCTCCGCGATGTCCGCCGCGATGATCGCCGGCGGCAAGAGCGGGGCCACGCCACGTGCCGGGATGGTTGATCTGGCACCCGGCCTGGGGCTCATCAGCCGCTTGATCATCGACCAACACTTCAGTCAGCGGGATCGACTCGGGCGCCTGCTGACGGCAGTGGCCGCTACGCCATTTGGGGTCGGCATCGGACTGGACGAGGATACGGCCGCATTCATCGGCCCAGACGATACGCTGGAGGTCGTAGGCAGCGGTGGGGTCACCATTATCGACGGATCGAATCCGCGCCATTCCACAGTCGATTCCGTTCGCCATGACGACCCGGTAGGCCTGACTGGAATACGCCTACATATTCTGGTTGCAGGCAATACTTACGACCTCAATGCGCACACCTTATTAAGCGATACACCGCCCCCGGGGAGTTCGACTGGGGATACCACTGCTTTGACACTGGCCGTCGAACGCTCGCTCTAAGCGGCGACGCTGAAGAATCTGCAAGCCTGCGTTGAAGGCATCGCATATCGGCACACACCGCCTCCACGAGCACGTGTTCACCACGCTCGCCAGATGCGACTGGATCCGCAACGTACATCTGCTTCTCACCGGCGCGACTGGGCTCGGCAAGACACGGACTGCGTGCACATGCATACTGCATGCGTGTTGGCGGCGATTCTCCGCACTTCATGCGTGCCCCGCGCGCCTATCAGAAGCGCTGCGAATCGGTGCCCGCGGCGACCGCAGCTTCAGCCGACGACTTGCGCGCCTTGCGTGCCGAGTTCGACACTTCTTTATGTATGTATCTACTTTCGATGCAATCGAGAGTGCAGTTTGGCGCGACAAGGCGCGGATCGTCGGTGTCGGCAGGCGGATGGCATCGAAGAGTGAGATGTTCGGTTCGACGTTGCTGATTGGCGGTGTCGGGACATCGGGTGCAGCCAAGCCTGCCAAAACGGCAGGACGATCACCGTCAACGTTGGTGAAGCGACCGATTTGTCGGAACCATTCACGCGGCGGGCACATGCGAAAAATTTCCTTATATGCGCGAACACCCGACTTTCGACATCGCAAAACGGAGCGTAGACTTATCCTTCGTCGTCAAACACTAGGCGCATTCGTGTCGAGCAACCGAAGGGGGCGCCATGGCAGAAGTAGAAGTTACGGCATTCTGGAACACCGAGTCTGCCGTCTGGGTCGCACGGAGCGACAACATTCCAGGTTTGTTCACGGAGGCGGATACACTGGAGGAGCTCATATCAAAGCTGAAAGTTCTCGTTCCGAAGCTTGTCGAGGCCAATGACCGGAATTGTCACGGCGCCGTCCCGTTTGTCCTCCAGGTGATGGATACGGCTCACGCCTTGGAGGAAGCCTTACCGCACAAGGAAAGGCGGCGCCGCCACCACGTCGTCCGTGCCCCCCGGCCTAACGGTTCGCGGCCCGTAACAGCGGCACGCCGATAAGCCGCGCGATCGACTCCACGCTCTGCCGTTGAGTGGCGTCGATCGCCAAGTCGGTGTTGACCCAGCCGTTCGACATGCCGACAAGCACATTCGATCGTTCGATAAGTAGGCGCCAGTTCGGCCACCACTGGAAGTCTTCGTAGCAAATCGAGAAGGCGACACGCTTGCTCGCGACGGTCAGATATGGCTGCCCAGATTGCCGAGCACGGCGCTCACGTTGGCGCCCGGCCGCCATACTCCAGGCGGTACCGGTTGCCGACTGTCGAATCATCCGTGGTTTGCCCCAAGTACTTCCGCACTGTCCGTATAACGAAGCGATCGGGCGCCAAGTCCCTCGCCCGTCACTGCGCCGGATACGGCGTGATCGACGCCGAGCACCGCGGCCCTATGCACCGCCGCGCGCTGGCCGACCAACGCCCGCGCGACGACTGCCCCGCCGCTAGAACGACGAATGATCGCTCAAGGCGACGCTCGGCACCCACCAGGGCAGCGCCGCGCGTTCCATCGGAAAATGGGGGATGAACAAGGTACGCGTTCATGTGCTGCAGAGCATAAGCGCGTACCTTGTTCATACCCGTAGCTGCTTCGAACTTTTGCTGTCGACACGTCGGAAACGATCAACCGGTCGCGCTTCGCAGAAACGACCGGATGTGGGGTGTTCGGCTGTTGGCGCTTATTCAAGAAAACAATGGCAAGGTTTCGACGGCGGTTTGGCGCCGACGCCGCGGGGACCCGGATCGACTGCGCCCTCCAGCAGTCTTCTCGCTGGTCGAGCCAAGCCCGCGGTTCAGATCCGACAGCGCCCGACAGACGGACACACGAGCGGGTGTGCCCGTCAGGGCCAGTTCAAGCCGGTCCAGCAGTTCCGGCAGACTCACTGTCCCTGCGCTCTTTCGTGCGTACTTCCGCTTCTGCATAAGACCGCTCCCCTATAGCTGTCGACATACGCGCTGGCATCAATGTCACCACCGATCGTCAAGCTCCAGCGACATCTGCTCCTTCGTGTTTGCGCCAGGGGCATCGTCCGATACACCTCCCTTTGGCAACAGTGGCTTCAGCACATCGGGAAGGAAAAACACATCCACGCCGATCTGGATGAATCCATCATTCTCCCGCTTCGGCCTCACAGCAATTTTGAGGATTGTAATGCTGCCAACTGACTCTCCCGCCCCCCTTTCACGCTGCGTCAGCCAGCATCGACTGACGGCAGTTCGCCGCGGCACACCGGCACGCGTACTGCGCCCGAACGTCTTCATCCGGCGGATCGTCAGTGGCGAGCAGATATTCAATGAACAGTTCTTCGCCCGGCTCGATCGGCCGCAGCGTGTGGATGAAAATCCGTCCCTCGTCCTCGATAGTCTCGCAGTTCGGTGCGCAAGCGTGATTCAGCCAGCGTGCACTATTGCCGCCGCGACTGCCGTCAATCACGGACCCATCGGACAGACCGAACAGGAAAGTATGGCCTTCGACGCCTTCACGTTGGTGACGGCGCAGCGCATTTCGCCACGAGGTGATTTCACCTTTGTACTCAAGCACGCGCTCGCCCGCCGCGAGCGCATGCATGGCGAACACGCCTTTGCCGTGAACTGGAGACCGCCGAACAATCACGCGCCGCATACTCTTTCCTTTCCCGATGTCAGCGCCAGTATACGAGCAGCAAATTTCCGCATCCAGTGTGATGGGATGAGCACGCGCTCGCCACGTTCGGGCACCGGCGGCCATATCGAAGCTCGAGAGCCGAGGTATCTGATCCGCAGGCATCCCGGAATGACCGACGATCGCCCGCGAAGAGATCCAGCTTCAGAAAAGCTGATTACCCAGCTCACGCAGGCTGACCCACTTCACCGTGCTCACGAAGGTCCTGCCTGTGGTATCGAGCGATTCGATCATCGCGCGTTGCCCGCGGGCTTCCGCAATGACGCGCACGATGCGCGTCCGGTAACGCAGTAACGCGCCGATCGTTGGGCACGAGATTTCGCGCCCGGCCCGCGATCGTTTCTTTTCCATACGGCTATCTCTAGAGACATGCAGCGAATCGCAGGGGCCGCAGTACGTCGCGGCATCTCGCACTGATGCTACCAGGCCGGCTGGCCGAGGTCCAGGCCTTGCCCGATTACTCCGTGCCGTTGCTGCCGCCGGCACCTGTAGCGGCTACCCTGCCGACAGCCGTGCCATCGGCAGAAATCCGGCCGACGGCTTGCGTCCGCTCTCAGGCGCATGTCGTTCCCAATCGTCAGACTTCGGTATCGGACGGCGGTCCGCCACCACTTCGCCGTCGCGAAGCGAGGTTTTACAATCGGGACCTGTCCCGCGCACGGCGATGCGTCGCCAGGCCTTGCCCCGGCCAGAACGGAGCAGGAGACATGCGCATCGCGGTTACTCATCACCGCGATGCGAGGAACGCTGACCTGAAAGGCGGTACAGGACTGCAAGGGAGGCTATGCGATGCTCGCACTCTTTACCGATTTCGGGGCCGACGACATCTATGTTGGACAGGTACGTGTCGCCTTGCTGCGACACGCGGCAGCCGGCACCCCCATCATCGACGTGCTGCATACTGCCCCAAACTATAACTCGCAGGCAGGCGCGCATCTGCTCGCGGCACTTGCGCAGTGGTATCCGCCAGATAGTGTCTTTCTGGCCGTGGTAGATCCCGGCGTGGGTAGCGAGCGGGATGCCGTCGTGCTGCAAGCCGACGGGCAGCGGTTCGTCGGGCCGGACAACGGGCTGCTCTCGGTCGTGGCGGCGCGCGCGGCGCGTACCCGGACCTGGCGGATTATCTGGCGTCCCGCCGCGCTCTCCGCCTCATTTCATGGTCGCGACCTGTTCGCCCCGATGGCAGCATGGGTCAGCCGCGGCGCGTCGCCTCACGACAAGCTCGTTGAGACGACAGGCTTGCGTGTACAGTTGGATGCGGGCGATCTCGCCGAGATCATATACATAGATCACTACGGCAATGCACTAACGGGGCTGCGGGCTGGAGCGGTGCCGAGGACTGCACGGCTGAGCATTGCAGATGCCGACGTCGAATATGCCCGGGTCTTTTCCGACGCAATGGCCGGTCAAGCCTTCTGGTACGAAAACTCGATCGGGCTTGTCGAGATCGCCGTGAATCGCGGCAGCGCCGCGACGCAGCTTGGCGTACGCATCGGAACTCCCGTTCAAGTGAACAGGGGGCCGTGAATCGGCGACATAGCGCCAGCCAAATATCTCGGCGTCTCGCAGGGTGAAATGCTGTTTTTCGTGTAACGGTTGACCGTTGATTGGGGCAAACCGGCCATTCGAATTTTGCATCCTGATTCGAATGGCCGTCGGTACAGTCGGCGGTTGTTTCGTTGTTTCCACTGTCTAATGGTCGCGCGATGCTGACCTTTGTGCAGAATTTATCGGCCCGACGCAGACTTTCGGTCGCCGAAAAAATCGGCGTACTACTACACGTCTGTCGCGAGCACGGTGGCTGACATTCCAATCGTCCCGGAGCTGGAATACGCCAGTACGTAATTCACCAGAGCCTTCAGCTTGGCAGGCTGCTGCCGTCTGCTGGGGTAGTACAGGTAGAACCCTGGAAAAGTCGGTGAAAAGCTGCTCAAGACGCGTTTCAACTTCCTGGCCCGGATGTGAGGAAGCGCGAGCTGCTCGAACGTGTACGCCAGTGCAATCCCATCCAGCGCAGCCTCAACCGAGAACAATGAGTCGCTGATCGTGAGATTGCCGCTGATCTCGTACTCGACGATACGGCCGTCGACCTCGAGCTCCCACTTGTGAATGGCCCCGCTGCCTGAAAACCTGAATCGCACGCAGTTGTGATGTATCAGATCGGAGGGGTGCCGTGGCACGGGATGCTGCTTGAAGTAGCCGGGAGATCCAACGATGGATACGGCAACCGGGCCACCGAGAGGCACAGCGATCATGTCCTTCTGGACACTCTCTCCCATTCGAATGCCGACGTCGAACCCTCTTTCGACGATGTCCACGTAGCCCTCGTCATTCGTCAGTTCCACGTGGACGTCCGGATAGGCCTTCAGGAACCCGGCCAGCAGCGGCTGGAGGACCATGGCGATCGAGATTCGCGCTGCGTTGATGCGCAGGACGCCCGATGGCCGGCCCTGAAGCTCATGAAGTTGCTCTCCGGCTTCCAGCACGTCGCTCAACGCCGGCCCAATCCGGGACAGGTATGCCTGCCCGGCTTCAGTGAGGCTGACGCTGCGCGTGTTCCGGTTGAGAAGCCTGACGCCGAGCCGTGCCTCCAGATGGCGGATCGCCTGGCTGAGCGCAGAAGGCGAGACCTCGAGCGCTGCCGCGGCGGCAGAGAACCCGCGGTGCTCTGCGACCTTCCAGAATGCGAGCAGTCCATCAAGCTGGTTGAGTCTCATACTTTGAAGAATATCTTCAAAGCGTGTTCAGCACCAGGGTGTTTTTCTTCTCAGTCAATCTGCCTAGAGTGAAGGGCATTGACTAGGACTGGGAGTTTAAGCATGAGCAAAGTGTGGTTTATCACGGGTGCTGGCAGCGGTATCGGCGCTGGTACAGCGAGGGCCGCATTGAAGGCGGGTGATCGGGTCGTTGCCACAGGCAGGAACCTGGACAAAGTGGGCAATGCCCTGCGCGACCTGGCCGGCGAGAACCTGGAGATTCTCCGGCTCGACGTCTCCGATGAGGCGCAGGCAACGACCGTGGTCGAAGAGGCGCAAAAGAAGTTCGGTCGTATCGATGTAGTGGTGAACAGTGCTGGATACAGCCTCTTAGGCAACTACGAGGAACTGGGAACGCAAGACATTCAACACCTGTTCGCGACAAACTTCTGGGGCGTGAGCAACGTGATGCGGGCAGCGCTGCCGGTCATGCGCAAGCAGCGCTCCGGGAACATCATCAACGTCAGTTCCGTGGCAGGCGCTGTCGGCCTGATGCACTGCGGCGCCTACAGCGCGAGCAAGTTCGCCGTGGAGGGCCTTTCGCTTGCTGTGGCTGAAGAGGTCGGAAAGTTTGGCATCAAGATCACGGTGGTCGAGCCGGGATTCTTTCGCACGGACCTGCTGGACGCAGCCAACGCCAAATGGCCGGACAAGCGTATCGACGATTACGCAGCCGCCGAGGTCAGCGCCGAGGAGATGTGGTCCCCCTACGCCGGCCAGCAACCGGGCGATCCGGACAAGCTCGGCCAGGTCCTGGTAAAGCTTGTGGGCATGGATACTCCGCCCAGAGTGTTCGTGGCGGGTAGCGATGCGCTGGCGGCGGTCGGGCCGGCCGTGGAGGCTCGATTGAAGGCAGTGCACGCCTTCGAGGCGCTTTCGAAGTCGACGGACGGCGGCTTCTGATCGCGAGGCGAGTTGCCCTTGTCACGACACACCTAACTGCGAAGGACTGACCCATCATGAGCACGCTCAACGTCAACGGCCGTGAGCACACGGTCGACGTCGCCCCGGACACCCCCATTCTCTGGGCTTTGCGCGACACGCTGGGCATGACGGGCACGAAGTTCGGCTGCGGCGCCGCGCTGTGCGGCGCCTGCACCGTGCATCTGGACGGGCAGGCCATCCGCTCCTGCATTACGCCGATCTCGGTGGCCCAGGGCAAGCAGATCACCACCATCGAAGCCACCACCGACGGCAGCGACAAAGTCGGCGCCATCGTGCACGCAGCCTGGGTCAAGCACGACGTAGCCCAGTGTGGCTACTGCCAAAGCGGCCAGATCATGAGCGCCGCGGCGTTCCTGAAGTCGTTGCCTCGCGGCAAGCAGCCGACCGCCGTCGAGATCGACGCGGCCATGGCCGGCAACATCTGTCGCTGCGGCACCTATGCCCGCATCCGCGCCGCGGTGGCCGACGCCGCCAGGGCCCTGGTCTGAAGGAGCCACCATGTTGCCTGAATTCGACTACAGCGAAATGCCACGCGCCCTGCAGCACCTGCTGACCAGGGACAGGGCCGGGGAAGCCGCCACGCTGCCGCGCCGCAGCTTCCTGAAGCTGGCGGGTGTCGGCGGACTGGCGCTTGGCGTGTTTCCCTACCTGGCCATAGGCCAAACCAACGGCAGCGGCCAGGCAGCCAGCGCCCTGAAGCCGACGCAACAGCCGTCGGCCTTCGTGCAAATCGCTCCTGGTGGCGACGTCACGGTGACCATCAACCGACTGGAGTTCGGGCAAGGCGTGCAGACTGCGTTGCCGATGATTCTTGCCGAAGAACTCGACGCGGACTGGAATCTGGTGCGCAGCCGGCAGGGCTCGAACGATGCTGCCTACGTCGACCCGCTTTTCGGGATTCACCTCACCGGCGGTTCCCAGTCGGTCAAGAACAGCTTCACCCAATACCGCGAGCTCGGCGCGCGCGTCCGGGCGATGTTGCTGTCCGCGGCGGCAGCACGCTGGAAAGTGGACGTGGCCACGCTGCGCACGCGGGCCGGGACCGTGCTGGGCGCCGGTGGCCGTAGGCTGAGCTACGGCGAACTGGCAGAAGCCGCCATGGCGCTACCCGTGCCCGAGAAGGTCACGCTGAAGAACCCCAAGGACTTCCGCATCATTGGCCGCCCCACCACGCGCCTCGATGCGCAGGCCAAGAGCAGTGGACGTCAGGACTTCGGCATCGATACGCACCTGCCCGGTCAGCTCACCGCCGTGGTGGCACATCCGCCGGTGTTCGGCGCGCGACTGACCACGGTGGACGACAGCGCCGCACGCGCCATCAAGGGAGTAAAGGCCGTGCTGCGTGTGCCGCTGGACCGCGGTGGCGAAGGCGTGGCCGTGGTGGCCGACGGCTACTGGCCGGCCAGGCAGGGACGCGCCGTTCTGCAACTGCAGTGGGACACGGCTTCCGTGGAGAAAGTGGACAGCGAACAGTTGCTGGTCCAGTACCGCGAGCTGGCCATTCGCCCTGGTCCGCGCCAGTTCGACGCCGATATGACGCCGCTGCCCGCTGCCCCGCATCAGTTGGAAGCCGAGTTCGTGTTCCCGTACCTGGCCCATGCGCCGATGGAGCCGCTGAACTGCACTGTCCAGCTCTCTGACGGGCGCGCCGAGCTATGGGTGGGCACCCAGTGCGCCGGTCTGGACGGTGTCGCGGCCGCGCGTGTGCTGGGTCTCAAGCCCGAGCAGGTGAAGGTGCACGTGCAGATGGCGGGCGGCGGATTCGGCCGGCGCTTCGCGGGCACGAGCGATTATGTGGTCGAAGCCTGTGAGGTGGCCAAGGCCGTCCGTTCCGTCGGCCTGAACGCGCCGGTGCGCACGCTCTCGAGCCGCGAGGACGACATCAAGGGCGGCTACTATCGCCCCCTGCATCTGCACCGCGCACGCATCGGCTTCGACGAGCGCGGCAACGTGCTGGCCTGGGAGCACGTCATCGTCGGGCAGTCCATCACCTCGGGCACGGTATTCGAGCAATTCCAGGTGAAGAACGGCATCGACGCCACCGCCACGGAGGGCATGCGTGGTCCTTACCCGCTGCCGATGCGCCTGACCGTGCACCACCCCACGCCCAACGTTCCAGTGCTGTGGTGGCGCAGCGTGGGTTCCACCCACACTGCCTTCGTGATGGAGACTTTGCTTGACGATATCGCACGCGCCACGAAGCAGGATCCGGTGGCTTACCGCATGCGCCTGTTCGGCGACAAGCATCCGCGCCACCGCGCTGCGCTGCAACTGGCGGTGGACAGGAGCGGCTACGGCAGGAAGCAGTTGCCGACCGGCCGTGCCTGGGGCGTGGCTGTGCATGAGTCCTTCGACTCGGTGGTCGCCTACGTGGTGGTGGCCTCGATGCGGGAGTCGCGTCCCGTGCTGCATAGTGTCACCGCCGGGGTGCATTGCAACCTGGCCGTGAACCCCCGCAGTGTGGACCAGGTGCAGGGAGCAGCGGTCATGGGCTTGTCGATGTGCCTGCCGGGTTCGGCAATCACACTGAAAGACGGCGAGGTGGAGCAGAGCAACTTCGGCGACTTCACCGTGGCCCGCATCACCGACATACCGGCGTTCGATGTCCACATCGTGCCGAGCGCCGATGCACCCACCGGCATGGGCGAACCCGGCCTGCCGCCGCTGGCGCCCGCGTTTGCCAACGCCATTGCGAGCCTCACCGGCAAGCCGCAGCGCCAGTTGCCGTTCAACCTGGCCTGACCCGACACAGTCAGCGGCGGATATCCGCTCAGATGGAAGCATGATTCACGATATGTATCTGATGCGGGTTAAAACGCCTGCCGAGCCACTATCCCTGGCGAACAGGCCTTTTTACGGAACAATCGGCACCAAAGGCCGGGCGCCCGCATCGCCAATTCGGAGAGACGATATGAAGGACCGCGTAAATGAATCAGTCAGTGCCCGCTACCGTTCGGTGTTTCGACCGGGCCTGTTTGATGGAAAAGTTGTGATGGTAACCGGTGCCGGAAGTGGCCTTGGTCGCTGCACGGCGCATGAGCTTGCCTCGCTGGGCGCGACGCTGATCATGGTCGGACGGAATCCGGACAAACTGACTGCGGTTCGTGACGAGCTAACTGTGGACTATCCGGAAAGTGCGGACCGAATCGGCTTATATTCTTGCGATATTCGCGATGAAGCCAGCGTGAAACAGACGGTTGCGGCGGCTCTCGCGGACTTCGGTCGCATCGATGGCCTGTTTAACTGTGCCGGTGGACAATTCCCGGCAAAGCTGGAAAAAATCTCACTGAATGGCTGGGACGCTGTAGTGCGTAACAACTTGCACGGGACATTCCTCATGTCGCGCGAGTGCTTTACCCAATGGATGGCAGGTCACGGTGGTGCGATCGTGAATATGCTCGCGGATATTTGGGGGGGCATGCCCGGGATGGGTCATTCGGGCGCCGCACGGGCGGGTGTTTGGAATTTGACCGAGACGGCAGCCTGTGAATGGGGGCATGCCGGCGTTCGGGTGAACGCCGTGGCGCCGGGGTGGATCGCCTCCGCAGGCATGGACAGCTATAACGAAGAATACCAGGCATTGCTTCGCCAACTGAAGCATAAAGTGCCGCTTCAACGTTTTGGTACCGAATCTGAGCTTGCGAGCGCTGCGGTTTTCCTACTCTCGGAGGCCTCGACCTTCATTAACGGTACAGTGATCCGCGTGGACGGCGGGGTTCCCAACGCCCGACATTCCTGGCCGCTCGCCAACGCTGAGCGAATCACCGAATATAACGGGTTCCCTCGCTACGAACCGCCTAAAGGGCTCCAGGACTAAGCACAGAGGTACTTTGATAGTTGGGGGCGGAGATGAAGCTAGAAGGACAGACGTACGAGAGTATTACAGCGGACTTTGCGTGGAATATCCCTGCAAACTACAACATCGGTGTGGACGCCTGCGACAAGTGGGCCGACGGTAGCGGGCGCCTTGCCCTCATTTATGAGGACCATGATGGGAAGGCGACGAAGTATTCGTTCGATCAGCTGAAATCGCTGTCGGACCGTTTTGCAAATTCGCTTCTGCGTCATGGTGCGCGCCGTGGTGACAGGGTCGCGATTTTCCTTCCTCAGTCTGCTGAAACGGCGATAGCGCATCTGGCTGTGTACAAAGCGGGCATGATTGCGGTTCCACTCTTTGCCTTGTTCGGCGTCGATGCTATTGAGCACCGCTTGGGCGACAGCGGCACCGTCGCGCTAATTACCGATCTTTCAGGCATCGAGAAATTACGGGACATCCGACAGTCGCTGCCAGAACTGCAAAGCATTTATAACGTCGACGGTGGAGAGGCGGGAACTCAAGCGGGGAATTATTCGTTCTGGGGCGAGTTGGAAGCTTCGTCCGGTGATTTCACGGCCGCCAAAACGACGGCCGATGACCCCGCCGTCATTATTTATACGTCTGGAACTACCGGAAAATCTAAAGGGGCGCTTCATGCGCATCGGGTCCTGCTGGGACATCTTCCGGGCGTCGAGCTTTCACAGCAAGGATTTCCGACCGACGCAACCTTGATGTGGACCCCTGCTGATTGGGCCTGGATTGGGGGGCTCTTTGATGTCCTGCTGCCGGCGTGGCATCACGGCGTCCCGGTGCTCGCGAGGCGATTTGCGAAATTTGATGGGGAGGCGGCATTCGATCTGATGGAGCGTCACGGTGTATCGCATACGTTTCTTCCGCCGACAGCTTTGAAGATGATGCGGGCTGTGGAGCGGCCGGAGCGCTGGTCGTTGTCGCTTAAATCCGTTGCAAGTGGAGGTGAGACTTTAGGCGAGGAACTGATCGAGTGGGGCAGGAACACGCTGGGCGTGACAATCAACGAGTTCTACGGTCAGACCGAGTGCAATGTCGTTCTCTCATCTTGTGCTGCCCTCTACGAGCCACACATTGGTGCAATCGGTCGGTGCGTGCCGGGGCATCGCGTTAAGATCGTTGATGATGCGGGACAGGAGCAGCCACCCGGGACGATCGGGAATATCGGCGTCGAGAGCCCTGACCCTGTCATGTTCTTGGGCTACTGGCGACTTGACGCAGCGACCCGCGAGAAGTATCGGGGCCGCTATCTCGTCACGGGAGATCTGGCGACCTGCGATCAGGATGGTTTCTTTCGTTTCGTCGGCCGTGACGATGACGTTATAACGAGCGCAGGATACCGCATAGGGCCCGGGGCAATTGAGGACTCTTTATTGCGCCACCCTGCTGTCTATATGGCTGCGGTTATTGGGGCGCCCGATAGTGCGCGCACGGAGATCGTGATGGCGTTTATCGTCCTCAACGCAGGGTTTGTCGGTGATGAAAATCTGGCGCGTGATATCCAGCAACATGTGAAAACCCGGCTTGCTGCTCACGAGTATCCTCGCGAAATTCGCTTCGTTGAAACCTTGCCAATGACCGCCACCGGTAAGGTAATGCGGAAGGAGTTGCGTCTGCAAGTTATCAGCGAAAGTGGGACTTAGTCGTCCAGCGTACTCTCTGTTCCGAGCAGTCGAAACATCTAAGTACAGAGGAAATCATCGAGCTAAAAAGGCCGCCTACAAACGCTTTCCTCGCTCAGCGTTTTACTAGCGCTCAAAGATGTGATGGGAGACGTCATAGAGACTTGACCGCTCGCGTAGCTGTCACACGGCAGCTCGGGTAACGGTCCTCGGGCGCATCGCACACGTTGCAAACGCCTGTAGGCAAGGCTCCGGTCGAGCGGATAAGCGCCTTGGGTTCCAACGGCCGGAGTCCGACCATCACCAGCCATTCGACGCGAGTATAGCCACCGGCTGCAAAGGGTCGGGAGGGTGAGTTCGCTGATGCAGGAAGCTGCCGTCGGGTTGCTCAATGCCGCCATCGTCAGCAATTCGCCATATTGCCGACGTAGAACCGAGCCCGCCCAATGTCAGCAATGGCCGACAAGCTGCCTGTTCCTGGTTCTGACGGTGGGCCCAGCGACGCGACAGAGGCGTCATTGGAACCGGCAACACCCTGTGCCTAGCTACTAAATTTCCTGTAAAGCCTAGCTTCCCGACAAGAGGCTAAAATCCTAGCTATGCCATGAAGGCCGCTGCCAAAGAACCGGCGAAGAAACAACACCAAATCTTACTCAGAAAAATCCATAACTGAAATTTTTAGTCAGTTAAACACGAAACCCCGGCAGAGTGGGCCTCCCGGCCGACGAAAAAATCCATCACTTTAGGAATTTGAAGTCTGGCTTCAAATTCCTAAAATTAGGGACTTTTCTTCCAAAACTATGGATCTTTCGCTATCGCGAACTATTCTATAGGCATCATGGAATGGGAAAACGATCCGGACCTTTATCCGCCGTACCTGCGATCTCGGGTCCGGCGAGGGTTAGGTATAGGTTCGCGTACGTCGTACCGCCCCTGGAAAAACATCCAGAATTCCGGCACCAAAGGGACCGTCGCGTGTGTGCACGGCATACTTGTAGACCGCCGCTATGAAATTCTTGACGATCGAGCGCGAACGTACTTCTTCCTCATAGAACGCTCTCGTCACATTGCGGACATCAGGGAAACATGGCCGATTCTCGATATCGATAGTACCTTGCGACTATCCCAAAAATTCAAGGTCAATCATCCCCGACACGACATTTTCCCCGAGCCGCTGAGTGTCGACTTCCTGATCACGGAGACTGGTCCAGCAGATGTTCGCTATCGTGCCGTAGCGCTAGTCGGCTGTCATCATATGAGCATAAGAGATCGACGCCTGAAGCAGGTTCAGCAGCAATGGTGCAACGATCACGATATCGATTGGACACTGGTTGATACCTCCCAGCTCGATAGAACGGTACTCGACGCACTGCGCTTTGTTCGCGCTTGGTATCGACACAGGTACGTACCGGACGGGAGAATTGCCGATTTGTTCGCCGAAAATTTCATGGCCCAATATCAGAACAACCTCGTTCTCGATGATTTGGTCGAATTGGCACGCAAGAAACTACGGATTCGAGCCGATACTGCACTAGATCTATTTCGCTTTTGCGCTTGGTCACATCGTATTCCTGTCTCCCTGACGGACCGTATTGCGAAGAACCGCCCGGTGGTATTGCGTAAGGTCAACGATGCCTGACTTTCAACCCGCCCCTCTCGCGAGACCATGCGCAGGCATGGTGCTGCGTGTGACCGAGAACGATAAGACTCGATTTCTTCGGCTTACGCATCTCTTCGACAATTGCGCTTACGTCATGTGGGTTGGGGAACCCAATGAAGTGCGAAACGCCCGACGCCCACGAAAACTAAAGCTTGGCGAACTTGATCGCCTCGCGAAGACGATCAATGCAACGTGGGGACACCTGTCCCTTCCCCCAGGTCTATCGGATGTCCCTGATACAAATTCAAGCGCCGCGAGAACTCTCGAACACACCTGGCATCTGGTCAAGCCATTGATAACCAAGTTTTGCGACGCTCACAATCTCACCCGGCAACACTTTACCAGCCTGATTGCAAAGAGAGCACAGGATACACAAACCAGCGCTACTACTATCAAGCGCTTAGTACTACGATTCTATTACTTCGGTTCCACGAAACACACCCTACTTCCACTTCCTCCCGGCAGAAAGCCTGATTCTGAATTTCGCACAGGAAAGCGAAATCTAAAGAACGACGGCGAACCTGCGAAGCGACGTGGTCGGAAGTCCGTCCAAACTGAACGATACGGCGTCAACGATTTTGTTGTTTCCAGTGATGATGTCGAAGATATGCTTCGCGTATATTCGAAGTTCTGCCGGAACAGAAACAGCACGGTATCGCAAGCTCACGATAGATATCTCGCCAACGAATTCCGAGTTCGCCACCCTGAGGAATACAATGCGTACGAGAATGATCTACGTGCAGAGCCCGTTACCTTGCGACAGTTTCGCTACTATTGCGAAGAAGCAAAAATATTTGACGTAGACGCTAAAACAGATCGTGCGCAGCGCCGGCTCACCAGCAAGGGAACCCTGCAGGCGACCAGCCCGGGCGAGATAACGGAAATCGACGCCACGGGTGGCAGGGTTTTCCTTGTGAAGTCAGACAATCCATCCGAGATCCTAGGCACTCCGATCATTTACATTGCCATCGACCGCTGGAGCCGATTTGTAACCGGAGTTTATGTCTCGCTAAAGTCTGCATCGTACGATGAACTCCGCTACCTCCTGCTCATCTGCATGACTTCGAGAAAAGCACGTTTTAGCTGGATGAACGTCAATATCAACGACACGGAATGGCCATACGGAAGGCTGAGTGCAGTAATAACTGCTGATCGGGGATCCGAACTTCTATGTGAGTCAACCAAGCAGGCGGCCGCAGATGACTTGCTCATTGAGCTAACATATTTGCCTCCCCTGTGCCCCGATGGCAAAGCTATTGTCGAACGAGCAATCGGCGTTCTTAAGAAACGTATGTCCAGTTGGGGGATGAAAGGATCGTATAAAGATCGACCGCTTGACCCAAAAACCAAAAAGGCCGCCCGTCAGGCACAAGCCGTGGCCGTCCGTGCACTCGCGGAGCTCTACCGTGCGCTGGTCGATGAGGTCGTACGGCACAATAATCGCCCACATACGGCATTGAGGCGACGCAAGGCGCTCCTGCAGGCAAATGTATTACCAACTCCGACGCACGCCTACCTGTGGGGACTTGAAAATCTCAGCGGTTTTCACTCCCCGCCGCTCACGGACGCCGACTACAAGCGGCTGCTGACGGCATCGGACATGGGATCCATCGGCAGGGGTGCCTGTAGGTTTTTAAACCGAACCTATCTCCCCGCCAATTCCGAAGCGATGGCTATCGCAGCGAGGTCGACAAATCGTTCAAAGAAAATTGGCGTCCGTTATGACCGGACCTTCCCCTGTTCCATTTATATCCCCACGACGCAGCACGATTGGGCAGAGTTCCGTATGACGGCCGATTCCGCGGAAGAGTTGCGTGGCCTGTCTCTCGACGAGGAGGAGGCCCTGTCCACGACGGGTTCATTTCTGTGGGCTGAGGCAGACACTCAGGCTCGCAGAAAGCGTGTCGCAACGCTCGCCACGCCCACCACCAAATCAAATCGACCATCATCCAAACGAAAGTCTGCGTCCGAACTGCGAAGCTCAGCGCGGGCAACGCGCGAGCGCGAAACAACGGATATCAAGCAACGCATGACGAAAAACCGGCCCCAGAAACAGGATGACCCTGGGAGCAACGCGCGCGTGGACGAGGTCGACTGGAAGACGGTTGCTCGGAAGGAACGTGAGAGGACGCTGGCAGCGATCCACCGGCAGAGGAAAGCAAAATGAGAACGGTTACAAGAGTGCCCGCGGTATACGTGCGTACAGGCATCCGTCGCTTTGATGGCAACGCATTTATTGAGGCCCTGCCTCCCTTACCGGAAACAAAGGAGACCCTTCTCCTGCAATTGTCGAACTATCCCGATAAACCGACGCCCAAGCTTCGGCTAGCATCGGAAATCGTTCGGACCATGGAGCTTTCGACACTCTCAGACGTCGTCTACCCGATTCCAGAATATCGACAAAGTGCACTTGACCTGGCAAAAATCCTCAGGGAATCTTACGTAGCTCGCAATCCCCTCAACGCGACGGATATCCAGCGACGGCATGCACTCGCCACCAATTGCGCAGATGGGCTGCCGTTCCCATCCGACTGGAAATCGTCCGCCCAGGGACATTTGTTGATGGGCATCACTGGAATGGGAAAAAGCACGTTTTGCAACGCATTCTTCCTGCGCTACCCACAGCTCATCGAACACAGTGCCTATGGTGATCGCCCCTTGATGGTGCGTCAGATCGTGTACATTGTACTTAGGGTCCCCCATGATGCAACCCTGAGGAGCTTGTGCGTCCAGTTCTTCGAGGAGATCGATCGCATTCTTGGCGATACCAAGTACCGGAAGGCCGCCGAAAGCGTGCGTACGATTGCACTGATGGTTCAGCTCATGCATACAGTAGCCACGGCCGTTTCGCTTGGAATCGTCGTGATCGACGATGTTCAGAATCTTCGCGCGGCCAAAGGGGCAACAGCAGAGTTTGTACTCAACCTTTTTAGTGAAATCGTCGAACGTCTCGGCATATCGCTGTTCCTTATGGCGACGCCGGCCATCGACAAGGTGCTGATTAACGTGGTGAGGAATACGCGAAAATCGGCGTCATCCGGCTGCGTAGCACTCGTTCCTATGGCGCGAAACAGCCCCGAGTGGAAGGAGTTCTGCGAGACCAAGTGGGATTACATGTACGTTAAGCATAAGAAAAGGCTGACTGACGGAATACGGAATGCGTGGCACGACGCTTCGGCGGGTGACACTGCCTTCGCCGTGCTGTCTTATATGCTGACGCAACAAAATGCAATCGGCGGGGCAGAAGTGGTGGACGAAGCGGGCTTCCGCCGCACAATGGCGACCGACATGGCCATCCTGCAACCCGCCATCGCCGCATTACGCACGAGGAATCTTGCCAAACTTCAGAGATTCGACGATCTCCTTTGGGGCAAAGCGTACTGGGATCTGATGAAACAACTTAAGGTGGGACCACCGGAGCAATCAACCGTGGAAGATGAATTCGATGAACTCCTTGCCGCCCACGACGCAGATCAGCAACGCCCAGCGTCCCCCAAAGGGCGAGAGAAGACCGCGAAAACGGATGAACCTGACTTTCCCGTCGAGAGACCTTTACTGAAATACGAGTGAAGGCGAAGGGCTGCGCTGGCGTCCTGCCCGATGCGCCCCTCGACGTATTGCACCTGTAAATGGGATTGATCGTGTCTTCCCTGCCCTTCCGGCTCGCTCCTCATCCCGACGAAATTCTCGGGTCATGGCTTGCACGTCTCCGACTGCATAACAGCGATGGCTGGTGGTGGGTTGCCTTGCGCAATGCAGGTTATGGACCACGCTCGGATGCATATGTGTTCGACATCCCGGCCTACTCGCCCTTGATCGAAGCGTTCTTTCGGCGCATCGGAATGGCTGGATACGAACAGGTCCTGCTGGACCTTACGACGCTGCCTTACTGGCTTGCGTTTGACGCCGGCCCGCCAGATAGCGGCTTTCTGCCTGGTACCAATCTACTTCCCTTGCTTGGCACGCGCAAAGGTGTCGTACGCAGTGTCTCAGCGATGGCAAGACGGTACAGGGCACGGGCCGGAATCCGGTTTTGCCCTCGGTGCCTGGACGAGGACGTCCGGACCGTCGGTGAACCATACTGGCACCGTGCGCATCAGTTGCCCAACGTGACATGCTGTCCGGATCATCGCGTTCGCCTGCAGACCTGCTGTCCTCGCTGTGGCCGGGCCTGCATACCGGATGAAATCGGTCGCATTCCCCTCCCAAGACTGAACTGCGAATGCGGGTTGAAACTGAATGAGGTCGCCATTCGGGCGGGCAAGGCGGACGTCCGGCAAAAACTGGCGATTGTGAGCCGTGACGCTCTGCTGGCCCGCCTGCCGGTGTGCAGTCGCTCCCAAATGCACGCCTTTCTCCGATCACGCCTACACTCTCGCGAGCTTGGACCGGTCATCAAGGCAGCGTATGGCCAGTGGACCCAGTGGGACAGCTTTCCCAGCCCGGACCCGCACCGTGATGACAGGCGAAGACTCTCCCGCCCGGGTGACCGTCGGGAGCCTTGCAGCGTGGGCCGGTTTGACCCGCCGGACGGCAAAGCGCACCTTGAGACCGGTAAAGGAAAAAAGAAAGCCGCAGAAACCACCGATCCCATTTTTCCCGTTGAGAATCCCTTGTTGAAGTACGAGTGACGAAAAAACGGCGGAGGCAATGCCAACCGAACCACGTCTTTATCACGCTCACGCCCGGAATGAATACATCGTGTCTGCCCCGCCCTTCTGGCTTCCTCCTCGCCCCGATGAGATTCTCGGTTCATGGATTGCGCGTATCCGCCTTCATAATGGCGATGGCTGGTGGCATGCCGCTCTACATGAAGCCGGTTTCGGGTTGCGATCAGACGCTTACGTATTTGACATACCGACTTACTCCATCCCAATGGAAGCGTTCCTGCAAAGTATCGGCATGGAGAGCTATGAACGGGTATTGCTGGACCTCACGACGTTGCCTTACTGGCTCGCGTTTGACGCCGGTGCGCCAGATAGCGGCACATTGCTGGGCACCAGTCTGCTTCCTGTGCTTGGTACGCGCAAAGGCATCATAAAAAGAGTTTCAGCAATGGCCCGGCGGTACAGGGCATGGGCGGGAATCCGGTTTTGCCCCCGATGCCTAGACGAAGACATCCTGACTGTCGGCGAGCCATACTGGCATCGAGCGCATCAGTTACCCAATGTGACATGCTGTCCTGATCATCACGTGCTATTGCGAACCTGCTGCGCTCGCTGTGGACGCGCCTACATACCAGATCATACCGGTCGCATCCCCCTCCCGCTGACGAAATGCGAGTGCGGCTGCGAACTCAATAAGTCAGCCGTCCCGGTTGACAAGACGAGTTCCTGGATGAAGCTCGCGATTATCAGCCGCGATGCGTTGATTGCTCGCCAGCCAGCCTGTAGCCGCACAGAGATACGAGCGTTCCTTCGATCACGCGTGCGCTCTCGTGAACTCAGACCAATAATCGACGAAGCTTATAGAGATCGCTTCCTAACAGCTACCCTTCCCCCGGCGCTTCCAGACCGTGACGACTGGCTGTGGCTTTCAACCTCCGGACATTTCTCACAACTCCGTGCAAACGATTGCTGCGCACTACTAGCTGCAATGAACATAGACTTTCGTTCCGCGCAGCGCGATGCCGTAGCAACTCGCAATCGCCAGGATGCCCGGGTTGATTGCGGCAGACCGAGAAATGCTCCATCTATCGAAGCCGCACGGAAAGTGATGCTGCAACGCGCACGGACTGCTCCAAGCGAGTCCGCGTCAAGAGACGGATTGAACTACTGGGTGCTTCGCCTACTCGATAGCGAATGGCTACGCCAGAACTTCCCGCAAAGCCATTTTACCGAAGTACCTTCGATGCAGAAAGACCGCGAATTGATTCGCTGGTCTGCCAATCGTTCCATACCGGATGGTTCTACAAGAACCTACCACTGGCGGCTGATTGCACAGACCGTTGCAGGGAGGAGAGCCGCAATCCGGGACACCACCTGGTTTGAAAAACAGCGACGCCGGTATTTCGACTTCCGCGTGGGCCCTGTCGTTCAACCCCGGTTACAGACAACTGTTCCGCCAGTCGCAGGTTTGGCGGTCGTCTCCCGCATGGTCAGCGTGCTTCGCAACGCCTTGACCGCGGTTAGCGGCGATGCCCCCCCCTCCAAGCCGCATCACAATCCGGACACTTGCGACCAGGGCCGGAATGACCGTATCAATGACAAAGAGAACGTTGAAACAGGACAGCGACCTTGCCCTCGACGTTCAGCATGCGAAAGAGGCACTCCCTCGACGTCGTATTGAATGGGCTGTCAGGATGATCCACGGGCAAGGGATGCCGTTATCCATAGCGTCGGTTACCGTCGTTGCCCGAATTACACGGAACAAACAGAACTCCGACCTGATCAAAGACGTGGTTGAGGAAAGAAGCCCGTGACAGCGCTTAACGGAAAACCTCATTTGCCTACGGAAGGAAACCTTACGATTCTTCTCGCGCCATCTCGAAATAGTCCGCTTCGTGGTGAAAACGCGATTGGGCGGCGAATCATGGGCTCAAAGAGATATTGAACGAAATGTACCTGATTATTTTCAGTCTGCATGTCAGGAATCCAGATCTTTCTAAGTCAGCCGTGACAGTGAATAAATCCTGGATTGCCCGAAACGCATTGCACAATGGACTGGGAGCGCGGCGTGTCCTTCTGCGCGAAGTACGCGTTCGGTCTTCGGATGCGCATACTTTCTACATTCCGAACTTTCCTCCTAGCATCGCGGCTCTTTTCAAGATATTAGATGCCCAAGGTTATGAGCAGGTTCTCCTGGAGCGCGCGACTTTGCCCTACTGGCTGGAGGTCCAAGCGGCAGGCCAAACGGAAAGCACGATACCCCGAACAGCGATGTTGCCGGCACCTTGCGCTCCTTCCGGACGCCCGTATTACAAGGCTGCACCGTTGGCGCTGGCATCCGGTTCCTGCCCCGAGCGGACTCCATTGCTATCTGTTACGGGACGTCGTTCGAGACCGTCAAAATTAAACATCCGCACGTCTCACCAATGCACGCTCTCGGTGAATATAACTTGTGCCTCGAAAAAACTGTGCGTCGTGGCCGGCCTGTACACGTTTCGAGATCTTCACAGCCTCCAAATGGGCTACTGGTGTTTGCAGCGACCAACTCCGTGCGTTTGCCGCGCTGGGCAAACGGGCCGAGCGACACTCGCACAATTACACCGTTCCCTACGATAGCTGCAGAGCATCGGAAAGGTACTCTGTGATGTCACTTCCCTTTACACTCGCGCCCTACCACGACGAACTCTTCGGATCGTGGCTCGCGCGAAACGAATTACACAACGGTCAAGGGGCATGGCATGCTCTCCTACGCGACGTGGGTATCAAGTCATCAGAGACGAAGGTATTCGACATCCCCGACTTTACGCCTGCATTGGATGCGTTAATCAAGCTCTTGGGGGCAAAGAGTTACGAGCAGGTATTGCTGGAGCGAACGACCTTGCCCTACTGGCTCGCCTTCGATGCAGGGGGTCCTGCAGAAGGCATCTTACCGGGTACAGAAGCGCTTCCGATTCTCTGCGGCGATCGCGGTCAACCCATACGAAAACTAGCACAAGTCGCACAACAATACCGCGCCGCCGCCGGCATCCGATTCTGCCCGGAATGTTTGTCCTGCGATGTCCAGACGGCAGGCGAGCCCTATTGGCATCGTGTGCACCAACTGCCAAATGTCATGTGTTGCCCCGAGCATAGCGTCCGTCTTCTTTCGGCCTGCCCGAGGTGCGGCAGATCACCCACAGCGCTTGCCGAAGGCGTGATTAAGTTACTCCGAATGACATGCATCTGCGGATACGATTTGTCCGCTAGCGTCACTCTGCGTGAAGTGTCCGACGTCCGGGGAAAGCTGATGAAGGTTAGCGCTGACGCACTGGTATCTGGTACGCCTATATGCACCCGCGCTCAAATGCGTGCGTTCCTCCGGACGGCCATCGGTCCTGCAAACTGCAGACGGGTTATGCAAGACGCGTATGGCGAATTTTTGACCGGTGATCGTTATACACTGAAGAATGCCGTAACCGAGGCGGACATGGTGTGGATTCCAGAGGTCGAAAAGTTCCAAAATTATCGCTCGGTGCAATGCTGCGCTCTTCTGGCCGCACTGAATATTGAGTTTGAGACCGCTAGTCAGTGTTCCAGCAAGTTCAAGGTGCGGGCGGCGGTGTCGAAGAATAGAAAAAATTCCTTAAGCAGCGCCGCACCTTCTGTTAGCAATTCCCGAGCGTTCCTGCTACAACGCGCCAGCGAAAATCGTTGGATTTCTTCAGGCGATAATGGCGCCCTGCACTATTGGAACGTCAGGCTTCGCGACTCAAGCTGGTTACGCCGCCACTTTCCGCACAGCCACGCGTTTCCCGCAGCGCCTACCGTGAACGCGGATCGGGCGTCCATCCGGCAGTTGCTGAAAAGACCCTACGCCTCAAGGGGGACGAAGACAGATCTAATAAAGCCGGCCATCCGAAGCCGCGCGGGAGTACGGGCTCGCATACGCGATTCGATATGGCTCAGCGACTATTGTGCAAAACTTTCACAAAACGCTTGTCTGGACGAAAGACGGCAAGAAGTGGAACAACCTGGTCCGAGTTCAGCACGTACCAACGCAAAGAGGTATCAGACGGCGCAGACGGCGGTCATCCGCGATGCTTTACGGTCAGCGCTCGCCGCTGACGGCTTCCCTGCCGCCATATCTTATGCAGAACTGGGCAATCGTGCGCGCCTCTCGGTTGCGATGATCAAAGTGACCCTAAAATTCGATCACGAACTTAGCCAACAAGTACGAAGTGCCAGGCTCGCTCTACCCCAACGTCGTGTGGTTTGGGCCGTACAAGAGCTACGCTCAATGAACCGGACACCGAGCACTAGCGCAGTCATGCGGCTAGCGCATGTGAAGCGAAGTAAATCGATGCGCGCCCTCATTCAAAGAAGTCTTGAGGACAAGTTAGAAAAATAAGATTAGTCCGCACCGTGCCGGGTCCTCGGCTGAACACAAGCAGGAGATGATCAGCATCGGCGCACCGGACGGACTTCGCCGCGATAACGGGTGTTATCTCGGCTGCGCCTCCCACGCCTCCCTTACACCGAAGATGCTATGACGGCAGTTAAGGCCTCAGCGCCGCTGCGGCTGCAGGCATAGCGCCAGCGTTGAAGCGTGTACCATTTGGTGACCGCATGGCACAGAGAGCTGGGGGCTTCCCTGCCGTTCGCGGATTTTGCATAAAAGAAATTATCAACATCAGAGGTACCTTTTTTACTGTTGCGCCCATCGGGCGTCTGTCATCAAGTCGTCAGCAACAGCGACGTAGGATTGCGTACCTTTTGCTGTTGCGCGAATTCATGGCTTTTTTGCAGCTCTCGAATCCGCTTGTGCCTGGTCGTCTACGCGGCGTCGCGCTCGTGGACGATTCCGCCGTCCCTCGATACTGGGCCAACGTGTGGATGCTGGTTTCGATGGGACATCTTGCCGAATCCACTCAAACGGGCGCGCTTCGATACATCGAAGACCTGTACCGCCACGCGGACGGCATTCTCGGCGTCAATGGCCTGGATGATGCGCTGGCTGAGATGAACGACCGGGCGCTGGCTGACGTCCTCGAGTCATGGTTTGTTGTGATCCGGAACCGGCCGAGAGCGACCAGAGCCGACGAGTTGCGCTGGCACGCCGGCCTCGTGTTTGTGACCGACGTGCTGACCTGGCTGTCCAAAAGCCGGATTCCGGACAGTCGGCTGTGCGATGTGGTGGCTCGGTTGCACCGGCTGTCGACCTTATACGGTCAACTGCACGTGCGGAAAAGCGGCCATGTCGAGACCATTCGCTCGCTGCCGTCTTCCGTCGTTGAAGCTCTTTACGAAATGCTGGATCCGGAGTCAAACCGGAATCCCTTCAAGAATGGCAAGACGCGCTGGCGCATTTACGTCGCCTTTGTGCTCATGCTGCATCAAGGCCTGCGACGCGGCGAGCTGCTGTTGCTGACGGCCGACTGCGTGAAATCCGGTTTCGAGAAAAAGCGGCAAATGCTCCGTCATTGGATCAATGTGCAGCAAAACGAATACGAGGACGACGAGGCTGAGGAAACGATTGACTCGAGGTACTCGAAGCCAGGCATCAAAAACGTTCATTCTGTGCGCCAGATTCCTGTCAGTCAGGTGACGGCGCAACTGGTTCAAACCTACGTCGAAAACTACCGTGGCCGCCCCAGTCATCCCTTCCTGCTCAGTTCGTATCTCGACAATCCCCTGGCGACTGAATCGCTGACGAAGGCGTTTCGCAAGGCTTCAGATGCATTGCCCTCCGCGGTGCGTGAGGAATTGATCGACCGCTGCAACAAGGATGCAGTCACCCCTCACGACTTGAGGCACACGAGCGTGGTTATGCGGCTTCATCAACTGCTTGAACAGGGTGACGCAATGGACGAGGACTTGCAGAAGGTGCGAACCTTCTTCGGTTGGTCCAAAAAATCTGTCATGCCTTCACGCTATGCACGGGCCGTATTCGAAGACCGGCTTGCCGACGTTTGGAACGACAGCTTCGACGAACGTGTAGCGTTGCTTCGCGCCATCCCGAAAGGACTGTGACGATGAGTCAGCATTCTGGTCAACGTCCCGCTCATGCCGCTCTCGATGGTGATGGGCACATTGCCAGCGTTGTCTCTTCGCTTCCCAAGCTCCCTCCGGTTATCCGCTACTACGACGAGTTCGATGACGTCATCCGTTCCATTGCCTCGCCTGACAAAGCGGAAGCGTTCAGATTGTTGATATACGGACGAATCCACAAGCTGGACTTTGTCCGCTATCCGGCAGCATATGGCATGCTGGTAAAACAGCTCTTCCTGTATCTGCTTGGTGAAGGACTTCATGTTGCGTCCGCCTTCAAGGCAGCAGGCGGCGCGACCCACTTCCCGGTTGAAGAAGTCGAGAAACTGGTGGGTGCCGGTCCACACAGGATCAGTCGCGAGTGGACCATCATACGAGCCCGCGACCTGCCTCCGGATGCATACCGCTTCGCCAAGACGCTGCTGCGGCTACTGTGTGCCCATAGGCTATGCGGCTGGTCGCCAACCTACGAGGAATTCGTACACTCTTCCCTGCCGGGACCGGCAAGCGATGCCCATGCAGGGGTGCGCTCAGGGGACGTCTTCCTGTCTGTCGATGAGGAAGCGGCAATTGTGAGGCACTTGGATGAGCTGGTTGCGGCGCTTGGGTCGTCGGCAGTCTCGGCTTCTTCGGCCGAAACGATCCTCGACGCAGGCATGTTGCTTTGCGCCTATCAATTCGCCATGCGGCCCATCCAGATCGCGATGCTACATATGCGGAACGTTCGCATCTGGCATGACGCTCCTGGTGGGCCGCCGACCGTTCACCTGACCTTCCACATGGCAAAGCAGCGAAGTAACTCGAAGAGACGCCCGCTTACGCGTCGGGTCAAGCGTGAGTGGGCACCGGTATTCGTTGTGCTGGATAAATGGCGGCGGCTCGACGGAGCCGCGGGGAACGCGCGCTTCTTCAATGTGCAATCGATCGCCGAGGCTGGGGCTCGCATCGCTGCACTGGTGCGTAAGCTGATCGGTTCCGATGATCGGGGCTCAGCCACAGATTTGCGGCATACAGCAGCCCAACGGCTCGTTGATGCAGGTGCCAGCCACGAGGAGCTCGCTGAATTCATGGGGCATTCGTACGTCCAGACCGGACTGGCGTACTTCCGGACGTCGGCCTCGCACGCCGAGCGGGTCAACCGCGCGCTCGGCGCGTCGGATGTGTACCGGCGGGTGGCAAGGATCGCGCACGACCGGTTCATCTCCCCGAAAGAACTCACCCAACTCAAGGGTGACCAGCAGATCGCCGGCGTGCCTCACGGCATTCCGATTGCAGGCATCGGCGCCTGCACTTCTGGACAGCCCGCGTGCCCCTATAACCCGGTGACGTCGTGCTATGGATGCAGGAAGTTCATGCCCCTGCATGACAAGGCGATGCACGAGGGCGTGCTAGCCTCGATGCGCGAGGTGGTGATGTTCTTCGAGCAAAGCTCGCGTGGCGACACACGGTCTCCGACCTATCTGCAGTTGCAAAGTACGATCGCCGAGATACAGGCGGTCATAGCCGAACTTGAAAACGAGGATCAATGAATCCCCATTACTCTGCGTTTATCGAGCTGGGTAAGGCTCTCGTTCGCGAAAAGGGTCTGCGCTGGGCGATGCCTCTCAACAAGCTCGGTTCCGCGCAGGATGACACAGGCTGGAACCTGACGGTCACCGCCGGCGACGTGCCGCCACCGACTTACTACCTGCGGGACCTCGGCCCGGACGTGAAGACGCTGGCGATCCTCAACAAGGAGCGCATTGAAAGTGGTCTTGCGCCGCTGGCGAGGCGACCGTTGACCGCCGCATGGCAGGACCTCGTCAAGGCCGCGGTTGCCGAGCAGCTGCTGTTCAGGCGCAACACCGTTGCTCACGTAATGCAATGCGTCGCACGCCCTCTGCGGATCATTGCAACGTGCGTGGACAAGGAGCCGTGGGCGCTAACAGTTGATGACCTGCATGTTGCCGTCCGCATTGGCACGGCTGTCCAGGCCTCGGGGAAACTGGGGGCAGCAGTTGCGGGCATCGTCAAGATTGTGCTCGACGCCCAGCACATCTGCGACGCCAGCCCGTTGTATCCGGCGCTTGCCGTTCCGCGGATGAAAGGCAAAAGCGCGATCAGGGCCAAACATACATGGTCACCTGACGAGCTTCGCGATGATCTCGAGGCCCGCAAGCGCCGCGAGCGCCTGCCCGAACGCCGGGCGTTCTGGGAGCTGACGCGCATCGTGATGACCGAAACGCCGCGCACATTCATGGATCATCTACGGTTTGCGGCGGTGCGTACCCTGATCGTGACGGGCCTGCGTGCAGGTGAAGTTGCGCTGCTCCCCGTTGACTGGAAGCGGGAGCGCGTCTATCTGGATGCAAAAGGACGGCGGGCTGGCGACGCCGGGGGCATTTCAAGATCCCTGATGTTGCGGCACTTCGCGGAAAAGCAGCAGGATGATGAATCGGACAGCCGCATCCTGCGTGAAGAGACGCAGCCGGTGCCAGAGATGTTCCAGACTCTGCTGACAGAGAGCCTTGACCACGTGGCCAGGATAACGGAACCGCTGCGCGCGACACTGAAGCTGCAATGCGAAACAGGTCGGTTGCTGCCATGGTATCCGGTAGACAGTGTCGTGCCTTTCGTCGAAATCTACCCGCGTCTCACGGGTAACCCGTTCTGGTTGAATATTGAACGGCAGCTGTTCATCGAGCGCTATCGGGAAGGTTTCGGGCCGGGTGTGTTTGCTGATATACACAACTATCAGCGGCAGAAGCAAAGAGATGGCGTGAACGGGCTTGACATGGCCGTATATCAGTTTGGCAAGAGACTGTTGGACAAAATGCGAGGCGGAGATATCGAACTGTGCTTCCGCCGTTCAAACGGCTCGACTATTGCCCCCACTAGCAACCGAGGATGGCCTACCGAACGTATGAACTGGCACGATACATATGTGCATGTCGGCGAGCTTGAGGAACACATCCGGCGCGCGACACCATCCAAGGTGTCCGACATCACTCCCTTGCCGCTGGCCGTTGGGTCCGTCCAGACTTGGGAGCTTCTCTTCGTGCAACCGAAGCGCTCACTTGCTGAAGAGCGCAACGATGGCCTGTGTGACGTATCCCGCTATATTGCCGTAAGCCGCCCGGATCCCGAATTTATCCAAGATGGCCTGCTAGACGATGGTGCTGTGCCAAACCTGTTCGCTAAGTATGGTGAAACGGATGAAGACCGCGTCATGAAGATTGAGGCGCACATGTTGCGCCATCTGCAAAACACCGAGCTGTTCCGGCTCGGCGTGGCCGACACGATCATCTCGAAGCGGTTCAACCGGCGCAGTGTTGCCCAGAGCTATGAATACGATCACCGTAGCCTTGCTGAGGATCTCGAGCAGATTGAGATTCCGGAGGACGTCGAGATCATGCTCGGCGAGAAAGCCAGCACGGTTGCCAGACTCATCAAGGGCGGCAAGGCCAGCGGACCGATCGTTGACGCGTTCATGCACATCCAGGCCACCGAGGGCGACGCCGCTGCGTACGACTACCTGCGTGCGGAAGCGGACGGCTTCCACGCCACCCCCTACGGGCACTGTCTGAACTCGTTCACTGTCGACCCTTGCCCGAGGCATCTCGAGTGCTTCGCCGACTGCCGCCATCTCTCGGCGACCGACCTGCCGGAGCACCGGCAGAATCTGATCCGGCTCGAGGGCAAGTTCGCGCGGGCACTAGAGACGATCAGGGCCCGTCCTTCAACGAGCGTTGGCTGGAGAAACCAGCTCGATCATGCCGAAAAGCGGCTGGCCGGCGTACAGAAGCTCCTCGCGACGCCGCCTGGTGAACATCCCTATCCTGACGGCGTTGACCTGTCACTGCCCCGGCAACGCGGAGTACTTGATGACTGAACCGAACGAGACCGCACCATCCAGCGTCGACGACCAGATGCGCAAGATTCTGGAAACACTGCTGGCTGATGACGAAGACATCACCGCGCGCGCCGTTGCACGACTACATCCGTCCATCAAGGCAGCATCGTCGATCACCCGCAGCGAGTCGCGCAGCAGACTGCTTGCTGAATATCAGCAGCGGCAGGCCGACTACCGACGCTGGCGCGGACTTGTTTCCAAGCGGTCCGGAGCAGATACCGCGGCATCGCTTGCCGACAAGGATGCCCGGATTGCCGAACTTGAAGCCACAGTGCAACTGTTGACCGCTTCGCACCTTGCCATGCTGCGCGCCGTCGGCGAACTCGGCGGCTTCAGCAAGTGGGCGACGTTCTATGCGCATCACCGGGATGCCCGTGACAGGCTTGCAGAATGCGGCGCGATACCGACGGCACCGGTCTCGGCCATGCCGGCACAGCAAGGTGGGAAAAAGGTCAACCGATAGTGCTTACCGAATCCTCCAGGCTACGAAACAGCGCGGGTTCACAGCGAACCGAACGCTGCCTCCCTCCCGAAAGGAGCATCAGATGTCCTATTGCCACTTCTTCCAGACCCTGTACGACGAAACCCACCCGGTGGGCAAGCTCGGCCGTGGCACCCATTACTCGGTGCTTCGCGCGCCGGTGTGGCACGACGAGTTGCTGAACCGGATCGACCGGTGTGCGTTTCTCGATTTCGCCGTCGTCTGGGATGAAGATCACGACGACCGCGTGATCGACGCGATAATGGTTATGTACATCAGTGGTCTGCTTCCCCCTGTACGGTATATCGGGGAAAGAAAAGGTGTACTGACTGTTCTGCTGGAACCCGACGTTGCGCGGAACTGGGAAGCGGACAGACTGGAACAGTATCGCGACGAGATCAACGACATCTGCCAGTGCCTGGAGGACCCGTGGACCGCGCAGATCGATACCGCGGAAGGTCAGGAACATTCGATCATCCATACATCACGCGCAGACGTCGCCGTCTATCTCAAAAACATCGACGTGCTGTGGCGCCTCGGCGTGAACCCCAAGACGCAAATCGGCCAGCCGGCGTAAAGCCGGGCGTGCAACACCTGGGCGGCAAGTGAGCGATGTCAGGCGAAATCCTGTTGCGTCGCTCCGCCACGAGAAACGCAACAAATATGGGGGCCGCCTGCGCGCAACAGGCAACTCCTAAAAAGGGAATAGCCTGTGGATAACTCGGCCGCCTTACCCGTTGAAATATAACAAAACCTGAAAAACCAAACCAACGCAACACCACACCATAGGTGCCAAGAAGCAACATTTGAACGGTCGTGCTTTTCTTGCTGTGGTGCCAGTCCTTCGCGAACTCGAGCTCCGATGCACGAGCAATCGGCAGTTTGCGGCCCAACCGTCGTCTACCGGCGGCCTAGCGCTTGGCGAGGAAGTCAGCAATGATCAGCCGGACGGGTGACCGGGGCGTCCCCGCCTTTTTCTTTCCGCGACAGCCATAATGCGTTCGCAGCCATCTGCAAACGTTCTGAGCGTACGGACTTCGTCGGCGCCTGGCGGCAGCCAGAAATGCGCCTCAAGTGCCTCACGTGTAATAGCACACTCAGCAAAGTCCGTCTTTTCGGACAGCCGGAAGGCAATTTTGCTCGCGTCTGACGACAAGCGTGGCGCGAAATCAAGAACGGCCATGACATTCTTCGTGAATTCCCCGGCGAGCTTTTCACCTATTGTTTCTCGCTTCCAAATTTGCCTACATGAACGCCCCCTTGGCGCCACGTTCTCGAGGTATCGACGAACACGATGGGCTGCAGCTCTACTTCGGCCTTGTTGCAGCCTGCTTCGCTGCGACTCTTCAGCTTGCTTATCGCGGGTCATCCGTTCGTTTTGCTCTGACAACTCTAATCGATATGCCGACCCCATTTTCACTAGGACCATCTGTGCTCATGTTACGTTGACTTCACCATATCCTCGATCACCTTCTTCGCATCGCCGAACACCATCATCGTCTTGTCCATGTAGAACAGGTCGTTGTCGAGGCCGGCGTAACCCGCTGCCATCGAACGTTTATTGACGATCACGGTACGCGCCTTGTACGCCTCGATGATCGGCATGCCGGCAATCGGCGACTTCGGATCGTTCTTCGCCGCCGGATTCACGACGTCGTTCGCGCCGAGCACCAGCACCACGTCGACCTGGCCGAACTCGCCGTTGATGTCGTCCATTTCGAACACCATGTCGTACGGCACTTCGGCTTCCGCGAGCAGCACGTTCATGTGCCCCGGCATCCGTCCGGCCACCGGGTGAATCGCGTATTTCACCTCGATGCCCTTCTCGACCAGCTTGTCGGTGAGTTCCTTCAACGCATGCTGCGCACGCGCCACCGCCAAGCCGTAACCCGGCACGATCACCACGGTTTCGGCATTGCCGAGCATGAACGACGCATCGTCGGCCGAACCGGCTTTCACCGGACGCTGTTCCGCCGCACCACCCGCAGCGGCTGCGCCCGGTTCGTTGCCGAAGCCGCCGAGAAGCACGTTGAAGAACGAGCGGTTCATCGCACGGCACATGATGTACGACAGGATCGCACCGGACGAACCCACCAGCGAACCCGCGATGATCAGCATCGGATTGTTCAGCGAGAAACCGATACCCGCCGCCGCCCAGCCCGAATACGAATTGAGCATCGACACGACCACCGGCATGTCCGCGCCGCCGATCGGAATGATGATCAGCACCCCGAGCGCGAACGCGATCGCCGTCATGAGGATGAACGGCAGCCACGACTGCGTGAGGAAGAAGATCGCGCCGAAGCCGAGCATCGCGATCGCCAGCATCAGGTTGATCAGATGCTGCCCCGCATAGACGACCGGCGCGCCCTGGAAGAGCCGGAACTTGTACTTGCCCGACAGCTTGCCGAACGCGATCACCGAACCGGAGAACGTAATCGCACCGACGAACGTGCCGATGAACAGTTCGACGCGGTTGCCATACGGCAGGAAGCCCGGCACCGGATTCTCGGGATCGACCAGACCGAACGCCGACGGCTCCGACACCACCGCATACGCGATGCACACCGCCGCGAGACCGATCAGCGAGTGCATCGCCGCGACCAGTTCCGGCATCTTGGTCATCTCGACGCGCGCGGCGACGAACGCACCGACAGCGCCGCCAATCACCAGCGCGACCAGCAGCAGGCCGAGTCCCAGGCCGAGATTCGAGCCGAGCGCGGCAGCCTGTTTGGTGATCAGCACGAGGGTCGTCAGGATCGCGATCGCCATCCCGACCATGCCGAAGGTGTTGCCGACGCGCGCCGTCTTCGGATTCGACAGCCCCTTGAGCGCCTGAATGAAGCAGACCGACGCAACCAGATAAAGCAGCGTGACGACGTTCAGACTCATTACGCGTTCTCCCTGGTCGTGGATTGTGCCTTGTCAGCGGGGAGCTTCTTCGGCTCTTTCTTGCGGAACATCTCCAGCATTCGCCTTGTCACGAGAAAGCCGCCGAATACGTTGACCGCCGCCAGCGCGACGGCGAGCGTGCCGAAGAACTTGCCCGGCGTGCCTAACGTGAGGCCCGTCGCCAGCATCGCGCCGACGATCACGATCGCCGAGATCGCATTGGTCACGGCCATCAGCGGCGTATGCAGCGCAGGCGTGACGTTCCAGACGACGTGGTAGCCCACGTAAATCGCCAGCACGAAGATGATCAGGTTGATGACGGTGTGGTTGATGACTTCCATCGCCGCTCTCCTATGTAGTGGTGGTTTGCTTCAGGCCTTGCGCGCGACTTCGCCGTCGCGGGCCAGCAGCGTGGCCGCGACGATGTCGTCTGCGAGATCGATGTTCAGCGCCCCTTCCTTCGTGATGATCAGCTTGAGGAAGTCGAGCAGGTTGCGGGCGTACAGGGACGACGCGTCGGCGGGCACCATGGAGGCCAGATTCGTATAGCCGACGATCTGCACGCCGTGTTTAGTGACGACCTGGTCCGCTTCGGTCAACGGGCAGTTGCCGCCGCGCCGGCCGTCATATTCGGCGCCGCGTCCGGCCGCGAGGTCCACCAGCACCGAGCCGGGCTTCATCGCCTGGACGGTTTCGACGGAAATCAGCGTCGGCGCGGCGCGGCCCGGGATCAATGCGGTCGAGATCACCACGTCCGCCTGTTTCGCGCGTTCGTGCACCAGCGCCGACTGGCGTTGCAGCCAGCCAGGCGGCATCGGCCGCGCATAGCCGCCGACGCCCTGCGCGGCTTCGCGCTCCTCGTCGGTTTCGTAGGGCACGTCGAGAAATTTGGCGCCGAGCGATTCGATCTGCTCTTTTACGGCCGGACGCACGTCGGAGGCTTCGATCACCGCGCCCAGGCGCTTGGCAGTCGCGATCGCCTGCAAGCCGGCCACGCCCGCGCCGAGAATCAGCACGCGCGCCGCTTTCACGGTCCCGGCGGCGGTCATCAGCATCGGCATGAAGCGCGGGTAAAGCGTCGCCGCCAGCAGCACCGCCTTGTAGCCGGCGATGTTCGCCTGCGACGACAGTACGTCGAGGCTTTGCGCACGCGTGGTACGCGGTGCGGCTTCGAGCGCGAAGGCGGTGACGCCGGCCGCGGCGAGTTTCAGCGCGTTGTCGGCGTTGAACGGATCGAGCATGCCGACCAATACAGCGCCGCGTTTGAGCATCGGCAGTTCGGCATCGGTCGGGGACTGGACTTTGAGGATGAGATCAGCGCCGAACGCGGTGGCCGCGTCGACGATTTCCGCGCCGGCCGCGGCAAAGGCATCGTCAGGAAAGCTCGCGCCGGTGCCGGCGCCGCTCTGGATGGTGACCCGATGGCCCTGGGTCACGTACTTCCTGACCGCTTCGGGCGTCGCGGCGACGCGGGTTTCATGCGCGCGTGTCTCGGCTGGCACTCCGATGTGCATAGACCCCTCTTTCAACGTCTTGGGAACGCTTTATTGGATGAAGCGAAGCAGAATTTCCGTCACGCGAAACGGCAGATCTGCCTCACCGGGACAAGTTCACTATGTCCGCGCACGAACTAGCGAGCGGGTACCGTGCGAGCGCCATTTCCAACGAACAATTGACGTGGACGGCCAATCTTCTGTTCCGGATCGGCGATCATTTCGTTCCACTGTGCAATCCAGCCGACCGTACGTGCCATCGCGAAGATACACGTGAACATGGCCGTCGGAATGCCCAGCGCGCGCTGCACGATACCCGAGTAGAAGTCGACGTTCGGGTACAGTTTGCGCGACACGAAGTATTCGTCTTCCAGTGCGATCTTTTCCAGTGCCATAGCCAGCTTGAACAGCGGGTCGTCGTGCAGACCCAGCTCTTCCAGCACTTCGTGGCAGGTTTCGCGCATCAGCTTCGCACGCGGATCGTAGTTCTTGTAGACGCGGTGACCGAAGCCCATCAGCTTCACGCCGGATTCCTTGTCCTTCACCTTCGCGATGAACTCGGGGATGTTGTCGACTGAGCCGATTTCTTCCAGCATGTTCAGTGCCGCTTCGTTCGCACCACCGTGAGCCGGGCCCCACAGACACGCGATACCGGCTGCGATGCACGCGAACGGATTCGCGCCCGACGAACCGGCGAGTCGCACGGTCGAGGTCGATGCGTTCTGCTCGTGGTCCCCGTGCAGGATCAGGATACGGTCCAGTGCGCGCACCAGCACGTCGTTGACCTTGTACTCTTGCGCCGGGTTCGCGAACATCATGCGCATGAAATTCGCGCTGTACGACAGGTCGTTCTTCGGATAAACGAACGGCTGATCCACCGTGGACTTGTACGCCATCGTCACCAGCGTCGGCAGCTTCGCGATCATGCGGATCGCGGAAATTTCACGGTGCTGCGGATTGTTGATGTCGAGCGAGTCGTGATAGAACGCCGACAGCGCGCCGACTGCGGCAACCAGAATCGCCATCGGGTGCGCGTCGCGACGGAAACCGCGGAAGAAGAAGTGCATCTGCTCGTGCACCATCGTGTGCTTCGTGACGGTCTTCACGAACTCTTCGGCTTGCTGCGCGTTCGGCAGTTCGCCCTTCAGAAGCAGATAGCAGGTCTCGAGGAAGTCGGCGTTCTGCGCGACATTGTCGATCGGGTAGCCGCGGTACAGCAGCTCGCCCTTGCCGCCGTCGATGTAGGTGATTGCCGAATTGCACGCCGCCGTTGACATGAAGCCCGGGTCGTACGTGAATTTGCCAGTCTGGCCGTACAGTTTGCGGACGTCGATCACGTCCGGGCCACGTGTGCCCTTGTAGAGTGGCAATTCCACGCTCGGCGACTCGTCACGGAAGGACAACGTCGCCTTGATCGTTGAGTATTCCATACCTGTCTGGTTTTCCAAAAAAATAAGGGCGACTACATGGGCGCGGCGACGCCGAAAATCAACGCTTCCGGGTCCTTTTTGACCGCGACGATGACCTTCGATTCCTTCATGCCGACCGGATCGAGTGCTGTTCGCTCATCGCCATGCTGCTCAGTCGTAGCGATAGACACCGTGCCCAGACTTCCGACCAAGCCGGCCGGCGGCCACGAATTCGCGCAGCAGCGGGCACGCGCGGTACTTCGGGTCACCGAAATCCTTCGCGAATACGTCTAGCACGGACAGGCAGACGTCAAGCCCCACGAGGTCTGCGAGCGCTAGCGGGCCGATCGGGTGGTTCGCGCCAAGACGCATGCCGGCGTCGATCTCTTCCGCCGTGGCAACGCCCTCTGCAAGCACGAAGAACGCTTCGTTGATCATCGGCACCAGAATCCGGTTGACCACAAAACCTGGGGCGTTCTTGACGCAGATCGGCGACTTGCCAAACCGCGTCGTCAGTTCGCGGATCGCCTGCACAGTGGCATCGTTCGTCTGCAAGCCACGGATGATCTCCACCAGCGGCATCAGCGGTACCGGGTTGAAGAAATGCATACCAACGAAGCGGGAAGCATCTGACAGCGTAGATGCAAGCGCCGTGATGGAGATCGACGAGGTGTTCGATGCGATGATCGCGTCGGCACGAGCTGAGGCTTCGATCTGCTTCAGGATACGCACCTTCAGTTCAGTGCTTTCCGTGGCGGCCTCGATCACGAGATCGACGTTCGCAAGGCGCTGATAGTCGGTCGAGGTCTCGATGCGGGCGAGCGCGGCATCGCGCGCGGCTGCATCGATTTTTTCTTTCGCGACCAGCCGGTCGAGGCTGGACGTAAGCGTCGCCATTCCCTTCACCAACGCCGCCTCGGCAAGGTCGATCATCACGACCTTCAGTCCGGACACCGCGGCGGTCTGGGCAATGCCATTGCCCATCGTGCCCGCGCCGACGATTCCTACCGTTTCAATTGCCATATCTGTCGTCTCCTGCAAGTTCTCGTGTGCCGTTCACTGAAGGTTCTCGAAGATGGCCGCGATGCCCTGCCCGCCACCGATGCACATCGTCACGAGCGCGTAGCGCCCGTGGATGCGCTGCAACTCGTAAAGCGCCTTGACCGCGATCAGCGCGCCTGTCGCACCGACCGGATGGCCGAGCGAGATGCCCGAGCCGTTCGGATTGACTTTAGCCGCATCGAGCTGCAACTCCTGCGTCACCGCACACGCCTGCGCGGCAAACGCCTCGTTCGCCTCAATGACATCGAGCTCACAGATAGTGAGGCCGGCCCGCTCCAGCGCGATGCGCGTGGCAGGCACCGGGCCGATCCCCATGTAACGAGGATCGACACCCGCATGCGCGTACGACACCAGGCGTGCCATCGGTTTGAGTCCAAGCGCTTCGGCCTTCTTACGCTCCATCATCAGTACCGCCGCTGCCGCGTCGTTGATCCCGGAGGCGTTGCCGGCCGTCACCGTGCCGTTCTCTTTCTGGAACACCGGGCGCATCCCGGTGAGTTCCGCCAGATCGACGTCCTGACGCACATGCTCGTCGGTATCGAACACGACCTCCTTGCCTTTGACTTTCCGCGTTATCGGGAGGATCTGTTCCTTGAAGCGTCCCTCGGAGATCGCGCGGGTGGCCCGGCGGTGCGATTCCAGCGCCAGTGCGTCTTGCTGGTCACGCGTGATGCCGTACTTCCGCGCGACGTTCTCCGCGGTAACCCCCATCGGCACGGCATGGAATGGATCGTTCAGCGCGCCGAGCATCATGTCGATCAGGCGGGCGTCGCCCATGCGCGCACCGAAGCGCGCATCGGGCGTCACATACGGGGCGCGGCTCATGTTCTCCGCGCCGCCGCCGATCGCAACATCCGCGTCGCCGAGCAGAATGGTTTGCGCAGCAGAGACGATGGCCTGCAGGCCCGACCCGCAAAGCCGGTTGACGGTAAAGGCCGGCGTCGCTTCGGAGACACCGCCGTTAAGCGCGGCGACGCGCCCCAAATAGAGGTCTTTGGGCTCGGTCGCGATCACGTTTCCGAACACGACATGGCCGACCTGGTCGCCCGCGAGCTGCGCACGCGCCAGCACCTCGCGCACGACGATCGCGCCGAGCTCAGTCGGTGGCAGATCCTTCAGGCTGCCGCCGAACTTCCCGACGGCAGTGCGTACACCACTGACAACAACGACTTCTCTCTGCATCAGTTGCTCCTTGAATTGGTTGCTGCGCCCTTCTTGAAACGAAGCGCTGTCGGCCGATCACATATTCGGATAATTTGGACCGCCACCGCCTTCAGGCGTCACCCAGACGATGTTCTGCGTCGGGTCCTTGATATCGCATGTCTTGCAATGCACGCAGTTCTGCGCGTTGATCACGAGGCGTTCGCTGCCGTCGTCGTTTTTCACGAACTCGTACACCGCCGCCGGGCAATAGCGCGATTCGGGACCGGCATACGTCTGCCAGTTCACGTTCACCGGCACGGACGGATCTTTTAGCGTCAGGTGAGCCGGCTGGTTTTCTTCGTGGTTCGTGTTCGAGATGAACACTGAAGACAACCGGTCGAACGTCAGCTTTCCATCCGGCTTCGGATACACGATCGGCTTGCACTGCGATGCGGGCTTCAGCATCTCGTGATCCGAATGCTGGTGATGCAGCGTCCACGGCACGTTGCCGCCCAGCAGCTTCTGCTCGATGCCGACCATCAGCGTGCCAAGGTACAGGCCCTTGCTCATCCACTGCTTGAAGTTGCGCGCGCGATGCAGTTCGGTGTGCAGCCACGAAGTTTTGAAGCTCTCCGGATAAGCGGTGAGTTCGTCGCTGGTGCGACCTGCCTGTACGGCTTCAAAAGCAGCTTCTGCGGCCAGCATGCCGGTCTTGATCGCGGCGTGCGAACCCTTGATCCGCGATGCGTTCAGGAAACCCGCATCGTCGCCGACCAGCGCGCCGCCCGGAAACACCAGCTTCGGCAGCGACATCAGGCCACCCGCGGTGATCGCCCGCGCGCCGTACGACACACGCTTGCCACCTTCGAGCACAGCGCGAATCGCCGGATGCGTCTTGTAACGCTGGAATTCCTCGAATGGCGACAGGTACGGATTCGTGTAGCCCAGACCCACCACGAAGCCGACCACCACCTGGTTGTTATCCATGTGATACAGGAACGAGCCGCCGTAGGTGTCGTTTTCCAGCGGCCAGCCGGCGGTGTGCATGACCAGACCCGGCTTGTGCTTCGACGGATCGATTTCCCACAGTTCCTTGATGCCGATCCCGTAGACCTGCGGATCGGCGCCTTCGCGCAGCTTGAATTTATCGTTCAGCTGACGGCCGAGGTGTCCACGCGCGCCTTCGCAGAACAGCGTGTATTTGGCGTGCAGTTCCATGCCGAGCTGGAAGTTCTCGGTCGGCTCGCCGTCCTTGCCGATGCCCAGATTGCCGGTGGCGACGCCTTTAACCGAACCGTCGTCGTTGTACAGGATTTCAGCGGCCGGAAAGCCCGGGAAAATCTCGACACCCAGCGCCTCGGCCTGCTGACCGAGCCAGCGCGTCACATTCGCAAGGCTGATCACATAGTTGCCGTGATTCTTGAAGTTATCCGGCAATGCCCAGACCGGTACGCTTTTCAAACTCGTCTCTGTCAGGAACAGGAATTTATCTTCGGTCACATCCACCGTCAGCGGCGCGCCTTTTTCCTTCCAGTCGGGGATGAGTTCGGTGATCGCGCGCGGATCCATCACCGCGCCCGACAGGATATGAGCCCCAATCTCCGAGCCTTTTTCCAGTACGCACACGCCTATTTCAGCGCCTTGTTCCGCCGCCAGCTGCTTCAGGCGGATCGCTGCGGACAGGCCAGCCGGGCCGCCACCGACGATCACGACGTCGTATTCCATCGACTCGCGTGGACCGTATTGCTCGATGAGGCGAGCTTCAGTCATGATCCCCCCTTGCATCAGAACTGGTCTTCCGTCAGCGCCAGCACGCCCACGTCATCCTGCGCGCCGACAATGGCCGCTTCCCACGCGAGTGCCTGCGGCAGGACCTGCGTCGCGAAACAGTGTGCCGTCGCGATCTTCGCGTCGTAGAACGACGGATCGTCGCTGCGCTTCTCCGTGGCCACCAGTAGCGCCCGGGCGAACTGCCAGCCAGCCAGCACGATGCCGGCCAGCTTCAGATACGACACACTGCCGGCAAACACCACGTTCGGTTCCTGCTGGGCTCGGGCGAGCACAAACTCGACGACGTTCGCCAGCGCCACGCGACCTGCCGCAAGATGACGGTAAAGCACCTGGAACGCTGGGCTGGACTCATACGAGGCATGCTCCCACAACGCTGAGAGGGTTTCGTCAATCTGCTCAATCAGCACCTTGGCGACCGCGCCGCCGTCGCGGAGCGTCTTGCGTCCGACCAGGTCGTTCGCCTGGATCGCAGTCGTGCCTTCGTAGATCGTCAGGATGCGCGCGTCGCGGTAGTACTGCGCGGCACCAGTCTCTTCGATGAAACCCATCCCGCCATGCACCTGTACGCCCAGGCTCGCGACGTCGATCGACAGCTCCGTACTCCAACCCTTCACGACTGGCACCAGATATTCGTAGATCGCCTGATGGTCGGCTCGCACCGCCTCGTCGGCGTGACGATGCGCGATGTCGCTGTGGGCAGCAGCGACGTAGGTGAGCGCACGGGCTCCTTCAGTCAACGCGCGCATCGTCGCGAGCATGCGGCGCACGTCGGGATGCTGAATAATCGCCACTGACTGTTTAGCCGAACCGTCAACCGGCCGACTCTGCACACGCTCCTTCGCATAGGCAACGGCTTTCTGGTGCGCGCGATCGGCAACAGCGATGCCCTGCACGCCGACACCGAAGCGCGCCGCGTTCATCATGATGAACATGTACTCGAGGCCGCGGTTCGCCTCGCCGATCAGGTAACCGATTGCGCCTCCGTGATCGCCAAATTGCAGCACTGCAGTGGGGCTCGCCTTGATGCCCAGCTTGTGTTCGATCGACACACAATGCACGTCGTTGCGCGCGCCAAGCGTGCCGTCGTCGTTGATCATGAACTTCGGGACGATGAAGAGCGAAATACCCCTCACACCTTCGGGCGCGTCCGGTATGCGCGCGAGCACAAGGTGCACGATGTTCCCCGCCATATCGTGCTCGCCCCAGGTGATGAAGATCTTCGTTCCGAAAATCCGGTACGTGCCGTCGCCTTGCGGTTCGGCGCGTGTGCGCACGAGCGCGAGATCGGAACCGGCCTGCGGTTCAGTGAGGTTCATCGTACCGGTCCACTCGCCGGAGATCAGCTTTGGCACGTAGCGTTGCTTCTGCTCCTCGCTGCCCGCGGTCAACAGCGCCTCGATCGCGCCGTCGGTCAACAACGGACACAGCGCAAGCGACAGGTTCGCGGCATTCAGCATTTCGATGCACGGTGTGGCAAGCAGTTTCGGCAAGCCCTGGCCGCCATATTCGATGGGGTGAACGACACCCTGCCAGCCGCCCTCGGCGAACTGCTGAAATGCTTCCTTGAAGCCCGGCGAGGCGGTGACCGCACCATCCTTCCAACTGCTCGGGTTCCTGTCTCCTTCGAAATTCAGTGGCGCCAGCACGTCCGTGTTAAAGCGGGCGGCTTCTTCGAGCACTGCCTGCGCAGTTTCAACCGTCGCGTCCTCGAAGCCGGGCAGCGTCGATACGTGATCGAGACCTGCAAGTTCATTAATGGCGAACAGCATGTCCTTGACGGGGGCCGAATAGCTCATCCTGTGTCTTCCCAATGGTGGAATTTAAAGGGGTGCCATGACACTGGAACGTCAGGTCCTGCACGGCAACGATTGACGGGCATCGTAGCCTCGAACATCGCGAATCCGGTTGACCAAACCGGACCATCTATTGACAAAGTCGGCCAGGGAATACGAGCAATCCGGCCGAGTCGCCTTGGCGCGGCGCCGTTCATGACGGCCGATGCGCGACAACACCGGCCTCTCGCGCAGGCCCGGTGTTGTCGATGGAATCAGGTGCCGCGGCGATACGCGCCGGGTGTGCTGCCCGTCCAGTGCCGGAAGGCCCGATGGAAGGCGGTCGGATCATCGAAGCCGATGTCGCCGGCAATCGCCGCGATCGTGTCCTCGGTTCCCGTGAGGCGTTGAATCGCGATATCCCGTCGCAATTCGTTCTTCAGCGTCTGAAACGCGGCACCCTCGGCGGCAAGATGGCGGCACAACGTCCGCACCGAGCAGTGCAGGCCTTGCGCGGCTTCCTCGATTGACGACATGTCGGGCAAGCGGGAGGCCAGGTATTCCCTGACGCGGTGGCTCGTGAGTTGTTCGTCGAACGCCACAAAGATCCAGTCTTCGGGCGCCCGCGCGAGAAACTTACGCAGGTTCGCCTTGCGCTGGCGAATTGGCATGTCGAAGAAAGACGCGCTGAACTGCATCAGCGTCTGTTCACAGTCGAACTGGACAGGTCCAGGAAAGAGGTAGAGATATTCATGCGCATGCGGTGGACGCGGAAACGCAAAGCGGACTTGCAGCAGCGGAATCTTCTGGCCGACGAGCCAGGACGCCACGCCGTGCGCGAGTTTCAGCATCAATTCCTGACCAAGGACGCTGACGGCCGCGGCTCCCTGTCCTAGCGCGACATCAGCCACCAGAGCGCTGCGGCGGGATTCGAACCGGAAGTCATCGAGCACGATATGCATGAACTGGCCGAACCGATGCATCGCGGTTTCCAGGTTCGGCGCGTCGAGGAGACTCAGGCACAGGAATTTCAGCGTGCCATTGCGCAATGGCCGGGCGAAGATGCCCGGCATTTCGTCGTCGAACTCGATTGCCAGTGCGCGGTACAGCGCCGCGAACTGCGCCTCCGTCACGCGCGCGCCGGGCTCAGTCAACAGGGCTGGAGAGATGCTGGCTCCTTCGAGGTATCGGTCGAGGACGTCTGACCGTGCGCTCACGCCGTCGAGAAAACCTTGGACGAGGGAGATCGGTACGGTCGCGCCGGGTGGATGCATGGCCATGGTCGGATAGGGTGCACGCTGGAAAAGGCAGTGAAAGGAAAACAGTCGCTGCCCGCAGTCTGTCACTATATAAGCGAACCTAGACCGAAGTCGAGAATCCCAAGTACGAGGCACCCGCCGCAGTCAATCCCACATCGGCGCCGTCAGATAGGCATTGATGGTGCTCGCGTCGTACGGCCCACTTTGTTCGATGAAATTGCCAATGCGCCCATCGATCAGTTACCAATTGCAAACGGCATCTGCAATTCAGCCTCTCGATTAGTTCGACAGTCTGCGGAACGTCCGCACTGCCCTCAACAGCTCGAAGCGGACGGAACACGCGCTCAACGTATTGCCCGTACCGCGGCGCCGGTTACCATGCCGTCAATGATGCTCTGGGCAGCGCCGTAGCCCCTCATCAATGCTTCGGCCTCGCTGGCAAACGATCGGCGGTCGTCCTGACTAACGCTCAACCGTTGAATTATTTCGGCACTTGTGGCGCGTGAAACGCAGACTGCTGCGCGTATCGGCCGGGGCGGAACGGACTTTTTCGAGTGGCATTCCGTCGATGGACCCGGCATCCAGCTCGATGGTGAAGTCTTTGTATCGGTACGACCGATGCATGTCGAACCTGCGCAACCGCAGCCCCATGAAATGTCGTCTGAATGTCCCATCATTGCTGGCTCCGGCGCCCTGTCATGAACGCCAGAGCCGGACGCATCCGGACTTCCCTCAACCGCAGATGACTGCTAGCCCATGTGCAGGCCACCGTTCAATGAGAAATCTGCACCGGTCGCAAAGCCTGCTTCGGCGCTGGCAAGCCACGAGACGATCGAGGCAATTTCCGTAGCTTCCCCGAGACGGCGTACCGGGATGCTCTGTACGATTGCGTCCAGTACTTCTGGGCGTACGGCACGAACCATATCGGTTCCGATGTACCCCGGCGAAACCGTATTCACGGTGATGCCCTTTGTCGCCACTTCCTGGGCCAGCGACATCGTGAAGCCATGAATACCGGCTTTTGCTGTCGAATAGTTGGTCTGGCCGAACTGCCCTTTCTGTCCATTCACAGACGAAATGTTGATGATGCGGCCCCAACCCTTGCCGACCATCTCCTCGATAACCTGCTTGGTCACGTTGAAGAGACTCGTCAGGTTTGTGTTGATGACATCGTTCCAGTTTCCGCGAGACATCTTCCTGAACACTCCGTCCCGCGTAATGCCAGCGTTGTTCACGAGCACGTCGATGTCACCCACTTCTTTCTTCACCTTTGCGAAAGCAGCTTCGGTCGATTCCCAGTCGCTGACATTGCCCTCCGAGGCGACGAAGGAAAATCCAAGCTCCGCCTGCTCGGCCAGCCACCGCTCGCGTCGCGGCGAGTTAGGCCCACATCCCGCCACAACCGTCAGTCCGTCCGCGTGCAGTCGCTGACATATCGCGGTACCAATTCCTCCCATACCGCCGGTTACGTATGCAATTCGCTGTGTCATGCTCCACCCCCCGTTTTTGCTACGGTTAACGATCAAATTCTTTTCCCGGGAATCAATCAAGCTCCCATCTGCGTACGCGTCTCAGCCAAGGCTTCTTTCTGCGGCAACCTGCAGTGACGTACGAGCAGCTTCGTTCATTGCACTCGCGTCTTGCCCTTCAACGACTGTCTCGCCGGCTTCTTTCGGGCGACGACTTACTGCCAAACGCTGATTCATGTGGAGCGCGGGGCATCACCTCCTGCCGGCGTCCATGTTCCATGAACTCGCGAAGTACCTTGACTGCCTCCAGCTTGTCGCGCCGCTCCAACCTCAGGAGAGGCAGCCCGCAAATGTCTTCAGCCTGCCACGTCCATGCACAGCATCGAACTGACCAACGGTTTCCGCGACCGCCGCGTGAAGCGTTTCCCCGTGCAGCGCGCTCGCGATATAGGAGGCGCCGCGCGCCAGTTCCATCTTGTAATCGTTGATGGGCCAACGTCGTCAGATGCCCGCTCGTGTTTAACTGCCTTTACCTTGACTCCCCGGTTAGATGCACGCCTGAATGCTCCGTCTGAAAAGTCACCGACCCTGTTGCCGTGACCGCGATGCCGACCGTGAGGAAGCATCAGGACGTATGGGCGCACACGACACGCGAACGCGTGACTCGCGTGATTCGAACGGGATACAAGTTAGTCGATGACAGTTGCCTGCCCGGTGCAAAGCCAGTGACCGTCGAGATTGAGGTCGGCGGCGAGACGCATACAGGCGTTCAACGGCGGGACGGTGATTCCCTGTGGCCAATATTGCACGTCGTATTCGGGTACGCCCAGCCACGTCGCTGCGCGCGCCGAGCCGATGTCTGCCCGTTTGAAGGCCCTGTCGAGACGCGCGGCCAGGGCTCGCACCAGGCGGACGCCCTCGATGCTACGGTCGAGGTGACCGATATTCGTCTCATGGACATTCATCTTGTACGTCTCTCAGCATCTATTTTTTATGCCATCTGGTGCCGACGCCTTTCGCGGCGTCGAACGTGTTGGTCGTGACACCCAGGTGACTCAGCGTTGCCACCTTCGGGTCATTGACCGCGGACCTGCATACAGGCAGTTTGCACAACTATTTCCCAGCGTGCGCACTACTGTCAAATGAAAAATAACTCTGAACAAATCTTTGCCTTGCATCGAGGTCACTCTTGTATTTCCGCGGTAGAAGACTGCGCCCGGATTCTTCAGTAGGAGACGTCGCAAACAGGCTTCGTGGATGATGGTCAGCGTCGCCGCAATCCGGAGCTACGCGACCAGCGGCGACACAGTCGCCTCAAAAACAGATAGCGAGAGCCGGGCACTGGAGAAGACTTGTTCGCCATTTTGACACCGAGCCGAAGATGGACCGCCATCCGTTTTGCTGCACCGCAAACAATTGATTAAAAGGGTTCCCAGTTGAAGCGGGCGCGTCCTTTGCGGGTTTTCACTTACACAACGTCTGCTCCTCAAGCACGACAGGGGTTAGCCGGTGCGCTTGCGTGAAACAAGGTGACTTCATCCAACAAATGATTGACATACGCGAACGCGACCTTAGAATGCGATATTGCTGCACCGCACCACCGAATCTACTCTGTGTCTTGTTGTCCGTGAGCTGCCGTTATGGACATTCAGGCACTTCTACTTTTCATGGAGATATCGATGAGCAGTCCTACGACTGAGCAACTGGTCGCCGCACAGAAAGCCGGCGTCGAAACAACGTTTGCTATGCTGAATAAAGCGTTTGAAGGCGTCGAAAAGCTCGTCGAGCTGAACGTTCAAGCCGTCAAATCGACCCTTGCTGAAAATCAGGAAGTCGTCATCAAGGCTCTTTTGGCCAAAGAGCCACAGGAGCTGTTTTCGCAACCGACGAGTGAGGCGCAACCCGCCACTGGAAAGGTGCAGTCGTACTGGCGCCACGTTTACGAAATCCTCTCCAGCACCCAGGCCGGATTTGCGGCGCTCACCGAAGCACAGTACAAGCAGCTCCGGAGCGATGCGCAGGCTTTCATCGACGGCCTCGCGAAAAACGCGCCGTCGGGAAATGAAACCGCATGGACGGCATGGAAGACATTCATCACGACAGCAAGCCAGACGGTCAACTCAGCGTACGAAACTGCGGCGAAAGCCGCCAAGCAGGCAGTGGAGACTGTCGAAAGCAACCTCAACTCTGCGTCCTCTGCCAAACGGCCTCGCCATGCGGTTGTACCCGTCGAAGCTGTTGAAAATCAGTAGTGCCTTGAACGGCGGCGGCCGCCGTCAAAGCCTCGAAGAGAGTTCTTGCTCGATGTTTTGAGCGTGACCTTTGGGGGCTGAGCGGCGACCGCTGTGCCTCCGGCGCCGCCAGCGGATTTTTGAGCGGTCATGCACTTCGGTATTCGGAGTCGCAGATTGACGGTTGCACTTTCCGTGACGGAGTTGGGGCGCCGAGCGGCAGCGGGCATTGATTGACTGGCTCGGCGAGGTTCGGCACGTTCGCCGCGTCGCAGGTCATGCCGCAAGTGAATGGCGCGACGGCGTACTCCGGCTGACGTTTTCCGCGCCCCAACTCCTCCGACGCCGGCGATCGGCGCGGACAGGTCACGCCGGTGGCGCACTACCATCGCCTGCGGCGCAGCGCGCAGCGTTGCGTCCAGAGCGATTCCACCTTCGGCACGACCGGGACGCAGAGCCATCCGCCGAAAGGTGAGCGCTTCAGGAACAGGCTTTCGCCTCGCATCCACGAAGCCGTGCGACCAGTTAGCGCTGCCGGGCACGGCCGTGTCGGCTAGAACCGGTGCGTCATGCCCATCAGCACCAGCGTCTGCGACGCGTTGGGTTCGGTCACGGTGATGCCGGGCCAGCTCGTCGTCGCGCTTCCATTGTTCTTCATATAGCCTGCCCGCATGTACACGGACGTGCGCTTCGTAAGGTAATGTTCTGCGCCCACTTCTATTCCCGGCGTGTTGTCGTGTGAACCACGCACATTACGTTCAATTACGGCGATCTGGATGGCATCCTGCGCCGTCGCCTGAATCGTCGCCCCCACTTCAACAATGCTGACGGAATGGACCGTACCAAGACGGGCCGCGAGTGAACCCGCCGCGGCATCTTTGGGTTGCACGTACAGATAGGCGACCTGCAGGTTCACGATGCCGAACCGGTAAGCAAGTGCCCCCGTGTAGTGAGCCGTTCCCACCAGATCCAGGCGGCCAGGAAGTCCGGGAAAGCTCAGCTGTCCAGCATGCTGATACTGATATCCGAAACCCGCAAACAGACCATAGTTGGAATAGGTTGCCGATACATCGAGAAAATTCCCCGACGTTGACGGCAAAGGCTGCGTGACCGTCGCAGAGAACGCGTACATCGCGTTGAACGTGAAACCGCTCAGATTCGGCGATTGATAGTTGACCGAATTGCTGGTGCGTCCGGTGGCGTACTGCGTCGACAAGGTGTTTCGGTCAATTGCGAGGACGGCCGCGGCGATCGGCGAAATCACTTCGTTGATGCGGAAGGGGTCGGCGGGATAGACGACCTTGAAGCTCGGTTGATACTGACGACCGAAGGTCAGCGAACCGAAGTCGGCATGACTCAACCCGATCCACGCCTGACGGTAGAAGAGCGCATTGCTGTCCGCGAAGAACGTCCCGTTGTTCACGTTGAAGCCGCTCTCGAGGTCGAATTCGGCCGTCAATTTACCGCCGAGGTCCTCACTCCCCTTGAACCCGAAAAGGGACGCTGTGGAGCCGCCACTTCTTTCGGAAAAGGAATGAGTTCCGCCGTTGTTCAGATACTGACCAAAAACGTCGACCACGCCATAGAGTGTCACACTCGACTGCGCTACTGCATGGCCTGCTAAAAGAGCCAACGTAGCACCGCAAATTCCCCGACTGATGGCACGCATGCACGTCTCCTATCTGTTTGTTGGTGCGTCCGACGGACACGAATTGAGTAAATCTTTGAGTGCACAGTCGACCTGTGCTGACAACGATTCTGCAAAACACAAATCCCACGGGCTTGAAGAAAACAGCTATGCAAGGAACTGAACCCGGATCCAAAAAATAGCGCGTGGGACAATGCGGGCGTCAGTGCGGATTCGACGGACTCCTCAGAATTAACGGATCGAAAAACTCGATCGCGCCGGCGTGCCATGCCTAGCCCACACGCTCGGCGACTCGCCCTACCATTCTCGCATCAGCTTCATCGCCGAAGAGGTCCTGGGACTTCCGATGTCATATTGAGCGAAAGCACACGTGCATGGACACCCCGTAGTAATACTGAGTTGCGTGGACGGTCGGCGTCGAATACTATAGTTCTATAAATAGACGTTTATAACTATTGCGACAAGGCGAATGGCGCCGCACTTTCCGAACGCTGTCGCCAACTGCGTCCCTTGCTAAAGCAACCCCTGAAAACGAGGACACATGGATGGAGCAAACGCCGATATCGCGGCATGCCTCGACAGAACGCCTGCATGACGCGTCCGCCGCCGCATCACCGCTGACCCGAACGCAAATCATGATGCTCGGCATCGCGATGTTGGGCGGCGGACTGGAGTATTGCGAGTTCATCGTCTTCGGGGTCATGGTGCCAACGCTTAGACGGGTGTTCTTTTCATCCGCCGCTGAGCGCTGGTTGAGCGCGCTGCAGACACTCGCTATTTTCGCGGCCGGCTATATGGTCAGGCCTGTCGGAGGAATGCTCCTTTCAGCGATGGGCGACAGGTTGGGCCGCAAGCGCATGTTCATCGTTACCGTGGCTTTGATGGGAATGCTGGACGCGCCTGCAATCGGCCAGGCTGATGATGTGGAAGGCGGCTGCGCTCTACGACGCCGGCAAGCCCTGCGGCGTCGAGGCCACGGCGGTCATGTACCTCGCAGCAGAAGCCGCCTTCGAGACGGCATTGCGTGCCGTGCGTATGCATGGCGACTTCGGCTTCGCCAAGGCGTACCACGTGGAGCGCGGCTTGCGCGAAAGCGTGTTGCCCCGGCTCGCCCCGGTGAGCCAGGAGTTCGCGCTGTGCTACGTCGCCGAGCAGGCGCTCGGATTGCCGAAATCGTATGACTGGCGTAACGATCCATCAACCCCCACGAACCTGGAACAGTGCGACATGAGAATGAACAGAGTCAAGACGATGCTGATATTGCCGATGCTGACATTGCTGGTGTTGCTGGCGACGCCGCTCGCCGCCAACGCCTGGGAGCGCGGCAAGGTCGAGCGCTTTGCCACGTTGCCCCCGGGTGAGGCACATCCCGAGGGGATCACCGTGGATCGCGAGGGCAACATCTATGTCGCCACGGTGGCGGCGAACAAACCCAAGACGAGTGACGGAACGCTCCTTGTGTTCGACCCTCAGGGCAAGCACCTACGGACTGTCGGCGTCAAGGGCTCGAGCAGACTATTGCTTGACATTGACTTCCATCCGCAGACAGGCAAGTTGCTCGTGGTCGATTACCAGACCGCGAAGGTTCTGAGCGTCGATCCCAGGACGGGTGCCTCATCCGTGTTCATGACGGTCACGGGGAAGGACCCCGGCCTCGACGGGTTGGGGTTCGACGCCGCGGGCAATGTGTACGTGACCGACGCCCACCAGGGCATTATCTGGAAAGTCGGACCAGACGGCGGCGAAGGGTCGGCGTGGGTCACAAGCCCGCTGCTCAAGCCGACGAGGCTACCACCAGCCATCGGTGCGAATGATATGGCGTTCAATAACGAGAAGACGGCGATGTTCGTCTCCAACACGGCGAACGACACGATTGTCAAGATACCGGTGACTGGCTCGACGCTCGAACCCGGCACGCCTGAAGTCTTCGTCAACCGCGTCGGCGGTGGCCCCGACAAACTCATGATCGACGAGCACGACAACATCTGGATCGCGTGCAACCAGTCCAACGAGATTCTCGTGCTCGAGCCGACGCAGGGCCGGGTGATTGCCAAGCTCGGCGACTTCGGCGGAATCGATCGCGACGGGGCACCCATCGGCTTTCTGTGGCCGACTAGTTTCGTATTCCATGGCGAGGACGTTCTTGTCACTAACCTGTCTCTGGATTACGCCGCTGCACTTTCGCAGCATAGTGACGAGCTTGGCTTGACGCATCTCGTGGCCAAGAATCAGCGGACAATCGATGGACCGTGGGCTGCCCAGGTGAAGGTCCACACGATCTCGAAAATCAAGAAGCGGATACCAGAAGGTCCGGACCTCGACCTCGCAACACGCCAACAAGATCCTGCTGCCCTTCTCCACTGACCTCGACCGCTCGCCTGCGCAGATCAGCGAGATCGAGAAGATGCAACGCAAGGCCATGGACTCGACCGAGTGGTTCATTTACGGGCTGGAGATTCCCGTCGTGGACCGCATCGGCGAGGAAGGCCAAGGGGTTGTGGTGCAAATTCGGTAGACGGGCGAGAAACCGCCCGTTTCTCGGAGATCCGTTCTGGCAGAAAGCGTCGCGCGCCTTCACGAAATGAAGATCCCCGCGATATTACGATCACGGATGGAAAGAATGACGAAACGAATCGCTGCAGTGACGGGCGGTATGGGCGGCCTTGGCGAAGCGATCAGCACGAAACTGCATGACGCCGGTTATGAGGTGGTCATCACGCACTCGCCGAACAACACGGGCGTAGCCGAATGGCTGGCTAGCATGGAAACTCAGGGCCGTACCTTTCGCGCATACCCAGTCGATGTGTCCGACTACGACTCCTGCCAGCACGGCGTGGCCAGAATTCGGGCTGAAGCCGGTCCTGTTGACGTCCTGGTGAACAACGCCGGGATCACGCAGGACAGATGGACAAGGTCAACTGGGACGCGGTCATTCGCACCAATCTGGATTCGGTCTTCAACATGACCAGGCCGTTGTGCGAAGAGATGGTCGCGCGCGGCTGGGGGCGCATCGTCAACATCTCCTCTGTCAACGGTTCGAAAGTTTCAGTCGGTCAGACCAACTACGCCGCAGGCAAGGCTGGCATGCACGGCTTCACCAAATCGCTGGCGCTGGAAGTGGCGCGTAAAGGCGTGACCGTCAATACGATTTCACCGGGCTACCTGGCGACGAAGATGGTCACGGCGATTCCGCAGGAGATCCTTGATACGAAGGTCCTGTCCCATATCCCGATGGGGCGTCTTGGCAAGCCCGAAGAAGTGGTGGCGCTCGTGCTTTACCTGTGCTCGGACGATGCCGGCTTCGTGACCGGTTCCAATATCGCGATCAACGGTGGCCAGCACATGCAGTAACAGGACGCGCGCGCCGGCCGGTTCGTGCAGGGAGACCGCACGAACCGGCGTGAACCATTCACGCAACACCCCTGTGCTTCCATGAGAGGAATGTGTCATGAGTGAAACCTGGATGGGCCTGATCATCGGGGGCTCGGCCCTCAGTATCGCGATGCTCATGGTGATTGGTCACTATCGCCGTGAGCGGACACGGGCAAGAATGCTACGGCATCTGAATCATCATGAGTGGTGGCATCAAACGCGCGGGCGAATGTGACCGCACTGCCCGTGCGGATAACCAGACACACACATCGGAGAGAGGGCTGGAGGATGACACACGAAATTGCCGGGCTATTAACCCAAAGGCCATCAGATCACGGTTCGTACGCCGCAGTCTGGCAGGTGCTGATGCCGGTCGCCCGTGACATCGAGCGCGTCCAGATTGTGACCAACCGCGAACGTGGTTTCGAGGACATGACGATATCGTTTGCAGAAACGTTCACCGGGTCGCTGAACACCGTTCTCAGGCAGTTCGAGAAGATGGCGTGGGTGGCCACTGCAGGGCTTTGCTAACCATTCCCGGTGCCGTGCGCGTGCGATGGGTCACGCCGAGGCGTCGGCCGGAGCACGTCGCGGTTCCGGGGGGGGCGCATGGTCGCTGTTCAGCGAGAGCACACGCGCATCTGTTGTTTGACAGAAACAGGCTCAACTGAAGCCTGGCGTACGGACCGGACCCAGTCGGTAACCCCATGAGAGACCTGGATGAAAACAACAATAGAAAAAGGACCCGGAGATGGGGAGAGCCCTTACACGCCCCGAACAGCCGAGGACGCGATTGCTGATCTCGAACGGATCCTGTCAGCGGATGGCGCAGATTCATTGTTCAGCAGGACCTACTGACGCGGACGTGTTCAGCAGGTGAGCGCTACACGAGGGCTGACTCCGCAGCAGCGCGCCAGGCTTGCGAGACTGCTTGAGTCTGTCCCTTCCCCGGTTCGGGGCGAAGAGCCCTCGTAGACCCGGTACCTGGGGCTGTAAGCCGGAACTGCCGAAATTTCCGTCATCCAAACCCCAGCCCGGCCAGGAGCGCGTCCAGATCGATCATGTTGCCGCCGCTCTGGACGGTGTAATGCCCGTTAGCAGGATGTGCCGCCAGGCCGCCGGCGACGTCTTGGTGATCAGCGCCACGGCCTTGGCGTTGCCGCTCGCCTCGCATTTCGGCAGCAGGTGCTAAAGGATGGCCGAGTTGTAGTAGATGATCGCGCTGGCGATCAGTCTGGCGCACTGGTTGCTAATCTCAATTTCGATGTCGGTGCGACCGGTCAACTCCTTCTTTCCACCGACCTGCGCAATGGTCGAGCGTACCTGGTGGAAGGACTCGATACGGTTCTGTGAGCGGTGCACGTTTCGTTCCAGTTGCGGATCACGCAGATAGCGCAACGTGTAGATGCTGCGGATGAGCTTGTCGAACTCGAATATCGCGCGCCGTGTCGGATTCGGCGCGGTGTAGGTGCACAGCTTGCGGATCAGCGTGCCCTGGGTCAGTTCCTTGAGGCCCAGCGTGGCGACGATCTGGTCGATGTTCGGCTTCTCGTTGATGATGAGCTGCCGGTCGATCTGGCCCACCGGACGGATCAGGCAAGCAAGAGGTCATCGACATCAAGCAGCGCCTGGAACTAGAGCGCAGTAGCGGCCTGTTCGTCGACTACGCCAAGGGCCGAAGGGTGAATGACCTTCGGCGACCTGCTGGCCGGTTACCTGCGCGAGTTATCGCTGATGGCGAGCCCGTTTTAGAAGGAAAACCCCGTACAACACGGAGCGGCGGGCAAGCGACGACCGGTGCCGGTCCTGATATAATTCGAATGTTAGACATTCGGGTGAGGGCCATTGTGATCAAGCGCAACAGTCATGTCGACATCAAGGCCGAGCGACCGGAGCTGGGGGCCGAACGCGGCGTTGCACAATATCAGCGTTTGGCTTCCTTACTGAGGCATCGGATCGCGAACGGCGATTACCCGCTCAGCACGCAGCTGCCGTCAATCACGCAACTGGCAAACGACTTTGGGGTCGCCGTCGTCTCTGTCCGGCAAGCGTACGAGCTGCTTTCCAGGGAAGGGCTGATCCGCAGCCAGCGGGGTGTTGGCACCCACGTGGCCGCGCTGCCCGCCGCCACCGGTGACATCGAACTGGCGATCAACGATCCGTTCGCCGCGCCGCATGCGCTTTCCTTCGAGATACTCGAAGTCCGGCGGCGCACTCTGGTGCCGCCGGAGCTGCTCGGGCCCAACGACTCGTCGGACGGCGAATACGTGTGCGTTCGTAAACTGCACACCTATTCCGGCGAGCCGTTCTGCTACGCCGAGATCTATGTGCCCACGCCGGTCTTCGAATCGCTGCCCAGGGACATCGCCAAGAAAAGGAAGCTGCTCGCCGCGGTGCTCGACGAACTGGGCACGCGCTGCAAACGCGTGCGGCAACGCCTAACCGTAATGCCCGCCGATTTTCCTCTGTGCGACATGCTGAAGATGCCGTTCGCCTCCCCCGTCGCGAAAATGTCGCGGCGCCTGGTCGACGGCAAAGGCAAATTGCTGTACGCCGGTGTCACCTGGTATCGGGGCGACCGCTACGTCTCGGAGATTGACTTCCCCGTGTCCGTATTGAAGAGCATGCCCGGCATCACCGAACCCCAGCCGGACTGGCCGGCGAGCGCAAGCGGGGCTGAAAGCTCTCGCTTGAACCTCAAGTAAACACCCATAAGCACAAACGTAACCACCGCAGACACCGAAAGCATCCGACTGGCAAGACCGAAAACGCCCGGCTTCGGCGTGTTCAGTGCTCGCGTCGTCGGTGTTTTCGGGTTCCCATCTTTGCGCGCTTGGTTGCGCTCCGTCGAGCGAATGTTACGTTAGCGGCGACCCCGAACTCATCCTGCTGGGTGCGCGAAATATCGCACCGCTTGGCGCCGCGCTCTCAGCCACACCCACATGAGACTCAGCAAAGCTAATTGTTTGCCCTAAACATTCCAATATTCGACATTTAGGTATAATGCCCACTCAGATACCTGGAGACCCGGCATGTCGATCCGACGCAATTCTTCTTTCTTCATCAGTGGCGAGTGGGTCGTACCTTCGACCTCTGACGTCGCCATCTGGCGGCCGACCGCTCGTGGGGCCTGCGCCTGTCTCGTCTCGCATCCGGGCACGGCGTTTTCCGGTGGCGCCGACATCAAGCAGTTCGGCACGCCCAAGACGATGGCCAAGCCCAAACTGAGGCCGGTCCACAGGAACGAGCCGCCAGGCATCCATGCCATCAACCTCGTCTGCAGGCGGGCGCCGGGCGGCGGCATGATTTCGCTGCCGCTCGGCAAGGGCATGGCGCAGATGCTGCTCGGCATGCCGGCCGAGGTGCCCGAAAGCCTGCTGCAGGAGCGCCCCGCATGAATTTCGATTTCTCCGACGACCAGCTGGCGATCCGCGACGCCGTCGAGGCCCTCTGCGCCGACTTCGGCGCCGATTACTGGCTCGAGCGCGACAGCGACGGGCGCTGGCCCAGCGAATTCTGCGACGCCGTTGCCCGCGGCGGGTGGTTCGGCGTGACGATGCCCAGGGAGCATGGCGGCGCCGGCCTCGGGATCGCGGCGGCCGCGATGGTGATGCGCACCATCGGCAAGCTCGGCTCGGCGGCCGTGTCGTCGGTGCATCTGAACCTGTTCGGCCCGCAGCCGGTGGTCGTGTTCGGCACGCAGGAGCAGAAGCGGCGCATGCTGCCGCCGCTGATCGACGGCTCGCATCGCGCCTGCTTCGGCGTGACGGAGCCCAACGTCGGCTCCGACACCACCCGCGTCAGAACCCTCGCCCGCCGCGCCGGCGACCGCTATGTCGTGCACGGCCAGAAGGTCTGGACCTCGACCGCGCAGCACGCCAACAAGATCCTGCTGGTGGCGCGCACGACGCCGATCGAGGAATGCGCGCGGCCGATGGACGGCGTCACGCTGTTCTACACCGACCTCGACCGCTCGCAGGTGCGCATCAGCGAGATCGAGAAGATGGCGCGCAAGGCCGTGGACTCGAACGAACTGTTCATCGACGGGCTGGAGATCCCTGTCGAGGATCGCATCGGCGAGGAAGGCCAGGGCTTCAAGTATTTGCTGCACGGCCTGAACCCGGAGCGCATCCTCGTCGCCGCTGCCGCGCTCGGTGCCGCGCAGACGGCACTCGAGCGTGCGACGGACTATGCCAAGGAACGCGTCGTGTTCGGGCGGCCGATCGGCAAGAACCAGGCGATCCAGCATCCGCTGGCCGAATGCTGGATGCGTCTGCAATCGGCAGAGCTGCTGATGTGGAAGGCCGCTGCGCTGTACGACGCGGGCAAGCCGTGCGGCGTCGAGGCCACTGCGGCCAAGTACCTGGCTGCGGAGGCCGGCTATGAGACGGCTTTGCGTGCCGTCCGTACGCACGGCGGATTCGGCTTCGCCAAGGAGTACCACGTCGAGCGCGGCTTGCGCGAAAGCGTGCTGCCCCTGCTCGCGCCGGTGACGCAGGAGCTCGCGCTGTGCTACGTCGCCGAGCAGGCCCTCGGATTGCCGAAATCGTATTGATCAGCGCAGCGCAAAACAGCCGCATCCAGGGCGTGGCAGGGCCACGCCCTACGACACCAATTCGGATCGATGCTGATATTGCTGGATGTTGCTGACGACGCCGCTCGCGGCAAAGGCCTGGGAGCGCGGCAAGGTCGAGACATTCGCCACGTTGCCCCCCGGTGAGGCGCATCCCGAGGGGATCGCCGTGGACCGCGAGGGCAACGTCTACGTTGTCACGGTGGCGGCGAACAAACCCAGGACAAGCGAGGGAACGCTCCTTGTGTTCGACCCGCTGGGCAAGCGCCTGCGCAGTGTCGGCATCAAGGGCTCGAGCAGGGTTGTTGCTCGACGTCGGCTTCCCTCCACAGACGGGTAAGTTGCTCGCGGTCGATTACGGGGCCGGGAAGGTCCTGAGCGTCGATCCCAACACGGGTGCCTCATCCGTGTTCATGACGGTCACGGACAAGCACTCCGGCCTCGACGGGATTACGTTCGACGCCGCCGGCAACGTGTACGTGACCGACGCCCACCAGGGCATGATCTGGAAAGTCGGACCCGACGGTGACGAAGCGTCGGCATGGGTCAACAGCCCACTGCTCAAGCCGACGAGGATACCGCCAACCACCGGCGCGAACGGTCTGGCGTTCAACAACAAGAAGACGGCCTTGTTCGTCACCAATACGGCGAACGACACCATTGTCAAGATACCGGTGACCGGCTCGACGCTCGAGCCCGGCACGCCTGAAGTCTTCGTCAACCGGATCGGCGGCGGCCCCGACGGTCTGAAAATCGACGAGCACGACAACCTCTGGATCGCGTGCAATCAATCCAATTTGATTCTCGTGCTCGAGCCGACGCAGGGCCGTGATCGCCAAGCTCGGCGATTTCTGCGGCATCGATCGCGATGGGGCACCCATCGGCTTTCTCTGGTCGAACAGCCTGGTATTCCACGGTGACGACGTGCTTGTCACCAACCTGTCGCTCGATGTAGAGGCAGCCATTTCGCAGCTTGCTGACGAGCTTGGCCTGGCGCATCTCGTGGCCCGGAATCTGCGGACCATCGATGGACCGTGGGCTCGCAAGGTAAAGGTCCACACGATCTCGAAAATCAAGAAGCGGATCCCGGCTTGACAAGGCGTCTTCTTTGCGCCTAATCTTCTAACATTGGACATTTAGATTTTTACTTCAACTGGAGGCCCGGCGATCACGGAACCCGATGGCGCTGCCGCCGCGCCCGCTCACGGCAAGGGTGCGCGTGCTTGCCGCCGGCGACGCCGCCATCGGCACGGTGCAGGCTTCCCCTCATCGACCACGAGACCGCTGGCGCGCGCTGGGTTTCCTTATCAAAGGGCGGCTTCCATCCACTGCTTTACATCCACTAACAGCAGGAGACAACTCATGAACGCAAGAATTCTCACGCAGCCCACCACGTCCACCGGCGCCCCGCTGCCGCTGCCCGCCCTGCCCCAGGACAAGCTCCTGACCGTCAACATCGAGCAGATCCCGCTGATCAGGGATGTCTTTCCGGGCATCCACATCAAGCCGCTGCGCCTGGACCTGGAGCGCGGCGAGTGGGTCTTCATGGCCATCGTGGAACCCGGTCGCTCCCTGCCGATTCACTACCACACCGGTACCGCGCAGGTGTGGACGATCCAGGGCTGCTGGATGTATCGCGAGTACCCCGACCAGCCGCAGACGGCGGGCTCCTACCTGTACGAGCCCGGCGGCTCGGTGCACACCTTCTACACCCCCGAGGACAACACCGAGGACACCATCACCATCGCCTGGATCGAAGGCGCGCAAGTCAGCTTCAACGAGGACGGCACGTTCCACTCGCTCAATGACGCGGTCTCCATCCGGTACGCGATCGAGGCCCTCGCGGCGGCGCGCGACATCGGACCGGTGCCCTACATCCGCGGCAATGGCGCCGACGTGGCCGGTTCCTGACCGGAAAGAGGAGCACGGATAGAATGGAAAACGACTCCAACCAAGGCGGCCCGCTCGCGGGCCTGCGCATCATCGACATCACCGAAGTCGTCATGGGACCTTCGGCCACGCAGATGCTGGCCGACCTGGGGGCCGATGTGATCAAGGTGGAACCGCCCGGCGGCGACATGCTGCGCGCAGTCGGGCCCGGCGGGCGCTCGGGTGCCGGCCCGCTGTTCCTCAACGTGAACCGCAACAAGCGCAGCATCGTGCTGGACCTGAAGCGGCCCGCCGGCAAGGAAGCGCTGCTGAAGCTGGCGCAGACGGCCGACGCGCTGGTCTACAACGTGCGGCCGCAGGCGATGAAGCGCCTCGGGCTGGATTACGAGGCGGTGCGGCAGATGAACGCGCGCATCATCTATGTCGGCACCTTCGGCTTCAGCCAGCGCGGCCGCTATGCGGACTCGCGCGCCTTCGACGACCTGATCCAGGCGGCAGTCGCCATCCCCGAGGCCAGCGTACGGGCCGGTTCCGACGTGCCGCGCTATGCCCCGCTCAACCTCTCGGACCGGGCGACGGGCCTGTACGCCTTCGGCGTGATCTGCGCGGCGCTGCTCGCGCGCGAACGCACCGGCCGCGGACAGGCGGTCGAGGTGCCGATGTTCGAGACGACCGCGCAGATGATGCTGGGCGACCATCTGTACGGCCACACGTTCGTCCCGCCGCGCGGCGGCTTCGGCTATCCGCGGCTGCTCAACCCGCAGCGCAGGCCGTACGCCACGCAGGACGGTCTGGTGTGCCTCGTTGTCTACACCGACGAACAGTGGAAGGCCTTCATGCGCGCGGTCGGCGAGGCCGAGCGGTTCGAGAGCGACCCGCGGTTTGCCGATGGTGAATCGCGCACGCAGCATGTCGAGGCGCTGTACGAGATCCTCTCCGACCAGCTGAAAACGAAGACCACGCAGCAATGGCGCGAGTTGCTGGAGCCGCTTGGCATCCCGCTGTTGCCGGCGCACACCTTCGAGTCGCTGATGGACGATCCGCACCTGCGGGACATCGGGTTCTTCCAGCAGCTTGACCATCCTACCGAGGGCGTTCTGCGCACCATGGCCGTGCCGAGCGAGTGGCCGCAGACGCCGCTGCCTCCGCTGCGCCCGCCGCCGCTGCTGGGCGAGCACAGCGCGCAAGTGCTGGGCGAGGCGGGCTACTCCGCGGAGCAGATTCGCGAGATGGTCGAGACCGGCGTGACGCAAGTGACGACGGCATCGGGCGAAGTGGAGGTTGCAACATGAAGAACGTTGTCAATGCCAGCCGGCAGGACGCCCGGCTGGTGCTCACCATCGACCGTCCGGAGCGCAGAAATGCCCTCAATGCGGAAGTGATCGGCGCCTTGCAGCAAGCCTTGGATGGCGTGAAGGCAGACGAGACGATCCGCGCCGTGGTGCTCACCGGCGCCGGGGACGAGGCGTTCTGCGCCGGCGCCGACCTGGGCGCAAATGCCTTCGCGTTCGACTACGCCACGCCGACCAGCGCCTATGCCGATCTGCTGCGCACGGCGCGCACGCTCGACGTGCCGCTCGTCGCGCGGGTCAACGGCGCCTGCATGGCCGGCGGCATGGGCCTGCTCGCGATGTGCGATCTCGCCATCGCCACCCCGCGCGCGATCTTCGGCCTGCCCGAGGCGAAAGTCGGCGTCTTTCCGATGCAGGTGCTCGCGGTGCTGCAGGCCCAGGTGCCGCAGCGCTGGCTCGCGCAAATGTGCCTGACGGGCGAGCCGATCGACGCCGCGCAGGCCCGCGACATCGGTTTGGTCAACGAGGTGGCGGACGATCTCGACGGCGCGCTTGAGCGCCTGCTGTCGCGCCTGCTTTCCAACTCGCCCACCGCGCTGCGGCGTGGCCTGTATGCGATGAAGGCGATGCGTTCGATGTCCTTCGAGGAGGCGATCGCATTCGGCGAAGGGCAGATCGGCCTGCTGGCGATGACGCAGGACGCGCGCGAGGGCCTGGCCGCATACAAGGACAAGAGGAAACCGCAATGGACCGGAAAGTGAAGCCGCAAGCCGCGGGAAAGGTAGTGCGCATCGGCGGCGCCTCGGGTTTCTGGGGCGACAGCAGCGTCGGGCCGGTGCAACTGGTGCGCACGGGCGGCATCGACTACCTGGTGTTCGACTATCTCGCCGAGCTGACGATGTCAATCCTCGCGGGCGCGCGCATGAAACGGCCGGAGGAAGGGTACGCCACCGACTTCGTCACCGTGGCGCTGCGCTCTGTGCTCAAGCAGGCCCGCGAGCAGGGCATCCGCATCGTCAGCAACGCCGGCGGCGTGAACCCGAAGGGCTGCGCCGCGGCGGTGCAGGCCCTGGCCGACGAGCTCGGCGTGAAGGTGCGTATCGCGATCGTCGAAGGCGACGACGTGCTACCGCTCGCTGCCGCGATGCGGGCGGCCGGCACGTTGGAAATGTCCAGCGGCGAGCCGATGCCGGAACGGCTGGTGACAGCCAATGCCTACCTCGGTGCGCTGCCGGTCGCGCGGGCGCTGGCCGCAGGCGCCGACATCGTCATCACCGGCCGCTGCGTCGACAGTGCGGTCACCCTCGGCGTGCTGATGCACGAGTTTGGCTGGGCGGCCGACGACTTCGACCGGCTCGCCGCGGGCAGCCTCGCCGGCCACATCATCGAATGCGGCTGCCAGGCGACGGGCGGGTTGCACACCGACTGGGCCAACGTGCCCGACTGGGCCAATATCGGCTATCCGATCGTCGAGTGCTGCGAAGACGGCAGCTTCGTCGTCGCCAAGCCGCCGGAAACCGGCGGGCTCGTCACGCCGGCGACGGTCGGGGAGCAACTTGTGTACGAGATAGGCGATCCGGCCAACTACCTGCTGCCGGATGTGGTGTGCGACTTCCGTCAGGTGCGCATGGAACAGCCCGAGCCGCATCGCGTGCTCGTGAGCGGCGCCCGCGGCCGCCCGCCGACCGGTACGTACAAGGTGAGCTCCACCGTGCCCGCCGGCTTCAAGGTGTCGGCGCAGCTCGCCATCGTCGGCATCGATGCCCCCGCCAAGGCGAAGCGCACTGGCGAGGCGCTGCTCGAGCGCGGCCGCCGGTTGCTGCGCGAGAGCGGGTTCGCGGATTTCCTGGCCACCCATATCGAGCTTCTCGGCACGGAGTCCGCTTACGGACCGCACGCCCGGTCCTTGCCGACGCGCGAAGTTGTGCTGCGCCTGACCGTGACGCATGCCAACCGGCGGGCGCTGGAGACGTTTAGCCGCGAGTTCGCCGCACCCGGCACCTCCTGGTCGCCGGGCACGACCGGCGCAGGTGGCCGCCCCTCGGTGGCGCCCGTGCTGCGGCAGTTCGCCTTTCTCATTTCGAAGGAGCAAGTGACGCCGACGGTCACACTGGGCGAGGAGACGTTTACCGCGACGCTGCCGCCGCTGCGACCCCAGGTCGCGCCGGAACCGCTTGCCCCCTCGGAGATCACGCTGCCCGACGGCCCGCGCAAGACCGTGCCGCTCGTGCAGATCGCCTTCGGGCGCAGCGGCGACAAGGGCGACACGTCCAACATCGGTCTGATCGCGCGCCATCCGGCGCTGCTGCCGGTACTGAAGGACCAGGTGACGCCCGAGCGCGTGAAGCAGTACCTCGGCCACCTGGTGCAGGGGTCGGTCCACCGATACGAGCTGCCTGGCATCAACGCCATCAACCTAGTGTGCGAGCGGGCGCTGGGCGGCGGCGGCATGGCTTCGCTGCGCAACGATCCGCTCGGCAAGGGCATGGCGCAGATGCTGCTCGACATGCCGGTCGAGGTGCCCGAGAGCCTGCTGCAGCCGTCGTGAACTTCGATTTCTCCGACGACCAGCTCGCGATCCGCGACGCCGTCGAGGCAATCTGCGCCGACTTCGGCGCGGACTACTGGCTCGAGCGCGACGGGCGCTGGCCCGGCGAGTTCTACGAGGCCGTCGCGCGGGGTGGCTGGTTCGGCGGACTCGGCTTCGCGCAGGAGTACCACGTCGAGCGCGGCCTGCGCGAAAGCCGTGCTGCCTCTGCTCGCGCCGGTAACGCAGGAACTCGCGCCGTGCTACGTCGCCGAGCAGGCGCTCGGATTGCCGAAGTCGTATTGATCGGCGCAGCGCAAGAGCGGCGCATCCAGGGCGCGGCAGAGCCACGCCTTGCGACACCAGCCGGATCAATCAATGGTGATCGATCACGACCGAGCTTGGGAAAGTGCGACATGAGAACGAACACCGCCAAGAGGAGAGTTTCATGAAGAGGTTTGAGGGTAAGGTCGTGATCGTGGTCGGCGCCGCAGGCAAAGACAACATGGGGCAATGCATTGCCCGACGCTTCGCCGGCGAGGGCGCCAGCGTGGTTGTGGCTGGACGACACGCGGAGCCGTTGGCTCAATTGGCCAGCGAAATCGGAGGCGCCAGCCGGCTTTGCGATTTCACGCGCAAGGAAGACATCGATGCGCTCGTCGCCTTCGCGCGCGAGCGCTACGGCCGCGTCGATGTCGGCATCAACGCCACGGGCTGGGGACTTCTCCGGCCGTTCGAAGACACGAGTGAAGAAGAACTGCAGGCGATCATGGATCTCCAGTTCAAGGCGCCGTTTCAGTTCATGCAGGCGCTCGTGAAAGCCATGAGGAAAAATTCGACGCCGGGGGGCTCGATCATCATGATCTCGTCGGCGACCGCGACGATCATGCTCGAGAACCATGCCGCCTATATGGGGACCAAGGCTGGCACCGACCATGTCGTGCGCTGTGTGGCCAACGAGTTCGGCCAATTCGGAATTCGCGCCAATTCGATCTCTCCTGGCATCACCCGCACGCCGATGTCGGGTGACGCCCTGAACATCCCCGAAATATTGCAGGCCTTCGAGGCCTGCTATCCGCTCGGACGCATTGGCACTGTGGACGACGTCGCCGAAGCGGCCCTGTGGTTGGCAAGCGACGCGTGCTTCATGACGGGACAGGACCTGCAGGTCAGTGGCGGCCTGACACTACGCCGCAATCCGACAATTACGGAAATGGGCGCTGCCTATGCCCGGGCCACGGCGCACCTGTCCGCATAATGTGACTCGCGAAGGGCTCCTGGCCGACGAGGGGCGACCGTGCCATCGATGCCGGTTCCGATAAATAAGACGCGTGAGAATGCGCAAGGAACGGGGTGAAGATGAAAACGAACGCGAGAGACAAGCGATGAGATGCATGCCAGTGGCGGAGGCATTTCCGTCGGCCATCCCTGGGGAATGACCGGGGCCCGCCTGGTCGGGCATGTCCTGGTCGAGGGCAAGCGCCGCGGTGCCAAGTACGTCGTGCTTACTATGTGCGTCGGCGGCGGCATGGGTGCCGCCAGCCTGTTCGAGGTGTGCTGACGGTGATGGGATCGTCCTGAGGCCGCGGGCACGTGCAAGCGATACAGCTTTCTGAGTTCTCAAAATTACGTGAAAGGAAATGGCATGAGCAACTTCACATTAACATCGCCTGAATTCAAGAATCAGGATCCGTTGCAACTCGTGCATGAGTTCGATGGCTACGACGGCACCGGCCAGAACCGTTCGCCCACGCTGCAATGGCAGGGCGCGCCTGAAGGCACCAAGAGTTTCGCGCTGACGCTGTACGACCCGGACGCGCCCACCGGCAGCGGCTTCTGGCACTGGATCCTGTTCGACATCGATTCGTCCGTCACCCAACTCGCCGAGGGCCTGGGCGCCACCGACGGCACTGACCTGGGCTCCAGCGGCACTCAGGCCGCCAACGACTACGGCACCATCGGCTACGGCGGTCCCTGCCCGCCCAAGGGCTTGCCCGCGCACCGCTACATCTTCACCGTGCACGCGCTGGGCGTGCCCAAGCTGGGGTTGCCAGCCAACGCGACCAACGCTGTGGTGCGCTTCTTCATCTACCAGAACACGCTCGCCACGGCTACGCTGACCGGCCTCTACAAACGCTAAGGGTGTGCCTTGCTGCGACTCTTTTAACGGCTCGCCAGCCTCAGCGCCGGAGGCAAAAGGCCGTGTGCGTGTGCTTCGGCGAAGAAGTTGGCGCAGGTTTTGAGAGAAGAAAGAGAGTCGAACCCGGCCTGTTCGGGCGTTGCCCGCCGTCACGGGCGACCTCGACCTGGCGATCAACAATCCGTTTGCCGCGCCAAAGGGGTTTGTCTTCGAGATACTCAAAGTCCGGCGCGGCACTCCGGTGTCCCAAGAACTGCTTGGGCCGGACGATCGGCCTGCCGACGAATACGTGTGCGTGCGCAAGCTGCACACCTATTCCGGCGAGCCGTTCTGCTACGCCGAGATTTACGTGCCCGCCCGGGTCTTCGAGACGCTGCCTAGGGATATCGCCAGGAATAGGAAGCTGCTCGCCACGGTGCTCGAAGAACCAGGAAATCATCCATCAGGGGCAAAACCGTCCCATTAGACTGTTTCCGCGCGGCTCCTTCCGCCTGCATATCGTTGTCGGAAATAGATGATCTTATGCCGTTTGTGAGGCGCTTTTGTCCTTATCAAGCTCTTGGCTTATCCAGAATCAGGGTACTTGACGAACCTTCTCGTTCATGCCTAAACTGTGCCTAACATTCTAATAATAGACATTTCAAATTTGGAGACTGCATGCGCATGAGCAACTTTTTCTTCCTGCTGGCCGCCAGGACGGGGCAGCCTGTCATCGTCGGCAACCGCCCCGCCGCTTCCGGCTTCACTGCAGGGAGCCAGCCGGAATGAAGACCGTCCCAACCGTGATCCGGGCGGCAGACCTTGCCGCCTACTCGCCGGCCAACCATACCGGCACCTCCAACGTGCGCGTGATCGGCCCCGAGACTGTCGGCGCGACGGCGCTCGAAGTGCTGGTCGGCACGATCGTGAAATCGCACGGCGCGCGCCCGCACGCGCATCCCCACCTGGAGCAATGCGCCTACATGATCGAGGGAACCGGCGAGTCGGGGGCGGAGGGCCGCGTGGAAGCGATGGAGCCCGGGACCTGGGCCTACGTGCCGGCAGGCGTGTTCCATTCGTTTCGCGTGACCAGCGACCAGCCCGGGCGTGTGCTGGTCGTCTATACGCCGCCGTATGGCGAGAACCCGGCGCACACGATCACGGAACCCGACGGCGCTGCGGCCTCGCCCGCTCACGGCAAGGTGCGCGTGCTTGCCGCCGGCGACGCCGCCACCGGCACGGTTCCCCTCATCGACCGCGAGACCGCTGGCGCGCGCTGGGTCGACATTGCGGCGCTGCGCATGCCTGCCGGCAGCGCATCGGTCTGCAGCACGGAGCCTGACGCCGAGCAGGTTCTCTACGTCGAAGACGGACGGATCGACGCACGTGTCGACGGGCAGGACTTCGGTCTCGCCCCGGGTGACTTCCTGTTTCTTCCGCGCGGGGCCGCGGCCTCCCTGCGCTGTTTGCCGGAGCAGCCTGCGTCCGGCTTCCTTATCAAAGGGCGGCTTCCATCCACTGCTTTACATCCACTAACAGCAGGAGACAACTCATGAACGCAAGAATTCTCACGCAGCCCACCACGTCCACCGGCGCCCCGCTGCCGCTGCCCGCCCTGCCCCAGGACAAGCTCCTGACCGTCAACATCGAGCAGATCCCGCTGATCAGGGATGTCTTTCCGGGCATCCACATCAAGCCGCTGCGCCTGGACCTGGAGCGCGGCGAGTGGGTCTTCATGGCCATCGTGGAACCCGGTCGCTCCCTGCCGATTCACTACCACACCGGTACCGCGCAGGTGTGGACGATCCAGGGCTGCTGGATGTATCGCGAGTACCCCGACCAGCCGCAGACGGCGGGCTCCTACCTGTACGAGCCCGGCGGCTCGGTGCACACCTTCTACACCCCCGAGGACAACACCGAGGACACCATCACCATCGCCTGGATCGAAGGCGCGCAAGTCAGCTTCAACGAGGACGGCACGTTCCACTCGCTCAATGACGCGGTCTCCATCCGGTACGCGATCGAGGCCCTCGCGGCGGCGCGCGACATCGGACCGGTGCCCTACATCCGCGGCAATGGCGCCGACGTGGCCGGTTCCTGACCGGAAAGAGGATTCACGACGCAGATCGAAGATCGCGGCATCGAAATCTACATTGATCCCACGGACGTGGCGGGTGACCCGCGCCACGTTGCATCGAACATCAAGCAGGCGGTACGCGACGCCGGGTTGTCCTGTTCGATCTGCGTCGCGCCGAACAAGTTGCTCGCGAAAATCGGCTCCGAACTCGACAAGCCGGACGGGCTGACGCTTCTGATGCACGCAGACGTCCCGGTACGGATATGGCAGTTATCCGTGCGCAAGGTCAACCGGATCGGTCCGAAGGCGACCGAACGGCTCGCTGCGCTCGGCATGGCGACGGTCGGCATCAAGCTGTTGTTCGCAGACTTCCAGACGGTCACACGCGACCTGACGCTTCCGGCACCGACTGCCGATGCTGGGGCGATACGGCGCGCGGCGGGCGCATACCTCAAGCGGGTAACGCTCAACCAGAGACTGCGCCTGCTCGGCGTGCGCGTCGGGCGTCGGGCGTCGAACGCAAAACGGGGTCCAGCCACAGGCCGTGGTTAACGGAAGCAGCGTCCAGGCACGTTGACGCATCGGGCGCCGGCTTGCACGGCGGCCGCGAACCAGGCCCAGTCGGCAGCCTTCCTGTTTCAAGGAGAGATTCGTTGCCAGCTACCGCCCTCACGCCACGCGGTCTGTTCCAACCGCGTATGTTCGTCGTCGCGACGGAGCACTCGTTGCCGGTCTGTGCAAGCGTCCACTCGTGATGCTCCTGCTTTCCATCAACGGTCGCCCCTTCCGGCTGACGTTGCCGGGCATTGCGACCGTCGAGGCAAACGCAGTACTGTTTGCGCCCCGGCAACTTCGTGCGCTTCGATCGTTGCCGCTTACTGCGGTCGGCAAGTCTATAAGCCCGCGCTGCGGGCCGATGCAATAGTACGGCTGCTCGAGTCGACATTCGCAGCCCTTGCTCTCGATGCATCAGTCCAGATCGAGGCGCAAGAGGTTGGGAAGCACGGCCTTACCATTATCGTCACAATGGCCGGTGCCGACGATGCCACCGTCGAAAAGGTCGATATCGAAATGAAGAAGTTTCTCTTCGAATACTCAATTCGGCGGGTGAACACTTTCCTGTCAGGCCGTTCCTAGTCCTCGCCTTCCACGCAAAGGAAGCGAGACCTCATTCCGCACTTTCTGAGGCGTCGCCATGCTCTCTACCCAGTATTTCGCGAAAGACCTGTTCAAAGGCAAAACCGTTTTTGTCACCGGCGGAGGCAGTGGCATCAATCTCGGTGTAGCGAAGAACTTCGCCGCGCTGGGCGCCAACATCGCCATCTGCGGGCGCACCCAAGAAAAACTCGACGCAGCAGCTGAGGAATTGCGCGCGTTCGGCACCGAGGTCTGCGCGGTCAGCGCCGATGTGCGCGACGGCGCGGCACTTGAAGCGGCGGTCGAGCAATCGAGAACGGAACTCGGTGCAATGGACGTACTGGTCTGCGGTGCCGCTGGCAACTTTCTCGCCCCTGCGGAGAAACTGTCGCTCAACGGTTTCAAGGCAGTCGTCGATATCGATCTGCTTGGATCTTTCAATGCGACTCGCAGCGCGTTTGAGCAGCTCAAGGGGACCAGAGGGACGATCCTGTATATATCGGCAGGCATGGCTTACATGCCTCATGCTTTTCAGGTCCATGTCGGCGCTGCGAAGGCGGGCATCGACATGATGATGAAGAACATCGCTCTCGAATGGGGAAGATTCGGCATCCGAGCCAACAGCATCGTGCCCGGTCCCATTGAAGAGACGGAAGGGCTCAAGCGCCTCTCCGATCCTGCGGAAAAGGAAAAACTGGTTGCCGCCGTTCCGCTACTTCGGACGGGAACCGTAGACGATATTGGTCAGCTAGCGGCATTTCTTTCATCGCCGCTCGCCTCTTACATCACCGGCTGCGTGGTAGTTTGCGATGGCGGTCAGAATCTACTGGGTTCTGCACTCTTCAACGCGACTGCAGAGCTAGTGCTGCGCGCGCAGCACGGATGAGCCGATTGTGTACTTTGAACGTAGGGACTTCCGACGCATGTCCTTTCTAGGTCCAGCGCATCTCCCTCCGGCAGCTTCCCGATCTCCGGTTCTGCATACTTGATCCAGTTGTGCTGGTCTGCTCCGGCATGTTCAGCGTGGCCGCCACTGCCGCCATGCTCTGCCTAGTCCTGACAAGCCGGACCGCCTCCAGCTTGAATTCGAGCGTGTACTGCGCCCGCTTTACCTTACCGGACATCTTCTGTTCTCCTTGCCTCAATTTTACCTTCAGCAAGAGATCCGTTTTCCGGGGGCAAGCTCACCAAGGGATCCCATTGCAAAGCCGAACTTCTCGGTGGCCTTGTCTGCCTGTTCGGGCAGCGCGCCTTCATCGAGCAGGTAGCCGGCCTCGCAGACGTACGGTTTCACCATGCGCTTGCCGACGAAGGCATCGCACACGCCCAACACCACGGCAGTTTTCTTGATCACCTTGGCCAGCTTTATCACCGGGCAAGGACCGAGCACAATCCGGGCAGGAGGCGCGGCCACGCAATAGCGCCTTAACCCTTTTACCGGTAAGACCAGAAGCAGCGTGACAGGGACTCGCCAACGCACACCGGCTGGCTCGCCCCTTTGCGTTCGATGAGTGGGGCACGCGTACTTTTAGTGCGGCAACCGGCGGTGGCAGGCCTTCGAGCCAAACTCCTATGAGGAATAGGACGCACGAAGTGTTCTTCGCGAGCGCCCAACGCTCGGGCAGCAGAGAATGGGCGTATGGTGGGAGGATCCGCTCCCTCCCTCCATAGTGAAGGCGATTTCCAGGCGCCTGGTACACGCGAAAGCAGCGCGGTGCTCGTCCGGCGGGACGCCTTGCTGCCTTCTCTGGAGTTGCATGATGATTCACGATTCCGCTGAAGAACCCGGCAGCGATACCAGCATCGGTAGCACGCGTCACTCCTTCACCGGGGATGAAATGGAACGCGCGCCACTCTTTGGCACCCCCCGCCACTGGGCCACCGGCGAAATGCTGAATAAGCTACTCTATGCTCTCACCGCGGATGAAATGGAACGCGTGCGGCGCTTTGGCACCCCTCGCCACTGGGCCACGGGTGAAATGCTGATCGAGGCTGGTCACCCCGTGCCGGGGCTGATCCTCATGCTGAGCGGCGCAGCGAGTGTGGCCCGCCGGGACGGGCTGGGCCGGTCCGAGGTTGTGGCCGAGCACTGCATGGGCCATTTCGTGGGGGACGTCGGTCAGTTGTCGGGCCAGCACGCGATTGTCGATGTCGCTGCGCTCGAACCCATTGACGGGCTCGTGATTCCGCCGGACCAACTGCGCGCGCTCATCAACGGCGAGGCGGAGCTGGGCGGGCGCATCCTGCATACGCTTATCCTGCGGCGCATTGCGGCCATCGAAGCGGGTGCAGGGCCGATGTTGATCGGGGACAGCCACGACGCACGGCTGCACGACCTGTGCGTGTTCCTCACCCGCAACGCGCATCCGCACAGCGTTCGCGATGCGGCCACGGACTGCGAAGCGCGCCTGCTCATCGAGCAGCTGGGCGCGGCGCCCGGCGATCTGCCGCTCGCGATATGCCCCGACGGCACAATTCTGCGCTCGCCGAGCGACACGCAGCTTGCCATGGCGCTCGGGTACCTGTCCGACCTCGACGCGTCGCAGGTCTACGACGTCGCGATCGTTGGCGCCGGTCCCGCGGGGCTCGCCGCGGCTGTCTATGCCGCATCAGAAGGGCTGTCCGTGCTTGTGCTCGATTGTCGAGCGTTCGGCGGACAGGCCGGTGCAAGCGCCAAAATCGAAAACTATCTCGGTTTTCCGACGGGCATCTCGGGCCAGGAACTCGCGGGCCGCGCGTTCACGCAAGCCAACAAGTTCGGCGCACGCATCGCCATTCCCGTGGAAGTGACGGCGCTGCATTGCGGCAAGCAGCCGTATTCGCTCGACACGCGCGGCGGCGGCTCGGTGCTCTCGCGCACGGTGGTCATCGCGAGCGGGGCGATCTACCGGCGGCCGGCCATCGCGGGCCTCGAAGCCTTCGAAGGGCACGGGGTCTACTACTGGGCCTCGCCGCTCGAAGCACGCATGTGTAAGGACGCCGAGGTGGCGCTCGTGGGCGGCGGCAATTCGGCAGGTCAAGCCATCGTCTTTCTCGCGGGGCACGCGGCGCACGCGCATGTTCTGATTCGCAGGGACAGCTTCGAGGCGACGATGTCACGCTACCTCATCGATCGCATCGCCGGCTTGCCGAACGTGACGGTGCATCCGCATACCGAAGTCGAGCGGCTCGAGGGGGATGCCACCGGGCTTGCGTCGGTTGTGCTGAAAGCGCCGCTCGAAGGCGGCGCCGCACGTCTTGACGTGCAGCATCTGTTCCTCTTCACGGGCGCCGATCCCAATACCGATTGGCTGCGCACGTGCGGCGTCGAACTCGATGCGCACGGGTTCGTGCTGACCGGCGCGGCGGTGCCCGCGGGCGAGCGGCGGCGCGCCGGGGACGCGACATCTGCCAATCTGATGACAAGCGTGGAAGGCGTATTCGCGGTCGGCGATGCACGGGCCGGTTCGATGAAGCGTGTGGCGACCGCGGTCGGTGAGGGGGCGGCCGTCGTCGCACAAATTCATGCGCTGCTCGTGAACATCGGAGCGGACTCGCTCGGGATCGGGCCGCGGGGTTGATGCTGCGAGCGTTTCTTTCGGAACGCCCGTTCCGTTGTTGAGTACCCTGCCAGACCTTGATCGGCGTGTGCCGGTCCACGTCGAGCGCTTCCAGCGCGGCTAGATTGGCGCTGCTTTTATCCACAGTAATCAGCGATCACGCGTTCAACCGAAGCTGCCGATCGCCATCAGCCGGAATCCGTGATCGGCGTACCCTCGATCAATTTGCGACGGTAGATCGGTCTTGGCCAGATGCGGGTTTGCGAGTCGGCCCAGTTCTTCGCCGGTCCGAACACCCTGTCAATGGCAACGTTTGGGTTGTGCGAGCATAAGCGTTTTGCCGACCCACTATAGATTCTCCGTTCACCCAGATGCGCAAGCCGGAACTTGGCGCGGTCTCCGATGTCGGGTTTCCTCGACCTGCACGGGCCGCTCAGCGCACGCATCAGCGTGGACTTGCCCACACAATTGCGACCGATCAACGCGATTATCTCTCCCCGCGTCACTGTCATGGAGACGCAATCAAACACCTTGCCGCCGCCATAGCCGCACTCGATGCCGGACACCTGTGGCAAGCCTTACCGCGACAAAACCTTGAGGGCTACGTCGATCTTCCGAAGCGCGTCTTCGGTGATCAGGCCGTTGGAGAACTTCGCGACGGTAGACAGCCCCATGCCTTGTGCCATGCCGATTTGCGGGTAGGACCAAAAACCGGGTAAATGCTGCTCGATGATCGCTTTCGTCGTGTCGTTGCCGAGCAAGTCGCGGACGGTCGATTCAATGGAATAGGGCATCGATAGTCTCGTCAGGTTGTGATCTTCGGAGCGGGACGGCTGCGCGTCAGCGGACGCGCGACTGGCCTGCAGCGGTTCCCGGTCATGCGGATTCGCCGTCTGGCAGGCTGTCAGCGGCGATAGCGCGTCGAAGTGTCCCTGTCGCTTTCCCTGCCAGGCCGAAATTGCCTCGGCAAGATCCTGGGTGTCGAAGATGGCGCTCTGGAGCAAGGCCATATGTCGCAGAGATTCGGACGTACTATGATCGCGCGCGAAATTGATCGCAGTCTTGCACCCGGCAACGGCCAGCGGGGACTTCGACGCGATGGTTCGGGCCAGCTCCATCGCGTGCCGGAGCAGCGCCTCGGCATCGGGCAACACGGCATTCACCAGGCCGACTGCCAATGCACGCTCGGCGCTCAACCGCTCACTGGTGTAGGCCATCTGGCGAGCCACGCCGGCGGGAATGATCTTCGGCAGGCGCTGAAGCACACCGAGGTCAGCCGTCATGCCGAGATGGGTTTCCTGCAGTGCGAAGAATGCATTGGTCGTGCAAGTGCGAATGTCGCAGGCGACGGCGAGATCGAGGCCTCCGCCGATGCAGCCGCCCTGAATTGCGCAGATGACGGGAAACCGGACCTGATCGAGCGTATCGAAGCAATCCATCAGATTTCTCAACGCGTGCTGGAAACCCAACCGGGCCCGTGGACTGCTGTTGTCAAACACATCCGTCGTGCCGGTGAACACGTCGAGCGCCATGCCGGCCGAAAAATGCTTTCCGGTGGAACTGATGACCAGGGCACGAGTGTCGCCCGCGTCATCGAGCGCCAGCACGGCGTCGCGCAACCCGGTGAAGAAGGTCGGGCCCATCGTATTGAGCCGGTCGGGGCGGTTTAGTTGGAGATGTGCGATGCCGGATTCGTTGCTGATCTGAAAGTATTCGTTATGCATGGATAGCCTCAAGAAGTCTGTCGGGAGTCTGCGGCGATTTTCCCAGTCAGTAGCCAATGGACGACGGATGCGATTCGAGTTCCCTGATTCGCCCGGCCAGTTGTGTTGCCCAATGCTGGTACGCCAACCAGTTGGGGTGGAAACCATCAGACGCAAAAGCATCCGGATGCACAGGCAACGCCACCGGCAGCAGTTCGCAATTCCGCCCTTGGCTCACTGCGGCGGCCAACTCCGAGTTGAAACGCAGCGCGCGCAACCGAGCAGCAAGCGCAATGGCTGCGGAAGCGCTCGCATCTCGTGCATCAGGGCAGGCTCGGGAGTAACACGGGCTTCCCGCGGTACCTTTGCACGAGCAGCGCCGCAAGCTGCCTCTGGCGGCCAAGTCGGGTTGCAGTGCGCACGGCGCCTGTCACGTCGTTGACTCCAATCAACAGGACCGCTAACAGCGCCGCGCGATACATCGCCGCCGATAGATGACGTTAGGATACCGCACCAATGCGGGGCCACCTAACGAACTGCGGCCAAAGCCTTCACGCCTCCTTCGAAACACTCCGTGGCGTGGTCAATGAAAGCCCTCACCTTCGCGGGCAACAGTGCACGTCCAATGTACGCCAGGCGAACCTCCGCAGCAGTATCTGCGATCTCGAATTCTTCTAGCAGGCGGACGAGCCGTCCGGCCTTTATGTCCTGCTCAACAAGGGGTGTTGGCAGCACGCCAACACCAAATCCTTCGAGCAGGATGTCGCGATTGAAAATGGGGTTATTCGACGTAATCCCGTAGTTGATCGGGAACGCGACGCTTTCCTGCTCCATTCAAAAGGTGACGAATGACTTGTGCATCGAAGGAGAAACAATGATGAACACATGGTCCGTCAAGTCAGCCGGATGTCGAGGCCGAGGACGTCGCAGGAAACGGACTGTGCCAGTCCATCCAGTCGTATGAGTCGCTGTGGTGCGCCCATGCCCAGTTCCTTGCCGGAGTGGGGTTGATCACCTCGACGACATGGTTGGACGCCGAACCCACGTCGCTCCGATCATTCTTACCGCTTCGGTGATCGATCTTCTGGAAATTCGTGTGGTCGTAAAACATGGTTATCTCCTTTGACAGCTTGACATATACAACTACCCGCGCCAACCGTACGAGACTGAAGGGTTCTGTCGGGGGCCGAGTTCTGACGACCGACAGGCTGAGCGGGGTACAGCGCGTTGCCCTGGCAGTTGCCTTCAATTTCATCGTGCTGGACCCGGGTCACAGATGTTGTCGGCGCCCGCGGTGGGCGTCCGACGTCCGCGGCCGCGGCCGGGCACGCCCGCGCGATGATCGGCGTGCTGTATTTCTTCCGATTGCCGCCACAATACGCACGAAAAAAATCCGGCAAGCACGGTCTGCATCACCTTGTCGCTCGCCGTCTGCGGATCGCACATTCTGGAAAACTGCACACCATCGTGCAGGCTCACCAAGCCGAGCGCGAGCGCGTCCGCCTGCAGGGGCAATGGCCTGCCGTCGCGCTCTGACACTGTGCGGATGTACGCGCTGATCTGGTCGAGCTTTTCGTGCCGGAACGCGTTAAAGCGCTCCTGAAACGCGGTGTCCCGATACGCGAGTAGTTTGGCTTCGACCCAAAGCAGAAAGCAGTCTTGATCACGAAAATATCGGCTGTAGTACGCGATGGCGCGCGCCTTCATTTCCGCGGGCGTGCCGCCCTCTTCCATGATCGCCCGCAGATTGACCTGCGCGCTATCGTGGTCCCGGCGCAGCAACTCAAACAGCAGCTCCGGCTTACCGTCGAAGTTCGAGTAGAACGCGCCGCGCGTGTAGCCGGCCGCCTCGGCGATGTCCTCCACGCTGGTAGCGGCCAATCCCTTTTTGACGAACATCTTCCGCGCAGCCTCAAGCAGACGCTCTCGCGTCTGCTCCCTGCGCTGTGCGTGTGTCAGGCGTTCCCGTTTCATGGCATAACGTACCGGTCGGATCGCCATCTGCGGCGCCATCACATGTCCGCGCGTGTCAGATGACGGGTTTCGCAATGATTCTTTCGACAGGAGATTTGACAATGTCAGGCCCCAACCCCGAGGGTTCGCGCAAACTCCGGGTTGATTCTTCACTCAGAATTGCTGCGCCCGCAGCGAATCGAATTCGGCGCGGCAAACGTCGCTGAATCGGCCGAGGATGTCGATCGAACCGTCGGCGAGCATTTCGCGCAGTTGAAGGAACGTCTTTTCCGGGGCGTGATAGGTATCCACAATCTTTCGTCCAACCCGATCGGCTTCGTTCGCAACCTCTGTCGAGGATTGGACACGCATACGGCTTATCTTCGCGAACAGACTGACAAGAGCAGCAAGGTCTGGCTCATCGTGCCGAAGCGCGTGGACATAGCAATGCGACGCCTCCTCGATGAACCCCTTGTAGAGGTCCTGCCGGCGGATGCGGTCGTGCGCAAGCCACTCTGCCTTCGCCTGCGTGCGTTGCGTGACAACGGATGTCAGGCCAGCGATCGATGCACCGAACAGTGCCGCCATTGCGGATAGGAGCGTTGCGTTCATCAAGTTGCCTCGCGAGCTCTATCAGCCTGCTGAATTTGATGCGGTCCGGCTTTCTGCCAGGGTATTCGAAGGCGTAAAAATGCCGTCGGTCGACGATGCACACGAGCTCACCTCGCGCGCCCGCTGGAGGTCGCGTCGACCAGCGCTCCGAGGTAAGTCGAGCGAAGCCCGCACAGCGCGGCGCAAGGCGAGTGTCCCAGAAACGGAGGGACCGCTGCGCGAGTTCAACGGCCTCATGCCAAGTCCTCCAGGTAGTGAGTGACGCCACGAACGGCTTGACCTCAGAGCTGCGATTGACCCCAGTATCGAGGGCTCTGCACAATCGCTTCTCACACGACCCGAGCACGCCCCGTGCACGCTTTTGCGGTACATGCATGATGTTCCCGGCAACTTCCCGACTGCGCGCCAGCCACGTGGCTGCGTCCATGACACCGCCCTCCGTTGTGACATCGGTTACGCCATAACATGACATTAAACTCAATAATGATGGTTATGTCAACATGAACGATAAAGTTTACACTGAGGGGAAGGCAAAAGGTGAATCGTCATACCGAACAGCGGAATGACGGGACGCGGAAGCGCCCATCCCGGACGCATCCGTCACAGGCACCGAAACGGGCGGGAGTCGAAGCGGACGTCGGCAGCCTGGTGCGGCAAACGAAACCACTCACTGGTGCTGCACGCTGCGTGTCGCCATGTAATATCAAACCGTCCCGCATGCAGGCGACCAGGGTCCTGCCTGCGCAGCCCGTGCGGAGCACGGCGCGAGCTTCGCGCCGTCCTGCCCTCTCGATGTGGCACGCCCCTTTCTTCATCTGCGGTCCAGCCAACGCTCCCTTGGAGCGTAACCAGCAGCCATCTTCAGAATGTGTAGACGAGGTCCAGGTGCGTGATGAGCGGATTCGTATGGACGTGCAGCTTTGTCACGCCGTGCATACCCACGGCATCCAATGCGTCGGTCTTGAGCGGGGTCGACGTCGGGATAAAAGTCACCCAGGCTTTGATTCCAGGATGCTTGCTGAGCGCGAGGTTGAATCCGACCTCGAACGTCGGGTTCCACGAGAGGCTGAGGGCTCAGGTTGGTGGGGACTGCTGTCGTCGGCGCGACGCAAGACGGTAACGATCTCTCCGGAAAAATCGTTGCCGAGGACCAGAGGAAACTTTCCTGCCCCCTTGAGGCCCAGGAGACGCCGGCCGTACCCCTTGGCGCGCTTGACGTCGATGGGATTGACCGACGTCGCCTCGACCCGGACCAGAACCTCGCCTCTTCCCGGTCGGGGCATCGCGGTCCTTCGTCTCTCCAGTTGGATAGGGTCCGCCGGTCTCAGTCAAAGCAGCGTCGTTGCGGTGCTCATGATCACGCGACCCCCACGCCGTTTGTCGACTGGGCGAGCCTGATCTCGCCCAGGTACACGCTTTCGTCCAATTCGCATTTGCGCCAGGCGTTGCCAAGGTCATGACGGATTTCGACCCGGTAGAGGCCGCTTCCCTTGACCAGGCCACCGAACCTGAAATCGCCAAAGCCGTCGGAGACGGTTTCGCCCACCTTCTCATTGCCGACGTACAGGGCGACGACGGCATCCGTGACGCACTCGACCACTTCTCCCATCTGCGCGCTGACGCTTCCGCCAATGAAGCAGGTTTCCCAGCGCTCCAGGCCGCTGTACCACACGCGAGGCTTCGTGCCCAGGTTGGGCCGCAAAACCTTGAGCCCCTCTCGGTTAGCCTTTTCGGCCATCGCTGTGTCATCGAGCTTGACCGTCTCGAAGACGTCGGTGGGACAGGACTGCTGGCAACGCGGCCGGGGCCAACCCTGGTCCAGCAGATGGGCATCGAATATCCAGGTCTGCGGCAGTTGAAGCTCTTCATTCCAGACGATCGCCTTGTACGGGCACGACTTCACGATGTCTTTCCGGCCTCGCGCCTTGTCCGGATCGATGATGACGATGCCGTCGGCGCGCTTGCGAATGGCGCTGCCGCCCACCTTCATGCACGGCGCTTCGTCGCAGTGGTTGCACATGACCGGCAGATACGTGGTCTCGACCATATGCGAGTCGCCCTGAACACGGCGCAGGATGCGCACGGGACTTTCGGCGTCGGCCGCGGCGGGCGCGGCATAACCGGGGAAGTCGTTGCCGACGTGCTCGTCGCGCGCGGCAATGACGCAGTTCTGGCAGTTCTCGCAACGCCCGACCTTGATAACCAGATTCCACTTGCTCATTCCATGTTCCTCACGCTGCGCGACCGAGCTTGAACGCCTCGGCACTTCGCCACTTTTCGACCTGCACGAGACAGGAGTTGGGGCTCATGCTGCTCGTGCCGGCAGTTTGAGGCCGGTCAGGGGTCAGCATATTCATGCAGCCGCCGATTTCGACGCGCTCGCCATCGATTTCGATCAGTTTGAATTCGGCGCTCGCCTCGTACGACTTGACCACTCCCGCGTTGACCAGCGGCGAGACGTCGGCCGCGCAGATCACCGCGCCCCGGTCGTTGTAAACCTTCACGAGGTCGCGATGGGCAATGCCTCGCACGGCTGCGTCTTCCCGACCAAGCCTCAGCAGCCAGAAGCGGTGTCCGCCGATCAGCGCGCGATGGTCCTCGATGCTGTTAACCGAGGAATTCTTGCCGTCGCTATGGGTATGGAAGCTGTAACGACTGTGAGTGGCGATCAACTGCAGCGGATAGCGCTCAGCCAGGTCCGAGCGCAGCCCCTCCCAGGAGGGGATATACCGGTTGAGCGCCGGGCGCTCGGGATTGTCCGCAGTGTGCCGCTTCAGCAACTCCGGCACGAACTCCAGCTTGCCGCTCGGCGTCTGCAGTCCTGTTCCAAATTTTTCGGCGAACTGGGACGGCAGCGGATGTGGTTCCTGAAGGTCTTTCCGCCGGCCCTCGGCGAACCAACGCATGTCCACCGGATGGCGCAACTCGGGCTTTTCGGCTGGCACGACAAAATAGCCCTTGCGGCAGAACTCGCGCCACGAAATGTAATCGGGCAGATCCGACGAGTCGAAGACCCGCTTGACCCAGTCAAGCTCGCTGCATCCCTCGGTGAACACCCCGCCCAGACCCAGCCGGGTCAGGATCGCGGTGAAGATGTCGTAGTCAGAGCGGGACTCGCCCAAAGGCTCGATGCACTTGTGCTGCAGCGTCATCATGCGATGATTGACCGTGCCGTACCCATGATGGGCGTAGCCCCCGGAATTCGACCATTCGCCGATGTCCCAGCGCTCCAGCGCAGTGCACGCCGGCAGGATGATGTCGGCAAACTGGGCCTCCCCCTCCATCCAGATCGACTGGTTGACCACGAACTCGATGCTTGGGTGCCGATAGGCATCGGCCCAGCGTCCGGAATTCGTCACCGTGCTGAAGGCGGACCCGCCGTAACGATAGATCATGTGGATCGGCGAATACCCGGGCATCGGGTAGCTGAACGGCGCGAACTGGGCTTCCTGCGAGATGCCGTCCCAGAGGTAGCCCGTGGCATGGCCGTTGATGATGGCGTCGGGCAGTTGCTGCCGCGGGACCATTTGCTTGACAGGATTCATGGTCAGGATGTGCGGCATGCGCTGGTAATTGTTCACCGCATTGGCGGTCCACGCCAGGTCGCCGGAAATGCCGCCGTCCGCGTAGCCGGGGAAATAGAAATGGAGGTCATGGGGAACACCGACTTCAAGGCAGCCGAAATTGACCCCCGGCTTACCCCAGCCCTGCATTGCCATCATCATGATCATGCAGCGCGCCCATTGCGCTCCCGTCGCGCCTCGGCCCGCGCCACCGAATCCCGCGCCGGTCATCCCGACGGCCAGATGGACCTTCCTGTTCCCCCATCGGCGCGCAAGCGCACGGACGTCCTTGGCCGGCACGCCGGTCTCGCTCTCCTGCCACTCGGGAGTCTTGGGAATGCCGTCGGTTTCGCCGAGAAGATAGGCCCTCCACTCGTCGAACCCGGTCGTGCGGGTGGCGACGTAATCCTTGTCGTACAAGTCCTCAAGGGCCCACACATACATGATGGAGGTGGCGAAAGCGGCGTCCGTTTGCGGTCGGATCGGAATCCAGCGCCCGCCCAGCAATTGGGCGGACGGGTTGCAGTGCGGGTCGATATGAACGAACTCGATGCCGAGTTCCTTGGCCCACATGCGCCGCGGCGTGCCCTCGAAACCTGCATAGGCCCCGTTGGTGCTTTCGGGGTCGCAGGACCAGAAGACGATCATGTCGGCTTCCTTGAGGCAATCCTCGACGCCGCCATAGCCGGATGGCACGCCGATGCGCATCGAGTTGCCGAAATGATGCATGGCGCCCCAGTACCAGCCTTCCCAACTGTCCGGATTTGCGGCGACCCGGGTGAAGCCGATCAGGTTGGCAAAGCGCGTCAGCGCGCTGAGGTAGTAGCCCACATTGCCCCACTGGTGGTGGGACGACATGGGGAAGGTAATGGAACCAGGACCGTGAACGCGCTTCTGCCGGTTGATTTCTTTGGCGAGAATGTCCAAGGCCTCGTCCCAACCAATACGCACATAACCAGACGTGCCCCGGTTCTGGGGATTACGTTCGCCGTCAGGGTCGAAATCCACCCGCTTCATGGGATGAAGGATGCGCTTGTCGGAGTAGACGAGCGACTTGAGCGTCAAGGCATGGGGCGCGACCAATCCACGCCGTGGCGGGCTGAAGCGGCGTCCGCGCGCCTCGATCACATAACTTGGCGCATCCGTGCTGTCCAGATCGATGGGTGTCACCCGAACGACGCGACCATCCTTGACGTAGACGAACAGAGGGCCGCCGTTGGTGCAGGTAGTGTAGCGGCGGGTACCATCGCGCATGGGTGTGCCCATCGGCAGGCCGACGGTCTGCATCATGCTCAGGGTTTGCAATAGCCAAACCAGGAGTTCGTCTTCGCCCTCAGTGACTACCTTGAAGTTCTTGGCGGCGTGGATGATTTCGCCCTGATCCGGCTTGGGCGAAAGGAACTTCAGGGCGGTGGCCACATCCTTGAAAGCCATGCGCACGTCGGGCCGCCGATGCCTGCCGGCGCGCGACCGAACGCGCCCGTTCCTGAACGTGATGACGCGACCGATGCTTTCATCCATGAGTCCGATCCAGGCCACCAGATCGCGCTCTTTCAGGCGATCACGATAGGCGGGAAAGCGGTGTGCCGTCAGGTCAAGGACTTTGGGCAAGGCAAAAAGAATGGTCTTGAGGACCTGTCGTTTCATTATTCAATCCAATGTGTTGCTTTGATGCGGGGCGCTGACATCCGGGCATGGCTGACCAGTTCCCCGAATTGACGAGCCGCCCGGCCAAGCGCAGATATGCCGTGCGTTGGATCAGAGCCCCGGGAAGGCAGGGCCCCATTGCAGCAGCGTTTCTCGTCCGAACGGATAGCTCAGGACTGGCGAGTCGCCGTTGACCACATCGCCGTCCACGTAATGCTCCATGTGGAAGCCAGCGGGATCAGTCCAGTAATCGAAAATCTGGCTGCCGTGGAAATGGCGGCCAATGCCCCAGCGGCGCTTGTAGCCTTTGTCGCCCATAACCATGTGGCCGACGCCCAGATCATCGATGTCCCGGCACTCGAAGGAGGCGTGGTCCAAGCCGGCCGCCTTGCCGCCGACAATGGCCAGGGTGTGGTGATCGGTCCATTCCGCGCCTTTCCCGAGGTGCATGAATGCGGCCACAACGTTCTTCTCGTCACCCTGGTAAATGAGTTCCGACGGCTTCATGCCCAACGTTTCGCAATACCACGAGATCATCTCCTGCGGAGTCGGCGAAAAGACGGCCACATGGCCGAGCCGCTGGATGTGCGACGGACCATATACCGGGCGCTGGAAGTGGCCCAGTCGGTTCCTGGCATGGGCGTCGTTCCAGACGATTGGAGCTCCGCCGGACGGAACCCGAGGGAGACGTTCGGCGCCGAACACGAACTCCAGCCGCCGGCCATCGGGATCGGTCCCCGCCGTATACACGCCACCGCCCGGATGCGGGCACTCGGTCACGGCCGAGCCGAAGCGGGCCGCCAGCCTGTCGAGCGCCTCGCGCGAGGACACGCGAAAACCGAAACCGACGAACGCCGTCTCGCCTTTGGTCGAGACGTAGGAGAAAGGCGCGTCGCCGTAGCTGCGCAGATAGAGCATGTCGCCGCCCTGCTGCAGATCCAGCAAGCCGTAATCGACCATGAAGGCTCGAACCGCGGCCAGGTCCGGGTGGCGAAAAATAACGTATTCGATGTCTTCGATGAGCATTGAAACCTCAAGTCTGGTGCATTGGCGGCACGGTCTGCCGCCAAAGTGGATGCCGGAAAACGCTGGTCGTAGCCGCTAGAACGTATAGGCGACGTTCATGAAGACGTTAACCGGATTGATTCGGAGCGTCGATCTGGAAACGATGTGCGTTCCGGTTGCGGTCGTCCCGTCCAGGGTAAGGTGAGTCTTTAGCGGAACGTAACCGACAGCGGTTCCGACCGACCAGTGTTTTGTAATCGCATAATTTGCCCCGATCTCGAATACCGGATTCCAGGATGAACTGAGTGACGCGTGTGCCGAGCCGCCCGGACCAAGGTTATCGGTTACGAACTGATTATTGGTTGTCCGAACCTGCGTGAACCACGTATAGTTCACGCCTAATCCGACGAAAGGACGGAATTTTGACTGGGCTGCAAACAGGTGGTATCGAAGGACGATAGCGGGCGGCATCGGTCTCGTCGACCCGAGGGTTCCATACTTCTTGAGCGTGCCATCACCAACCAGGTTCACTGTGAGTGGCAGTCCAATGAGCGTGGCGACACCGATGCTGTCGGTGACGTAATACTCGGTGGTAATTCCCATCGTATCCGTTGAGCTGGCATGCGCGCCGGTGCCGGAAAGTTGCTGATTCACCGCAATGCCGCCGACGCTTTCTACTGTAAGCGGCGTTGCATTGCCCTGTGGCGCGACGTGAAGCCATCCTGTCGACAGCGTTATGCTTCCGGCCGACTGCGCATTGGCATTGTCGATAAGCGCAGCCGAGCAGATGCAAGCCGCCATACCGACCGAACTGATCGCGCGTTTGTAATTCCTCATGTCTCTTCTCCTGTCGCTCTGTGTCGAAATTTTTATGAATGGTTGGTGTCGCAGCTGGATCTACTCAATTGATTTTTCTCTTCCTTTCGTACAGCTACACCGCGCCTACTCCGATCGCCCTGCACCCTAGTAAGCATGCATGGCCAGGCGTTCCGTCTCAGGCGGGAACACGCACCACGTACCGTCGCGGTGCCGAAAGAAAAGGAATCCAAGCGGGCCAGTCGGTAGCAGTAGCTCGATACGCACGCAGGGTCTCTGATTCGAGCGCGCGCGACTGAATCGGGTAACCCGAACCGGTGTCGAAGAAGTGGGCCCGAGCCATTTTTCGACCTGCGAACGCAAAGACCTTTCTGATGCAATACTCATCCTCTTTCCATTCCAAACGAATAGGTGTACTAAATCAAATACGCTGGAAAGCATTTCAACGCGGCATCTCGGCGGGTACTTCCGATTAACCTCTAATCCCGTCGCACGACCGAACACGTCCCTTTGACGTCGTGGCTCGTGTCACGTTGGCCTGCCCTGCGCATCTGTTGCTGCCGGGTCCGTCCCCGTCGATTGCTCCGCCCGCGATGGCCTCGCGGCGGTCGAGATCGAAAATGCGAAGGGAAAGCGTCCGAGCGCGGAAGTCGCCAATGCTTCGAACGCGGGGTCGCCAAGTTCGACGTGAAGTGAAATTCCACGCGAGATGTCATCAATGAGGCTAACGATTGCATCCTCGACGCCAGCCTCTACGAGGGCCGACTCCAGGGCGTCCGCCGTTTCGCGACGTTTTAGTGCAGGCTTGAAGATCTTGCCGACGCCCGTCAGTGGCATCGCATCCACGATCCGTATCCCCTTTGGCAACGCGGCGCGTTCGTTGATCTCGTGACGCAGAAACTCGGCCAGTTCCGCTTCCGTTGCCGTTGTGCCCGGCTTTAGCTGGACATAGGCAACCGGCAACTCACCCGCGTGCATATCGGGACGGCCTACGGCTGCCGCGATCTGGACTGCGGGATGGCGATGCAATGGTTCTTCGATTGCCGCGGGGTCGATGTTGTGTCCACCCCGGATAATCAACTCCTTCTTCCGGCCGGTGAGCCAGAAGTAACCGTCGGGGTCACAGCGTCCGAGATCGCCAGTATTGAGCCAGCGCCCGCCATCACCACTTTCCATCCAGATGCCACTGTTCTGCTCAGGCCGGGTATAGCCAGCGAACACGTTCGGGCCGGAGATAACCAGCTGGCCGACCTCATCCGCAACGCAATCCCGTACATACCGGCCGCTCTCATCGACCACGACTGCCTTCATTGCCTGACCGGGCAGACGAAGACCAATCGAACCGACCCTGCGCTCGCCAAGCGGAGGGTTCACGCTGCTAATGCAGGTACCTTCCGTGAGACCGTAGCCCTCAAGGATTCTGATTCCTGTGCGATCCTGGAAAGTGCGAAGTAATTCCACCGGCATCGGGGCGGCGCCGCACAGGCCACACTCGAGCGAACTGATATCGTGCTCGCCAACCGGAACGTCCAGCAGCGATCCGTAGAGTGTCGGGACACCGCTGAAGAAGTTGATGCGGTAATGCTCGACAATTTCCCAGAAGCGCTTTACAACGCCCTCACCCCGATAACCTTGTGGTGTGCCGAGCACGACGTGGGCGCCGCGCGAGAACGCCAGCAGACCTGTCACCATCACGGCGTTGACGTGGAAAAGCGGCAGTCCGCAAAAAATCGTTTTTCCCGGACCAATGCTTTCGCCGAAGAATTGACCCGCGTTCCGCGCATTGGCCACCTCGTTGCCGTGCCGGCGAATCGCAATCTTCGGCAGCCCGGTGGTGCCGCCCGTGCAAAAGAACGACGATACGTCATCGATGCTCATTTGACGCGTGCTGCTGAGCGCCACCCCGGACTCCCTTGCGATAGCTGTGCTGAAGTCGTGGATGCCGACATGCGCAGGAACGGCACCATGAACGCCGCCAGGCCCATTCAGTCTTGAACACTCGCCACGTTGCAGCGCCCGGGCCGCGAATCCCTTTTCACCCGGCATGCGGTCGGCCGGATTCACGAGCACCAGATGCTGCAGGCAAGGGAGCTTGTGCAGCACCGCTTGCACCTTCTGCCAAAGGTCGGTTCCGGGAAACCGCGCAAGGGTTACGAGCACGCTCGCGCATGAGGCATTGAGCAGTTCGCCGATGGCCTCGCTCTCAAGCAGCGGATTGATCGCGCAGACAATCCCGGCGGCTTCCCCGCCCCAGATCACAAAGTGCGTTTCAGGGAGGTTGGGCAGAACGTATGCGACGACCGAGTCGCGGTGTACTCCCAGGCGCGCAAACATATTCGCGGTTCGCGTGACATCGCGCACGAGTTCACTATACGTCCAGCACTCGGCGTTCCGGTGGTCGTCGGCCGCTGCAAAGAACGAAAGTGCGGGTGCCGCCGGATTGATGGCGGCGCCCCGACAGATCATCTCGTAGGTACTCGACGGAAGATCCGCCGGTTGCCCCTGCGTTTCGATGGCAAGGACATCGTGTACGTTTGCGACGCCTTTCATGCCGCCTGTTCCATAACGACGTTGTGCTGTACGCCCAGATCGATCGAGCGGTCATGGCTGACGATATGCGCCTCCACGACGTCACCCACGCGCAGATACTGCGGCCTTTCCTCCTGCATCTTCAGGAACAGACGCCACTTTTCCGCTTCAGGCAGTTGCGCCGCGGCGCGCTGCTTTTCAGGTGACGGAATGCTCAGCGCACAGCCGGAGGGCGTGCCGGTCGCGAGCAGGTCCCCGGTGCGTAGATCGTGTATGGTGGAAAGCTCCGTCAAGGTCTCCGCCGGTCCGTAGACGAGGCCCGCTGTGGAGTCATTCTGGCGAACCGTTCCGTTTACCGTCAGCGTCAGCACAAGCTCCTTCAGCTTTGAAATGTCCTGTTTCTCCAGGAGACAAAGGTAAGGGCCGACAGGGCCAAACGTACGATAGCTTTTGCCCTTGTAAAACTGCATTTGCGGAATCTGGACATCGCGCGCGGAATAGTCGTTGACGATCACGGCGCCGGCGATGTACTCATGCAGATTCTCCTCGGTGACAGTTTCGCGGGACGTTATGTCGCGTTTGAGGACGAGACCGAGTTCGATCTCGTAGTCGAGGAACTGCACCCCGTTTGGCTTCACCACAGGGGAGTCGGCCGGAACGATGCAGCTCGTCGCCTTCGTGAAGATCATGTTGAATTTCTTCACATCCGGGTCCATACCGGACTCGATCATATGCTGGCGATAATTTGCCCCCTGGCAGATGAACTGCTGATTGGCGGTCACGGGCGACAACCATTGCACTTCCGATTCGGGAATCGTCGGACCGCTTAGCACCAGCAGCTGTTCGACCGGGTTGGCCTCAATAAATTCGGCGGTCGACTCGAACTCGCCGGGAATCGGCGTGATAGCGCCATTAGCGACCACGCCCCACTGGGCGCGGTCTTGATGCAAATAATGCAGAACGTGAAGTGCCATTTGTCGATCTCCGGATTCTATGGAAGGGGTTGGTTCAGGCGAAAATCTTTGCCAGCGAGCGCAGCTTGCTCAGCGTCAGGTCGGGGCTGCGACGCAGGTTCCTGAAGAGCGCCACGATGCTCGCGGGCGTGAATTTGGGTTTTGTGAAACTGCGCGGCATTGTCGGCCCCCATTGCGCCATTGCTTCGCGGCTCACCGCGTGCAGACCCGACGGCGCATCGGCCGTAAAGAGATCGCCGTCGCAATAGTGCTCGTGCTTGTTGCCCCACGGGTCCTGCCAGTAGTCGAAGATCTGGCTGCCCAGGATATGCCGGCCGATCCCCCACGCGTGCGTCCAGCCCTTCTCGCGCAGGACGCGCTGGCCCATGCCGACCGCGTCGGCGTCAACGACTTCGTAGGCGCTATGGCTGTAGGTGGGCAGGAAGCCTTGTGCAAGCGCGAGCGTATGGTGATCGGCCGGCTTGTCACCCAGATCAAGCCGCATGAACGCGACAACGGGCGAGCCATCGGGAAGCACCTGCACATCGCTCGGGATGAAGCCGAAATGCTGCGTGTACCATGCGCAGGTGTCCTGATAGTCGGCGAGTTCGAGCACGACATGCCCAAGCCGGATAACTTCGGGCGCGCACTCGGGCGGTCGCTGCGTCCCGTTGATCCGGACGGCCGCATCCACGGAGTTGAACGGCAATGGCGGCCGATGCGACAGCGTCGAAGCTGGCGCCTGGCCCCATATCGCATCGACGCGAAAGCCGGAAGGGTCGGTCAACCGTACGATATAGCCGCCGCCGGGCAAGGACGACCGTTCGGCCTCAGAGGCGCCAGGCACTTTTGCAAGTGCATCAAGATCCGCCCTGCTGTCGACCTGTAGCCCAAAACCAACGAACCGGGATTTCGGCGCCTTCCGGACGACATAGCAGTAATGCGAAGCACCCGTTCCTCGCAGAAGCAATTGCGCTTCATCGCGCGATACGGTCTGTAGCCCGAAATCATTGAGAAATTGCTCGGCTTTCCCAAGGTCTGGCCGGTCGAATATCAGATAGGCTAATGCCGACGCTTTCGACGTGGGATTGGGGTGACGGGCCGGCTGTGCAGTAGTCAGTTTCATGGCTGAACGGAGATAAAACGGTTCGGATGGCGGATTGCGCTGGCTGAGCCGGTGCGCTGACGGAACCGTCCAGCAAGGCAAGGCTTTTGCGCACGATATGACCGCTTCGCGGAGGAGCGGCCCGGACGAGCAGCGTCCCGCAAGATGCGTTTATCAGATTGATCTGTGGTGCGTTCGGTTGCGCAGGCGCGCGTGAGACTCGGGCTGCCGAGCAAACGGATTGAGTCAAACTGCCGCAGCATCGGCGAGTTCATCCGCACCGGCGGAACGGCGATAGTCTCTGAATCGCGCCGGCTAACGGGCACGATCTGAAGGAGGCGCAGCACTTCGCTGCTCAACGCGAGCGGAGGGAGCGCCGCCAGCAGTCCGGTCGACCTGTCGATGACCAGCCTGTACGCACAACGCCGCGACAGCGTATTCGCGACCACGATCTGCGGGGGAAGCCCCCCGCACCGGGTTTTCGGCGCGACGCCGCTTATTGTTCCTGTCTCCACAATCTCTCCACCTAGAGTCTCTATGTGTAGTTTGTTAGGCTGGCTCAAGGGTCGCCCTTAGCGACATTAAACTCATACCTGATAGTTTTGTCAATAAAGACATTTGAATCTATACTTGGGTATAGCCAAAACTGGATCCGCCATGCCGACCACATCAAAGTCCCGGACAACGAAACGTACTCCCCGTGCTGCGCCGGTCTCCCCGGTTACCGCTGCGGAAGAACGCGAGCCGCGCGGCGCGCGCCGCAAACGCGAGACGCGTGGCCGCCTGCTCGACGCAGCGCTCAAGCTCATGTCTGAAAAGGGGATGGAGGGCGTAGCTATCAACGAGATTACGGAGGCCGCCGATGTGGGCTTCGGCTCGTTCTACAACCACTTCGAATCGAAGGAGGCTATCTACGCGACGCTCGTCGACAATGTGTTCGAGGAATTCGCGGATATGCTGGACCGCCTCGCCGGTGGCCTCTCCGACCCGGCAGAGGTGATCGCCGTCTCCGTGCGCCATACCGTGATGCGAGCGCGGCGTGATCCCGTGTGGGCACGGTTCCTGATACGCGAAGGGTTTTCGGCACACACTCTGACCCGCGGCTTGGGTCAGCGGCTGCTGCGGGATATCGGCAACGGCATTGCGGCCAAGCGCTTCTTGGTCACGGACCCGTTCGTCGGTTTTCTTTCCGTCGGCGGCACAGTGCTCTCTGCCATTGCTGCCGAACTCAACTATGTTGCTCCGGGAGCGCCGGCGGCAGACGTCATCAAGGAGCTCGGATTCAGCGGAGAGCATTTGCCCGAGCGTACGGCGGCAACGCTACTGCAAATACTCGGGCTCAAGCGCGCGGAGGCGGAGAGGGTCGCGGCGCGTCCGCTGCCGCTGGTCGAGGAGACTACCGAAGCCGAGTAAGCTGGAACGCCGGTGTAGACACCGTCTGGCCATGCAAGTCATCGACTGGCGATGACGACGCTGCACGTGACCGTCAGTCGACTGTAATTTTGTTACTGCCGGTCCGGTTGAAAGCTCTGCTGACCCGTGCAAGCCTCGCAAAGCTTTCCCCGAAATACGACCGCCGGGATGATCAGTGCGCCGCGCCCAGAACTGGCGCCTCAATTCCCGCGTCGGATGGTCGCGCGAGGGATGGGCACGATAACGCCGCCTGCCCCGTTCCGCCGTGCACCGTCGTTGACCTTGCTGACAAGTCCCGCAGGCCCGCGGCGATCTGTGCAGCGAGAGTCTGTATTGCGCGCCGGTGCCCCTCGACGAGCGCCTCATAGCCCGCGGACACGTGCTGACTGACCAGGCTACGGCAGACCAACGTTTGCGACGCATTCGACGCCCGTATGCTCCATACGACGTCGATCAACGCGTGTGACGCTGGCCACGACTCGAAACGCTGCACGTCGGCCGAAATCTGGTACACAGGAACGTTGTCGCTTCGTGTGAACTCTTTCGCGTCAAGCGCGCCCGCCTGCCGCGCCACGGCCACGAGCAGTGCATTGTGGATTTCATCGGCAACCGGCGACGCCCAACGATCGTCTTCCAGGATTTTGACCTGGGCCGTGTTCACCTGTACGACCAACTGGCTCCTCGCGACGGACGCAGGCACTTTCACCTGACGCATGTCGATCAGATAGGACGGGTGCGTGGTACCGATTTCGATTGCGGATTCGTCACCTGTGCCGAGTGTGTAAAAACGCCCTGGCGGGGAAGAACAGGCCCCTAGCGTGGCCAGCCCAACGGCAGCCACCGCCCACAGCATCGCGCATCGCGCGGAGAACCGGAATCGCATCATTGTTTATCTCCTTTCTTGCCGAACAGCAGCGCTTGGGGATGACGTTCCAGATAGTCGGCGAGCGCGTTGAGGGATTGCAGCGTGCGCGTCAATTCCTGCATCGCATCCTGGACGTCGGCCTGCATCGGCGCGGTCTGACGGAGCGTCGATTCGGCGGTACTGAAGGTCTTCTGCGCGGCAGCCAGCGTGTCCCGGGCTTGCGGAACGACCTCGCTGTCCATGTGCCCGAACAGCCTGCTGGCGTTTTCAAGTGCGCCGTTCAGATTCGCTCCGATCTTGTCGAACGGTACCTGGTTCAGCTTCCTTGCAATGTCCGCGATCTGAACCTGAAGCTCGTCGAGCGTGTTGGGCACGGTCGGCAGTTCGATCGGGTTTTCGCGCACGTCGACGGTCGCTCGAGGCGCTTTCGGGAACATGTCGAGCGCGACATAGAGCTGCCCGGTCAGCAGGTTCCCCGTTCGCAGCTGGCCCCTCAGCCCTTCGGAGACGAGGTGTTGCAGCAACTCGTGGCCGCCGGCTGTGTCCGGAGCGGGTAGCGCCTCGCTGGAGCGCCGGCTGAGCCGGTCGGGATAAAGCGCCATCGACACCTTCATACTGAATGTCTTCTGCTTTTCGTTGTATTCAATCCCGATCTCCGTAACTTGCCCCAGCGCAATTCCGCGAAGGTCGACGGGCGCGCCCACAGACAGTCCGCGCAGCGACTGGTTAAAGCGCATTACCACATTGAGTGGCTGACCGTCGGGCTCACGCATCGCGTCTGACTCGTCGGATGCCAGTCGAAACTCGGCCTTGTCGGCAGCGGGTTGTCCTGCGTCCTGCCCTGGTGGCATCTGGAATGCCAGTCCACCGACGACCACGGTCGCCAGAGATTGCGTATTGAGCTTGAGACCGTTGGAATCGAGACGAAGATCGACGCCGCTCGCATGCCACCACCGTGTATTGGTGCCGACGTACTGGTCGAACGGGGCGTTGACGAAAACATTGACGATTACTCCAGCACCGTGCGGGTCGAGAGAGAAACCGACCACCTGCCCCACCTGGATACGATGGTAGAAGATGGGCGCGCCGATATCGACCGAGCCCAGCGACTCGCCACGCAGCGTGTACTGATGCCCCGCCTGTCCAGTCGTGACGATGGGTGGATTATCAAGGCCAACAAACGAGGTTTGTCTTTCTGTCGACCGCCCGATGTCAACGCCGATGTACGAGCCAGAGAGCAATGTACCGAGGCCGGAGATGCCGCTGGCACCGACACGCGGGCGAACCACCCAGAAGCGCGTGCCGCGGGTCGCGAACTTCTCGGCCTCCTTGCTCAACTGTATGTTCACGATGACATGCCCGAGGTCCTTCGACAGCGTGATGGTCTGTACCGAACCGATCTCCACGTCCTTGTATTTGACCTTTGTCTTGGCCGCCTCCAGGCCCTCTGCCCTATCGAAAGTGACCGTCACCATCGGTCCCTTCTCCGAAATAGATTTGACCACCAGCGCGGCGCCAATCAGCGCGCAGATTAACGGGATTAACCAGATCAGGGATGGAAGCCAACGTTTTCGCGGCTTGAATGCGGGACTGGGTAGGTTGGGAATATGCATCGCTTGTAAACCGTTTCAGAGATTCGGGTTGGTTTTGGTCATGGGAGCAGCCAAAACCCTATTCATTCATCGCCGCGAAGGACGTGCTGTTTGGAGTCCACGTTGTCCCAGGTCAGCCGGGGATCGAACTGATGTGACGCGAGCATCGTGAGGATCACCACGGCACCGAAAGCGAGCGCGCCCGAGCCTGCAGTGATGACGGCAAGCGAGCCAAAATGCACCAGGGTAACCGTCAGTGCTACGACGAAGACGTCGAGCATCGACCAACGGCCGACGCGCTCGACCAGCCGATATAGACTTGCGCGTTCACGCAGTCGCCAGGCCGAGCCGCGGCGGGCGGCCACGGTGAGAAGCGTGAGAATCACAAGTTTGAGGATCGGCACCACGACGCTGGCAACGAAGACGACGACGGCTAGCGGCCAGTCTCCAGACGTCCAGAAATACGCAACGCCCCCAAGGATCGTGTCGTCCTCGGCGCGGCCCAGCGACGTTGCGTGCATGATGGGCAACAGATTCGCTGGAATGTAGGCAAGAGCAGCGGCAAGAAGCAGACTTACGGTTCGCGTCAGGCTTTCCGGACGGCGTTCGTGCAGGACGGACCCGCATCGCGAGCAGCACTGGCGCGATTGATCTTCGATATGCTTCTGGACGAGTCCGCAGGTATGACAGGCGACAAGCCCTGCATCTCTTGCCGTAACAAAAGCCGTTGACCACGCTTTGTGCGAGCGGAATAGCCCGTTCGGCCCCGCGAGTCTGCGACTGATCTTCTGCCAGCGAATGCCAGCGGGTCGAGAAAGTTTAATTTCGTCGCAAATGTCCCAGAGCCCGCCGAGATCGAGCGTGGCGACCACCGCCAGCATCACGGTCAACGCACCCAGCGCGAAGAGTCCCGGCCCAGGGATCACCTCGGCTATGCTCACCATCTTCACGATTGTGACGAGCACGCCGAGCATGAACACCTCGACCATGCCCCACGGCCGCACGAATTGCACGACTCGCAGCATCCCATTGAAATGGGGCGGCACCTTACCTATGCGAAGCGGGGCCAGCACATATAAAAAGGCGAGCAGTTCGATCAACGGGAAAAGTATTGACGCGCAGAACACCATGATTGCGACGAGGCGCATGTCGCCTGCCCATAGCGACCGCACGGCGCCGAACAGGGTTGCCCTGGATGTCATGCCGCTGGTGTGAAGCTCGATGACGGGGAAAGCCTGCGCAATACAAAAGGTAATTAGCGCCGCAATGGTCAGAGCGCAGGTCCGGTCCAGGGGCAAGTCCGCACCCTCTGCCGCTGTCATACCCGCACCGCAGCGCGAACAACTGGCGACGTGCCCTGTCACCTTCGCAGGCTTGCAAAAGAGCAAATCGCATTCGTGGCAGGCAATCAGTTTCCGATATTCCATGTTGGACGTAGTTGAGATTCCGGTGCCGCTAACGTCGGCGGAGCGCCGGCACTATCTGGCTACAAACGCTGCTCGATTTCGACACCAGACTATTGTTGTTCCGGCTCTTGCTACGGGGAGGGCGACCCCGTTGAACCAGGTCGCCCTCCAGAGCTTCATGGACGCGCAATCATTTGGTTGACGCCGCCTTCTGATCGGCAGGCGGCTCACCCATCGCCTGGAACAGCGCTGCTGTATCGCTCATGCGTTGCCCCGTCGCGCGGACAGAGCTGAGTTGCGCGTTGAGAAAGCGCTGCTCGCTCGCATGCTGCGCCGTGGAAGGCAGCGAGCCGATGCGGTGGCGTGCCACCGTATCGTCGAATGCTGCCCGCGCTGCCTGGGCCGCCGCTTCGGTCGAGGCGAGTGTCTGCGCATCGTTATCCAGGGCGTCCAGCGAATTGGCGACGTCCTGGAATGCCGACAGCACCGTCGACTTGTAGTGCAGAACCGCCGCATCGTACGTATCGATTGATGCGCGGCGTTGCGCGAACAGCGCGCCGCCATGGAAGATCGGCTGCGACAGGCCCGCGCCGATGGCCCACAGCCCGCCCGCTCCCGACAGCAGCGCGGGCCAGCTGAAGCCGCCCCGGCCCATCGAACCGGTAAGCGACAGGCTTGGAAACAGCTGCGCAGTCGCAGCGCCCACGTCGGCAGCGGCTGCCTTCACAGCGGCGTCCGCTGCCTGAATGTCCGGGCGCGAACGCAGCAGATCGGACGGCACCGCGACAGGCACGTGCTCAGGCAGCGCGAGGCTGTCCAGGTCGGGAACGGCCGGCGCGTTATCGGGCGTGCGGCCCATCAGCACCGCAAGTGCGTGCACGGCCGACGCGCGTTGCTGACGCAAGGCGGGCAGCGCCGCCGCAACGGACGCGGCATCCTGCGTCGAAGCGAGTGCCTGTGCGCGCGAGACGGAGCCAAGCGCGTAGCGCTGCTGGTCCTCGTTCGCAGCCTCATTGGCGACGGCAACGAGCCGTTCGGTGAGCGCGATCTGGCGATCGAGCGTGGCCACACTGATCGCCGTGCCGACGATGTTAGCCGCAAGCGCACGCCGCGCCGCTTCGAGTTGATACGCCTGCACGTTCACGCGAGCGGCGCTCGCCTTGTTCGCGTAACGCGTCTGCCCGAACAGGTCGAAGTTGTAGCTCGCGACAAGCTGGCCCGCAAAATAGTTGTATTGCACCTGCTGAGGGCCGAGCCCGGGCACGACGGGCGATCGTGCGCGCTGGACCTGCGCGGTGCCGTCGATTGACGGCATCGTGGATGCGCCGACCTGCGCGCGAAGCTCCTCTTGCGCGGCCGCTAGCGTGCGCTGCGTAGCCATCAGCGTCGGGCTGTTTTGCAAACCCTCCTCTACGAGCCCATCGAGTGCGTCCGAGCGGTAAAGCCGCCACCATTGCGGTACGGACGTGGCGCCAATATCGAACTGCTGGGCAACGCCACCAGCCGCGACCGTCCTCGGCGGCTGCGCCTGTGCGCCGTAATGCTCAGGCGAAGCCATCGCCGGCGGCTCTCCGCTGGGGCCGAATGAGCACGCCGTCAGCGCGAGGGCCACCGCCACGGCGAGGCCGGATGTCTTGTATGCAAAGCTCATGATCAAACCTCCGTATGCTCGACGACGACCTGTTGCATCCCGCGCTCGTCGCGCCGGACCCGGAAGCAGGACGCGTAGAGGGCCGGCAGGAAGAACACGGTCAGAAGCGTGGCAACCGTGATGCCGCCCATCAGCGCGGTCGCCATTGGCCCGAAGAAGCCGGAGCGCAGCAGCGGAATGAGTGCGAGCACGGCGGCGGCAGCCGTCAGCATGATCGGCCGGAAACGCCGCACCGTTGCACCGATAATCGCGTCGAAGCGTCCATGCCCAGCCGCGATGTCCTGATCGATCTGGTCGACCAGGATCACTGAATTGCGCATGATGATTCCGAACATCGCGATCACGCCGAGCAGCGCGACGAAGCCAAACGGCTTGCCGAACAGCAGCAACGCCGCCACCACGCCAATCAGGCCCAGCGGCGCCGTCAGTACGACGATGAACGTGCGCGCGAAATTCTTCAGCTGGATCATGAGCAGCGTCAGCACCGCGATGATCATCAGCGGCATTTCCGCGTTGATCGAAGTCTGGCCTTTGGTGCTCTCCTCGACCGCGCCGCCCACCTGGATGCGATAGCCGACAGGCAGACTGGCGCTCTGTCCGGCGAGCCCGTGCTCGATATCGCGGGTCACGTCGATACCCTGCGCGTCACCGCGCACGTCGGCCTGCACCGTGATGGTCGGCTGCCGGTCACGCTCCCAGATCACGCCGTACTCGAGCGTGTCCCGAATGTGCCCGAGCGAACCGAGCGGAACCGGCCCGTTTGGCGTCGGAATCGCGAGACTCGTGAGCTTGGCCGGATCGACGCGCTCGCTCTTCGGCGAGCGAAGATCGACGTTGATCAGCTTGTCGCGCTCCCGGTACTGCGTGACCGTATAGCCTGAGAGCGTCATGGCCAGGAATCCCGATACGTCCTCCGACGTGACGCCCAGCTCGCGCGCCCGGTTCTGGTCGATCTCGAACGAGATCGAGCGTTCGGCCGGCTCGTCCCAGTCGAACTGGACGTTGCGCGTGCGCGGATCGCCGCGGACCTTGTCGGCAACGTTTTGCGCAATCGAGCGCACCGTCGCGATGTCGTCCCCGCTCACGCGGAACTTGATCGGAAAACCCACGGGCGGACCATTCTCGAGCCGCGCGACACGCGTGCGCACGCCGGGGAATTCCTTCTCCAGTTTTTGATCCAGCCAGCGCATCAGTTCCTCGCGGTTTTCAACGCTCTTCGCGGTGATCACGAACTGCGCGAAGTTCGGCTGCTGCAGTTGCTGGTCAAGCGGCAGGTAGAAGCGCGGCGCGCCCGTGCCGACAAAGTCGACGAAGTGCTCGATTTCCGGCTTGCCGTCGAGCACCTTCTCGAGGCGTTTCGACTCGCGCAGCGTCGCCTCGAATGACGCGCCTTCCGGCAGCCGCAGATCGACCAGCAGTTCCGGCCGCTCCGAGTTCGGGAAGAACTGCTGCGGCACGCGCGTGAAGGCCGCCATCGCGATCACGAACAGCACGCCCGTGACACCGAGCACCAGCCAGCGGCGGTCGATACAAAGCGTGACCCAGCCCGACAGGCGCCGGTAGAAGCCCGTGTTATAGACATCGTGCTCATGATCATGTCCGCCGCCCGCATGGCCCTTGCGCTCCGGCAGCATGTGGAAGCCCAGCAGCGGAACCAGCACGACGGCCGCGAACCAAGAAACAATCAGCGCGATGGCCGACACTTCGAAGATTGAACGCGTGTACTCACCCGTGCTCGATTTGGCGAGCGCGATCGGCAGGAAGCCCGAGACCGTCACGAGGGTGCCCGTCAACATCGGGAACGCCGTACTCGAGTACGCGAAGGCCGCCGCGCGCATGCGGCTCCACCCCTGCTCGAGCTTCACCGCCATCATTTCGACGGCAATGATCGCGTCGTCGACGAGCAGCCCGAGCGCAAGCACAAGCGTTCCGAGCGAGACCTTGTCGAGTCCGATATTGAAGATGTGCATGCACAGCGCCGTCACCGCGAGCACGATCGGAATCGTGATGACCACGATCATGCCCGTGCGCAAGCCGAGCGAAACCAGGCTCACCACAAGCACGATCGCAACTGCTTCGCCGACCGAGCGCACGAACTCGTCAACCGACTGCTTGACCGCGTGCGGCATGCTGGAAACGGGAGCCAGCTTGAGACCGGCCGGCAGTGTCGCCTGCAGTTCAGCCGCTTTGGCGTCGAGCGCCTTGCCAAGGTCGATCACATCGCCGCCCTTTTGCATCGTCACGCCGATGCCGAGCACGGCCTGGCCGCCGACGCGCATCTGCGTCACCGGCGGATCGTCATAACCGCGTTTGATCGTCGCGATGTCGCCGAGGCGGAACGTGCGTTTATTGACGGTGATCAGCAGGTTCGCGAGCGCCTCTGGATCCTTGAACGCGCCGCTCGGCCGCACAAACACGCGGTCGTCCGCGGTCGTAATGGTTCCGACGGGCGCGACCGCGTTCTGCGCGTCGATGGCGTGGGCGAGTTGCGGCGGCGTGATCGAGAGTCGCGTCAATTGCGCATTTGATATCTCGACGAAGATGTGCTGGTCTGGGTCGCCAAAGTAATCGACCTTTGCAACACCGGGTACGCGCAGCAGGACCGTGCGCAGCTTGTCCGCATAGTCGTGCAGTTGCGCGGGCGAGAAGCCATCGCCTTCGAGCGCGTAGATGTTGGTATAAACGTCACCAAACTCGTCGTTAAAAAACGGTCCGACCGTTCCCTTGGGCAACGTCGCCCCGATGTCGCCCACCTTCTTGCGCACCTGGTACCACGTCTCGGGCACTTCCTTGACGGGTGCCGAGTCCTTCATTGCGAAGAAAATCATCGACTCGCCAGGCCGCGAGTAGCTCTTGATGTTGTCGATGAAGGGCGCCGCCTGCAGCTGGCGGCCGATCCGGTCCGTGATCTGCTCCTGCACTTCGTGGGCGCTCGCGCCCGGCCAGTAGGTCTTGATCACCATCGTGCGGAACGTGAACGGCGGATCCTCGGACTGTGCGAGGTGTATATAGCCGATCACGCCAAAAAGCGTTGCCAGGCCAATCAGAAAAATCACGAGCTGTTGGTGGCGCAACGCCCACGATGAGAGATTGAAGCCACTTTCGTCAGCACTTCGCGTAGTGGAAGTGGTGACGGGCGCACTGTCGTGCGCATTTTCACGGTCGCGTACGTTCATGACGGGAAATCCTCCGGATGCAACGGCGCGACCAGCTGCACGTGTTGGCCGGCGCTGACGGCATGCACGCCTTGCAACATGACGCGGTCACCGTCGTGCAGACCCGAACTGACCGAAACCGTGCGTTCGTCGTATCGTCCGATCGTGACAGGGCGCAGTTCGAGCGTGTCGCTGCCGGCACGCACCACCCACACCGCCGGCTCCTCGCCCCGGTGAAACAGCGCGGTCACGGGAATTGTGAAGGTCTGTGCGGCGGACCCGTCGCCGACGGCATCGAACGCGACATTGGCCGTCATGCCCTGGCGCACTTCGGGGCCCGGGGCGGCGAGCGTCAGCTTGACGCGCCAGGTGCGGCTTTGCGGATCTGCCGCGGGCGATACCTCGCGCACACGTGCGTCGAAGGTCTTGCCAGGCAGCGCGGGCAGCGTCACGCGTGCCTTGCTGCCGACCGTCAGCGAGTTCAGGGCCCGCTCGGGTGCGTCGCAGACGATATCCACATCGCCCGTCCAATCGAGGTGATAGATGGCTTGGGTGGCCTGGACGTTCTGGCCGGTATCGGCATCTTCAGACGTGATGACACCGTCATGGTCGGCCACCAGACTGGCGTAACGGAGCTGATCGCTGGCAAGCGCCAATTGCGCCCGGGCCGAATCGCGCTGGGCGAGAGCCGACGCGTACGCGTCCTGAGTCTGTTCCAGTTGCGCCGGCGCGATGAGGTTGGCATGCGCTTGCGCCTGATCGCGGTCGAGCTGCTGTTTTGCATACACGAGGCGATGTTCGGCGGCCTCCAGTTGCGCTTGCGCGTTCGCAAGGTTGCTGCGCAGATCGGTGGGGTCTAGCAGCGCGACGATCTGACCGGCCTTGACGGTATCGCCGATGCGCACCCGCCGTTCGATGACCTTGCCGCCTACCCGGAACGAAAGCGGCGTGGAGTATCGCGCCTGTACCTGAGCGGGCAGCGACGTGCTCACCATGCGTCCATCAGTATGAACGGCGCGGGCAACGACGGGTTTGGGCTCCGGCGCGACGGTTTCACGCTGATGGCATGCCGAAAGCAGGATTGCGCCGCAAGCCGCGATCACGATGTGCGTCCGGTGCGGCGACCGGACGAAGGAAGGCAGGAAGGAATGCATACGCTTACGCGCTAGAGGACCGGAATGTTTCACGATGTTCAAGGCAGATGGTGATCCAGTTAAAAAGTCGCCTCAGGCTGTGCAGACAAGCCGTGCTGGAAAGCACGGCTTGTGTCAGTTCGGGCGCATCAAGCAAACGTTCTTCAGTACGTTAGATTTCCTGCTTATCGCCTGGCATACCGGCGACAGACCATCCCAAATGGGACGCGCGCAATAAGCAAATGGTCGGATCCGCGCGCTTTCATGCTTACGTGCTCTCGTGCCTTTTGGCCTTTACGCCGGCATCGGCGAAAGGCCTTTACAGGTTCTGCACCCGCGCCCACCGGCACATCCGGTTCTTCATTCTTCCGTTGTGCAGGCTGCACACGTGACATTAGACCCATAACTGATTAGATTGTCAATCATGACTTTTAATTCTACAATCAGGTCGTACAAAACAATCATGGAGAGAACATGCCAGACGTCCCGAACCCGCGCGCCAGTCGTCGACGCGCGCAGAAAGCGCCCAGCTCGCCGCGCGAGACCAGCGATGGACGCTATCCGCGAGGCGCCAGGCGCAAGCGTGAGACGCGCGCTCGCCTGCTCGACGCTGCGTTCTGGCTCGTCGCAGAGAAGGGCATGAACAGCGTCACCATCGCCCAGATCACGGAGGCAGCCGACGTCGGCTTTGGCTCTTTCTATAACCACTTCGATTCGAAGGAAGGCATCTTCACGGCGCTCGTCGATTGGCTTTTCGAAGAATTCGCCAATACGCTGGATCGTCTCGCGAGCGGGTTGTCGGATCCGGCGGAGGTGGTCGCTGTATCCGTGCGCCATACGCTCTTGCGCGCCTACCGGGAGCCGGTATGGGGGCGAATGCTCATACGTGAAGGGTTATCCCCGTGCGCGCTGAACAGAGGTCTGGGTCAGCGGTTGCTGCGAGATAGCGAAAGAGGGATTTCGCAAAGACGCTTTGTGGTCGCAGATCAGCTGATGTGTCTGATCTCGGTGATTGGTACCGTCCTGGCCGGGACTGCCGTCGAATTGCACTTTGCTGCCTCGTCCAAGCGGACCGTTCGCGTGCGAAAGATGGCCCCGTCCAAAGAGGAGATATTCGCCGAAAGCACTGCGGCCATTGTGTTGCAGGCGTTTGGTCTCAAACGTATGGAGGCGGAGCGTGTTGCACGGCGTCCGTTGCCCGTTGTCCCCGATCTGCCGACCATCCCAGAAGCTTGATGGCCCGCTATGCAGCGCGGGCAAAGGCTTCACGCGGAAGCCTCCGCTCGCGCAGACGGAATACTGCTGGTGCCACTTGCCCGTCAACCGGCGGATGACTTGCGCTTCCCAGGACGGCGCAACGCGGGTGGGCCGAGCGGCACCGTTCGCAGTCGCGGCTGCCCGCTCCTTCCGGTGCCGTTCAGTTCGGGGAGAGCCCGCATTGCGATATGCTCCGCCTCGGCGCGCTGGAGACCCAGCATCTGCAGCACGACTGCGGCGGTTCGCTCCGCGAAATGCTCACGTTCAGCGCCCAGCCCGTCCAGTACGCCACTCGCGGGCGTCATGAAATGAAGTTGTGCGGCCGCTGCAGCAAGCAAAGTACCCTTGAGCGAAAGCAAACCGACGAACGGATCGGCGATGAAGAAGCGCTTGTCTGCAATGCCCCGTTGAGTATCACGCCACAGCCGCTGTCCCAGACCATGGCGTAGCGCTCGGTCCGAAAGTCCTTCGCGGATCAGAAAGCGTCCCCATAGCGGCTCGCCGCGCGCCCGCATGAGTGTGTGACGAACGGACACCGCGATCGCTTCCGCGGGATCGGGCAGCCCACCCGCGATGACATCGAGCATGTCGGCGTAGTCTTCGAATACCTGCTCGATGAGTGCAGCATAGATCGCGCCCTTCGATTCGAAATGGTTGTAGAACGAGCCGAAGCCCACGTCGGCGGCGGCGGTTATTTCACTAATGGCCACGCCCTCCATGCCGCGTTCGGCCATTAGTCGAAGAGCCGCGTCCAGCAGACGGGTTCGCGTCTCCTCTTTCCGGCGAACGCCCCGCGTAGTGGACCTCGTCGCCGCGACGACCGCAGGCCGCTCCGGCGACGGGGTGCGTTTGGTGACCCTGCGTCCACGGGTATCGAACATGAGAGCTTCAAGATTCGTTTGCGCCATGGCGATACCAGTCAATTCCTATAAAGTGTGCTTGACACGTAGCGGCGACCTAATTCACGCAGTGCCGAAGCGACGATGGCGCTGGCCGGCAGCGCCAGCAGCACGCCGAAAAAGCCGAACAGCCGCCCAAAAACCAGCAAGGCAAAGATGACCGCAAGCGGATGCAGGCCGATGCGCTGACCAACGAACCTCGGGGTAAGAACAATGCTTTCGAGGATCTGGCCGGTGCCATAAACAGCGAGCACCGCGCCAAACCCATACCAGTTGCCGAACTGCAAGAGCGCGGCGAGCAAAGCAAATGCGAGCCCGCTCGCAAAGCCAAGGTACGGGATAAGTACGGCGACCGCGGTGAGGAGTCCGACGGGCAGCGCCATATCCAACCCTACAATTTTCAGTGCAATGGAATAGAACCCGGCTAGCACTGCAATAACCAGCAATTGCCCGCGCAGGTACTGCGACATCATGTGATCTATCTCTCGCACGAATTCGCGCGTCTTGCCGAGCCAGCGCCGGGGCACGAAGCTCTCCATGCGCGCGAATGCTTCAGGCCTGTCGTACAGCAGATAGAAAAGGACTAGCGGCACCAGCACCACGTTGCTTACGACACTGATCATCGCGTCGCCGCTCGTGCGCAGGTACTGCCATACGGCGAAAACGGCCCCGTGCTCGCCCGCCTTTAAATGGGCCGCCAGCGCGTCGCGGATATGGGTCGGATCGAGCGAATAGCTCAGTCCGAGGAAAGCCACCGAAGGTTTCAGCCATTCATCGAACTTCGCGAGCACCAAAGGAGCGCGCTTCATAAGTTCAGGCCCTTCCTTTTGAATCACGGCGAACACCAGCAGTATCAGAAGCGCCACAAGCAAAGCGAACACAGACATCATCAGCAACGCCGCCAGTCCGCGCGGCGTGCGATGGCGTACCAGCCACTCCACGCCGGGCTGCAAGACATAGGCAATCAGCGCCCCAAGGAGAAACGGCGTAAGAACGACTCGCAGGTTCCACAGCAGGACGCCAGCCGCTAAAGCTGCGGCAGACCAGAACAGAGATTGGCGATGATTTACAGTCATAGGCGCGCCTGTCGGCGAGTAAGCTAGTGGCTCATCGCGGCTAGATGGAGAGCCGCGCGCCAAAAGTTTCGCGTGGACCCACTGACCATCCGGCTCCGCAGTCACGAAGAGCGATGTCCGTCAGATGGGCGTCGTTGTGCGAAACGCGTTGGGAGGCCTGGCGTCGATACCTTCCGGCCTCGAGTGATCCTCCGACGTGGGAGGCGCAACCCCATTCCGTAATCGATCCCCGGGTTGTCCGATGATTTCTTTCAACTGCAGGGGAGCGAACGGACACGGTGGCGCAAGAGGTACGGCTGCCACCGGTGGTCCTGGCATCGTCGGCACGATGATCGCTATGACGTGAGGCCTGGGGGTGACTATCGTGCAACCGCTAGTCGTCGCCATGAGGGAGAAAAGGCACACGCAGGCCGAAACGAAAGGCATGCGTTGTTTCATTTTCGTCACGTGTCCAGCGAGCCATTTGGATTGAAATACAAATTCATCTGTTACACCTTTACGGTAGCGAGGCAGCGTTCGATGGTTTTCGACGTGTCCACGCTGCAAACCATTGGTACGATAGACGAGAGTCGCGGGGTGCAACCCTTCGCGATTCCTAGCATATGATATTATTATCATTTTTGCGCACGGCGTCAACTTTGACCCAAAAACTACTTGTGGGCGAGTCACTGCCCAGAAGGCGGATGGTGCGAAGCACTTCAACGCACCTGGCATTGTTTTTCGGCGCTAGCCGCCCGTCGTTCTCTTGTCGCGCAGTCGCTGCTGATCGCATTCTGCTACAAATGTGCTGTCGCGAGCGTTGCCGACGATAAGCCACGCAAAATCGTCGCTGAAATTCGCCTATATGGACCATCGCAGCACAACACTGTCCCCGATCCGAAGCCGCAGTCCACTTGGCGACTGCAGCGAAACCCGTTCGCTGCGGTAGGTTCCATCTTTCTGCAAGCATGAAGAGAAGCTGACGACCGTCATCCAGTCGTATACCTTCCCGTCGGTTGGCAGGGCCATGACACGCTCACGCAGTGTTTTAGGCGCGCGGGCAGTCTCTTGAAGTGCACCGAAATAATGGCACCGTCCGTCCGTCGACCGAAGCACCACCAATCCGCCGTTTTCATTCGTACTCGCTACGCTCTCGACGCTTGCGTCGATCGGCGAATCGCTGGCCGCGTGCGAGCTAGCCACGAACGAAAACAGTAACGCGGCAAACCACCTCTTCATTTGCGATACCTCGTATTAAAAGTCGCCACAGCGCTCAATGCCCCAATCCTGGCGGTTCGCTTACTTTTACGCGGACGCCACTCGGCGCGCGAAAGAGCGCGCGAAAGCCTCGTTGCACATCCAGGCACGCAGGCGATGAGTGCGTGAGAACGCTCCTGAGCGCGACCAGGCGCTCGAGCTCGAGCAGTGCGTCGCCGAGCACATCGATAGCGACATTCGGGTTGGACGCTGTTGCAGCGCTGCGCAGCGCGTGCTGCACGATCTCGTGAATGACTTCGGTTCTCGATTGCCCGCTCATGGACATGATTAGTTGTGCCATAACTGTTCCTGCTTAATAACTGAGCCTGCATACCACTGTCAAACTGCATGGGCAGGTACGCGAGAAAGCTGACTTACCGTTCACACCAGCACCCGGCGAGCGCGAACGCCCGCTAAGCCCGACAGGCGGGAGGGAAACGATTCGTAAAAGCAACGAAACAGAGCACGGGAAGCTGCTCAACTTGCTGAGCCGGCGAACAACCCGGTACGTGTCTCAGATGCGCAGTGCAGTATATGCACATCGGGCAGTCATTCGATCGCTGGAATTCTTAGTTGCGAAATTGTCAATACGCGGTCGACCCGATATCCGAACCGCTGATGGTGCCACCGAGCGCTCAACCGGATCACGAGGATTGGGGCGAGGACGCGCGGAGGCCATTCGCGTGCAATGTTGCAGCCAGGGAAACTTTCACGCTGCAATGCATCGGCTGCGTCCTGGCGCTGTCGGACATGCTGCGCCGCCTAGGGCCTGTTGACAATCAGCAGGTCCAGATGAAAGAGGCGGAGAGCGCAACAAATGATGAAAAACGTTCGGATAGCTTATCGTATCGCGTAGCAACGCGACGAAATTGTTTGATGCGACAGAAGAACCGTTCGACCAGATTTCGAGAGGCATACAGATGTTCGTCCAAGGGACGTTGCTCAAGACGATTGGCGCGACTGGGGATGACGGCTTGAATGCCAGTCGATTCCAGATGTTGCAGGATCGCGTTCGAATCGTAGGCTTTGTCGGCAGCCAGACTGGCGGGTTTCAGTTCGCCCAGCAAAGGCAGAGCTTCGGGACTGTCTCCCGCCTGCCCGCCCGTCAGGTGAAAGCGAGTCAGCATACCCGGGCCATCGACGAGCGCGTGAATCTTGGTACTCAATCCGCCACGCGAGCGCCCGATCGCCTGGTCGCCTTTTTTTTGGCCGCGCCGGCAGCATGCTGGTGGGCACGCACAATCGTACTGTCGATGAAGATCTCCTCAAGGTCGGCGTCGCCCGCAAGCTCGGCGAATACCGCATGCCATATCTCTGCCCGAGATCACCTGGCAAAGCGTTGGTACACGCTATTCCACGGTCCAAAATCGGGCGGCAAATCTCGCCATGGGCTGCCAGTGCGCGCGATCCATAGCACAGCCTCGACAAACAATCGATTGTCTGCTGCCGTCCGACCAGGGTCTGTGGATTTGCCTGGTAGCAGGGGGCCGGTCCGTTCGTATTGGTCATCGCTGAGCATCAGCCTTGGCATCCTGTTCTTCCGCAAAAGACCCTAGGCTTGCATGGATTCGTCCGATATTGGTAAAAAGCTCGTTTATGATACTATCGTCACTACTGATTCACATCGGCAAAATTTCGCTCGCGAACATTCGTGGGTCTCTTCGCCCGGCCGCAGCATCGTTACGGTACTGGCGGCCGGTCCGCCGGCCACGAGCAAGAGCTTTCAAGGACGCCCCTTTCGCCGCCCTCGCGTTATGCCACAAGTACTTTCATTCGTTCTTCGCCTTGCCGTCCTGGCGCTGTCCAGCGGGATGCCGGCCGCCCTCTGCGCGCAGAGCCTGCCGCCTTCCGGCATACATGCTCCTGCTTATTCTTTGCCCGCGACTGACGTGGTACCCGGCGCGTCAAGGATGCTGAACGCGCTTCGGGACAAGGAAGATCAAATCAAGCAGCGTGCGTCCACCGCAACGAGCGATGCTCAGCTGTTCGAGCTCGACGCGATGAGCCGGGGGGTTGCCGGCGACGTCGATAGATTGATGACCACGTCGCTGCAGCCCGAGCTCGCGAGAACACATGCACAGCTCGACGTACTCGGTCCAGCGCCCGCTCCTGACACCAATACGGAAACGCCCGCCGTCGCGCACCAGCGCAACGCCCTCACGGCGCAGCAGGAGCGACTCGACGCCGAGGTCAGGCAGGCAGGCAGAAAGCATCAAGGAGAACCTTTCCAACGTAAACGCACAGATTGCGCGATTGCTGCACGAACATCTCAAAGACCAATTGGCACTCCGCACCGGCAGCATTCTTGGCGCTGCATTCTGGGCGCCTGTCGTTCATCCGGAACCGGCAGACTATCAACGCCTGCTAGAGTTCAGTAAGCAGCTCGAGACGCAGATCCAGCTGGCGTGGCAACCGGGCCGGCGGCTCGCGACCGCGATGCTTGTGCTGATCGCGCTGGCCATCACGACAGTTGGAGCTCGCATTCTTGAAACAACTCTGGGGTCGTTTTGCTTGCGCCGGCTCCCGGAAGGCCGCTTGCGGCGCAGCGCGATCGCTATATCGACTACGTTCGCGACGGTGGCGACCACCCTATGTGCCGTACATCTTGTCTCGTTTGTCATTGCCGGTCAGCAGACGCTGCCCCCCGCCCTTCAGACCTTCACCGATGGATTCGGTAAACATATCGTCAACTGCGCGCTGGTCGCCGCTCTCGGCCGGGCGTTGCTCTGTACCCGGCATCCATCCTGGCGGCTGCCGGCCATCGCGGACCCGGTTGCGCGTGCGCTCAGCCCTTTTCCGCGGACACTGGCCGCATTACTGCTGTTTTCGGGGGCTGTCGAGCATATCAACCTGGCCATTGATACCAGCCTTCAGTTCACGATCTTTACTCGCGGCCTGGTTGCGCTGGTCGTGGCCCTGACCATCGGGGCGTCGTTGCTGCGGGTAAACCGGGTACGTACGGCGCTCGCCGCAGCCGGAGAACCGCCTGAGGCTCGCGCGACGCTCGCGGGCGTGATTCACGCCGCCGTGATCCTGTCCGTTGCGGGTTCTCTGGCTGCATTGCTCTGCGGTTATATTTCCGTCGCGCGATTCGTAACTTACGAACTCGTGTGGTTCGACATCGTGCTGAGCAGTCTCTACCTCCTGGTCAAGCTGACACATGATGGCTGTGAGAGCATTTTTTCGCCGCTGCACGCAAGCGGCAAAACCATCAAGCACCTGTTCGGTCTGAAGGACTTCCATCTCGAACAGGTGGCAACGATCCTTTCCGGAACCGGTCGCAGCGCACTCATGATCGCTGCAGTCATTGCGCTGCTCACAGGCGGCCTGGGGACAACGCCTGCCGATCTGATCGATAGCATCCTTGACGTGCTGGGCGGCGAGCGGCTGCTTGCGCTGAATGTCGTTCCCGCCCATATCTTCAGTGCGATGCTTACGTGCAGCGTGGGGGTGTACCTGGTTCTATCGGTCCGTAAATGGTTGGACAGGGAGTTCCTGCCCAAGACCGAGATGAGTCCGGGTATGCGTGCCTCACTGCTGACGGTGTATGCCAACATCGGCTACATTCTTGTCGCGCTGCAAAGTCTGTCCGTGCTCGGCGTCCGGTGGCACAACCTCGCCTGGATCGTCAGCGCGCTATCCGTAGGTATCGGCTTTGGCTTGCAGGAGATCGTGAAGAATTTCTTCTCCGGACTCATATTGCTTGCGGAGCGGCCGGTCAAAGTGGGTGACATGATCAGTATTGCCGGCATCGAAGGAGATATCCGGCGCATCAGTGTGCGTGCTACCGAAATCCAACTCGGAGACAGATCAACGGTAATCGTCCCGAATTCGCAGCTTATATCCCAAAACGTGCGTAACGTGACGATGGGTAACAGCACGCAAGGGGTCGCGACGCTCGTGCTTACGTTTCCGCTGGACATCGACCCGGAGCAGGTGCGCGACATTCTTTTCGAAGCCTACATGGATCACCCATCGGTTCTCAACCATCCCATACCGTCCGTCATGTTCAGCCAACTGACGCCTGACGGCATCAGTCTGACTGTCACCGGACATGTGAAGAGTCCTCGAATCTCCGCGGACACAAGAAGTGAACTGCTATTTGCAATCCTCAAACGGCTACGTGCCGCCCACATCCCGCTGTCAACCCCCCGAACGGTGGTGGTCAGAGAGATGCCCGATGCCTTCTCAAGCCGGGAAGTGAGCCATTGCGATCGCGAGCCAGTTCCTGCTCATGTGTTCTCCGCAAATGCCGGCAACAGGTGCTGATCCCAGGGGTTCTGTCACGTTGACGTGGCGGCCGCGTAAGATGGCGCGATGACAAGAACGAAATCGCTCTTCTATCACGGCCACCGGTTTCCTCCCACGGTCATCACCCACGCGGTGCGCTGGTATTCGCTTCAACCTGAGCCTGCGCGACATCAAGGAACTGCTGTTCGAACGCGGTGTGGTCGTGACCTACGGGACCCTTCGCCGCTGGTTTGACAGGTTTGGCGCCGGCTATGCCCATCGCGTGAAGGCCGCACGGCGCAAGCCCGGCAGCACCTGGCATCTCGATGAGTTTCGTGACGCTGCGCGGCGAACCATATCTGCTGTGGCGGCCGATCAACGGGCACGGCGCGGAACTGGGCATCCTGTTGCAGAAGCGACGCGACAAGGCCGCAGCCAAGCGCTTCTTCTTACGGGTGCTTCGTTCCTGTTCAGTGCATCGCAAGATCGTCACCGACCAATTGCGCAGTTACACGGCCGCCAAGGCCGACATCCCGGATCTGGCGAACTTCAGACACGTGTTCGTCAAAGTCGCCGCACGCCTGAACAATCGGGCCGGGAACAGCCACCAGCCCATCCGTGAACGTGAGCGCCCCATGCGTGGGTTTCGCGATTGGAAACGCACGCGGGCATGCCTCTCGAGCTTCGGCCCGATCCGACAGCACTTCGCGCTTAACCGACATTTGCTGCGCGCCCCCGTCTACCGCAAACATCTTGCAGCTCGGTTCGCTGCGTGGCACCAATTCACCGAAGTCACCCAAAATCCGTCAACTGCTTTCCGAGCAGTGGTCATGCCTGCCACTGTTTCGCCTCGCACCCAGAAGTTGACGGTGCCGATCGAAAGAAAACAGTTATTTCAGCAGTGCTGCGCTGTCGAACGCATTCTGCAGTGCGTTAAAGTCGGGGTCGCTTCAGAAAACGGAAAATAATGCACGTTAAGCGGCAGCGCACGTCTGGCTCGGGCTTGGCGCTATCGAGCGGCGAAGGCGTCAGTCATCTGGCGTGCCCGCTTAACCTCGTCACTTTGCAGGTAGATCGAGGTGGTCGCGATCGAGGCGTGGCGTAGGTTATCCCGAACCGTCGTCAGTTCCGCCCCGCGTGCCAGTGCATGAGTGGCATGGGTGTGCCTCATCCAGTGCGGGCTGGCGCGTCGCAGCTTTTCGGCGGCTGTGGGGTGGCCGGCCGAAATGACATCAGCGGCCTGATCAAAGAAGCGCCGCATCACATTCCACAGGCGGGTACCGGTGATGCTGGTTGTACTGTCCTGCTCCAAGCTCGCGAGCAACGGCGTCTTTGGGTCCCAGCGCGTCGGCGTGACCGGAAGACGACGCTGTACGAGATACTGGTCGAGCGCTGTACGTGCCAGTGGTGGCAACGCCACCTTGCCGGGCTTGCTCCCCTTGCCGACCAGATGCAGCCAATGATCGCCGTGTTCGTCGGTGCGGATGTCGCCAAGCGTCGCTCCGACGAGTTCGCTCGCGCGCAATCCGGTCGCGTAGGAGAAATCGAGCATGAAGCGCATCCGCTGCGCGGCAGGCGCCTCCCAGCCATACGACCATTCGAGCCCGTCTGCAATGGTACGCACGAGCAGCCATTCGCCTTCGGTAAGTCCGCGCGACGTGTCGAGCGGTGCGACGCGAGAGCGGCCCCGCACCTTGATGCCGGCAAACGGGTTGGCGAGCACATAACGCTGCTCGATCAACCAGCGGAACAGTGCGCCCAGCACCGACAGCGCGTAGGCGGTCGAGCGCGGGGACAGATTGCCAGCGAACGGCCGCCAGTCCGGTGCCGTGCGCGGCCGTGGAGGCCCTACCCAGCGCTCGCGCGGCGTCGGCCGGCGCAGGAAGCTGCGGTAGGCGATCGCGTCTTCCGTAGTGAGTGACGACAGTGCCCGTCCACGCTCCATGATTGCCCACAGAATCAACCGCTCCGCCTCCTTGCGATAGGCGCGCTGGGTCGTGGGCGCCTCGTGCAGCGAGAGCCACGCCTGCACGGCCTGGTAGTCGTTCGACGCGTCCAGCGTACAGGCCTGCCGGGGTGCGCGGAAGCTACCGTGCGAGCCATCAACCTCATGCGGTATCCGCAACCGCTCCCACGGCACGACCAGGCCTGGAGAGGCCGTAGCGATTAGTGCGCGCGCCCGTTCCGTCAATCGCGGATGGGCCTCGAAGAAAATCTCGATCTGTCGGGCACTCGTTTGGCCAAGACCCGGGATCGTGCTCCACCAGCGGCGCCGGCGAGGCACGCGCACAGTCAGGTCCGCGAGCGTTGCGATTCCGTGCGCACGCAGCACGCGTACGGCGCGTGGTGTCAGCCACAGTTCGACGTCGTCGGCGATCTGGGGCTGCGGCGCTGGCAAAGCGCCGAGTATCTTGAGCGCGTGTGTGACCGCACTGGCCCGCTCAAGCCGTTCGTTGACGGGATGCTGGAGGAGATCAGCAATATCGGTGCGCTGGCGATGCCGGGCGAACGCGATCAGTTGCTGGCGGATCTGGCCGATGACGCCGCGCGCCGACCGGCCCGACGCTTTGCCGTGCGACAAGTAACGGTCCACCGCGGCCGTGGAGGACAGGCCCGCATACCAGCCGCGCAGCGTTGCAAGCCGGTCCGCATCGGGAAACACCGGCGATTCTGGCTCATGGGTCGGAACGGGGACCGAGGACTGACGCGTTTTCATGACCTGAAGTTTAGTGTAAAAATGTGCCAATTACGATAAGAAGGATTATCTGAATAGATCGTATTACACTGCTGATTTTTGATCCTTCAGTCCGCTGGAATCGGTGTTGTGCTCCGTCGCAATACCATCTCCATCCCCTGTCGAGCCCGCCATGCCCCGTCGTTCAGTTCTCTCGTCTACCGAACGAGACAGCTTGTTCTCGTTTCCGGACAACCATGATGACCTCATTCGCCACTACACGTTCAGCGAGCCGGACCTGTCACTGATCAGACAGCATCGCGGCGCCGCGAACCGTCTGGGATTTGCCGTTCAGCTCTGCTTCATGCGCTATCCGGGAATTACGCTGGCCGCTGGCGAAATGCCACCGCCTGCGCTGCTGCAGTTCGTTGCCGGGCAACTCGGCATCGCACCGACGCATTGGACAGAGTATGGACAGCGGGATCAAACGCGCCGTGAGCATGCGCTCGAACTGCAGGCAGCGCTGCAGATGCGGCTGTTTACGGTAGCCGACTATCGCCCGGCGGTGCAGGCGCTCGTTGACCTGTCGATGCAGACTGACAAGGGCATCGTACTCGCCCGTGCGCTGCTCGAGTACCTGCGTCAGCGGGCAATACTGGCTCCCGGGACAAACGTCATCGAGCGGATCTGTGCGGAGGCGGTCACGCGCGCGACACGCCGGATCCACGACGTGCTCGTTGAGTCGCTGTCGGACGATCATCGGCAACGACTCGACCAGTTGTTGCAGCGCCGGGCGGATGGCCGCATGACGTGGCTCGCGTGGCTGCGGCTGCCGCCGGGCAAGGCCAGTTCCCGTCAGATGCTGCAACACATCGACCGACTGAAGATCCTGCAGGCGGTCGACCTGCCTGCTGGCCTCGACCGGCTGATTCACCGGAACCGGCTGCTCAAGATCGCCCGGGAAGGGGCGCAGATGACGCCGGCCGATCTCGCAAAGTTCGAAGCGCAGCGCCGTCACGCGACACTGGCAGCCATCGTAGTGGAGGCCACCGCAACCGTCACGGATGAGATTGTCGACCTGCACGATCGCATCATCGGCCGGATCTTTAACGCCGCGAAAAAGAAGCACCAGCAGCAGTTCCACCGGTCGGGCAAGGCAATCAACGACAAGGTGAGACTGTTCGGGAAGCTCGGCCGCGCGCTGCTGAAAGCGAAGGAAAGTGGCGGTGACGCGTTCGAAGCGATCGAATCCCTTATGTCGTGGGACGCCTTCACGAAAAGTGTCAGTGAAGCCGAACAGCTTGCACAGCCCGAAGCATTCGATTTCCTGCATCAGATCGGTGACCATTACTCGACGCTGCGCCGTTACGTTCCGGCCTTCCTGGATGTCCTGAAGCTGCGGGCCGCACCGGCGGCCACTGATGTGCTCGACGCCATCGACACTATCCGGACCATGGACAACGACGGTGTGCGCAAGATGCTCGTGGATGCGCCGACCGCCTTCATCAAGCCGCGGTGGAAGTCGCTGGTAGTGACCGACGCCGGCATCGATCGCCGCTACTATGAACTGTGCGCGCTGGCCGAACTGAAAAACTCGCTGCGATCTGGCGATGTCTGGGTGCAGGGTTCGCGCCAGTTCAAAGACTTTGACGAGTATCTGTTGCCCGCTAACAAATTCGAGGCGATCAGGCAGGACAACGCGCTGCCGTTACCGATCATCATCGATTGCGACGAGTATCTCAACGAGCGGCGGCAATCGCTGGAACAGCGCTTCCAAACCGTCAACCGGCTGGCAGCGGCAAACGATCTGCCGGACGCCATCATCATCGAATCGGGACTGAAGATCACCCCGCTCGACGCGGTGGTACCCGACCTTGCCCAGGCCCTGATCGACCAGACGTCGATCATGCTCCCGCGCGTGAAAATCACCGAACTGTTGATGGAAGTCGACGCGTGGACCGACTTCACCCGTCACTTCACGCACCTGAAGACCGACGAGACGGCGAAGGACAAGACGTTGCTGCTTACGACGATTCTGGCCGACGGGATCAATCTTGGGCTGACCAAGATGGCCGAGGCATGCCCGGGCACGACCTACGCGAAGCTGTCGTGGTTGCAGGCCTGGCATATTCGGGACGAGACCTATTCCCAGGCCCTGGCCGAACTGGTCAACGCGCAGTTCGCGCATCCGTTCGCGATCCACTGGGGTGACGGCAGCACCTCGTCGTCGGACGGCCAACGCTTCCGGGCCGGCGGGCGCGCTGAGAGTACCGGGCACGTGAATCCGAAGTACGGCACTGAACCCGGCAGGATGTTCTACACCCACATCTCCGACCAGTACGCACCGTACTACCCGAATCTCGTCAACGTCGGTGTGCGCGATTCAACTTACGTGCTCGACGGACTGCTCTATCACGAGTCAGATCTACACATTAAGGAACATTACACCGATACCAACGGCTTTACGGATCACGTCTTCGCGCTGATGCATTTACTCGGTTTCCGGTTCGCGCCCCGCATCCGTGATCTGCATGATATGAAACTGTACGTGCCGGGCAGCATCAAGGATTATCCCGCACTGGCGTCGATGATTGGCGACTCATATAGCGAGAAACATATCCGGAGGAATTGGGACGAAGTGCTGCGCCTGGCGACATCCATCCGGCAAGGCACCGTCACTGCCTCGCTGATGCTGCGCAAGCTCGGCAGCTATCCGAGACAAAACGGCCTCGCCATCGCGTTGCGCGAAATCGGGCGCATCGAGCGCACATTGTTCATCCTCGACTGGCTGCAAAACGTCGAACTGCGTCGCCGCGTTCACGTCGGGTTGAACAAGGGCGAGGCCCGCAACGCACTCGCGCGGTCAGTGTTCTTCTATCGTCTCGGTGAAATCCGCGATCGAAGCTTTGAAGCGCAGCGCTACCGCGCCAGCGGCCTGAATCTGGTGACCGCGGCGATCGTACTGTGGAACGCCGTCTATCTGCAGCGGGCCGTGCAGGCAATGCTCGCCCGGGGCGAGTCGATCGACGCAACGCTACTACCATACCTTTCTCCACTCGGCTGGGAGCACATCAACCTGACAGGCGATTACGTGTGGCGTGAGGATCCGAAGACGCGGCGCGGTGGATTCCGGCCACTGCGTCCCGCCCGGGACCACTAGCGTCAACATTTCCTGATAGCGTGTTGAGTGTGACAACTGTTTTGCTTAGGCTGGCTGAGCGGCTCAGACCGGCCAGTTTGCGCCGCTCGTCACCATACACAGGATGTCATTCGAGCGGCCGATGTTGCGTTCAAGTGAGCGGATTAAGCGAACGGTTCATGGCGATGACATCGTCATGGCTCGGGTTAGGCCCGAGCCTGACGAACAGTTCAGGCATCTGATCGCGCTTTTTCGGCGCGTCACCCTTGACCGCTGCAGCGAGCCCCTTGCGCATCATCTCCGCGCCGTAGTCGCAGCAATAGGCGGGTGTCGACGGCTGCTGCCGCCAGGATTGTTCAAGCGGACCGGCATCCACAGGATCGAATCCGGCCTCATTCACAAGTGTCGTGACGATCTGCTTCGACCTGGAGTTGTCACCCGCTACGGCCACGGCCAGGCGACCCGGCGTCCCCTCTGGAACACCAAGCTCTGCGAGCGAATACGCCAGGATATTGTTGAAGGCTTTGATCACAGGGCGGCCGAGTTGCTTCGACACCCACGCGCTTTCTGGCATTCCCTCATCGATCTCCGGGATCCGCTGGTCGCGTAAGCCGGGGTAGTAATTACTCGTATCGACGATCGGCACCTCCGGAGGAACCGCCTCAAACAGGCCTGTGGGAAGATGGGCCATGGCGGGAAGCGGTATCGCCAGGATGATCACGTCAGCGCCCCCGACCGCGCCATTTGCATCAACGGCTGTTGCACCGATTCCATCAGCAAAGCCTCGAACGCCATCCGGTCCTTTTGAGTTCGCCACTCGGATGGTGTGCCCTGCGGCCTTCAGCTTGCGAGCGATCGTGCCGCCGATGTTGCCGATTCCAATGATGCCAATTTCCATGTTCTACCTCTCGTGAGCAGGAGTAGAGATTTCATCGGTCTGGACGCGGGAATTCATCGCCCGCCCAAGCCGACGTTTGCGGATTCAGTTATGGATCCGTGCGCCGAATTTTTAAGAACAACACCATATGCAGTCCCGCCCCTCGTGTGAAATCGGAGCGATGATTTCAGGCGAGTCCAAGTGCTTTTCTCAGGCTGGAATCGACGGGACCGGCCGGCATGAAGCGGCGCAATTTGCTCAGGAGAGATGCCTGTCCGGCCGGAGTGTGACGCATGCGCCAGTTCCCGAGCGCCGCGGCGACAATCGTGTTTGCCACGCCGTCGGGCTCAGGGGCGCCCTTGACACTGTTAGCGACAGAGCGCGATGCGATGTCGCGTTCGCGATCATAGTCGGCAATTGGTGAGCTTGCCTGAGGCGAATTGGCGTCCAGACTGGTTCGCGTATAGGACGGCTCGACGAGCGTGACGCGGATGCCGAACTGGCGCACCTCGTGATCGAGCGTTTCAGACAGTCCTTCCACGGCATGCTTGGAAGCCGAATAAAGTCCCATGTACGGAGCCGGCAGAAAACCGAGCACGGAACTGACATTGACGATTCTTCCGTGACGTTGCGTCCGCATGTGCGGAAGGACTGCCTGTGTCGTGCGCAGTACACCGAATACGTTGGTATCGAACAGAGACGCCGCCTCTGTGATCGCGGTTTCCTCCACTGCGCCGATCATGTTCATGCCCGCGTTGTTCACCAGTACATCGATGCGGCCGGCCCGGTCGATGATGGATTGAATGCCGGGTTGAACAGAAGCGTCGTCGCGAATATCCATCTCGATAAGCTCGACTCCAGGTAATGGGGTCGCTTTGGTTAAACGGCGCACGGTGCCGAATACCCGGCATCCCCGTTTCGCAAACTTTTCAGCGGCAGCGCGTCCGATACCCGATGAGACGCCAGTGACAACGACAACGGTGGAATTCGACATAGCAGTTCCCTTCGATACAGGTGATTTGGAACAGGAAGGCAGATCAGCAGCCGGATTGGTCTTGCGGTTAAGGTTCACTTGTGCCAGAGGGGAGAAGAGTCGGACGAATACGCTACCTTTTACGTCTGTGACCAGGGCAACGCAGTCTCCGATCGTCATCTCGTTTCCTCGCTGCGCGGCGTTGTTTACCTCTGACCGGCGGGCGAGTCCTCAAACATCTGTTCCACAGGCTGGGCCTGTTTGTGGCGGCCTTTCCGACTGGCCGTGTTGCCCGGCCTGATCCTGAACCAAATGGAATACATGGCCGGCAGGAACACCAGGGTCAGAATCGTCCCTGCAAAAGTGCCGCCGATCAGCGTGTAGGCGAGGGTTCCCCAGAACACCGAATGGGTCAGCGGAATGAAGGCCAGGATCGCCGCCAGCGCAGTCAGAATCACCGGTCGGGCACGCTGCACGGTTGCTTCGACAACTGCGTGGAACGGATCCAGGCCCGCCCGTTCGTTCTGGTGGATCTGCCCGATCAGAATCAGCGTGTTGCGCATCAGGATTCCCGACAGCGCAATCAGGCCGACCAGCGCATTGATGCCGAATGGCTGCCGGAAAAGAATCAGGGTTGGCACGACGCCGATCAGCCCCAATGGACTGGTCAGGAACACCATGACCATCGCGGAGATCGAGCGCACCTGGAAGATGATGATCAGCAGGGTGATCGCCAGCATGATCGGAAATAGCGGCAACATGGCTACCGTCGCTTTGCCTGATTCTTCGATGGAGCCGGCCTGCTCGATGCGGTAGCCACCCGGCAGCCTGTCCATGACGGGCTGAAGCTGCCTGGTGATCGCCGCCGACACATCCGGCGGCTGCAGGTCATCGGCGATGTCGCCCCGCACGGTGATCGTCGGCATGCGATCGCGACGGCGCATGATCGGCTCCTCCATGCGCACGTCGACCTTGCCCACCTGTGAGAGCGGAATGCGCTGCCCGTTGGCGCCAGCCAGCGTGAAGTCGCCGATCCTGGCCGGATCGAGACGGACGTCGCCGGCCGAACGCGCAATGACCTGCACTGTTCGGATGTCCTCGCGCACGGTAGTGACAGGGACACCGGTCAGCAGGAATTGCAGTTGTTGCGCCACCGCGCTGGAGGTCAGTCCCACCGCCTGCAACCGGTCCTGCTGCAAGGTGAAGTGCAGCGTGGGCGTGCGCGTGCCCCAGTCAGCGTTGACCGTGCGCATCATCGGACTGGCATCCATCACCTGCTGAACCTGAGCCGCAATACCGCGTAGCCTGTCCGGGTCCGGACCAGTGACCCGGTAGGCGACCGGGAACGGCGAATACGGGCCGAATACGAGTTGTGTGACGCGTACGCGCGCCTCGGACGCGAGACCGTTTGCGATCGCCTGGCGCAGTCGCTGCTTCAACGCGTCGCGCTCATCCTGGCTGTCCGTGCGCACCACGATCTTGGCAAACGACGGATCAGGCAGTTCCGGTCCCATCGCCAGATAGAAGCGCGGCGCGCCCTGGCCGACGTAGGCGGTGACGATCCGGGCTTCCTTCTGTCTGGCCAGCCAGGCTTCCACCTTTGCCGTGGCGGCGCTGGTCTGGGCGATCGACGTGCCATAGGGCATCTGCACTTCGACCAGCACTTCGGGGCGGTCGGAGATCGGGAAGAACTGTTTCTTGACCACCGACATACCGAGTATGGCCACGACAAAGAGGGCCACCACCGAACCGGCGACCAGCCATTTGCGCCCGATGACGCGCCCCAGCAGTTGCCGGAAACGGTTGTAGCGCGGCGTGTCGTAGATCGCGCCGTGACCACCATCGACCTTCCTGAAGTCGGGTAGCAGCCTGACGCCCAGGTAGGGTGTGAAAACCACTGCGACGACCCAGGACGCGATCAGTGCAATGCCAACGATCCAGAACATGTTGCTGGTGTACTCGCCCGCAGTGGATCGGGCGAAGCCATTTGGCATGAAGCCGACGGCCGTGACCAGCGTGCCCGACAGCATGGGCGCAGCGGTGTGGCTCCAGGCATAGGCGGAGGCAGCGACGCGGCTGTAACCCTCTTCCATCTTCACCACCATCATCTCGATGGCGATGATGGCGTCGTCCACCAGCAGGCCCAGCGCCAGGATCAGCGACCCCAGGGTGATGCGGTCAAAGTTCTTGCCGGTCGCGGCCATCACCACGAAGACCGCCGCCAGTGTCAGCGGCACGGCCGCGGCGACCACAAGGCCCACGCGCCAGCCCATGCTCAAGAAGCTGACCAGCATGACCACCAGCAGGGCGGCGAAGAACTTGACCATGAACTCATCGACCGCCGAGCTGATGTTGACGGCCTGGTCGGTGACCTTGGTCAGGCTCATGCCCAGCGGCAATCCGGCGTTGATCGAACCGACCTCGCCGTCCAGCGCCTTGCCGAGATCAAGCCCATTCCAGCCGTCGCGCATGACAATGCCCAGCAGCAGCGCAGGTTCGCCGCCGTTGCGGATCATGAACGTCGCCGGATCTTCATAGCCACGCTTGACGGTGGCAAAGTCCGACAGCTTCAGCGTGCGCCCCTGCGCCACCACCGGCGTGTCGCGGATCTTCTGCATTTCGTCGAAGGCACCGTCCACGCGAATCAGCACTTCAGGGCCCCTGGTCTCAACGGAGCCAGCCGGCGTCAGCACATTCTGGCTGTTGAGCGCGGCGAAGACGTCCTGCGGGCTGACGCCCAGCGTTGCCAGACGGTCATGCGAGAACTCGACATAGATCCGCTCCGCCTGCTCGCCAATGATGTTCACCTTCTTCACGCCGGGCACATGCAGCAGCCGCTGGCGCAGCGTCTCCGCGTCGCGTACCAGCAGGCGCTGCGGTTCGCCTTTGGCCTTGAGCGCGAACAGCGCAAAAGTGACGTCTGCGTATTCGTCATTGACCATCGGCCCGATGACGCCAGGCGGAAGGTTGGCTGCCTCGTCGCCGACTTTCTTGCGGGCCTGGTAGAACTGCTCCTGCACTTCCGAAGGCGGTGTACTGTCGAGCAGCGTCAAGGTCGTGAAGGCGAGGCCCGGCCTTGTGTAGGTCTCCGTACGGTCATACCAGCGCAGTTCCTGCATGCGCTTTTCGATCTTTTCGGCGACCTGATCCTGCATTTCCTGCGCGGTGGCCCCAGGCCAGGCGGTGATGATGGTCATCACCTTGACCGTGAATGCGGGATCCTCCGCCCGGCCCAGCTTGAAGAATGAAATGAGCCCGGCCAGCGAGATCAGGCAGATCAGGAACAGGGTGATGGAGCGCTCGCGTACGGCGAGCGCCGACAGGTTGAAACGACCTTCGCTCACGGACGGGCTCCCTCGGTCATACGGGCGGCGGCCTGGCCTGCCAGCCGGACCTGCTCACCTTCGCGCAGCAGATGCGCGCCGAGCGCGACGACCCGGTCGCCCTGGCTGAGTTGACCGGCGATACGTGCGCCATCGTCGTCCAGATGCTGGATCGCAACCGGCCGCCAGGCAACCTTTGCCGGCTCGCCGTTGATGACCCACACCCCGGGCCCCTTGCCCGCGTCGAACAGGGAGCCAATCGGCACCTGCAAGCCGCCTTGCGCGGAGGAATGTCCATCCGGAATCCGGATCGTGACCGTGGTGCCCAACGGTGCGTTGGCGAACTCCCCGTCCAGCACATACCGCGCCTCAAAGGTGCGGGTCAGGCGATCCGCCGCATCCGAGAGCTGCCGGAGCGTGGCCGGAACGCTCACGCCTTCCTTGCCGAAGAGCGCGGCCTGCGCGACCGAACCGACCGCAGGGCGCAGGGTTTCCGGCAACTGGATAACGGCCTCGCGGCGCCCGGCGTGGGCGAGGCGCACCACGACCTGCCCCGCGTTGACGACCTGGCCGGGCTCGACCAGCGTTTCCATGACGACGCCATCGCCATCGGCCACGAGCTCTGCATAGCGGCTCGCATTCCGGGCTACGTCGGCCTGGGCCTCGGCTGCGCTGAGCTGGGCTTTGGCCGCGTCCGCCGCCGCCTTGATCTGGTCGTAGGCCGAAGCCGAGATCGCACCGGTGCCGCGCAGATCGCGGTAGCGGGCTTCATCTGCCGCGGTCTGCTGCGCCCGCGCTCGCGCGGCCGCAACTGCCTCCTGCTGCGCCTGCGCAGCGAGCTTCAGATCGACGGGGTCGATGCGCATGAGCGGCTGGCCGCGCCTGACGGTTTGCCCGGCATCCACAAGCCGTTCGAGCACCTTGCCAGAGACGCGAAACCCGAGGTCGCTCTGCACCCGGGCGGCTACGGTTCCCGTGAACGAACGCGACGCTGGAGTCGCGCTCCGGACGGTGGCGACACGCACCATGGGCGCCTCGGTGCGCGGATCGGATGGCGCTTTTGCGCCGCAAGCGACCAGCGCAAACGGCAAGGCACAGACGACGGTAGAGGTGGCGAAGCGACGCGAAAGCATGAAAGCCCCATCGACGAAGTGATGATGGCTTTCATTATGGTTCTAGTGACCAATATAGTCAACAGTCACAGACGCGTCGCTTCAAGGGGACAGACTGCGGAGCACCAGACTGGACAGTTGCGCCGGCGCCTCCACGGTGTAATCGAAGCTGTGCTGCAGGATCAGCGGGTTGAGGTAGGGGCGCATGACCAGGTAGATCGCCATCGCGGTCTCGTCCAGCGGCGTCTTGCGCTCGAAGTCCCCGCTCTGCCGGCCCTCCTGCAGGATGTCCTGAAGCAGCTTCTGGATGCGCTCTTCATAGGCGATCGTCGCCTGCCAGTGCTCGGTGGCGGCCGACGCGGCAATCTCGTAAAGCTTGCGGTCCTGGGAGAACAGGCGAAGGGTGGCCTCGACGATCGCCTTGAACATCCGCCGCAGCTTCTCTGGCGGCCGGTCGGCCTCTTCAACGGCCGCTTTGACCTCGCCTTCGATCTCGCGCAGGCAGTTCGCGCAGATCATCTCGCCAATAGCCTGCTTGGACTCGAAGAACTTGTAGATATACGCCTTGGAAAAGCCGATGGCCTTGGCAAGATCGGAAACGGTTGTCTTCTCGTAGCCATACCGGCTGAAGTGCTCGGTGGCCGCCGCAACGATCTGATCGCGCACGTCGTGGTCGGCCGGGCCGCGGGCCGAAACGGGATAGGTGGCTGCATTTTTCATGGTTCCTAGCTTACCGCCGCTCTCTGGAATCGACAACAAGTGACCAAAATGTATTATAGTCACATTACCCGTTCTCTTCGCCGGAAGAAGCTCATGCTGCCAAAACGCACCCTTGCCATGCTCATCATCGCCAGCCTCTCGGCCGGCTGCGCCGTCGGTCCCGATTACGTTCGGCCCGACGTACCGATGCCGGAGCGGTTCCAGGGCCAGGGCGCGGTCGATCAGCGGCATGCGACGGCCACGGCCGACCTCGTCACCTGGTGGACGGGTTTCGGCGATCCGCAACTGACACGATTCGTCGCGCTTGCGCTGGAGCAGAACCTTGACCTCGTGCAGGCATCCGCTCGCGTCGCCCAGGCGCGTGCAGGACTTGGGGCGGCGAATGCCGCGTTGCTGCCTTCCGGCAATGTCAGCGGCCAGGCAGCCAGAGTCTATCAATCCGTTGAAACGCCCCTGGGGCGGGTCCTGAACTCGACGCCAGGTTTCGACCGCTACGGCAACGATTACGAAGCCAATCTCGGCGCGAGCTGGGAACTGGACGTGTTTGGTGGGCTGCGTCGTGGACGGGACGCGGCGCTTGCCGAGTACCAGACTTCGGAAGCGGGCGCAGCGGCCACGCGCCTGGCTGTGGCGGCACAGACCGCCGACATCTACATCAGCATCCGTGGCTTGCAAGCCCGTCTGATGGTTGCCCGGCGGCAGGTGCAGACGCAGCAGGATCTGCTCTCAACGATCAACCTTCTGTATGGCAAGGGGTTGGCGGCCGAGCTTCAGGTGAGGCAGGCCGAGGGGGCGCTTGCCCAGGTCCGGGCATCCGTCCCGGTCCTCGAGACGGGACTGGACGCGGCCATGAACGCACTGGATGTGATGCTGGGCGCGCAGCCCGGCACGCATCGGGCGGAACTGTTCGAAGCGGGCGACATTCCGGCCGCCCCGCAGATCGGAGCCACGGGATCGCCGGGCGAGCTGCTCAGGCGCCGGCCTGACCTGATCGTGGCCGAGCGACGGCTCGCCGCATCGAATGCACGTATTGGTGTCGCCATCGCCGAGTACTACCCCAAGCTCTCCCTGAGTGGACTGATCGGTAGCGCGACATCAGTGGCCAGCGGCGATCTGTTCTCGAGCGGCGCCAGCCAGGCTGCCGGCGTGCTGGGTCTGCGCTGGCGTCTGTTCGACTTTGGCCGGATTAATGCGCAGATCAGCGAGGCCCGGGGCCGGGAGGCCGAGATGCTGGCTGCGTATCGGCTTGCCGCGCTACATGCAACTGAGGACGTAGAGAACGCTTTTTCGGCACTGGTCAAGCGCGAGGAACAGGCCGCTGTACTCGCCCAGGGCGTGGATTCGCTCGGCCGCGCGCGAGGGGCTTCGTTTGCGGCCTATCAAAAAGGTGTCGTCAGCCTGATCGAGGTCCTGCAGGCCGATGAAAACTTGCTGCGCGCCTCGGATGAGCGAGCGCAGGCGCAAACGGAATCAGCACGTGCAGCGGTCGCTGCCTTCAAGGCACTCGGGGGTGGTTGGCAACCTGGCGAATCCGAGGCGGCGGTAGCCATCAGGTAGCAACTACACGCGCCTATAGCGCTCAAGGAGGAGCATGGAATTTCGCCATCTTCGTTGCTCCATGGCCATTGCTGAGGACTCCATTTCACCCGTGCACCGGAACGGCTGCCTGTCGAACCGTCCCCGCCGTCGCCTGCCATCAAGGAATGGAAGCGCAGCGTTTCGCCTGCACCACGCGCAGCACCCGGCTGATTCATGTTCGGGTGCGCTGATGGAAGTATTCGGTCCGCAACCCGCACGTCAACCCGCGGGATGGGCAATCGGCTTTCATTACAAGGCTGGACGTCCAAAATTCAATAACGCGAATTACATGTGCCAGATGGCTGGGTACCTTGTCGTATGCCACGCAAACGATTGACACGGGAAGAAGCCCGCCAACAGACCCGCATGCGTCTGCTCGACGCAGCGGCCTTGAGCATTGCCAGGAAAGGGCTGGCCGCGACCAGCGTAGAGGAAATCGCCGCCCGGGCCGGCTATACCCGCGGTGCGTTCTACTCGAATTTCAACAGCAAGAGCGACCTGTTTGTCGAACTGCTCCGTCTCGATCATCAGAACATCCGCGAAAACCTGCGGAAGCTGCTAGACGCCGCCCCGTGCAGCGAAGAACTGCAAAAGCAGCTTACCCTGTTGTATGCGCAGTGTTATCGCGACGACAACCACTACGTCATCTGGGCTGAGGCACGTCTACACGCCATGCGCGACGAGAAATTCCGGCAACGCGTGAACGTTCTGTGGCTGGAAAAGCGCGATATGGTCGCGTCGATCATCGAGCAGTTCTGCAAGCGCGCTAACATGCAGTTGCCTGGCCCTTGCGCCGACCATGCGCTCGCTGCTATCGCACTGATGGACGGTGTCCTCTACTTCAACATGACCATGCGCAACGAGCTGCCGAACGCTTCGGTCGAAGCGGTGTGGTGCAACATCTTCACGAGGATGTTCTTCAGGCCGTCGTGCTAAGTGAACCCTGGCTTGATCTTGCCCGCTCTTCCACAGACATCCCGTTAAGCGACTCAATCCGTTACCCCGTACTTGCCAGGTCAGCGAGTTGTCGTTCGCGTGAAGCCGTCAGAGAGCACTTTGGTCGGCAGAATGTCCAAGTTCGTGAGCGGTCGTTGGCGCGCGGCAGCGTCAAATGGCGGGAGAGGGGCGACAAGCGACGGTGGCCTGTCGCTAACGTGCTTTATTTTCCGTTTTCTGAAGCGCCCCCAAGTCCGGCTTGCCCGCTGCATCCAGCCCGCCCCTCACCGTCGAGCCAGGCGTTGTCGACCGGCAATCCGGTTAACGCGCCGCGTAGGCGGGGCATGCGGATTGTCCAGTCGTTTCCGTTGTGCGTGAAAACTTCACGTTGCCGGATTCAGTCCTGCACATCAGCCGGTAGCCGTCGACCTTTATTTCGTATGACCAACCGTCAGCGGCCGGCGGCCGATCGCTATTCGGCGTCGTTTTGGGGATAGCTCCCGCGCCACGATGAGATTTGCGCCTGACGGTCCTAAAAACGGACACAGTCTGAAGACTTGTTTCTTGATCAGGTTTGCCGCCAGGCCACTGTGCCGTTCACGTCATCAATTTTCAGTCGTCGCAAAACAGCGCTGGCCAATAAGCTGGCCCGAACGGCGTGGGCAATCACGGCCCGCAACACCGTGTTTGACGCCGGGTCGGCTGACTCTCCGGCTTGACAGCTCAAGGATTGCAACCAGAAGTTCGGTATTAGTCTGCCGGTCGGGCAGGCCGTCATCAGGCGCCTGCCGGCTGTTCTGGCCGAGCACACGCTACCGCCGCATCCTTTCCGTCGAAATATTCGAAAAGTAAGGACGGCTTCGCGGGATTGGCATGCAACATTGCTGCAACGGGAACTGTTCGTTGCCTCCCGCGCGCTTGTAATCCGACAGTAAGTGGATAAACTGCCGCTCAACGAATTGGCATTCAGGCTTGCGCCCCCCGCCAGGCCGTTGTTTCACAAACCCACGTCCGTTGTATCCGACGCTCGATATGGAGGTCTCATCATGACTAAGGCTAAGGCATTCATCCCCGCTCCCGTTGTCGCGTCAGTGCTCTCCATCCCCACGTCGCGTTCGCACACAGCTGCGGTCCGCCAAGGCTTGAGCAAGTGCGTGCGGAACCGGTTCAGCTCCAACAGACGGGCTACCACGACCGCTCGAGCGCCGATATGCAATATTCGATGAACTTCCAGGCCGCGCTACCGCGCGTGGCGGCTCAGCAGCAAGCATTTGAAAGCTACGGCGGCGCGAACAGTTCGTCGACTGTGGGTCCGCCAGCTCACGTGGCTTCGGATAAGCCGGTCTGCTTCGGTAGCTGACTGGTGAGCGGTGCCACCGCCGATCGCTCGCAATTTGTCCGGCCGAGCGATATGCCGGCGGCCCGCACCAGCTTGTCGGTTTGCCAATATGGCCGCTACTCTGACTGCCAGCGGGCCCACCCTCAACCTCAGGAGAATAGAAATGAAGCAGATTCACTTTGCAATGTTTGGATTCCTTATTAGCACATCGGCGTTTGCGCAAAGCAGCGTGCCGCCGCAGCTTGCGTCCGCTGCAGCCGCGACCGGCGGCTCCACCATCAAGCTCACAAAGGAGCAGGTGCAAGCCGCCATGCCGCCTCTCGCCGCGCATTTCGATGAAATCGACACCAATCATTTGGGCTATGTCACGCCGGCGCAGATCCAGCAGTATGTGTCGAACCACCCGCCGCAGTTGCCCCCGCCTCCCTCGTTCCCCCAATGAGCGCCCGGACCGCGCTAGCTAACCTTCTCGCTCCGCTGCATGCCGCTTCGCGACAGGTCGCCTAATTCTTGCGCGCGCAAGCCATTGAGCGACTTGACGGGACAGCGATGACGATAGACAAGGACAATTACCCCAAGATCATTACTTGGAGCGCCGCTTCGCGGCGCCCCCTCTCATCGGACTAAAAGGCGAAGTTTCGCGAAGCAGAACCCGATGAAACTCCAAAGTTTTTTTCTTCTTTCAACCGTTGCAGCGTCGGGTTTGGCTGCGCATATCGCATTGGCTCGCACGACCGTCGATATGCCCCTCATGGTGGCTCTACCGCCCCCGCTACCTCCGGTCATCGAGGCACCTGGTCCCGGCCCCGCTCCTTCAATGCCCAGCCCAGCCTTGCCCACCCCGCCGTCGTCGCAACCGGGCCAACCAGTCTCGGCCGGGCCTCCCCGCCCCCCTATCGAGCTCCCCGCGCCGCCCCCGTTTGTCGCGGCCGCAGCGTCTCGGCCGGTGAGCACCGTGGCGCAAGCGCCGAAACGTAAGCCTCATCGGCAAGCTTCCTCCCACCCGGCGTCTAGCCCAGCAGCAACCGTAGTCGCGCAACAGGCCGTCGCGCCGAAGGCGGCGTCGGACATCTCAGCATCGATGCAGCAGAGCGACACATCGCAACCAGCGTCAGGGCCGTCAAGAGTCCAACTTATCGCATGTGGGGCTTTGGGCGCGTTGCTCATCGGCGCTCTGTCTGCATGCGGTATGCTTCTCGCCGCCAATCGTCGCTTGCGCCTGAACGTGGCGACGACCGCGTCCGATTCGTCGGACCGCAAACGCGGATGAACACGTGCAAGCCAGCGGCGAGCGTTTAGCTTTGCTGCCCGGCGGTAGCAAGACGAAGGCACTGCGAGCCGGCAGTGCAGCGGTGACGGTTAGGCAATATTATGGATCTGCAAATTGTATCGGCTGCCGTCCTCCGCATTGCGGACGCCGTAAAACGAAAGTTCTTCATTTCGAACTCGTGCTCGAAGCCCCGTGAATCACACACGACCACCTTCACGCGGATGTCGAGCCGGTGGCCGTCGAATTCCACTACCTCATACGGCCGAGTCGCGGCCGGACTCTTTATGTCATCAGTGCGCGGCTGACCTTTCAGGGGCGAGACCCCGCCGAACGTGCGGCCGTTCCATGACCGCGCGGCATCTCAGCATTCAGTCGCTGCGACAGCGAGCGGATCGCGTGCCCGGCCGTGTTGAACGGATAATCCGCGGCTGTCAGCCCGCCCAGCCTTCACCGTCGCAGGAATTCATCGTGCCGCAACTGCAAGCGTCGCAGACATGGCGCGATCGCCCATCGGAGTTGATTTGCTGCAGCAGGACGCGGCGCTGCTTGACCCGCAATAGCAACCAGGCCGCAAGCGTCGGATAACGCCCGAAGAGTTGCGACAGCACTGTCAACTTCTTCTCGACGTTAGACATCGGCATCGCTCCCTCACCAGCTCCAGTGCGTGGCAGTGATCTAGCGAAACCAACGACAAAACGCGATGAATCGTAAAGAGCTCCGGACAGTTGCAGGGCTAAAGCCTCAAGCGGGGGGCGTTGCGCTGTTCCGGGAAGACGAATTTCTGGGACTTGCGGTCGAAGCCGTCGCGAAGGCACGTCCGCAAATTCCATGCACAGCCATTGCGTGCGCGAGGGTGCCACCGCCTCGATCGGGAAGGCGTCTCGGACCGCCAGACTCGGCAGTTGGGCCAACGTCCAGGCCGTCGTGCGAATCTGCATCCACAACTCCAGCACGGCGCGGGACTGCTGCAGCGGTTGCTGATACGCCACCAGCGCTTCAGATGGTGAAACCGCCTTTCGGATGTTTGCGTGCACGTACTGTCACGTCGCGATCTAGCAAGCAGAACTGGGCGGTTCCATGTTCCGTTCAAAAAACTCCGCGGTATGGTCGATGAACGCCCTGACCTTCGCGGGTAACAGTGCCCGTCCGATGTATGCCAACCGGACTTCCGCCGCTGTATCGGCGATCTCGAAGTCTTGCAGCAGACGGACAAGCCGTCCGGCTTCCAGGTCCTGCTCAACAAGGGTAATGGGCAGCAGACCAATACCGAACCCTTCGAGGATGATGTCGCGATTGAATATCGGGTTGTTCGAAGCGATCTCATAGTTGATCGGGACCGCGACGTTTTGCTGGTCCATCCGAAAGGTGACGAATGGCTTGTGCATTGACGGAGGGACGGCGACGAACACATGGTCGACCAAGTCAGCGGGATGTCGGGGCCGAGGACGCCTGCTCAAATAAGCTTCCGTTGTGACAATAACGAGCGGCACCCGCTGCAGAAGCCGCGTCACAGCCAGGTCCGTAGCCAGCATGAAAGGAAGCACGATACCCAGATCGTAACCGTCAGCCGTCAGGTCGACGGGCCGCTCAGTCAATGTGATATCCAGGGTGACGTTTGGATGCTTGCGTTTGAACGAAGCGATCAGCGGTGCGAGCCACGTTAATGCGGCTGTCGTATGCGCGACCAGTCGCAATACCCCCGTCGGCAGTCTACCGTGACCCGCAGCGCTGGCTTCCAGGCTGTCGAGATCGTCGAGAATGCGGCAACAACCGAGGTAAAAGCACTCAGCAGCTTCGGTTAGCGAAAACTGCCGGGTCGAGCGATGAAATAGTCGCGTCGCCAAGCGCTCTTCCAGCGCTGCGATTGCCCGCGAGACGACTGAAGGCGACAGATCCATCATTTCGCCGGCACGCCTGAAGTTTTTTACTTCAACAATTGTGCGGAATAGGCGCAAGCTTTCGATATATTCCATCGTTTACGTCCGTCTGCTACATGACGATTCAGGCAGGCGCAGGCTCGGCCAGCCTGCCGTTTTTTGCAATGACTGCTGACGCCCGGATGCGCGGGGTATCCTTGCGTTCGCTAGCGCTGTAATATCGCGCGCGCCGAGGCATCGGCAAATTCGAACAAGATCAATTGCGCTGCTTTATCGTGCCAACGCTTTTCGCGCAGATCATCGCGTCAGCGTTAGCCGGTGCGCTCCCAAGGACGCGCGGCTTGTAGATCGCATCTCCGACTTTAATGGACCGGCCGGTCAACACACAGATGCCTGGCACGCACGCGACGACTGCACGCCATGTCTGATAACCATAGTGTCCGGAGCGGGCATCGCACCAGGAAACAATCAGCGTTTGAGCGGTCGGCTGGTCAAGTATGCGTGCGATGGGCTCGGCTTTCGATCCCATCCACCGTCTGCGAGACAAACCTTCGAGGACAGATCCGCCCCCAGTGGGTGGTTCGCCGAGCCTTACGACGGTCATCCTCCATACATCAACAGCGCAATTCATAATCCGCTTTCCCCAGTGCAATGTTCGAACGCTTATACGTCGCGCCACCGCGAGTTGCTGCTTTCATCGATAACTATCGCTCGGATTGCATCGACAGAGATCTTTCTGACGCCTTTGCCCCAGGCAAGATACGTCGCGTTTTCATAAATGGCGCGTAGAGGGAATACACGTCGGCCTCTGGGAGTTCCTGTTGAGTCGGGGAGATCGATCGGCAAGCGTTGACTGGAACGCGGCCATTCAGCGCAAACGTCGACGCGTGCACTGTGCGCGTTGCCGGCATATACGCTGTTGCAGGCGGCCGCCGCGATGCTGCGGGCAGCCTGGGCCAGGACAGCATATCGGCAGCAAGGCGAGCAAAATCGCTGCCCCCCGGACAAGCGGGAAATGCATCGGTAACACAGCGCGATAGCTCCGCCGCTTGCGTAGTACGCGGATCATTTGAGATGCTGCCTGCATCGAGAACCGATACAGCCAGATAATCTCGGGCGAGAACTTCGAGGCTCTCCAGCACCGAATGAGTGTCTGCTTCATCGTCAAGCAGGCTCACAATAACGCGGAATTCCTCGATGCCTTGTGCGAGACGCAGGCGCTTCATGCAAACGTAAGTGTCCGCTGCTGCGTCAGCCGACAGGCGCATGACGACGACAATGTGCTGAGCCTGCAACGCAAGTGGTGACAGCGCGCCATTGGTGTCGAGTGTCGCATCAATTAGCACGATGTCCGGGGTGTTTCCGTCCACCGCGCCGTATTGCAGGCCGGCGAAGTCTTCGCGATCCCCATGGACTGCGCTCGTCGAGGTGAACTGCCCCGGACGACTGTCCACCGCTAGCACGCGCGGCAGCTTGCGATGTACTGCGGAAGCCGACTCGTCGGCGGATTGAATGGCTGCGAGCATGGCGCTCGCCGATCGCTCATCACGACATTCGTCGACGACCAGCACGTTCATACCCTGTCTGGTTAGCGCAATTGCGAGATTGACAACGGCAGCAGTGCGGCCGACTCCTTCCGGGCCGGCTGTGACAGCGATCACACGCGCAGCATTTTCGGCAAGCATCTGGCCCAGCTCGAGCGCGTGACCGGAGACAATATTCTTCATTCATTCCCCACCTATTGAGACGTCAGTACCCACCACGAGCCGTATTCGTAACCCGCCGCACGATCAGTCACAACGCGCCGACTCAGCGATCGCACGCGCATCCATGCGTGAATTGTATGATACTTCGTCATGGTTGACTATAACGTCGTCAATGAGTTTATTATCATATATGATATAATCAGGCAAAAGTGTGACGGAAACGAGCTCACCGCTCCCATTGTCAAGCCGTGTCTTTGACATCGGGAATAACAAAGGTGCGCATTGTTGGAATAGGCGGACCATACGTACTACCGGCCTGCGCAAAGGGATCCGCGGCGTCCGGGCTCGTCTGGAACGACAGGAGCAGGTGCTCTGGCCTGCGGTGAATGCCATGCAGGCGGCATAGGCGAGCCAACCCTGCAAGAACGGCCGCCTGTCCACTAAACCTGAGCGGAATACCAGGAAAACCCTAAAGGCCGTCAGGTTCATGCCGTTAAAGCTCGCAGCGACGATAGGGCTGCGCCGTGTGCGCGTCCACCCTCCAAGGAAAGCCATGCGCAACAACAATCCTGTCACACAGCAAGAGTTCGAATTCCCCTCGTCGCAGATGCTCGTTTCTGCGACCGACCTGACCGGCCGCATTGAGTATTGCAATCCGGCCTTCATCGCCGTATCCGGTTATGCGAAAGACGAGTTGGTCGGCCAACCGGAGCTGTTCGGCGTGGAGAGTCGCTTTACCCGTCATGCGAAGCTTGCGACTCGCCGTCGCTTCACGTTCGGGGCCGGCGCTATCGCCCTTAAAGTAGTGCGAGTCGATGGCCGCACTCCCCGTCGTCGCCGCGACCGCCACGATCTGTAACCGCGCATACAGCAGGTTTTCCCAGGTGCCTTCGGCCGCAAGGCCGGCCGCCATGTCGCCGCCGCGCAGGTTAAACGGTTAAGCTCGCAAACGCGTCCATGCGCTTGCGCCATGTGATCGACAAGGAAGACTGCGCGCGCCAGTTCGACCATTGGGATGATGCCGATGCTGGACCGTGCGCCATCCAGTATGTCAGCCACAATCGCGCCCGCGTTCAATGGCGCGGGTCCCGCGTCATGTTCAGCCCTCCGCGCATTCATTCTGTTCGGCGCTGGACAATGATCGCGTCGATCGTGTGGTCATTCCAGAACACCTGGTGAATCCTGGCCTGAAGCAGTTGCAGCGCTTCCGGTTGCAGATCCTGGAACCCAAGCAGCACAGCAGGCCGGATTCCGGTACCTGCCATGCGCTCAATGGAAACAAACGGCGGGAAGCCATAGCGGCTCAAAAACCCCAGAATGTCTTCGTCTGAGACAGTGCTCTCGACGGTTTGCAGCAGTAGCTTAGTCACGATGTCCTTCTCCTGTGCAGTGTCACGCCATGATGTTCACGCCGCCATCGACGTACAGCGTTTCCCCGGTCACTTTCCGCGCGTACGGCGTGGAGAGGAAAGCGCAGGTGTAGCCGACGTCCATGATGTCGACGAGTTCGCCGAGCGGCGCACGGTGGGCTGCTTCGTTGAGCAGCAGACCAAAATCCTTGAGTCCGGAAGCGGCGCGCGTCATTAGCGGACCCGGTGAGATGGCGTGAACGCGGATGCCCTGCGGACCCAGTTCATGGGCGAGGTAACGCGCGCAGGCTTCGAGCGCGGCCTTCACCGGCCCCATGACGCTATAGTTCGGTACGACCTTGCTCGCGCCGTGATAGCTCATGGTAAGTAGCGTGCCACCTTTATCCATGAGGGGCGCGGCGAGCGCGGCCATACGCACGAAGGAATGGCACGAAATGTCCATCGCCTGCGCGAACCCCTCGCTCGAGCAGTGCAACAGGCCGCCCTGAAGGTCGTCCTTCGGTGCCCACGCAATCGAGTGCAGCACGATGTCGAGGCGTCCCCAACGCTGGCCTATTTCCGCAAACACCGCGTTGAGCTGGTTCGCATCCGCAACGTCGAGCGGTAGGAGCATGTCAACCTCTAACTCCTGCGCGATTGGCTCGACCCAGGCTTTGGTCTTTCCCGGCGCATAAGTGATTGCAAGGTCAGCGCCGAGTTCGCGAAACGCCCTGGCGCACCCGTATGCAATCGAGTGTTCGTTGGCTATGCCCGTGACGAGCGCCTTCATGCCTTTGAGCAGGGGGCCTGCCGGCCCGCCGTTTTCCGTTGACATCGCTTTACTCCACGATAGCGCGGGTATGGCGCGCAATCATCAGTTCTTCGTTGGTCGGAATGACCCACACAGGTAGGGCGCTTGAAGCGGTGGTCACGAGCGGTCCGCCCTTCAGATTGGCCGCGACGTCCAGCTCGGCACCGAGCCACTTCGCTGGACGCACGACAGCCTCGCGGACCGCCGCCGCATGCTCACCTATACCGCCGGTAAAAACGAGCGCGTCGATGCCATTCATGGCGGCGGCAAGCGAGCCCAGTTCGCGTGAGATGCGATAGACGAACAGATCGATCGCGAAGCGGGCGCGAGAATCGTCGCTCTCGAGCAGCGTGCGCATGTCCCCGGACACGCCCGATACGCCGAGCAGCCCGGACCGGCGATACAGGAGATCCTCCACCGCACGCGCATCCATGCCACGCTCTTCCATCAGGTACAGCACCACGCCGGGGTCGAGATTGCCGCAGCGGGTGCCCATCGGCAGGCCATCAAGGGCAGTAAAGCCCATCGTGCTGGCCACGCTCGCGCCCGCCACGAGGGCGCACATGCTCGCGCCGTTGCCGAGGTGCGCAACCACAGTGCGCCCCGATGCCGCCCGGGGTGCGACGTGGGGCAACACGCTGGCGATGTACTCGTACGACAACCCGTGAAAGCCGTAGCGGCGCACGCCGAGGTCTGTGATCGCCGCCGGGAGCGCGAACGCCTGGGCCACGTCCGGCTGCGTGCGGTGGAACGCCGTATCGAAGCACGCCACCTGCGGCACGTCTGGCTGCATGTGGTCGAAAAGACGTATCGACTTCAGGTTATGCGGCTGATGCAGTGGTGCTAGCGGCGTCAGCTTGTCCAGCTCGTCGACCACGGCAGGGGTCAAGCGAACCGGCCCGCTGAAGCGCTGCCCGCCGTGCACCACACGATGGCCGACGGCCACGAGCGTGTGTCCTTCGCGGTGCTCCTCGAGGAACACACCGATGTGTTCGAGCCCGTGCCGATGGTCCAGCTCCGTACCGGCAGTCCATTCCTTCGCGTGGTGCTCGCCGTGACGGTCCAATGCTTCGAACCTTGCGTGCGACGTATAGAGTCCATCGACCTGGCCATGCACGACCAGCTCGAGCGCACTACCCTGCTCTTCGAACGCCGAGAACTTGATACTCGACGAGCCGGCGTTGAGGACGAGAATCACATCTGCCATGGCATCACCCCACGATCTTTGCCGCCTCGCGCCGCGCGCGGGCAACGAGCACGGCCACCGCGCACGAGGCGAGGCGGGTAATGAGCGAATCGGCCCGGCTCGTCAGGATGATGGGCACGCGCGCCCAGCACGATACCGGCGGCGTCCGCGCCCGCGAGGAAAGACAGGCTCTTGGCGAGCATGTTGCCCGCTTCGAGGTCGGGCACCATGAGCACATTGGCGCGCCCCGCCACCGGCGACTCGATGTGCTTGATGCGTGCCGCCTCGGCGTTGATGGCGTTGTCGAGCGCAAGCGGACCGTCGACGAGTGCCCCGGTCACCTGCCCGCGGTCCACCATCTTGCATAGCGCGGCAGCCTCGATTGTGGACGGCACTTTCGGGTTCACTGTCTCCATAGCCGAAAGAATCGCCACCCGCACTTCCGGAAACCGCAAGGCGTGGGCAAGGTCGATCGCGTTCTGCAGGATGTCGACTTTTTCCTCAAGCGTCGGAGCGATGTTGATCGCCGCGTCGGTCACGATCAGCGGATCAGCATGGCCCGGCACGTCCATCACGAAGCAGTGGCTGATGCGCCGGCCGGTGCGCAGTCCCGAATCGCGGCGGACCACTTCTGCCATCAGTTCGTCGGTGTGAAGGCTGCCCTTCATGAGCGCTTCGGCCTTGCCTTCGCGCACGAGCTGGACGGCCGCGGCCGCCGAAGCTTCGCTGAACGGCGTGTCGACGATCGGGTAATCGGCGATCGAAAGACCGCATTCCGAAGCGACCGATACGATGCGCTCGCGCGGACCGACGAGCGTGGGCGCGATCAGCCCTTGCTGCGCGGCCTCGACCGCCCCCTGCAAGGAGCTCCTGTCGCAGGGATGAACGACGGCCAGAGGCATGGGCGCGAGGTTACGGCATTGCGCGATGAGCTCGTGGTACTTGACGTGTCTGGATTCCATGGCGGGTTCCCTCACTGACGGGTTGGCGGCACTCATGATGCCGTGGCCCGAACGCGCGGTGTGCGGGCCTTCGGGGTCTGCGACTCGCTTGCGGCTGTTGCGCCGAGCACTGACCGGATGGCGCGCAGCGCCTCTTCCTGCGCGGGTGTCGGCGGGATGCGCAGCACCCGCCGGTCGGCCAGCAGCTTGTCGAGCAAGGTCAGGAGCCGGTTTCGGTCTTCCGGGCTGGCGAGCAGGTCGGGCAACGTCTGGATAGCCTGTTGCGGCTCGAAAGTCGCGATGAGTTCCTGCTCCCCGCGAATGCGCCGCCAGTCGGCAGGGGGCAGATGCGGCAGGTAGTCGGCATATTCATCGACAAGTTGCTTGACTGTCTCGATGCGCGATAGCGGCAGCGGCTCGCCCTTTGGCGCGAGGAGGAACGCGGTGCGCGCGACCGCCTCGTTGTAGCCGCCCTGCCTCAGCGAGGCGAGCGCCGCCTGGACGAACGGCAGGCTGCGGGGGTCGGAGCCGACGGACGTATCGGTCCCATGTTCGCCGAGACGGTCCGGGTCATGCATTGCGAAAAGAATCGCGTAGATGGAGAAGAACAGTGCTTCGATGCTGGCGTCTCTTACCGCCCGGAACTGGTCGAGCGAGGCGCTGATCAGTTCTGAGCCGCGCTGCTCGGCCGTGCGCCAGGGTTCGAGGTCGCTCGCGGGCTGCCGGCTGGCTCTGACAGCATCTGCCATCGGACGCAGCGCGGCCAGCCACGGATTCAGGTCCGAGAATGCCCAGCGCTGCAAACGCAACGGGTGAAAGTCGCGCAGCAGCCGCGCGGTTGTTTCGTTCGACGCACGCTGCACAAAGGGTTGAACGAACAGCTCGTAGGCTCGCTGGTTGAACTCCGACACCGCCGCCACGGCCTTGAACGGCTTTTCGTCCTCGCGCCGCAACTCGTTGAAATGCTCGATGGCTTCTTCCAGCCGGTGTTCGGTGAGCGAAACCTCGTATTCGGTTTTGCCGTCTGCGCCCTTCACCTCCTTGATCGACATGCCGTAGAGGCCCGGCGCAAGCGTCTCGATTGTCTCCAGCACGTTGAAGATCTGCGTGTATTCCTTCTTCGCCACCTTGCCAGAAACGAAGATGCCGAGATGGCCGACGTCCTCATGCATCAGGGCGACGATGACCTGGCCGCGCGCCTTGATCTCCTCGGTGCTGCTGTACATGTCAGCGACCCAGTTGAACGCCTGTTGCGGCGGCGTGATGTTGTCGCCCATCGACGCGAAAAGGATGATGGGCGAACGGATGGCGCGCAGATCGAAGGACTTGCCCGACGGGCCGGACACTTCGCCGGACCACAGCTTGTTGCCGATAAAAAGGTTACGGGTGATCCACTCGATCTCTTCCCGGTTCATCAGGTAGTAGCTGCCCCACCACCGCTCGAACTCGATAAAGCGCGCAGGTTCCGTATCGATGTTGGCGAACACGTTGTAGTACTTGTCCCAGAACGTGTTGGCGGGGTTCAGATACTCGAAGTTGTTCACGAGATGCGCGCCGTCGAACTTGCCGTTGCCAAGATCGGCCGACAGGGACGAGAGCCACGTGCCGCCCAGAATGCCTCCGGCATAACGCATCGGATTGGGCGCCTCACTCTCGCTCCACGCCCCGCTCCAGTAAGACATGGGCGCGCCGTTGACCAGGATGGGACCGGTGTCGTCGGGCGACGAACTGGCAAGCATCATCGCGGCCCATCCGCCCTGGCAGTTTCCGACGATTGCGGGCTTCGGGCTGTCTGGATGCAGTTCGCGTACCTTCCGTACGAACTGCTGCTCGGCCGCGCACACGTCGAGCAGGGTCTGGCTGGGCTCTGGCTCCTGGAAGAACACGACGAAATAGACCGGATGACCCGCGCGCAGGGCAACGCCGACCTGCGAATCGTCCTTGAAGCCGCCGATGCCGGGACCGTGCCCAGCGCGCGGATCGATGATCAGATACGGGCGCTTCTTCACGTCGACGAAGACACCCTCCGGCGGCCGGATCGACAGCAGAGCGTAGTTGACGGGCCGCTCAAAGTGCCTGGCGTCGAGCACTACGTCATAGTCGAAATGCAACGCGGGCTTGATCCCGGCCTTGTTGCGCTCGATGAACTCGTTGCCGCGTTGACGCAAGGCATCCCAGAACAGGACGGAGCGCTGCGCGAAATCGACCGCATAGTGCCAGGCACCCCATGGTGTGAACTGCGCCGGGTTGGGAATCGCGGCCGCGGACGTGCCATCGCCCCCCTTGATTGCGTCGCTCGTCCTCTGCCCGAACCGTTGCCGGGCATCTTCCAGGCGATTGTGCAACAGGCGCAGGATTTTCAATGCGATCTCGTGATTGCGTGTCGGCTGTGTAACCTGGTCCATCTCATGAATCTCCTTAAGCGAAGCGACTTAACCTGGCACAACTGCTCATTCCGTTGCCTGGTTGCGCAGAGAAGCCTAGATGCCGACATTCCGGGCGGCACCAAGCACAGACAATCCTTTATTTGACAACTGTATCATTTATGACCTTATTCTCATTATAAACCCAGTCAATGACCGAACGATGGAGTTCAGCGGATTGCGTCGTTTCGCCGCAGCATGGGAAAACTGCCTGCAAAAACTATTGGACGCCGTCTCGAAAGCCAATCAATCCCAGGGTGAATATTGCCAACGCCGGCGTGGCTCGTAGAATGCGTCCTGCCGCGTCCGTCGCGTAACCGCGTTCCTCGCACGGCGCGCAACCGGCCGCCTTGGCGGCAATCGGGTGAATCGTCGGCAAGCGTTGCTCACCTGCGCGTATGCCGGCCTGACCGGCGTGTCCAGCCGGGTTTTTGCCGCGAGGCGCTCGCCGCGCATGGTGTTCCTCGACCCTAGCGAGGCTGTGCAACGCGGTGCGGGACAGCATTGGCAACTGGTCTCCCGATTCATGGCAATGGCGGCGCAGACCTTCGATATGCAACTGGAGGTGCTGTACGCGGAAGGTGACGACCTAATGATGCAAAGTTGCGCAACGCACCGACATGCCGGACTCCGTAGCGCATTGACTCATCAGAATTGCAACGCGCGCTGCCGGTACCGATGCCCGCAAGCTGTGCCAGCAACGCCATGCCGGGGTGCGCGCCACTGCGCACCTGCTGGTCCTGCTGCGCTTCGAGCAGGCGGATCTGTTGGCGCACCAGCGCGAGCCGCTCACATTCGCGATCAATCTCGGCGCGCAGACCGGGCGCCAGCAGCTCGCGCTGCCGGGCCCACCAGTGAGTCCAGATCCGGTCACCGACATATCTGACCCGAAGATTGGGCAGCACAAGCAGGGAGCGCATCCGGTTGGTATGCGCGGTACGTTCCTGCCGCAGGCGTTCGAGCTCGCGGTGCAGGCGCCGGTCGTCTTCCTGCTCAGGCGTCGGGATGCGCGCCATCGCCCACACCCGCCGCTCGCCGGTGAGATAACGTATGAGCACGGACATCAGCTTGTCGCTGTCGAGCCGGTCCGTCTTCGCGCGACGGGCCCGCCGGTTCACCTCGATACTGGCTGAATCCACCACGCTCCACAATGCCCTGTTGAGCCAGCCAGCGGTGCAGCCAGAAGCCGTCGCGGCCAGCCTCATAGCAGCTGTAGACGGGTGTGTCGGCGCCGAGGTAACAGCGCGCCCTGGCGTTCGCGATGGCGGTGAGGACCGCTGTGGTGTCGCCTGCGCCTACCGTACAGCGGCTCGGCGCACGTCGGCCATCACCCAGTGAGAGCTTCCAGCTCTTCTCGCCCAGTTCAAAAGCCATGTACAGCCGGCCACCAGCCGTCGTAGATAAAGTCTGCCCGGTCGAATCGGCCATGGGAATTCGCGCCTGATGTCGTGGGCTTCGGCAGCATGACTGCAATCCCTGAATCCGCGCGCTCCTTGATCTGAGGCCCACTATCCGTGCCGTGCCAGCAGATTGACGGTGGCTGAACCACCGGGCCGAATCCGACGACCAGCACCTCGACTGCCTGGAGCAGTCCACTCGCCGACGGCTGAACCAGATCCCGAAGACTGGACGACCCGATACTGGTTTTTGCTCCTGTCTCCACTGTCACTCCATCTGTCTATCTGTTTGTCCGGCTTCGAGCATTCGCCTTTCCTGACATTACGCCCATTTCTGACTATATTGTCATCAGAGACATTCGAATCTATACTTAGGCATAGATAAAGACACCTGAAACCGTCATGAGGGCCGGCCGGGGATTCATGAAATTTCGCCAAAAAAGGTTTAAGGCGTTGATCAGGAAAAAAATTTGGTTTCGGCGTGGGTGCCGTTGTCGAACGCGGCGTCTCGCAAAGTCGAACCCCGACGACGGCAGCGCTAATCGTCCGCCACCCACTTCGGCTCTTCGACCCGGCACGACTCTAATGGCAGCTCCCAAGGTATTTCGGTCAGAACTTTGCTTAGCACTTGCTCGTTGCTGTAACTGAGAGAGGTTCTCAGACACAGTAAGCGGTCTCTTCCCCAGAGGCTCTGATTGCCGCTCATCCTCGGCCTCTTGTGTCTCGCTGGAATATCTTATTACAAGGCTCATCCACGTCATGCGCGCTAATTTGCCCGTCACACAGCACGAGTACGATTTCCCGCAAGACGCGACGCTCATGTCAACGACCGACGCGCAGAGCCACATCACTTCCGCGAATGCCGCGTTCGTCCAGGCGAGCGGATTCGACAGCGATGAGATATTAGGGCAACCTCACAATCTCGTGCGGCACCCGGACATGCCCTCGCAGGCTTTTGCGGACATGTGGGCAACGCTCAAAGCCGGCCTGTCCTGGATCGCGTTGGTGAAGAACCGGCGAAAAAACGGTGACCACTACTGGGTACGGGCCAACGCGACGCCCGTGGTCCGCAACGGGCAATTGGTCGGATACATGTCGGTGCGCACCAAGCCCAGCCGCGACGAGGTCGCGGCCACCGAAAAGATTTATCGCGAGTTCCAGGACAACAGGGCTGGCGGCCGAAGGTTTCATCAAGGCTTGATCGTCCGCACCAGACTGTTTGCGTGAATGTCGCTGCTGCAGACGATGTCGGTACGGTGGCGCATTCGCGCTGGTCTGTTGTCATTGCTCGCGCTGATTGCGGCGTGCGCTTTTTCGTTCGGTCTGCGTGGCGCGATGTTAGGCGGGTTTGCTGGGGTGGCAGCAGTGATCTCGCTGCTGACTACATTCTGGCTCGAGGCACAGGTTTCGAACCCGCTACGACGCGTACTAAAGCAGGCGCTTGCGGTCGCGGCGGGCCAGCCCGGCGAAAACGTTCAGCTGAACCGAGTGGATGAAATCGGGATGATCCTGCGGGCGGTCAATCAGTCCGGACTGAACTTGCGCTCGCCGGTTGACGACGTGAGCGAGCAGCTTTCTGGGCTACAGACTGCGAGCGGCGAAATCGTTGCTGACAACAACGATCTTAGCGTACGCAGTGAACAGGCTGCGGCGAGCCTCGAGGAAACCGCGGCATCGATGGAACAGATGACGGCGACAGTCAAGAACTATGCCGACACCGCTGCGCAGGCGAGCCTGCTCGCCGGTTTGACAAGCGAAGCTGCCGCGACGGGCGGTGTCGTGGTTGGAGAAGTGGTTGATACGATGGCTGCGATTACTGCAGCCAGCAAAAGGATCAGCGAGATCATCGGCGTGATCGACGGTATTGCGTTTCAGACTAATATCCTGGCTCTCAACGCGGCAGTCGAAGCAGCGCGTGCCGGTGAACAGGGTAGAGGCTTCGCGGTAGTGGCTGGCGAAGTTCGCACGCTCGCGCAACGCTGCGCCAGTGCGGCGAAGGAAATAGCGGGCCTGATAAAAGACAACGTACAGACCACCGAAGCTGGCAGCGAACTTGTTAATAATGCGGGAGCGGCGATGAAGGACATCATGACGCAGGTTGCTCGCGTGACGGATCTGATTAGCGAAATCAGTTCTGCCACGAAGGAGCAGTCGAACGGAATCAGCCAGGTCAACGTCGCCGTCACCCAGCTCGATCAGATGACGCAGCAGAATGCGGGGTTGGTGCAAGAATCGGCCGCGGTGGCCGACAGTCTTGAAGCAAGAACGCAGCAATTGGTTCGGGCGCTGGCGGTCTACAAGGGTGCCGAAACGATCTCCCGGGAACGTTAACGCCCCCCTCTCGATTATCGACATTCCTAAATGTCTGGTTCCGAATGATATGAAGAGGCGCTTTCGACCTGACACGAACATTCAGTGATCGACCCGGTCGCCTTGAAAGCGGTCGTTGCCAGCACCAGCGGCCACACATGCATGTGATTTGAGGCAAAGTTACATGCCGGCGTTACAAATCCAGACGCGTTCCACAACACCGGCGCAAACATGGTGCACCAGCAACCACTGGAATTGCTCCGCAGTGGGAGTCCAGAATATTGCAAGAATCAACTTTGTACTAATCGTTGAGCGCGCGTGGGCAATCACCCAGATCAACATCTTTGAATTCTACCCTACGTATGATTCCACTCAGGAAACCGGGGCTGCGGCAGTCTCAGGAGCCATCAGGTCTGGGCTGCTTTTTTTGCCCGGCAGGGGCACGCCCAGGCCCGAGGCTCGCAGCGTCCAGGTGGCCCTGCACCTGATCGTCGTACCAGGCGGCGGCGGCAAGCCCGAGCATGGTCAGGTCGTTGGGGATAAATCCGGGCAGTGCCTCGCACGCCGCGCGGATTGCCATGAGGTCCCCCGATTCGGCCGCCTCGGTGGCGTTCAACAGCAACCCCAACCCGCCATGCCGTTCGAGAAGTGCGCGTCGGATATCGGTGTGAATCGGCAGCGTGGACACGCTGTCCTCGATCGCCGTGCCGAACAGCACATGAACCAGCGAGAACACGCCAGTCATGAACGCCGTATCGGCAAACCGATCGTCATCGAGCCGCAGCCGGCCCGCGGCAAGTTCCATGAATCGCGCGCGCGTGGCACATAGCCGCGTCAGGGGATCGGAGCGCAGCGTGCCGAGATGGCCATCTGCAAACAGGAGCAACTGGGTCCAGCGCGTGATTTGCCGCGTGCCCACTACCATGATCGCTTCGCGCAGTGACGAAATTGTTCGGGGAAGCCCAACCGCGCTTGAACTGAGCAGACGCAACAGTTGAATGACGAGGTTCGGAATCCGCTTGAGTTCAGCTTCGAGTTCGACAATCCACGGTTCGCCGCTCAGCAGCACCAGCATGCGCAGCAGCGCGTCGCGCGATGGCGTGATACGCCGCGATGTCAGCACCTGCGGTTTCGCAAAGTGGTAGCCCTGAAACAGTTCGAAGCCGGCGCGCATGGCGGCGTCATGGTCTTCCGGTGTTTCAACTTTCTCGGCGATCGTCACCTTTCCGTGCAGCATGACGGCGCCGGCCATTTCGGCAAGACGCTCGCGCGGGCATTCCATCAAGTCGATCTTGACGATATCGACGCACGGCAGAAACGCGAGCAAACGCGGGGACACCTCGGAAACATCATCCAGTGCGAGCCGGAAACCCGCGCGCCGCAGGTCGTTGCAGCGCCTGAAGAGTGCCTCGTCGAACGTTACCGTTTCGAGAATTTCGAGCACGAAGCGCTCAGGCGGCAACAGCCGGACAAGGTCGGACGTCAGCGCCGTCCGGTCGACGTTCACATAGGCGGTGTGTTCGCCCAGCGCAGCGCGGAGGCCGATGTCGCCGACGAGTCTCGCGATGACCTGCGCGGTGGCATCGGCCTCATCCGTGACCTGGGCGATATTGGCGGTCCCGGCGCGGAAGAGCAGTTCGAACGCGATCAACGCTCCGCTGCGGTCAAGAATCGGCTGCCGCCCGAGGTAGACACATTCCGGTGTGGCCGCTTTACTGTTCGACGCCAGTTGACCGTCGGTGGGGGCCGGCGAAGGTACTCTTGCCTTCAACTTTGAACACTCCCCTTTCTGTTAAGGTACCGTCAACGCCAGCCGGGCAGGCGCCGCACCTTCTGCGATTGCAGTTGCGCGAAGCGGAGGTCGTGACGACAGCATGAAATGCCACGCCGACACGGTCCGGCTTCTCGATCCGCACGCAGGACAAAATGATGCGGCTGAGGTTATTGACGCCTGGTCGGTTCCTGACCCAATGAGGCGAGAATGGCATTGGTGAGTTCGAGCAGTGCAGATTGATATTCGGCGGGCAACGCCAGATCGTCCATCAACGACATGGCCTCTTCAATGCCCTGTCGAAATGACCAGGTGACCTCGGCGCGCTGCAACGTCGTGAGGTGAGGCAGGACGGCCTTTAGAAACGTGGCCAGCACCATCGCCCGCGCGCAAAGAACAAACGTTTTCGTGGTGTTAGCGGCCATGAGCCCGGCAATCTCATCCAGCACCTCGTCAGCATTGTTCAATTTCAGCCTCATTCGGAATGTCTGCCATCCCGCGCAGATCGGTGCAACAGTCCGTGGCACCCTGTTCGTCCCGGCTGCACACCTGGTCGCGACCGCGCTGTTTGGCGCGATACATCCGCCGGTCAGCCATATCGACCAGGAACTTCCAGTCGCTGGCCTGATCAGCCATCAGTTCGGCAATGCCGACGCTGGCGGTTACCGGGGTATGGTCGGGGTTCAGGCCAAAACCTATGTTGCTCAGGCGCGCCAGCGCAGCTTCCGCCTGTACCAGTTCGGTGTTGGGCATGATCACGAGAAACTCCTCACCACCCCAGCGGGCCAGCACGTCGCCGTGTCGCAGGTTGTGCCTAACGATGCAGGTCATGTTGACCAGTACCTTGTCGCCCGCTTCGTGACCGTACCGGTCGTTTATGTTCTTGAAATGATCGAGATCGATGAAGGCGACGGACAGTCTTGCGCTGCTGCGAGAGGCAAGGCTGAATTGCAGCGCCAGCACTTCTTCGCCACTGCTGCGCGAGAAGGCGCCGGTCAGGGGGTCCCGGACTGCCTGCCGCACCAGCACGATCATGAACGCCAGCTGGCTCATGTCCGCCAATGCGGACACGCCAGTGATCAGCACCTGCAACCAGAAAGAGCCGGCAAACGACGGCCAGTCCACGGTTGTCCATCGTAGTGAGCCGGCAATAGCATGGGCGATCAGGATTGGACCCGCGAACATCAGGGTCTCGAGCAGCGTCAGGGGAAAGATGGACAACCCGGAAAGCAGTACGAAAGGCAGGAATGCATAACCGGCACTGATGGCCGCCGATATTCCCGTGAGCTGGTAGCGGCCAAGTAGCACATACGAGGCGACATAAAAAACGGTAGGGATCGCAAAGAGCAGCGCCATGGCGCGATACGCGTCGAACAGGCTGCCATTCGGGCGGTACAGCAACAGGCTGGCGAAGGTACCGCAGGCAACCAGGCGAAGCAGCGCGAGGCTGAGCCACAGCGGGAAGGGAAAGACAATCAGGTCGACACTGCTCCATAGCGGCGTCAGTACGGCGAACAGAAAGGCAAGCAGACGGACGCGGTTAACGATCATGGTTGCCCGTCGACGCGTCAACAGGACCGGATGCTGATGGGGTAGTGTCAACCATCGGAATTCCGTCTGTTCCAGTTCTCCCGGAATGAGGTCAGTCAGGCGTGACAATATGACGTCTGAAATGCTTTTCATGATTATCGTTAAAGGATGTCCAACATCGGTGCTAACTCCGGCTGCGGCAATCCGAGTGACAATCGTCCTCAACGAATGCCGTGTCCCTCCGCCCTACCTTACCGCGCAACGCTCGACGGTAAGCTCTCGTCGCCAGATCAGAACCGATAGTCCGAATTACTCGCCGCCACCATGATTGATGTAACGAGGTCTTGACGCGCCGATCGATAAGCCGTGCTGCGTGGTCCACCCCTCCGCGGACTGCTGCACGCTATTCCCGTTGAGCCTTGACGAGGTGATGTCACGCACGCCGTCGAGTTACGATTCGCTGCGGAGGTTGAAAATGCTCACCGTGGCCTCGAGCGATTGAGTCTGCTGCTGCAGATCAGTCGAAGCCGCCGCAGATTGCTCGACAAGAGCAGCATTGCGCTGCGTGAGTTCCGCTACCTGCCCGACCGCATCGTTGATTTGCGTGATCTGCGCGCTCTGCCCCCGGCTCGCAAGCGCAATGTCGTGCAGCGTGTGAGTCAATCGCGTAACGGCCTGCTCCACGGTGCTCATGGTCTCGCCGGCGCGGGCGGCTGCTTGCGCGGCCACCGTCACCGTATCAAGGGAACTCTCAATCAACGTCTTGATTTCCTTCGCCGCGCCGGCCGCCCTTTGCGCAAGACTACGAACTTCGGTGGCCACCACGGCGAACCCGCGGCCGTACTGGCCAGCCCGGGCTGCCTCCACCGATGCGTTGAGCGCGATGATGTTCGTCTGGAATGCGATCGCATCGATCACAGATGTGATCTCAGCGATCTTGCGCGAGCGTTCACCTACATGCGCCATCACCTCCACGGTTCTGTGCACCTCCTGTGCGGCCACTTCTGCGGATTCAGCGGTCTTCTGCCCGGTGGCGTTTGCGCGCTCGGCGCCGAGTGCGTTGTGCTCCGCAGTTTCGGTAATTTCAGCGAGGCTCGCGGTCGTTTGCTCAATCGCGCTCGCCTGCTCGTCCGTCCGATTGGCAAGGTCAGCGTTCCCATTGGCGAACTCCTGAGTCGCATCGCGAATTACATCGATCGAGATCTTCGCATCGATCAGGACACCAACCAGCTTTGCGTTCATCTGATTGAGCATTCTGCCAAGCAGCCTGGTCTGCGCGTCACCTCGTTCTGGAAACAATTCCTGAATGTGACCGCTTAACACATTGAGTGCGCTGCCATTAAGCACTTTCAACGGGGTGAGTACGTTCCGCGTCAGATAAACGCCGCATGCACTCGCGATCCCCATGCCCAGACCTCCAAGCAACCATGCTTGCCATAGCTGGGAAATGCCCGGCAGCAGCGGACGATGCACGCTGAATGCCTGCAACAGGAACACCGCAATCAGCACCGCTATAACGACCCAAAGACGCAGATCGACAGGCAAGCGGAGCAACCGATCCACCCTTCCGCCGACTCCCGCCCGCCTGACATCGCCGCCGGATAATCGCAGCCTTTTGCGTCCTGAAGCGCTCAACGTTCCATACAGACGCATTGCTTTGGCGATCTGTTCCTTTGACGGCTTGGTCCGTACCGACATGTACCCCACTTTCTGGCCACGCTCCAAAACGGGTGTGACATTTGCGAGAACCCAATAAAACCCGCCGGTTTTGCGGCGGTTCTTGACAACTCCAGTCCAGGGCTGGTTCCTGCCGATGGTTGCCCACAAATCGCGAAATGCCTCGACAGGCATGTCCGGGTGTCGAACGATGTTCTGGGGCTCGCCCATCACCTCCCCGCGCTGATAGCCGCTGCTCCTCAGAAAGGCTTCATTGGCGTACACAATGCGGCCTGAGACGTCGGTACGGGTGATGATGACGTCTCGTTCAGACAACACATATTCTTCGTCAGTGACTGGTAGATTCTCGCGCATGTCTTAAGCCTGTTCGGTAGCGGTTGCTAGCGTGTCGTTCGTTTGCCGAAACTGGTATTGATGCTCGACATGGAGACCGCACCGAACGCCAAGTGCTGTTCGTTGCATCTGGTGCGCGGGGGCCGGCCGAGTCAACAGGTAACCTTGCGCCCGGTCGCAACCGATCTCGCGCAGGAATTGCATCTGCGACTCCTGCTCGACCCCCTCGGCCACAACAGTGATGCCGAGGGCTTTCGCCATCGCGACGATCGCCCGCACGATCGCGCCATCGGTCGTTTCTGGCCCTATCTGGGCCAGAAACGACCGATCAACCTTGAGCGTATCCACCGGTAGCGTCTGCAAATACGCGAATGCTGAGTACCCGGTGCCGAAATCATCAATCGCCAGACTGATGCCGCGCCCCGCCAGTTCTCGCAGCAGCGCTCCTGTGTCTTCACGGCCCGTCATGGCCATGCTCTCAACGAGTTCGAATTGAAGGCGTCGGGCAGGCAATCCGGTATCGCTCAAGACACATGCAACCTCATGCAGAAAGCCATCGTGCCGGCATTGCTTTCCTGAGAGGTTGACTGCGATTCGTCCGAAGTCGAATCCTTCATCAAGCCATGTACGTGCCTGGCGACACGCTTCGCGCAGCACCCATCCACCGATTGGAACGATCAACGCAGACTCTTCCGCAACCGGAATGAACTGATCGGGGGAAATGAGGCCTCGCTTAGGATGCTGCCATCGGATCAACGCTTCGACGCTTGTGATGGCGCCGGTCTGCACGTCGTACTCGGGTTGGTAATGCAGATGGAACTCATTGTTCTCCAGGGCGTTGTGCAGTTCGCTCTCAAGCACAATCCGCTCCATCGCGGATGAGGTCATCGGGGTCGCAAAGAACTGGAAATTGTTCTTACCAACTTCCTTTGCCTCATACATCGCTTGATCCGCCTGCATGAGCAACTGTTTCGGATCAGTCCCGTCATCGGGATACAAGCTGATTCCGATGCTCGGCGTGACAAACACCAGTTGTGCGCCGACGTCGATCGGCTGGCCTACGGAGGTCAGGAGCGACTGCGCGATCTGCCCGACATGGCGGACGTCCTCTATGTCTTCGGCGACAATCGTAAATTCGTCTCCGCCCAGGCGGGCGACCGTATCGGTCTCCCGTACGGCGCGCTTCAGTCGCTCCGCAATGACTCTCAGTGTTTCGTCGCCGATCCCGTGACCCAGCGTGTCGTTGATCAGCTTGAAGCGGTCAAGATCGAGGAACATGACCGCGGCCCGCTTTGATGTGCGCTGCGCTCTGACCATCGCGTGGTTTAGGCGTTCGCTGAACAATGTTCGATTGGGCAACCCGGTGAGCGCGTCATGTGTGGCAAGATAGCTAAGACGTTCTTCAGCAAGCCGACGCCCTGTTATGTCCGAGAAGATCGCCGCGTAGTTGGAGCATCGTCCGTCCTCATCGCATATGCCAGATATCGAAAGGTATTCGAGGTAGATTTCGCCGCTTTTCCTGCGATTCCATATCTCCCCTTTCCAATGTCCTCTTTCGCGCAGGCATTTCCAGAGCTCACGATAAAAAGCAGGCGACTGGCGTCCAGAACTCAGCAATCTGGCGTTTCGGCCAACTGCCTCCGCCTTCGTGTAGCCTGTTAATCTGGTAAAGGCGGGATTGACTCTCTCGATGTTCCCCTGCAGATCGGTGACCATCACACCGTCCAGCGACGATTCGACCACCCGGTCGGCAAGCCGCAAGTTGTAGCGCGATTCGAACAATGCATCGTCGCGCTCGCGAAGTGCCGTTTGCAACTCGTGAACGTATTCATATTCGATGTCGTTCAGAATGTCCGCCAGACCCAGTACGCCAATGAGGGAATCCTGGCTGTCGACCACGCCGACATGTCGCATACGGTGCTCCACCAGAAACTGCCGCGCGGCGTAAAGACTCTGCGCATTCCGCAACGAACGCAGCGGACGGCTTGCATAGGTACCCACCGTACCGAGCAACGCACCGCTCGCTACAAGTCGAACGATGTCGCGCTCAGTCAGAATGCCGTGTAGGCCCTCTGGATATTTGACAACGATCGCACTCAGACGCTGCGACCGCATGAGCCGCATCGCCTCGTTCACGTACAGATTGTGACTTACCAGAACGGGCACCGAAACCTTTACGGATTCAATGGATTTCATCCGAAGGAAAAACTCGGCGCCTTGACTCATGACGAGGTCGGTCTGCGTCAGAATGCCGAGCGAGCGTCCCTGATCATCAACGACCAGGCAATGACGAATGTCTTCGCTCCTGAAATGCACGGCGGCATCGCCGAGACGAGTGTGCTCCGATAACGACAGGACCGGGTGACTCATCACCGAGTCGATTGGCTGAAACAGAACGCTGGGATCGTCCGCGAGAGCCAGGGCATCATGCTCGGTCCATATGCCGATGGCTTGTTGGCCGTCCACCACAACCATCGCGCTACATCGTTGCTCTGCCATCCGCTTGGCAGCGTCCTTGATGGGCGTGCGGGGCGGGCACTCGAGCATCGACCCCGATACGAGTCGCCCAATTTCGACATCCAACGTGTGATGTACCATGAATTGACGTGAACCGCTTTTAGCGTCTTCTTAAGATGGCGCTGAAAGTATCAGCGACAAATTCCTCTCGCCTTGATCTGAATCAAGCGGACTTCGCGCACGTCTTCTTGACATATTCCTGACAGATATCAAGATGCGCAGTTGCTTCAGCGGCTATCGTTCCGACGGCGTTGTGTGCAGCCCACAGACGAACGTCGATTGACGCTTCCACCCGTACCTGTATTGGGCGCGCGCTATGGACCAACGTCAGAGCATCAGTGTGGCGGCGGCACCATGCCAAGGGCGCCTTCTGGTTCGTCACCTATACGGGTGCGCTGAAGGATGAATCGTTTATGGATCTGCTTGAGAAACTGATGGCGCGTCACAAGAAGTCGCTGCGTCAGGTCCTCATCCGAGTGGCCGCACCTTGCCCGAATATGCGCAGGAGTTGAATCTGGACGAGCTGGTGTCGAGCCACGCCAGACACACTCGCAAACCCGCGCAGGCCGCCACAAAAGGGCGAGAAGAGAGAAGAACGTGTGAGCGCCGAATTTGCCGAAGCGGGGAGGGATTCCGCGCTGGTCCGTTCGTTCGTCAACATCCAGGCGACGTCAATATTTCTGACGGCGAGTATTCAAATTAATTCAAGTTAATAACACGAACCTTATGCGTCGGGAACCCCACATGGCCATTGCTATTGACGAGCAACTGCACCTTGCTACCGAAATCGACTCTGTCTGCATGGTCCTCTTTGATCGATGGTGCGAAAGAAGGAGCGTTGTTCCACTTGCATACCTGATGTATACCTGGCCAATCGTTAGAGCTACGCTGCCTCTGATCGAGCGCCTGTCGTCGACGCTGCGCGATTTGGTAATTTTTCATTTCGACACCCTGGATGTTGAGGAGCATCAAATGATCCGTAACGTGATTGAAATGGCCGAGCATGTGTCGTACGCTATCTTGAATTTTAGGCGGCATAGTGCTTGAGCATAGCCTCCGGCGGAGTGGCACTGACGGCTGGCCACGTACGTGGAAGGAGCTACTTGCACCACGGGGCCGTGCGCGTAGACAAACAGCGTATTCGCAATCTCATGGCACATGCATGGAATTCGCGCTCGGCACAAGCGCAAGTACATTGCGACGACCAACTCTGTACGGCAGGTGATCAATGAGTCTGTTGGAGTAGTTCCGTCATTAAGGTGAAAGCCGGGAGATGTGCCAACTGCCGTCGGTCTCGCGTGCATAAAGGAGGCGATCGTGCAGTCGCGATGGCCGTCCCTGCCAGAATTCGACGGTTTCCGGAACGAGCCGGTAGCCTCCCCAGTGCGGCGGGCGCGGCGGGTGCTCATCAAAGCGCTCGGCAAATGCTCGCGCGCGGGCCTCAAGTTCGGCCCGGCCGGCGATCTCGCGGCTCTGCTCGGATGCCCAGGCGCCGATGCGCGAGCCGAGCGGGCGCGCTGCAAAATACGCGTCGCTCTCTTCCGGACTCGTCTTCGCAATGACGCCCGTGACGCGGACCTGACGTTCGAGCTCGGTCCAATAGAAGAGCAGGCAAGCGCGCGGGTTGGCGGCAAGCTCTTGCCCCTTGCGGCTTTCGTAATTGGTGAAGAAAGCCGCGCTCGTCGAAGCCCTTGAGGAGGAGAACACGCGCCGAGGGGCAGCCTTCACTATAGACAGTAGCCACCGTCATCGCATTTGGCTCGGGCAATTGCGAAGCAAGCGCCTGCAGCATCCAGCGTTGGAACTGGCGGACCGGATCCGGGTCGACGCTGCGCTCGTCGAGCGATCCGCGCGCATAGTCTTTGCGCAATTCTGGCAGAGTGATCATGATTTTGGCCTCACCGCCCTTCCTCCGGGTAACGCGATGCTGATTCATAAGACCCTGATCCTTCGTCGTCGTGGCTGCGGGTCAAGACGGTTCCGGTAATGACGCTTCGGATACAACGTCTGTGGGTTTGCTACCGATGTCATGCGCCGCACTCGTCGGACGTAGAACGCAATAAATCTGTCACCGTCGCGACTATAAATGTGTCAATCCGCGGTTTGCACCGGCTACTGTTCCGCCAGCGCCTTGATGGGCAGGGCAACACGTTCACGAAATAAATGTGTCAACAAACGGCGGCCACCGCGCTCCTGCCAGCGTAGAGCGAAGCAAAGTCGTCACCGTTGGCGAAGCAAAGTTGTCACCTCCCGGTCCGACGTAACGATGGTGGCGGCCAGTGCGCGGTGACGAGCGAAAACCCGACCCAAAGGGCGAATTGCGCGCTCGTGTTTCGTGTGCGAACAGACGTGGTCCGCCCGCGCGAGCTAGACATCGCGTTCCTTACCGCCGAGGCAGAAGCTACCCGCCATGCGATTATGGAAATGCCGCGGGATGGCAATTCAATGTTCTTTGCGCATGGCTGGCCTAGTCGAAAGGACTGGAGGTAATCTTGTGCCGTAAGGCGTGCCGCACCATGCACAACGATACGGCGAACCTATGAGATTAGCGCTCAGGATGTATGGTGTTTCGCGTCTACAATGTCGGCATTCCGTCTCCAGCATCCGTTCGTGCGCGGGGCAGCGGTTCTCACTGAACATCTGATACGTCACGCTGTGATGGCCACTCGCCGTACACTGACGGCAATATCGAAAGGTTGGGTGGTGCCGCCCTCGTTGACCAGCGTCAAGGAGCGACGCGCGCAACACCTTCGCGGGCAGGCACAGCATTCGCCGCAGGCGCTTCACGTCGACGACATCGCGCATCGGCTCTACGCCCGCATAAGGGTCGACGTCTGCTCCCATCAACTGCACGAGCGTGTGGCCGGGAAGCCCGTTGGTCCGAGCGAACTTCCACAAGATCGAGACCATCGATTCGCCTGGCAGTAACCACCTGACATCGAAGATGAAGCCCAATGCAGGAGTCAGTTTTCGCTCGTCAAGTGTGAGGATTGGAAAGCGCGGCGCCCTGAGCATATCACGCGTGAACGAGTACACGGCCGGTAGCATGACGGGACTGGACATATCCGGAGCGACGAACCGCGTGAGCCCATAATGATTGATCCGGGCAATATCCCGGAGCATCCATCAGTTCGCTATCCTTGAGCACAACCTCGACCGCACGAGCGAACGATTCCATCGGGATTTCGAGACGGCCCGGCAGGCTTGCCTTGTGATGCGCACCCTCAAAAGCATCCCACAGCAAGTCCGCATCGCTCACGAGTCGATAACCTGCATCGAACGCCTGTGGCATATAGAATCTTGTGAAGCTCCACTGCGTGCCTTCGGGATAGGCGGTCTGATCGTATCCGTTCAGACACGTGGCAACATCTTCGGCGTTACGGATGCCATGAAACGCAAGCTCTTCGACCATCAGACGTGCAACAATTTGCGTCTTACCGGCGATTTGCAGCGCAGTCTTCTGCGCCAGCAACTCCTGCTGACCGACGAGGAACGTGAATAGCTTGATCTGCTGGCGGTCCAGCGCGTCGTGCACATCCCGCAGCCATTCGTACTCGTTCTCGTTGTAGCGCTGCGCTTCGTCGCAAAACAGCAGGACCGTACCGCTGCCAGCGCGGGCAGCCGCTTCGCGGATGCGTAGCGAGAGACGCATGCGTTTGGCGGGATTCGTGCCTGCGTTCGGATCATGATCGCCGACAGCTTCCAGCAGATTTGCGAAAAATGGCCCCTCCGCATGCCGCGGCTTGTGCTCGCATTGCGCGTGATAACTCGTCACTTTCGGGTACTCATGGGCCAGCAGCAAACGGACATATTCAATCGAGCGGGTCTTGCCAATCCGAGGAGCGCCATAGATGAGCGCTCCCATGACGCGGTAGCGAAGGCAACTTACGACAAGTTCATAGAACGATTCGATTGCCGGTGTAGCTATACGGTAATTGCCGGTGACGAGCGGATGCAGTGACTGATCGATCGGCCGCGGAATGTGAAGCGACATGACTGCCTCCTGTGCATACGGCCCGTTCAGAAAACTTGCCCCGTTCCGATACCAAGCTTCCGCGGACGAACTGGCTGGGCGCGAGCGGTATCGGCAACCATTTGATCCGTTGTCGTTTCCTTTGCTGCTGACACTGCAGGACCGGTCGACTCAGGCCTCGACGGACCTGTCGGTGTTTTGGCCGTAGGGGCGCTGCCGAGAAGACGCAACGCCTGGGCGAGATCGGAGGCAGCCCTGTGGGATGTTTTCGCAGCGGCGACTTTGGTGTGCACATATGCTTCGATTGGGTTTCCGCCAGCGGTATTCCGGGCGCGCTTGCTGTCCCTCGCCCTCATGATTTCCCTGCGCAAGGTCAGGTTATGCGGCATCACACGCCAGGCACCTTGGGCCCCGAGCACCCCAAGTTCAGTGCCGTCGGCAAGGAAGGCGCGTACACAGCGCAGATCGTCGGCGTTCATGTAGATGCGCAATAATTGGCCAATCAGTTGTGCGCTGCAGGCGAGCACCGCATTCGTGTAGCGCACACCAAACAGGTTGATGTGAGGACGCACGCCCAGCGCAAGATAGCCGCGCACGCGACAGCGTCGAGCGGATTGCATCAGGCACAGCGTGCGTCGGCGCACCTCGGGCAACCAGGCTAGCAGTTGCCCTCTGCTACGAACGAAAAACTCCATCGCCTCGAGGGGCGTGACGCCGTTCAACCCACCGTGCGGGGTGCCGTGGTAATTTCCAACCGCATACTCGATCAGCTCATCGAGTTCGTCGAGCGACACGTACAGACGGAGATTACCTTTTGGATCGGCAAGCGCCCGGCGTAAATCGCGCGGATGCGAGCCGGTGTAACCGGGCAAGCGCGAGGACAGCTTACTGGCGATTGTGCCGAAGAAACGCTCAATGTAGGGGCGCTCGTCGGGACTGTGTTTCGGTCCTGCGCTGACGGCGCAGCCGACAAACTCGCAGAGGGCAGCCAGCGTTTCAGTTGCCAGGTTCGCCTTCGCATTGTCGAGCCTGATCCACTCCCAGCTTACGTAGGCAAGCTCCGGCAGGCGCTGTGAAGCGAAGCCATCCTGCGGGGCGCAGACAAGGCCGGGTATTGTGAAGGTGCGCCTCGGACGGGGTTCGAGCGCGTTCTCGATGGTCTTGATCACATCGTAACGGCTATATTCTCGGGCCAGCACAAGGCGATAGCCGAGCACTACCCGCGTGCAAACGTCGATTATTACAAGTAGCCACACGCGCTCGACTTCGAATTCGTGCTCGAAGCCGAGCGGATCGCGAACGACGACCTTGAGCCGGATGTCCAGCCGGTGGCCATCGAACTCGACAACCTGGTAAGGCCGCGTAGCTGCTGGCGTGGTCGCCGCGTCGGTACGCGGCAGCCCTTTAAGGTGCGAGGCGCCGGCAGCGCCTGCTGCCGTGCCGAAGCCGCGCAAAAGTTCCGCCTTTACGCGAGATGACAGCGAACGGACCGCGCGGTTCGCTGTGTTGAAAGGATAGTCGGCGACCGTCAAGCCTAGTTGCCGACACTCCTGCAGGAATCTGTCATGTAGCGCCTGCAAACCACGCACGCGGATACGGAGACCGTCGTCGGACGGCACCTGATTCAGTTTGACGCGGCGCTGTCTAATCTGCAGGATTAGCCACGCGGCGAGCTGGGGATAGCGCTCAAACAGCAGCGAAAGCGCACCGGCAGCACCGCCTCGCTCGCCGCGCAAGGTCATGGGCCGCACCCGCGTATATTCTGTCACACGTGCGTGGGCAATAAGTGCACGAAAACCATAGATGCGCCCATCGGGGTGCAACGCAAGCGCTCTGTCGAGGAGCCGATAAAGTTGCCGGCGATTGACACCCGTCATAGTCTCGATACTCTGGACAGACTCACCGTGAACGTACCGCTCGATCGCGTCGATATGCTTCTGGACGCGCCCGCGCTGAGCGGCATCAAGGTCGGTCCACGCGAGTGCTGGCCACGCGGCAAGATCCAGCGTCTGGAATTCAGGTTTGCGGCGGCTCATGATGCGGCCTGAGCCGTGGCAAAGCGCGTCAGCAACGACAGGCTTTCCGTATGCAACTCAATCGCCTGAACGCGCCCGAGATGCAGTAGTTCGAAAGCGGCCGCTCGCACGAGTACAGGGTCGCCCGTAGAGAACTCGCGCTCGACGGAGAGCAGCGGCTGAGGTGTCGCGACAAACCGTTCGATCGCGTTAAGCAATGAAGGCGTTACCAGGCCACGCGCGGAGACAAGTACGGGCAGCATGCGCTGCCAGTTGCCGATCCAGACGCGCGCGGCTGCCCGTTCAGCCACACCGATGTGCCGCACGATGAAGGAGTCGGAGTCGAAGTCAGGATAATTCTGCAGGCGGTCAGTTGCTGGTGTTCGGTCGGATAGTAGAACCAAGCCTTCGTGGTCAACGAAACTTAACCAGAAGTCCACGATGCAGCGGTGCCCATCGACCGTCATGACGCCAGGCCGTTCGCAGAAGGTTCGCACGCCGGGATCCGATTCGATCATGAGCCATGCCTCAAACGCGCTACGCCCGTAGAACGTCAGGCGCCGATTGAGCTTGGGACTGAAAGCATCGTACCGGTGCGCGCCACGGGGACGCGACAGCTGGATCGGATCGAAGCAACGCGGGAGATCGACCATGAGAGCCACCTTGCGAGCGGAATTCATGGTGTAGAACGAACGCGAAGTGACAAATTTAATGCGGACTGACGCGAAGTGACGACTTTGCTTCGCTGCTTACGTAAGTAAGATCGTCAACTCCGTGGCGCACGCCCCGATGCAGCGGGCATCGCGAGTTGACAACTTTCCGTCGATCTACGATGTCTGACGCATTTCGGCGGAATAGCTCACCCCCCTTTCCATGTTCCTCTTTCTATCGAACGGCCAATGCCGCCTCTTTGCTCACGAGGTCGCGACATCGAGTCATGACTATGCAGGACTCTCCGACACGCTTAAAACGGGATATCTATCGTCACATCGCCTATCGTGGGTCTAGCACTAGGATGCTAGGTCAGAAATTTGGCGAGCCATGCTTGGCTCTCGAGCCGTTTGTTCTCATAGCTTCGGATCAGATTGGCATGACGCAAAGTTAGCGCGATGTCGTCGTAGCCGTTGAGTAGGCAATATTTCCTGAAGGCTTCGACTTCGAACGGATACTCCTCTTCGTTGGACGTTCGTAAGGTCTGCTGTTCCAGATTGATAGTCAGCTGAAACCCGCTGATTGAGTGCGTGTGTTCGAACAGGCGCGCTATCTGTACCTCTGGCAGTACGATCGGCAATAAGCCGTTTTTAAAGCAGTTGTTGTAGAAGATTTCTGCGAAGCTCGGCCCGACCAATGCACGGAATCCGAATTCTTGTAACGCCCACGGCGCGTGCTCACGGGAGCTTCCGCAACCGAAGTTGCGCCGCGTCAACAGGATTGACGCTCCCTGATAACGCGGCTGGTTTAGGATGAATTCGCGATTCAATGGACGCGTTGAATTGTCCATCCCCGGCTCACCATGGTCGAGATAACGCCACGGGTCGAAAGCGTGCGGACCGAAGCCAGATCGCCTAATGGATTTCATGAACTGCTTCGGAATGATCGCGTCCGTGTCCACGTTCTCGCGGTCGAGAGGAGCCACCAGGCCCGTATGTACAATGAATTCTTCCATATTCTCACGTTCTGGCCGAGACGCTTCGATTTCCAACCGTTCTATCATCAGACTTACTGCCAATCTTTTTCGCGGGCCTCGCTGGTGCACGGGGCGCGACGTCGGCAAACGCTCAAGGCTGTTAGCAAACTTAGCACGCGAGTTTGCGTGAAAAAGCTCCCGCATAGGGTAGGCACCGTTTGTCGACAGGTTCGGGCCGTGCGCTAGGACGAGCGGATCGAATGCACCAGCGCGGGCGCCCGGCGGATCGCCCATTCGATGTGCGCCCGCGCTTCCCGCAACATGGGCAGACGCGTGGCGATCAGATCATCCGTCGTCGTGCGGTCCGTCTCGGACGAGCAGTTGATCGCCGCGATCACCTGGCCGTGCGGATCGCAGACCGGCACCGCGATCGACACCACGCCCATTTCGATCTCGTCCTGCTGGGTGGCGAAGCCGTCGGTCAGCGCCTTCGCGAATTCCCGGGCGAGGTCGTCACGCTCGACCAGGGTCTTCGGCGTGTATTGCGGAAATGGGGCGCGGCTCAGCAGGCCCTGTTGTTCGTCGAGTGGCTGGTTCGCCAGCAAGATCCTCCCGAGCGACGTGCAGAAGGCGGGCAGCCGATATCCCACGGACGCCCGTCGCGTGATGCTGCGCTTGCTGGGTACATGGGCGAGATAGACGACGTCGTCGCCATCGAGGATCGCAAAGGACACGGAATCACGATATTCGTCCGCGACTTCCTGCAGGTAGGGATTGACAAGGTCCTTAAAATTCATCGAGCGCAGATATGCCACCCCGAGCGACAACACTTTTGGCAGCAACAGGAAACGCTTGCCCTGCATACCGACGTAGCCCAGCGAGTGCAGAGTGAGCAGCGCACGCCGGGCCGTGGCAACGTTCATTTGCGCAGCCTGTGCGACCTCGCTCAACGTCATTTCCGGCTGATTTTCGCTAAAGGCCTGGATCACCGAGAGGCCGCGCGCAAGCGCGGCCACGAAGTCCCGGTGAGTCTCATCAATGCGGTCAGAAGGCGTTTGGGTCATGAAAGAAGGTAGACGGTCATCAACAGGGCTAACTATACTGATTTTCGCAGGACGAAAAACATTTCGCAAGAAAACCCTGGCAGCGATGCGTCAGAAGCGATGCCGGATGCCTAGGCTGACGATGGTCTGGTTGCCACCGTTCGAAGGCGTTGCCGTGAACAGCGTGGCTCTGACGTTGTCGCCATGCACATGCTCGTAGTTGAGCAAGGCATAGAGGTCAGTTTGCTTCGAGAGGAAATAGTTGGCCGAGAGCATGTACTGACCCCAGCGGGCTTCATTCAGCTTCGAGTACGCGTAGCCGCCCAGCACCGATACCGCGGGCGTCAGCCAATAGGTTATACCGCCCTCCCACGTACTCAGCACGGCGGTCGAACTGCCGCTCTTCATGTCGGTGAGCGAATACACGCCATGCAGCAGCGCGGGCCCGAACCGATAGCTGCCTCCCGCCGCGACGGTCGAAATCCGGTCGAGGACAATCGTCCCGCTTTGCGGCGTGCCGAACAGGTCGGGTACGCCGATCGTCGTGGCCGGGGTGATGGTCGTATTGTTCACGCTGGTGTACGCGGCGGCGAGATTCAGGTTGCCGCGGCTGTACGAGATGCCGTAACTCTGCGCGCTGCCGGCCGCCAGATGACCCGGCTGGCCGCCCGGCGCATACAGCACGCCGACCTTCAATCCGTAGAACGTGGTGCTTTGGTAGGCAATGACGTTGTTGAGTCGTTCTCCGCCGAGGCGGTCGTAGTCTCCCAGATGGAAACCGTACGTACCGGCGCCGTACAGGTTGGTCATCGAGTACAGATAGAGCAGGAAGTCGTATTGCCGTCCCAATGTGATCGTGCCAGCGGGGGTCGCGAGTCCGACGAAGGCCTGGCGTCCGAACTCGAGGCCGCCTTGGCCGAGCGCCCCGGTGTTCAGCGCGAAGCCGTTTTCCAACGTGAAGATGGCCTGGTAGCCTCCACCCAGGTCTTCCGTGCCCTTGATGCCCCAGCGACTGCCCTGTACGTTGCCGGACGTCTGCATGACGGCGCTATGACCGCCTTCGTTGCTGACGTAGTTGAGGCTTTCGTCGATCAATCCATACAGCGTCACGTTGCTTTGCGCATATGCGGTCCCCATGCCATACAGCGAACATGCGAGGGTAGTCGACGACAGCAACGCCGCCTTGATGGCACTCTTCATTACCTGTCTCATGGAACTTCTTCTTTTAAAGGAAAAATATGGTCTATTGAAAGGATTACTAAATAACTGACGATGGTTTCCGGTTCCCTTTCGCGGTCCCCAGCGGGGTGCCGGGAACCTCGCTCAATCCGGTCGCGTGGTAGAAACCATTGCGGGTGGAATCGAAAGAATCAGGCAGCAGCACGCCAGCAGGCATCCTCCCAGCACGTAGGTACCGCTGTTGACGTCGCCGGTCACGTTCTTCGCCATGTTGGTGATCATCGCGCCGGTGATGCCGGACAAGCTGCCGATGGAGTTGATCATCGCGAGTCCCGCAGCCGCGGCAGCGCCCGACAGCAGGCGGCCGGCGAAGGTCCAGAAGATCGGCATGATCACTATGATCCCGGACGCGGCGATCGAAATGAGCAGGATCGACACCGACAGTTGGTGCGTGAACGTCGCGCTGAGAAGCAAAGCGATACCGGCCAGCAATGCGGGGATGGCGGCATGCAGGCGCCGTTCTCCCGTGCGGTTCGAATGCATCGCATTCGCGACCATCAGGATGCTGGCGGCGACATACGGCACGGCCGCGAGCAAGCCGATATGAAAGGCATCCTTGAGCCCCGCGGCGCTGATAATGGACGGCAGCCAGAACGACAGGCCATAGAAACCGGTGTTCATGGTGAGCAGAATGCCGCACAGGATCCACACGCCCCGGCTTTTCAATGCGGCGCGAAAGTCATGGGTCTTCGTCACGTTCTCCGTGGAAAGGTTGCGCTTCAAAAGCGACTTTTCCTCGGATGTAAGCCAATGCGCGTCGTCGATGGTTTCCGTCAGCGTCAGCAAGACCAGCACGCCGAGAATGATGGCGGGCAAGCCTTCCACGATCAGCATCCACTGCCAGCCGTGATAGCCGAGCGTGTTGTGCATGTTCTGCAGCACCCAGCCCGAAACCGGGCCGCCGATGCACAAGCTCAGCGGCAGCGCCACCATGAAGCCGGCCATTACGCGGTTTTGCTTGTGCGACGGGAACCAGCTATTCAGATATAGAACGACGCCGGGAAAGAAGCCCGCTTCACAGACACCCAACAGGAAGCGCAGCATGTAGAACATGGTCGCCGAGCCGGTATGGAAGAACCGCCCCAGCGGCCCGATATACATCAGCAAGATCGAGACGAGGCCCCACGTCACCATGATGCGGGCAATCCAGCGGCGCGCCCCCACCTTATGCAAGACGATGTTGCTTGGCATCTCGAACAGGACATAGCCCCAGAACAGCATGCTCGCCCCCAGCGCGTAGACGTTGTCGCTGAGCTGCAGGTCGCCTAGCATCTGCAGCTTCGCGAAGCCGATGTTGACGCGGTCAAGGTACGACACCATGTAGCAAAGAAAGAACAGCGGCACGCAGCGCCAGAACACCTTGCCGTAAGTTGTTTTCTCGAGGTCCTGCGAAAGTTCGTCAATGCCTGCTTTTTCCACACTCAACGCCATGACAGTTTCCTGATTGTTGTCCGTGCCGCGCCGCTGGGTCACTCGATCCCGCCCCATCCGCGGCGCGCGCGGGGATGTCTCACGTGCGCAGAGGCCCGAGGATTTCTTCGTTGTGTTCGCCGAGCACCGGCGGCGGGACGATTGCGAGCGAGCGCTCGCCGTTGTAGCTCACCGGGCTGCGCACGGTCTTGTATTCGCCCATCGTAGCGTGGCGCGCGGACACCAGCAGTTCCAGGTGCTTCGCCTGCGGGTCTTCCAGCGCTTCGCTGGCGTCGTACATCGGCGCATGCGGCACATCCTGCGCAAGCAGCAGGCCGCACCACTCGTCGCGATCGCGCTCGACGAAGACCCCGGCGAGGACCTCGATCATGGCATCCTGGTTGTCGATACGGCCCTCGCGGGTCGAAAAGCGCGGATCCTCGAGCAAGCCGGGTCTGCCGATCACCGCAGCGAGTCCCTGCCAGAATTTCTCCGGGGACGACATATGCAGCGCGAGCCACTTGCCGTCCCGGCATTTCATCACATAGGACTGCGAGACCATCGGCCGGCTGTAGGGTCCCATGACCTCGCTGGCCGAATAGTAGTGAGTGAACGCGTCCATGTTGAAGTGCGTCATGGCCTCGAGCATCGACACTTCCACGCTCAACCCCGTACCGGTACGCGCGCGCTCCTGCAGTGCCCCAAGAATGCCATAGGCGGCGTAGAAGCCCGTGATCGAATCGGCGATCGCCGGTCCGACCACGCGCGGATTCTCCGGATTGATCAGCAGACCGAGGAATCCGCTCGCGGCCTGCGCGACGGTATCGTATGCCGGGCGCCCCACGGACGGTCCCGACTGACCAAAGCCGCTGATCGAGCAGTAAATCAGGCGGGGATTGATCGCACGAAGACGCGCTTCGTCGACGTTGAGACGCGCCGCCGCGCCTGGGCGAAAGTTCTGGATATACACGTCTGCCGTGCGGATGAGCTCGTCGAAAGCGGCGAGGTCGCCGGCGTCTTTCGTGTTGAGCGTGATGCTGCGCTTGTTGCGGTTGTAAGTCTGGAAGTGCGGGCTGTACAGGCCGCCGCGAAAGGCCCTGAAAGGATCGCCGGTGCCGGGCTGCTCCACCTTGATGACGTCTGCACCGAGGTCGCCAAGCAGCATCCCCGTGGCCGGTCCGGTAATGAACGTTCCCTGTTCGATGACGCGTATGTTCTGCAATACCTTGATCACTTCGATTACTCCATGTGCGGCAAGCGCCGCGTTGTGTTCCGGGAGTGCCTGTCGGCCGGGAGGATGAGTCGCATACAACGCCTGTTCACCCGACATACTCGATCGCGCTTTCGCCGGCATGGGCCAACGCGAAACCGATCGGCTCCACGCTCTCCTCCAGCAGGTGGGCGACGAGGCTCACGCTCCTCGCCACGAGCGGCACCCCCTTCAACGCCTTGAGAGGAAAACCCACATCCAGCAGGACGGCGGGAATCGCGCCGGATACGTTGACCGGCAACGCACGGCCGTAGATTTTTGGCACCACGGCGGCAATGGCGCGCAGCACCCGTACGTTCGTTCCCGCGGTGCCGTGCTCGTCCGCCAAGGCTAGCAGGCGCGTGGCACGCGGATCTTCCTGCTGGTGCAACGGATGCCCGAAGCCGGGCAGCGGCGCGCGCCGCACTCGTAGCGCGGAGACTTCGCGCTCGACCACCTGTTCGAGCGTTCCCTCCTCCGGCGTTTTCGCCAGCAGGCCGGCGAAGAGCCTGCCTGCCTCTTCGGAACTGCCGAGGACGACGGACCCACATCCCAGGAGGCCCGCCGCCACTGCGCCCTGCAAGGCTTCCGGCGCTGCCGCGAACGTCATGCGGGCGGCTTGTATCGACGGCACCAGCCCGTGTTCCGCGATCGCCACGAGGGACGCGTCGAGGAACAGACGCTGGACTTCCGTGGGCGGATGGCCCGTCAGGAGCAGGCAAAAGAATTCGGTCAGGTTCACCTGTCCGATTAACTCCCTGCAGAGATCCCGGTTGCGGACGGTGATGCTGTCAGGCGTCGCCGTCGAAATCGACGTGCGCAGCTGGCTGGGTTTCCCGATTTGCATGGCGACCTTTGAAGATGCAATGGATGGTGGTGGTTAGGTAAAACTGAAATTTCGGCCAACGCATATTAATGCGCTAGACGAAACTTTACAGATGGGCCTGCCCGTGTACCAATAGGTAGTTTCCCCTAGCGAATATATTTTCGCCTAGCGCATTTTTCTGACGTGCAAGGTAAGTGCTCTTCTAGTTCACCGTGGCGCCGAGATCAGGAGGGACGTCGTTGAGAATTTGCCAGTCCAATAGCCAGCCGGCGCCTCTCTCTCCAAACTGACGCGACAAGGCCACAAGTGGCAGGCCGATCGGCTGAAGGTCCAGCCTGCCCCGCTTGCCGCTGGCAATCCATGACGTCGATCTGCTATCGGCTCCGGTCACAATGACTTTCGAGCGAGCCTTGGCAGCACTTGCTGAAATTACGAGAGCGACGAACTGATCCATACCGGGTGGAGACGGGAATGGGCTACGGTCCGGTCGATGTACGACCAGCAGTTGCCTAGCCGGACGTGCGCGACTGGTAACGGTCGGGTTCAAAGCTCCGGGGACAATGAACCCTTCAGTAGACGGTCTGCCTGGCGACAGGCAAGAACCGACACTGCCAGCAGCCGTGCGGTGTAGGGGCTAGGCAAGTTCCGTATGCGTAACGTAAGTGAATTGTCGTGTAACCCTCGTAATGATCGAAGAGCCCGAGCTGCTGGTGGCTCTAACCAAAATGGTACGTAGCGGGCGGCTCCTTTCCGTAGTGGGAGCCCGTCGTCGTCAGCGCTACCGGGGGAGAGACAGACGCTAACCGGACAGGCACAACCAAACGTGGTTGTGTCGGCAGGATTGGGAACGTGGCAAGCCTGATTCTCCGCCTGAGGTTTCAATGCATCGAAACAAGGCAGGTAACCCGCAAGGGAAGCTGTTTCGGGGGAGCAGGTATGAGAACGCGGAGAAAGCGAACGATGACCTGTAATTGGTCATATAGGGGTTCGAGATTTGCCCCGACCTGAAAAGGTGCAGACTTCCGCGTGGTGCAGTTGTCGCAGGCCTGCATTTGAGATTCAACGAAGGGCTGCTTGTGAGTGACCGGTCCGACTACGGTTCAGCGCCCTTCGCCTCAGCAATGAGGTGAATTAACGATGTGACGTTTGCGAAGGGCTTGCTCTGTAATGGCAAGACCGGCGTCAGTACGGCGCTTAATGCTGTGCTCGAGCTGTATGCAGGGAAACTTGCACGTACAGTTCTTCGGGAGCCCCGCTGCCGGAAGGCAGTGGGGCTACCCAATCACTACTGCCGTAGCTGATCACCCGCCCGGGACCTGTTCTTCATCACCGGCGCCGCGCGCCGCGATGTCGCTCGTCCGCGTCATCGATACAACTTCGCATAACAGAACATGCCTGCGCATCGCACGCTTTCCAGCACTCCATTCTGCGCATCCTTCGTAATCCGTAAGAAGCGCCACCATGATTTTGATCGAAACCCGCAACCAGTTGAATCACACCGCGCTCGAACAGTAACTCTTCGATGTCACGAAGGCTGAGCTGGAACCTGAAATACCAGCGCACGGCGCAGCTGAAGACTGCGGCGGGAAAGCGATGACCGTGATAAAGCGATCTTGTTTTCTTCATCGCGCAATCTTACGCGACCACCTCGCCAACGTGACAGAGCCATATCCACTTCATCGACGTCATCACCGCAAGCGCAATGCTTAACCCGTCAACTCGACATCGATAGCTGAAGACGAGATATAGGCTCGATCCAGCCCAAACCATCCAACGTGGTTTTGGCCGGGAAGTATTCGCAACCAATCCAACCATCGTATCCGGCGCGCTGCAACTCCCGGAAAACAAAAGGAAAGTTGATCTCGCCAGTTCCAGGCTCATGGCGGCCGGGAACGTCCGCAATCTGGATATGTCCCGCGTACGGAAGTGTCTCGAGGAGACATTCAACGATATTCCCCTGTTCGCGCTGGACATGGTAAATGTCCACCATGATGGCCAGATTGTCGGGTTCGTTCAGTGACTTGATGAGTTCGATCGCTTGCCGTTGTCTGTGGAGCAGATATGCCGGACGGTCAACACTGTTCAGCGGCTCAACCAGCACTACACGTCCATAGTCCCGCGCAATCTGACACGCCACAGCGATGTTCTGCCTGTACGTGTCCCACGCCTCAATGCGGGAATGCCCTTCAGGAACGATTCCAGACATCACGTGCACCTTAGGGCAGTCGATGGCCTTCGCATAAGCCATTGCCTGCTGAACGCTTTGCTCGAACTCAGCGCGACGCAGCGGCTCCACAGCAAGGCCCCAGTCGCCGTTTGCAGGATTGCCAGCAGGGGAATTAATGCTTACGCATACAACGTTATGCTGATCAAGGCTCCGCTTGAATTCAGCAGCATCTATCTCATACGGAAACCACAGCTCAACTGCCTGGAAACCGGCCTTCGCAGCGGCCTCAATCCGGTCTAGGATCGGCAGATCCTGGAACATAGTCGATATGTTTGCAGAAAATCTTGACATTTTGATCTCGCTGGCTATCAGGTCATTTGTGAGGTGTCTCACACCTCGCAAGTTAGTTTGCAACTCAAATGCTATGACTAAACTCACCGCTGCTTAAACGGCTGATACGAATCATCGCGTACCTCTCGAAATTTCGCATCCGAGCGCATTGTGTACATGGCGACGACGGAGTCGCGTTCCGGGTTAAGCATCACGTGGATTTTCCGGTTATCAAGCGCGTCTGCGTAGCGCAGAGCGGTCTCGAAGCCGCGTCGGAACTCATCCTCCCGACCGGGCAAAGAGGCTATCCCGCGCTCGCCCTGGCCCAATCGCCAGGCGGTACGTTGAAGAGCACCTGTTCAAGGCCATGCTGTTTCCGCCGCGCGGCGAGTTCACCTACCAAATGGTCATACGGGAACAGATACTCGACGTCCTTAAAGTCGCCCGCTGCTGCGGCAGCCGAAACGGTCAAGGAACTCATGTTCCCGGTACGTCATGAGTCAGGTTAGCGGCAAAACGTGGCATGGTCGTATTCGTGTCAATAGATGCATGGTATATGCGCACAGACGGGCCGACAGCCCTGTTTCAAACAGCTGTGCATACTTTTCTGCGACGCTTCGGTGTTACCAGCGCGCGCCGAAAGTCGTACGCAAGTCATCAATCTGCGGTTCGGTTAGCGCGACCGGACGCGGCTCTGTCATCAGCCAAAGACGGGCAGTTTCCTCGAGCTCTTCCAGTGCCCACGCCGCCTGCGACACACTCGCTCCCCATACGACGGGACCGAGCCGCTCAAGCAATACGCCACGCACGTCATTACCGAGTTCACGCACGCGTGCAGCGACCATCGGGTCGCCAGGACGGCAATACGGAATCAGCGGAATGTGTCCCACCTTCATTACGTAGTACGGCGTAATCGGCGGGAGAACGTCGTCCGCCTGCCAAACACCGGCGAGCGTCAACGCGACAAGATGGGTCGAGTGCGTGTGCACCACACCGTGCATCTCGGGATTACAGTCATAGACATTACGGTGTAGTGCGAGCGTCTTGGACGGCTTGTCGCCGCTGACCCATTGTCCTTCGCGGTCGACCTTGGCGATCGCCGCGGGATCAAGGTGTCCCATGCATGCATCCGTGGGCGTAATAAGCCAGCCGTCATTCAGCCGGGCGCTGATATTTCCGGCCGAGCCAACCGTGTACCGACGCTGATGCAGGTCTGCACCAATTCGCGCGATTTCCTCGCGAGCCTTGCTCTCAGCCGCTGCCGCCGATGTTACTGTTGAGATCATTGGGCTAAGTCCGCGGGTTTGTCAAACATGGCCAACGCCTTGCTGAAGAAATCAACTGTACCGAAGTTGCCGGATTTCAGCGCGAGAGCAAGCGGAGTGCCGCCAACTGTCACGGTACATGGCACCCCCGGATCAATTTGCGCGCCAATCCGAAGCGCCTTGACTCCGAGTGCATTGACGACCGCCCCAGACGTCTCCCCGCCAGCTACAACGAAGCGCCGCACGCCAAGGTCGTGCAGCCTTTGTGCAATGCTCGCGAGCGCCTGTTCAACAAGTTGACCGGACGCCTCAGTGCCGAGCTTCTTCTGGACAGCTTTGACCTCTTCCGGGGTGCTGGTCGCATAAATGAGGAGCGGCTCCATGGCGATGTGCTGCTTCGCAAATGCGATCGCCTGCTCGGCAACAGCCTCGCCTGCTGCGAGTGAGAGCGGAGCAATCCTGAACGCCGGTCGACCAGCGCCTTGCCAGTGCTCAACCTGTGCCTGCGTCGCACGCGAGCAGCTTCCGGCTAATACTGCGGAAAAACCGTCAATCACCGGCAGTTCTGCAGTGTCTTTCGCGTGCGGCAGCAGGCCCGCCCGGGCGAAGTTACCCGGCAAGCCAAGCGCGAGACCTGATCCACCCGTCAAAAGAAGGTCATTCGCGCACGCAGCACCAAGCGTGTACAAATCCTCGTCCGAAATCGCGTCCGCAATGGCAAGACCAACGCCCTCCCCGCGCAATGACGTTCGTGCCACCGCAACCGCTTCTGCACCTCGCTGAACGGCGTCATAACGCAGCAGCCCAACTTTCGATTCTGTCTGACGCTGCAGCCCGCGGACGAGATTGGAATCGGTCATCGGTGTGAGCGGATGATTTTGCATGCCTGACTCGTTCAGCAAGACGTCGCCGACGAAGAGATGGCCTCGATATACCGTTCGTCCGTTTTCAGGGAAAGCGGGGCAAGCGATTGCGAAATCCGTGCCCAGCGCCTGCATCAATGCGTCCGCGACCGGCCCAATGTTGCCATCATCAGTTGAGTCGAACGTCGAGCAATACTTGAAATAAAACTGCCTGCAGCCAAGCGTCTTCAGCCACTCAATTGCCGCAAGCGACTCGGCGATCGCCTGCGCGCGCGGGGCGGTGCGCGATTTCAACGCAACGACAACTGCTTGCGCCGCCGCGTCTAATGGCGCGTCAGGCACGCCGATGGTCTGAACAGTGCGCATTCCACCGCGCACCAGCATGTTGGCGAGATCGGTCGCACCCGTAAAATCATCGGCAATGCAACCCAGCAGGACTGAGGGCGAAGTCATCTTGGCATTCTGGAAGTGAACGGTCACGCGGAAACCGCAGCGTTGTCCTTGATAAATGCATGTACGACGCTGTCGAAATCGACGTCATAGACAAATCCCAGCGAGCGGGCGTAGTCCGCCGAGAAGTTACCCGGCCAGGAATTCACGATATGCTCAATGGCAGGATCACGTTCGACGCGCACGCGATTCCCAACTTCGTCACCCGCGATACGACGCAACGACGCCAACATCTGTTCGACGGAAACCGAGAGACCCGGCATGTTGATCACGCGGCCACGAGTCAGTCTGTCCTTCGCGATTTCATGACCATGTACAAGGTTCTCTACGGCACGATCCGGGGACATCAGCCACAGGATCGTTTCGGGCGCAACCGGGCACACCGCGACGACCCCGTTGATGGGTTCCCGGATGATGCCACTCGCGAAACTGGAAGCCGCGCGATTCGGCTTACCGGGTCGCACGACAACCGTCGGCATTCGCAGGCTACGGCCGTCCACGTATCCACGCCGGCTGTAATCGGCAAGCAGCAGGTCCGCAAGCGCCTTCTCCGTGCCATATGAGCTTTGCGGCGCCCAGACATGCGCGTCTTCGACCGTCGCCGGCAGTTCGCCACCGAACACGGCAACCGAACTCGTCATCACAAGACGCGCCTGCGAGCCGAGAACGCGCACGCGCTCGAGAAGTGCCCGGGTGGCATCGAAGTTGATTCGCATGCCGAGTTCGAACTCCTGCTCAGCCTGGCTGGAGACAACTGCGGCGAGATGAAAGATCGAGCTGGTGTCTGCGTCAACAAGCGTTTCGACGTGCGCGGGGTCGGAAATGTCTCCGGTGAGAACGTGAACGCGCGAATCGTCGATGCCTTCGAGCGGGACAACGTCAAACGCGTCGATCTGCTCAATACGTCGCCGCTGCCCCGCGGCATCGGTCAACTCGCCGCGCGCAAGCAGTGCGCGAATCAGACGCCGGCCCAAGAAACCTGCTGCCCCGGTCACCAGAATCTTCATGTTTTGCCTCCATACAATACGCGGCGCAAAATGGGCGCCGCAAAAGTTGTATGATGATCTTACATTGGAGTCGGGCGCGATGCAAATTGACCGGAGTCCGGACGCGTCGTGACTGAGGTCTAATCTCTCGAAGCGCGCTTCGCAGCCTTCGTATCTTCGTTAATCAGAGGCTGAGCAGCAGCGGTCCCAACAGCTTCCCAGAAAGTAGCGTCGGCTTCCTGAATCCGCTTGCCGGCGTTGTCGATGTGAGTGAGTGCTGCGCGTCGGGCAGCTTCTTGGTCTTGTGCGCTTATCGCATCGCAGATCGCGCGGTGCTCGCTGCGCACCTGGGTTGAAAAGTCCTCGCGACGCGCCTCATTCGTCCGGGTCACGCGGATCGCGGCGTGAATGAACTGGCTGATGAACTCAAGCAGTGACGCATACAGCGGATTGCCAGTGGCTCGCGAAACCGCCATATGGAAAGCAAGATCCTCGTCTACACCATCCCGCTTTTCCTTTGTCGCTGTGTCGATTGCGGCGAGCGCACGTTTTATGTCTGCCAGTTGGACGCGCGTGCGACGTTGCGCCGCGAGCGCGGCCGCCTCTGCTTCGATTCCGCGCCGCAACTCGTTCACCCGGAGCACGGCATCGATCGAATCCTTCGGGTCTATTTCCAGGCGAAAGGCCGTCGTGCGATTGGGCTCACGCACCACGGTCCCGCTACCCTGCCGGATTTCAACGAGTCCGTCCGACTTCAGACGCGAGATAGCCTCACGCACGACAGTGCGGCTCACACCGAAGCGCTCGCCTATCACCTGCTCCGTCGGCAACCGCGTTCCTGCCGGAAACTCGCCACCCTTGATTTTCTCAAGCAGCACAGCTGTCACCCGGTCAGCAAGCGTACCGACGTTGGCGATTTTCGGTGGGTCGAAAGTTGTTGACGATTGGGTCGAATGGGCCATATGGGTGCAATTGGAATGAAAGGTGGTCCGATTGACACGTTACCACTTTCTACCTATGATCGGAATGCCATACGTACTATGTATGGTTATCATACAAATGTCCGCCACAGCCTCTCTCGCATGTTGCCCTGCTGCCATAGTGAACTCGGGTGGCAAGTCCAGGATCGGAACAGCGAAAGGCCGACGGGGACCGGTCGTCAAGGAGACAGATAGTGCAGAGCGATTCAGTAGAGGTCTTAACGCAGGTCGACACGCAGTCATTCGAAACACGAACCTACGCCAAGGTCACCTGGCGAATCGTGCCGTTCCTGATGTTCTGCTATCTGGTTGCGTATCTGGACCGGGTGAACGTGGGATTCGCAAAGCTCCAGATGTCGTCGGACCTGCACTTTTCCGACACCGTCTATGGCCTCGGCGCCGGAATTTTCTTCATCGCCTACTTCCTGGTTGAGATTCCCAGCAACATCATCCTGCATCGGGTCGGGGCCCGACTGTGGATGGCCCGTATCATGATCACATGGGGCGTCATCTCTTCTGGCATGGCCTTCGTCACCACGCCGACTGCTTTCTACGTCATGCGCTTTTTGCTTGGACTAGCCGAGGCGGGTTTCTATCCCGGCGTGATCCTCTATCTGTCTTACTGGTATCCGTCACATCGACGCGGCAAGATGTTCGCCGCATTCGCCGCAGCAGTACCGCTTTCTGGTCTCATTGGCGGTCCGTTGTCGGGCCTTGTACTCCATTCCTTTAGCGGCGTGATGAACCACGCCGGCTGGCAATGGCTGTTCTTCATTGAAGGCCTGCCCTCAATCGCGGCAGGCATCGGCGCGATTTTCCTGTTGACTGATGGCATCTCGAAAGCCAAGTGGCTGACGGCGGATGAACGCGAGCTGCTCGAAGAGCAGATCCGTGCAGACTCCACGCATAAGGTTGAGCATTCACTCGGCGACGTGTTCAGGAACGGCCGCGTCTGGCTGCTCACGGCAATCTATTTCTGTCTGATCTGCGGCTTCTATACGGTCGGTTTCTGGCTGCCTACCCTGATCTCATCGACTGGCGTAAAGGATCCGTTGCACGTTGGCCTGCTCACAGCGATCCCGTATGGCGCTGCCGCTGCTACCATGCTGCTGGTCTCGCGTAGCGCCGACCGGCAGCGTGAGCGGCGTTGGCACCTGGCTTTCACCGCAGTTCTGGGCGGTGTTGGTCTTATCATGTCGGCGGCTTTCGGCGACCAGCCTGTTCTCGCGATGATCGGTCTCACGCTTGCAGCCATGGGGGGGCTTAGCACGCTGCCAATGTTCTGGAGTCTGCCCACAGCGTTCCTTGGGGGTTCCACCGCCGCAGCCGGTATCGCGCTGATCAATTCGTGGGGTAACCTCGCCGGATTTGCCAGCCCCTATCTGATTGGCTTCATGAAGGACATGACGCATAGCACCAATCCTGGCCTGTACGCGATGGCCGGTGCACTCTTCCTGGGTACGCTGCTGACTTTCCTGGTGCCCGCGAAGATCGTCAATCGCTGAGCGCCACGTGTTATCGATGGCGGTTCGGGGCTTTTCGCTGAGCAAGTCCGTGTCCAACGCGCTGATCGGCATGCTGGTTCGAAAGGGAGCTGACGGTGGACCAAGCCGCACCAGTACCGGCTCGGCAGAATGCCTCCGATCCCCGCCATCGCATCACGGTTGAACAGTTGGAATGGGCGGGACTCGCTGGGCGAAACCGGCAGCGGCGCCGCGATGGCGTCGGACGCATTGGGCGGCACGTCCGTGGGCGGCAGCGCGAGCGGTGCGCACCTCGGCAAGACTCGCGCGGCGGTCTATCGGGAATTGCAGCGTGCCCAGAAGGACGGCACGCTGGATCGCTTGAATTCGCTCCATGGCGGTGGGAATTGAGCGAGCATGTGCCCGGGACGCCATCCGGCGTTGCGCGCCGCACAGCGTCCCGGGGCGTTGACGAGGCTATTCATCGGGAAATGCGCTTGTACTTCTGCCACGTTTGAAAAGAGGGGTCATTCAAGCAGCGTCAGCGACCGTCTCTTCATGGCCCGGACCGGATCGGATGATCATGCCCTCCACCAGCATGTGTGGAATTGTCAACGTTCACGACGGTTGGCAAGACTCCTGCGAATAAGACCAGCGCTGTTATCCAGGTCGCCCGTTTGCGCCGAGATCTACGCCTGGCCATCGGGGATGAGCACCGCCCCATCGACCACTCGCCCCATCACCAGCCGATCATCCCCAGCCTCGACGTCGCTGACGAGCAGACAGTCGAAATGAGCTAGCGCGCCGAGGCAACGGCGGTGCGCCCGCCAAGGCACCGATGCGAGCTTGTCAACTGTGCGACCGACTGTTTCCCGAAGTGCTCGGCCAAGCCTCTTGTTCGCAGCACACTGATTGCGAACACCCGGCCGTCGAGGAGGATCTTGTACGACTGATGCGCGAGTTCAATTCTGATCGCCAGAAGTAATGGGCGAAACTAAACTTGAATGACCGAACTTGCAATAAATGCGTTCCAGCGATCGTCATCCGCAACGCCGATCACATAGACGCCTGCCGTCAGTTTCGCGTGTGGCCTGGCGCGATGCCAAAGATCAGCGTGATGCTCGCCAGGATTAACAGCATCAGGCGCCGCCGGATCGACGGGAAGATTACGCTTTCTCCACCATAGCCGATTTAGCAAGCAATTTCAGTCAGAGAGCGCAGCGAGACAGCGTTATGTATCCCGCAAGTTGAGAACTGGTTCCCCATGCGTTCGCGGCGAGAGGGCCTCAGTGCACCACAGACTCGCCGTTTTTCGCTTTACATGGAAAGCATGTTTGCTAACGATATGAGCCCGGTTGTTCGTCATAGGTACGCCCTTTCCGCGATCGGGACGAACGCCTACGGCTGGGCGCGGATTCGCCGATCGACAAACTTGTGCAGAGCGAGTGCCCAGCCAATTAACTCCCTGTCCGTCTCCGGCTTCCCGACCAGTTGCACACCGAGCGGCAGGCCATCCTCGCTCAACGCAGTGGGCAAATGGATGCACGGCCAGCCCAGCAGGGACCACGCTTTATTGAAGGCCGCGGTTCCAGTCGATTCAAGCCCTCTGGGAGCTGGACCCAAAGCGCTCGACGTCAGGACGACATCCGCATCGCCGAAGTAATCGTTCCAGCACAAACGCTGCGCGTGTTGCCACGCCTTCATCTCGCGATAAGTTTGCGCCGGCATCGCCAGCCCTTTGTCGATAGCCTCACGCAAAGGCCGGCTTAGTTGCGCTGCGTGCTCCGATGCCACCGGTAAGAGGCTGCGCGACAGTTCGTAACGCATGATGACCGAATGCGCTTCGAGAAATCTGGCAGGGTCGGTTATTTCAGGGACCGGTTCGATCGTCGACAGACCGCGAAGTGCAATCCTCGCATCTTCGAGAGCAGCCTGTGCAGCGTGTTCGAGCACATGGCCAGGATTGCCCGGCAAAAACCCGATCTTTACTGTCCGCATATACTCAGTTGAGTACAACGGAGGTGGCGCATCGGGGAGCATGACTTCCGCGACCCGCGCCACGTCAGCCACATCGGCGCAATACCAGCCGATCACATCCAGCGACTCGCACATTATTTTCATACCGTCGCGACCGAGCGCCCCGAAACTCGGTTTGAAGCCGACGACACCGCAAAACGCCGCCGGCCGGATCATCGATCCGCCAGTTTGCGTGCCCAATGCCATAGGCACCATGCCTGCGGCTACGGCAGCGGCCGAGCCGCTCGATGAACCTCCCGGCGTATGTTGGCGGTTTGCCGGATTGCGCGTGGGTCCCGGCGTCATATAAGCGAATTCGGCCGTCACCGTCTTGCCGACCGGTACCGCTCCGGCTCGCCGTAGCAAGGCGACGCAGGATGCATCGAATTGGGACGGCGAGGTGTTGCAGGCCTCAGAACCGCATCGGGTCGGCATGCCGGCCACGTCGATGATGTCCTTCACGCCGAATGGAACACCCGCCAGCGGACCGGATGCGGTCCGCGCGGACGCTCCAATGAGGTCGCCCGCGGACCCGAGGTGCGACCATGCGCACAACTCTCGTTCCCGCCGTGCAATGACCGAAAGCGCATGGCGCGCTGCATCGAGTGAATCGTCTACCCCCGTTTGCACTCGCCGGGAAATCTCGACGACGGAATAGGCATCTGTTGCTGTTTTCATTCCAGGATCGTCATCAGTTGGCCGCACTGCACTTTCTTCAACTCCGCCCTGCTGCGCTGAAAGGATGTTCCTGCAACCAGTGATTCGCGATATCGATGCGGCGACACATCCACACATCCTCCCGCCGCGCAAGGCTATCGAGCAAACGCTCGAGTCCCGCGGCACGGCCAGGATGGCCGATCAAACGCATGTGCAGCCCGATCGACATCATCTTCGGCGCTTGAGCGCCTTCGCGGCACAGCATCTCGACCGCGTCGTTGACGAACGTGTAAAAGTCGTCCCCGGTCGCCATCGCGCCGCGCGCGAATTTGACGTCGTTATTTGTCAGGCTATACGGAATCACCAGATGCGGCTGCTGTTGCACCGTCGTCCAGTACGGGAGTTCGTCGTTATACGCGTCGGAATCGTAGATGAATCCGCCATGCTCAACCAGCAACTTGCGAGTATGAACGGTGGGCGCATAACGGCAATACCAACCCGCTGGTGGCCGTCCCGTGGTGCGAGTAATAGACTCGAAGGCACGCCTGATTTCCTGAGCTTCCTGCTCTTCAGTGAGATTTTGTGCCCGCACCCAGCGCCGACCGTGACTGCACACGTCGATGTCGCCATCGCGGATTACCTGCGCGAATTCCGAATTGCGCTCCAGCGCCTGCGCGCAGGCGAACGCGGTGGCGGGCAAGCTGCGCTCCTCCAGCAGGCGCAGCACGCGCCAAATGCCCACCCGGCTGCCGTACTCGAACATCGACTCGGCGGCGAGATCGCGGCCTTCGAAGCCGCCCGCCCCTCCTTCGGCCAGGCCACTTTCAGAGTGGCCGTCGCCATCAGGGAAGGACGCTTCCGCGCCTTCCTCATAGTTGATGACTATATTGACTGCGAGTCGGGCGTCGTTGGGCCACCGGGGGTTGGGCGGCCGGGGTCCATAGCCGGTGAAGTTCCGTTCCAGGTGATCGTATTTGCCGTCCATTGTGTGCTCCTGCTCTATAGCGCGACCATAACAGGCTCGGCCAGTCTCGTTACGACGGTGTCATCGCTGCGGCCGCTCTCCGCCATGATCACCGCTACCTCATTGACGTCGTCGAGCGATGTAAACGCGAAGTGCCAGACCGAGCGTCGATAGCACACGCCCTGGCCGCCGCCACTGATAAAAGCGGAGAGCGTGGCGAGGTCGGGAAGGCCGTCTTCGCCGGGTAGTGCAACCGCGATCAGGTATGGAACCTCGCGCATCGGAATAAAGGTCTGATGCGAGTGCGGATGGCATTCCATCGTATCGATTGCGATTGAACGAGTGCGGCTCGGCTGCAAGCGGTTAATCCACAAACGCGGAGTAGTGCCGGTGTCGAGTCCGGCAAACGGCATCGAGAAATCGCGCCGTCGCTGTTCAGTCTTGTTCTCGAGAACTTCGCCATATACGTCGAACGCGTTCGCGCTTAATGGCTTTACTTCGATGTACGGTGCTGCGCCTGCCGTCGTCATATCAAACTGCCTTCCCTAAAGCACGTCGCGATGCAGTGAACATCGGTGTGCAACTGAAGAGTACCGTTAGCACGGTTCCCAAGATTAAAAATCCCGCAAAAATCCACGCCGGCAGCGCGAATCCACCGCTGACCTGGCGACTCCATCCCAGCAGGCTGGGCGCGATCACACCGGACAGGTTAGCCAGTGAATTAATGACGCCAATTGCCACGGCTGCCGCTGTACCGGTCATCAATTCGGAAGGCAGTGTCCATAGCAGTGCGTTGGAAGCATAGACGCCCATCGCCGCGAAGCAGAGAGCGATCATGGCGGCCCAGTGCACGTGCAACAGGAACGCGAGAGCAATGAAACCGAGCGCACCGAACAGCGTCGCCGTGGCCAGATGCGCGACGCGTTCGCGATGGGTATCGGAATGGCGCGCCCATGACACCATTGCGATCACGCCAGCGAGATACGGTACGGCGCTCAGAAAACCAACTGCCGTATTGCTATAGCCAAAACTTTTGATGATCTGCGGTAGGAAGAACGCGATGCCGGTCGTACCAAATACGATGCAAAACAGCGTGCCCGCAAGCAGCAAGACAGCGCGGTTCGCGAACGCCGCTGACAACGGATAGCGCGCCTCCGAGTCGAGTGCGCGACGCTCGCTCTCGAGCATGCGCTCCAACCTGTCCTTTTGGTCAGGGCTCAGCCAGGCCACGTCCGCGGGGTGATCGGCCAGCCACCATAGGCAACCGATGCCGAGTGCTACCGCGGGCGTGGCTTCCAGTAGAAACATCCATTGCCAGCCGCGCAGGCCAGACACGCCGTTCATGCCGTCGAGGATCAGCCCGGAAATCGGACCGCCGATCAGGCCCGACAGTGGGATTGCAACGATGAAAATGCCTGTGACCCGTCCCCGGTAACTCGCGGTGAACCATCGGCTCAGGTAAACCACAATGCCCGGAAAGAAACCTGCTTCTGCCATGCCAAGCAGGAAGCGCAATACATAGAAGCTCTTCTCGCCCGATACGAACATCATGGCGCCGGAGACCAGCCCCCAGGTCATCAGGATGCGTGCGATCCATCTTCTTGGGCCGACCTTCGAAAGTACGAAGTTGCTTGGCACCTCGAACAGAAAATAGCTGACGAAAAACGCACTCGCCCCGATTCCGTAAGCAACGCTCGACAGCCCGACGTCCGCGTTCATCTGCAGCGACGCGAAGGCGATATTGACCCGGTCGACGAACGCGACGAAGTAAAGCAGCATCAGGAAAGGCAGGATTCTCCATGCCACCTTTGTCATGACCGCTTGTTCGACACCGGAAACGTTGGCGCTTGCGACTGTATTCATTGGGGTGTCTCGGTCTGAGGGGGTTGTGCCGTCACGGCGCGCATCCGGTCTTCGGTATGCGATAACTGGCATTATCAAAAGCGGCCTTACAATAAGCAACTATTGAAAATTATTCACACCCTATAAGAAGAGATTATTGTGAACACGAGACTGCTGGGTATCTTCAGGGCCGTCATGACGTCGCAGACCACGGTCGGTGCTAGCCGCGTGCTCGGGATCTCGCAGCCGGCTGTCAGCACTGCGCTCGGCCAACTTGAATCGGAACTTGGATTCCCGCTCTTCAATCGCGTGGGGAACCGACTGGTCCCGCGCGAGGAGGCGAAGCTGCTGTTCAGCGCGTCAGAAGCCATGTTCATGTATTCCGAGGCTCTCGACCAGACCGTCGAGGACATCAAGGAGAACCGCCTCGGACATGTGCGCGTGAGCGCCACGCCGCAGCTCGGTCACTCGATACTTCCGCAGGCAATTCGGCGTTTCATCATCGGCAAACCCGACGTAAAGGTGTTTTGCGACGTCGTCGATTCATTCAAGGTGATCGAAAGCGTTGAAGCGCTGGCGGCCGATTTCGGCCTGGCGATGGCGCTCGAACCCGAGCTTGACCAGGCGCTGAAGATGGTGAAGATCGCGTCGATCGAGATGGTTTGCGTCGTGCCCCATGGACATCCGCTTGCGCGGCGCAAACGTGTCGTGCCGGCCGATCTCGAGCCGTATCCGCTGATCGGATTGTCGCGTCTGGCGCGCGTCAGTACGCTGATTGCCGCGGCATTCCGCGACGCCGGCGTGCCGTACCGCGTGGCTGTCGAGACACGCTATTCGGAAACCGCGTGCAGGCTGGTAGGCGCCGGCGCCGGTGTCGCGGTGGTCGATGCACTGTCGGCCATCGCACATACCGGTCAGCAGCAGATTGTCGCGCTGCCGTTTCGGCCGAAGAACACGATCGACGCCTGGGCGATTTCCTCGAAAGACCGCCCTCTGACGCGACTCGCGGAAGCGTTGCTGTTTGAAACACATCATGCGATGAAGGCTCTTCGGCTATAGAGCCCGTTAAACCTCATATCCCAACCCGATAATGCTTTTTCTTTTCGCGTTGATGTGAGACCGCGAATAAGGTCACTCCAAGGCTTTGCGCGTTCTGTCCGAGCGCAAGCCGACTGCCTAGGTCGCGCGGCAAATGTCGAATGAAGCAGTCGTTCGTCCGAGCATGACAGACGTTGTTGCGAACGGCCGCTATAGAAAAAGTCGAACGCCTCTTGTCGACCCAGAGCAGCCTGTCGCGTCGCATAGCCGATTGACCGCTTTCCGTTATATTGCGGACATGTCAACTTCTGGTTTGATTGGGTTACACATCGCGCTCGACAGCCGGTCGGCGACAGATTCGCCAGAGAGACAGTGAGTGACGAAGTTGGCAGTGTCGCGAACGTCAGGGTTGCGGAGCCTTCACTGATGCGCAGCGCCGCCTGCCCAGGCCGACACTTTAATCGTGGACCCGATATGCGCTGCGCAAGCCGAGCTTACTGGAAAGCACGCGTGACCCCATGCGCATGCGCGCCGCCACGCATCGACAGGTGAATGCAAAGCACACCGAGCATCGAGATGGCCGCCGGCACAGCTGCGGCAACGAACAGCGACGCCGACGACCACTGAAGATGCATCAAGGCGCCACCCAGCACCGGACCTACTACCGAGCCCACCCGGCCGACGCCAAGACTCCAGCCGATACCCGTGGACCGCAACGCTGTCGGGTAGTAAGTCGCTGCGAGCGCATTAAGCGCAGGCTGTCCGCCGATAATCGAAAAGCCAGTCAGGAAGATTGCAATAAAAAGCGCGCCCACGGAGACCAGCACGCGCGGATTGCCGATCGCGGCAGTTGCGACGATCGCGAGCAGAAAGGTCGTTGCCAGCACGCGGGTAAAGCCGACGCGATCGATGATGTGACCCAGCGCGAGCGTGCCGATTACGCCGCCACCCCACAGCGCAGTGCCTGCATAGACCGCGGTCGATGTCGAATAGCCGGTTTCGCGAATCACCGTCGGCAACCAGTTCGACAGGAAGTACATGTCGAGCAGGTTCGCGAAGTTGACGATCCACAGCAGCAGCGTGACACGCGTCCGGCCGTCCTTGAAGAGTTCGACGAACGGCACACCCTTCGGTTTCTGTTCGCTGACCTCGAACACCGCATCGGACGGCACGTCAGCAGCAGGCGCGATCTTCGCAAGTCCGCGACGAATACGGGTAGCATCACCTTTGCGGAAAATCAGGAACTGGATCGACTCGGGCAACGCCGCCCACATCAGCACGCCGAGCGCGAACGGAATCGCGCCGCCGACGAAAAACACCGAACGCCAGCCGAAATTCGGGATCAACGCCGCAGTGATCAGCCCACCGATGACACCGCCGATCGTGAAACCGCAGGAAACGATCATCATCAGCGTGACCCGGATCCGCCGCGGACTGTATTCCCCCGCCAATGCCATCGCATTCGGCATGATGCAGCCGAGACCGAGGCCAGCCGCAAAGCGCCAGACGACCAGTTCTCGGATCGAATGCGAAAAGCCGGTCGCGAACATGCATACCGAGAAAAAGAACGTCGCGGCGATCAACACGGGGCGGCGGCCGACCCGGTCGGCAAGCGTGCTAAACGCGAGCGAGCCGACCAGCATACCGAACAGCCCTGCGCCGAAGACAGGCGCCAGCGTTTCTTTTGCAATGCCCCATTCGCGGATCACGACGGGCGCGACGTAGCCCATCGCCTGCACGTCGAATCCGTCCATGACAAGGCACACCGCGCATAGCACCACAACCATCAACTGATACAGGCCGAATCGGCCATCATCGACCAATGCGTTTACATGCACCTTCGTACTCATTGCTCATCTCCTGAAGAACCAACCGCTCTCGTCTGCAGTCGGTGCTGCGTGGCGGCCTGGCGTTTAAAGTGTGTACAGCGTCAAAGTTCCAGCACGAGCTTCCTGCCCTTCGCGCGCGAGCAGCAGGTCATCATCCGTGTATTCGATTGCCGCTCGCCTCTGGTCAGCACGACATCGCGATGATCGACTTCGCCTGCCAGCACGCGCACTTCGCATGAGCCGCACAGACCTTCCTCGCAATCGCTCTGTACGTCGACATTCGCCCTGCGCAGCGCGGCAAGCAGTGTCTGATCGGCCGGCACCATCACGACGAGCCCCGAATCCTTCAGTTGGACTTCGAACGCGTGCTCCTTGTCCGGATCGGGCGTGCCGATCGTCGATTCGAAATGCTCGACCTTGAGCGTGTCATCTGGCCAGGCTGCGGATGCGCGTTGCAACGCTTCAAGCATGCGCGCCGGGCCGCACGCATACACCTGAGTTCCGTCGGCAATCTGCAGTGCGCTGAAGTCGTTGCGCGTGCCTTCATCGGACACGTACACGCGCATACGGTCGCCGTGCAGTGTTGCGAGTTCGTCGAGCAGCGCCATCGACACGCGCGTGCGTCCGCTGAAATGCAGTTCATAGTCGAGGCCCAGCGCTTTCGCGCGCCGGACCATGGCGCTGATCGGCGTGATGCCGATGCCGCCCGCGATCAGAATGACCTTCTTTGCTGTTTCATCGAGCCGGAAGTGATTGCGCGGTCCACGTATGCGCAGCAGTGCGCCAGCCTTGACATTGTTGTGGACCCACTCGGAGCAGCCCCGCCCATGTGGCTCTCGAAGCACCGCAATCTCGAACGAGCCTGCATCGTCTGGATCGCCGCACAGCGAGTATTGCCGCGAGATGCCCGTGTTGCCACATTCGACATCGATATGTGAGCCCGGCGTCCATCGAGGAAGCGGGCGGCCGTCAGGTGACGCGAGCTTGACGCGAACGATGTCCGCGCCGGCGTAGGTCACCGATGTGACTACAACGGCACGGCTGATCGCATGCGCGGACGGCTCGCCGATACGCACAGCGTCCCGAGGTCGCAACACCGAAGGATCGGTGCGCTCGGGATTGAGCGCGGGGTCCCATTCGATGAACAGATGCTCCGGGCCGCGAAACGACGTGTTGGGCACATACGTGAAGCGCTGTTCGGCAAGGCGCATGTGCGGCAAGCGGCGCGTGAACTCTTCCAGGAAAATCTGCATCTCCATGCGCGCGAGATTCTTGCCCATGCACTGGTGCGAACCATAGCCGAACGTCAGTTGGTCGCTCGCGTTCTCGCGGCGGATGTCGAAAAGATCGGCGTCGGCGAACTGACGTTCGTCGTGATTCGCGGACGACGTCACGATCAGCAGCTTCGATCCCGCCGGAATGTCGATGCCGCCGACGGTGACGTCTCGGGTCGCCAGACGCCGCCACGCGGCGACCGAGCCGTTGTGCCGCAAGCACTCCTCGACCGCATTCGGTATCAGGCTCGGGTCCTCGCAGATGTCGCGCCACGCTTGCGGATGCTGAAGCAGCAGCTTCATCGCGTTCGCAGTGGCGTTCGCGGTGGTTTCGTGCGCCGCCACGATGCCGGCCATCATCATTGAATGCAGATACGAATCGGTGACGACATCGGGCAGTTCCTTCTGCTTGCGAATGCCGTACTGCATCCAGCCTGGACCATCCGGATCCTGACGCATCTTGTGCAGCACCTTGCCGGCAAACTGCCAGAACTTGCCGACCGCGTGCGCGACTTCGACCTGTTCTTCAGGCTTCGGTCGTCCCCAGGTATTGACCGTATGCGCGATCGAGTACTTGCGCAACGTGTCCATGTCTTCTTCCGGCACGCCGAGGAAATGCAGCGCAACGGTAAGCGGAACCTCCCACAGCATCTGATCGACCAGGTCGGCTTTGCCGTCGTCAATGAACCGGTCGACATATTCGCGCGCGAGATGGCGCACCATCGGTTCGTGATGCTTGAGCGCCTCCGGCGTGAACGGGTCCATCAGCGCACGACGCCGAGGCATATGTGCCGGCTCATCTTCGTTCACAAGCGTGCGGTTCATTGCATAGCCGTATGACGCCAGCACCTCGTTCGCCTCGGGTCCCGTCGGCGTGATTTTCTCGAGGGCGATTGACGGGCTGAACGTGAGGTTGTCGCGAAAGATCGCCTTGATGTCCTCGTATCGCGTCACGACCCAATAGCCGAGTTTCGGACTGTAGAAAACCGGCTCCTGTTCGCGCGCCCAGCGCACGTATTCCGGCGGGTCCTGCTGATAGCCGTCTTCGAACGGATCGAATTCCGCGGCGCGGCGGCTGACCGGGCAACCCGTTGGCGTCGCCGGAATACTGCCGCCCGCGCTGTTGTGGAAGGGGCACGCCGAAGCGCGATCCGGGTTAATGACGTCGCTCATCCATGTCTCCTCGCTGCGCATCCATTTGCGTAACTATAGTACGCTATGCGTAATTCACTACCAGGGTAAACGCGTTGGCGCTGACGGACGGCGCTGGCCACCCGCTAGAATGGACGCATGAAAAAAGCTCGAGTACTTGAAACGAACGGGGAAGGATTCGCCGCACCAGAGCGCGAGCGCCGTCAGCGCGTCCAGTCCGCGTCGACCGCCATGGTCGTACTCAAGGGTCTCGCGGCGATCGGCGGACGCGCGTCGCTCACCGCGCTGGCATCGCATATCGGCGAGAGTCCAGCGAAGGTTCACCGCTATTTGGTGAGCCTGATGGAAGAATCGCTGGTGGCGCAGGAGCCGGGTACCCAGCAGTACGTGCTGGGAACGGAGTGTCTTGCCATCGGCCTCGCCGCCATGCGGCTCTCCGACCCGATCCGGCTTGCCGAGCCGTCATTGGTGCGACTGAGAGAGAGCCTCGAAGTCACCTGCTTCATTGCCGTGATGGGCAATCGGGGGCCGACGATCGTGCGCTTCGAGGAGCCGGGGCTGCCTGTCACGGTGAACGTGCGCGCCGGGTCGGTCATGTCGCTATTGTGGTCAGCGACGGGCCGGCTTTTTCTGGGACTGCTCGATGAATCCCGCGTTCGCGCACTAGCGGAAGAAGAGTTGCGGCATTCGCCCGCCGATCTGCTCGCGCAACTCGACCGCGACGATCCCATCGGGCGGTTAAGGCGTGACGTTCAGGCCGTCCAGTGTGCAACCGTCAAGGACACCAACCTGAAAGGAATCAGCGCAGTCGCCGCACCTCTTTTCGATTTCAACGGCCGACTGTGTGCAACGCTCACGGCGCTGGGCGCGACGGGAGGATTCGATTCGTCTATCGATGGATCGATCGCGACCGCAGTTCGACAGGAGGCGCAGGCTATCAGCGCACGGCTCGGGTATGTAGCGGGAACGCAGGCCGCCTGAGCGACCGTGAGTCGCAAACGGGCGTATCCGCTGGACAGCATCTCACTTCGTTTCCTTTGCGTTGTACCGGCTCATGCTGTCCACGGTGGGTGACGGAAAATTCAATTTGGCGCCACCGGCTGTGCCGTTCAACCTGACCACCCCTTGGGCGATGTAGATGATTGAATGTAGCGCCGGGATGCTTGTCGTCGCGCGCGCCCCCGGCTTAGTTCATCCGCCCATTTCATCAGATCGTACATCTGTCTCTCCCCAAATTTATCGATTTATCTCGCCATCCTCTGCTGATGCTCCCGTGTCAGCGGTTCAAAATTCGCGAGCGCGGCGACATCGATCACTTAGGAAAACGAGGTCTATTGCCGCGCCTTCTACACCCTGGAGGCGCATACGTTCCGTTTTCCTAGACTGCCAGGCGGCTGCTGGTGCGGTCTTCAGCGTGACCCAGTCCGCCTGATGCAACAGTCGATTTCGGCGGCGCCGATGCCCCGTCGATCAAGGCATTGCCGAGCGATGCGATCACGTCTGCCAGCTCGTGCTCCGTGCGCGCACCGCCATACACGAAACCGTCCGGCCTGACGACCGCGGCCAGCGCACTGCGCTCGGCCAACCAGCGTTGCACCGTATCGCAGTCTTCCTCGCAATAGACGATTCCGGGCACATCGCTCCCGTCAGTACAGCCGCTCGTCCCGCCGATGCAAATCACCTTGCTTGCGGCCAGATGCGCCACCCTGCTCACGCACGCGCGGGCTTGCTCCGCCGCCTGCGAGTCAACGCATACGACGTAAAAGCCGCCTCGCACGAGATCGTCGAGCCTAGTACGCCCGATCGATGCGCCTTGAACCCACGGCTGCGGGAACAACTGGCCCGCACCCGTGCGGAGTGTTCCATCGGCAACCCTGTACAGCAGGCCCGCCGCGAGGTCGGGGATGAATGCCTGGCGAACCGTCGTGGCCGTCCCTGCCGCCAGTTCGGCGCCGAGCCGGCGATCCCGCTCCAGCGCGGCCTTCTCGTCGAGTTCGCCGATGATCAACCCGAAAGATCTGGTGCGCTGCGTCGCCGAGCAGGAAGACGCGGCCGTCACGCCACGTTTCAGCCACGACAGCGTGAAAGCGATAGATCGCAACGCGCTTCACCTCGATTGCGCTGGTATCGACAAAGGTCGAGAGCACGCGGTTGACGTGTTCAGGATCGTTGAACGCCTCTGGTTCTTCACCGGGCATGACCTTGATTTCCCACCGCCGCAGGCGGTCCGGACCAACGATATACGTGCCGGGTCGCGACGGACGGCAATACTGCACGCAACGCTCGGGAAGCTCGATGTCGCTATGCAGATTTGCGTCGACCACCACCCACCATTCGTCGAAAGCCAGTGTTGGCGTTCACAATTGATGCTAGCCGTGTTCACAGGAGCGCTAGCAAGTTCAGTAACGCTGCTAGCGTAGCCGTCCGTTTCGTGGAAACCGAGGAGTTCGATAGCGCGATATCGCCCGAAGCGCTGCACCGAAGTTGGCAGCTTTGCGAAAGACCGAGGCCGGGACCGTCTCCAGCAGAATATGGTGCGCTCCGCAGTATTCAGCTGCCGGATCGAGCCATTCCCTCTTCCACCGTGGTGCCGAAACGTCGACTTCGTTGAGCACGAGACATCTGAAGCGATAGACGGTTGCCCAGTGGACGTCGAGCAATTGTGCTGCGCGTTTTGCCTGGTCTCGGGAAAGCGCTCCCTTCCCTAGCGGTCTCAGCACCGACGCTATCTTCGCTGCCCGAGTTTCAATTTCTTCCAAGGAAGCCATGTCTCACCAATGTGCAGGAAGGACGCGCTAGCAGCATTAAAGAACACGAAACCCACGCTAGCAACGTTAGTGGACAAGGTGGCTCTCGGACGTTGTATCGCTACAACACCGTGGGATGCATATCTTTTCGCCTCCTGGCCCTGCATATACGGCGTTTTATGCCCCATTCCGCGCTAGCAGAATCATTGACACGGCTAGCGGCAATTGTGAACACCAACACATGCAGCGCGCAGGCCTGCGCTGCGGGAATGCCCAGCCACTTCAGACCGGCCGGTTGCAGCCGGTGCGGCGCCTGCAGCAGGAGCAGGGGGCGGGATCCGACGGTCGCCAGTGCGGGCCGCAGCAGACGCAGTTCACCGCAGCCCGGCTGCGGTGTGAGCAGTTCGGTGAGCGCGCCCGCGGGCCAGCCGCCGCCCGGCAGTTCGGCGGCCAGCGCGGCATGGCCGCACGACACCACGCGATCGAAGCCGGCGGCCAGCTGCGAAGCTCGCCACAGCGCGGGGTGGATGTCTTCGGGGTGACGCGGCAAGGCGCTCATGGGGCAATAACACTGTATGAATATACAGTATCTAGCGTAGCGCTTATCCTGGAAAAATGTAAAAGGAGGTCTGGAGACTACGACCGGGCGATTCCTGGCGAGCCGTTCCACGGGCGCAAGATCACCTTTCACAACCGGCTCGGCCACTACGGCCGCTAGATACAGAGATGCCGGCCCCCGCTGCTGCCGGCGCCGGTTTTCCGCCCGGGACGGGCGGGTACTGTGGTGTTGGGAGAATCAGACGGTTAGTTGCATTCGATAATTTCAGGAATGAACCGCCGGATTTGGAAGACTAGGTGGCCGGCGCGGTGCTTCCCAAGCGCACGTCAGGGGGAGCAGATAGCGGACGCGTGACTGTTACGGGGAGCTTTCCGCTCGAAGACTTTTGGACCGTCAATTTTCGCGAGGCCGGGCCGTTAACTGCCTCAAGTACTCGCGAGGATTTTGTTTGCATGACTATCGTTTTCCGCAGACTCAAAGCCATCTTTCTGGATTTGACAGCTCGATTCACTTCTGTCGATCCACGCATGAGCAATCAGGATCGGCTATTTCTCAGCGAGCACGGCTTGGACACGATTCGCGAGATCGCCCAACAATTCCCGCACGACGGGAAGCTGGGTGTTCGCATGGCAGAACTGCAAAGGAGCAGGGAGTTCGCCCGCGACCTGATGGACTTTGTCGATCAGGAGATGTCGTTTGGAGACTTCATTCACGGTGTGAATCAAGCCTTCGCATCGTGGCGTTCGGAGCTTGACAGGACGAAGCCGTGCCGCGCTGAATTTGCTGCTGCGATGCGCCGGGAGCTTTTTGCCGGCAACGATATGGGATGGAGGGCGTACGCAGCACACATGCGCACGCATCTATCGTGGTTCGCCGGTGACGAGGCGCCACGCATTCCGGATAAAACACGTAAGACGAGCGGGAAAGTTGTCAGCGATGCTGTTGCCGGGCGCAAACACTGACGATCAGAGCCCGCGGGCACTAGCCAAGATCCGGAAGATCGATGTCGTTTGCCGACGGCAGTTGAAGCTTTTCCAGGCATTAATCGCTCAGTTCCAATTTGCACGATGTGCGGGCTTCCAATCGCGGCGGTGTACGAGCAATGCCCCACGCCTGAAGCAACCCATCGAACGACGGCGCGATGGACAACCAAGGGCCGGGTTTGGACCCAAAAGAGACAGATGGGCCGCTCAGAAGCGGTCGTCCCGACAACCCCTGATGATCAGATCAGCAACCGCGAACTGACTCGATCCCGCTAAATCTCGGCGCCCCTCGGCCCGTCAACACCGGCTCCGTCGGGGGTGTCGGCAATAGCGCTCGATCCGTGTAGTTGTCGAACGTAATAGGTCGCGCGATCTTCGGACAGCAAAAGCGACACTGATAGGCAGAAAGCGTCGGTGCTAGAGAGCGGCGTCAGCAATGCGCTCGCGTAATCGAGGCACTACGAAGTCGATGAAAGCCCGTAACTTGAGAGGCAGCCGATTTTTTTTGTCGTAAACCAGATGGACCGGGCGAACTGGCGGTTCAAATTCACTCAACACAATCTGCAGGTCGCCTCGACGGACGTGTTCTGCAATCTGGTAGGACATGGTGCGAATCAAGCCCGACCCGGCAAGCCCCGCATCAATCGCGGCTTCAATCGTGTTCACGCTTAGTCTCGAGCGGAACGGCACATCAAAATCTGATCCGTCCGACCAAAATTTCCAGTTGCTCGTCGAGGACACACTTTCGAAGGAGACAACGCTGTGCTCAGGAAGCTCGTCTGGAGTAGCGGGTGTTCCCCGCGTGGAAAGATACCAGGGGCTTGCACAGATAACGCGTCGCACAGCCCCTAATCGGACTGCAACCAGTTCGCTGTCAGGAAGATCACCGATTCGTAGTGCTACGTCGATTTGATCGTCCAGAAAATGCGTAACCTTGTCCGTTAGCATAAGGCCGACCGACACATCCGGGTATGCGGCGAGAAAACTCGTGACGACAGGAAGCACGTGCATCCGCCCAAACATGTTGGGTCCAGTCACGACCAGATCTCCCTTGGGTTCCAGGTATTCCCCTGCAGCAGCGCGTTCTGCCTCAATGACCTGTTCAAGGATCGATTTAGCTGCGGTCAGGTATGACCGGCCCGCTGGCGTCAGTTCGAGGCCGCGAGAAGAACGCACGAGCAAAGTGGCCTTCAGATGAGCCTCCAGGTCGGCCATCCTGCGGCTTACGGTCGCCAACGGGAGCCCAAGCCGACGACTGGCTTTCGACAAGCTGCCACTTTCCACGGCGGCAATGAGCAGTGACATCGCGTCGAATCGATCCACGGTCTTCCAATAAACGAGAGGGCGCTTTCCGATTTTACCGTCTGCTCATCGAAATCGGAAACACGCAGAATGCCCTCAACGCGTCAAACGGTAGGTGGTCTACCGAGACGCTTCAGAAGAGGACTCGACAAATGAATAATCGTACGTTTCATCGCACGGCCACTGTCAACGGACGCAAGGTTTTCTATCGCGAGGCGGGCGACCCCAAGCTCCCGACAATTGTCCTGTTGCACGGATTGCCGAGCAGCAGCCAAATGTTCCGAGACCTTATACCCGCTCTGGCCGATCGATTCCATCTGATAGCGCCAGACTACATCGGGCTTGGTCATTCCGACGCCCCTTCGCGAGATGAGTTCAAATACACCTTTGACAATCTCGCTGACCACGTTGCGGGCCTTATCGAGGCATTGAAGCTGGATTCGTACATTCTTTACATGCATGACTACGGCGGACCGGTTGGATTTCGGCTCTTTACGCAGCGTCCCGACGCGGTCAGGGGCTTCATCATTCAGAACACCAACGCCTATATGGAAGGTGTGGGCGATGCTCCGAAAAGCGTCTTCCTCCCGTTGTGGGAGAACCGTACGCCTGAGACCGAAAAGCCCGCACGAGACTTCATCAGCCCCGAGGGCACGAAGTTTCAATGGCTCGTTGGCGCAAAAGACCCGGACGCCGTGAATCCCGACAACTGGGTATTCGACCAGGCGCTGCTCGATCGCCCCGGCGTGCAGGACTGCCAAATCGACCTTCTTCACGATTATCAGTCGAACGTCGGCCTCTATCCGACCTGGCAAGCGGCATTTCGACAACACCAACCGAAGACATTGATCATTTGGGGAAAAAACGACCCGTTCTTCATTCAACCTGGAGCGCGGGCTTATACCAAAGATCTCCTCGACGCCAAGCTTGTTTGGCTGGACGCGGGGCACTTCGTGCTCGACGAGAACAAATGCCAGGTCGCAGCCGAGATCAAGGCTGTCTTCGCAGACTGAGAAGCAGCGGTGTACCGACCGGTCCTGGTGGTCCACGCGAAGCGATCGGTAGCCGTATCAGGCTTGAAGAGCAGCGACGCCCTTCTTTGAAGGCCGTCGCTTCGAACCTCCGCTAAAACGCGCTTCCATGTTCCGGCGGTTCCGCATTTCGTTGCTGGGTCACCATGTCCCACAAACCAACTATCGAAGGACGAAGAAATGCTTACTACGACAGCGGCGTTAGCAACAACGCAGCAGGATGCCGAGAAGATACTGCGATCGGAGCGCGGTTATGAGGTGCTGTGCGACGATCTTGGCGGGGACCGGAGGCTGTGCTTCGCCATGCGCACGATGATCTTCGCCGCGACCCTCGTAGCGCCGCCCGGTACGTTGACAACGAAGGATGCAATTGCAATCGCATCCCTGCTACTCGGCATTGCTGCAATCAAGATCAGACGAATATTGCCTTCGGTGGAAATCTACCTCGTTTGTTTGCACGTTGTCTGGAACCACCTTCACGGGAATTTCGCTCGCGGCGCAAAAGCGACATCTTCGGCGGTCGAAGCGTCGTCAAATGGCGGCGGCGACAGCGTTTCCTAGAACTAGGGCTAATGCACCGCGGCACTGCTCGGCTTCAACGAACAACTCATCCGTCCCTGCTCAGCCATCGGGCGGCAGAAAATAACATACTGCTCTTATACTTCCTGTCGTTTGAGGAGGACCGATAGCCGGTCCGTAGCAACTACCAATTTTTCAGCGGCATTTTCATGGATCGACTTGAACGCATACGGGTTTTCCATATGGTTTCGGATTTAAACAGCTTTGCCGAAGCCGCACGGCAACTCCGCATCACGCCCGTGGCAGCGTCGCGTGCTGTATCCGCTTTGGAGCAAGAGATCGGCGTGACGCTGCTCAGGCGAACGACGCGTTCGGTACGGCTGACCGACCAGGGAAGCGACTACCTGGAGCGCACGCGTCATGCTCTAGCCGAGTTGGAAGATGCTGCGGAAGCCGTTCGTGCAGGAAATTCTGGACCCCGTGGCTTGCTGGTGGTAACTGCGCCCGTTCTTTTCGGCCGGATGCATGTCATGCCGATCGTCGCAAACCTTCTTCGTGAATATCAGGATCTGTCGCTACGTCTGATCCTCGTTGATCGGGTTGTTCGTCTGGCAGAGGAGGGCATTGACATCGGGGTACGGATTGGGCAGTTGCCAGATAGTACGCTGCGAGCTGTGCCCCTTGCGAGCGTTCAGCGCGTACTGGTGGCCAGCCCTGATTATCTTGCGCGGCGTGGAACGCCAGCTTGCGAAGCCGATTTATCGACCCACCACCTGATTGCGTTTGAAACGGCCAGCTTGAATGAGGAGTGGAGGCGCGCGGGCAGTCGGAGTCAGATTGAACCGCGATTTCTGACTAATAGCGTCGATGCGACAGTTGAAGCCGCGGTGGGTGGCCTCGGTATCGCGCGCCTCTTTTCCTATCACGTCGCGCGTGAACTGGCCGATGGGCGGCTAGTCAGGGTCCTGGCGAACGCTGACGAAAAACTGCTTCCGGTAAGCCTTGTATATCAAGGCGGCCGGCAGCAGTCTCAAAGCGTTAGGGCCTTCATCTCTGCCGCTCAGGCTGCGCTACCTGATCGGCCAGCGCTGTAGGCAGCCACTCCAGTAAGGCCGTGGTGCCCTACAGCCTGCTGCGAAGCTGATCGAGGTCGCGCTTCAACCGCAGAAGCACCTGGTTGCTTTGACCGGTCGCTTCGGTGATTGCAGCAGGTATCAGAGCCGCCTGCCTTCTGAGCAAGTCTCCCTTCGTTGTCAGGCTGACAAATACCAGACGTTCGTCAGTGATACCACGGGTCCTGCTGACCAGTCCCTGCGATTCGAGTCGCTTAAGGAGAGGCGTTATCGTCGCTGGGTCCAGGGACAGCCGGGTCGACAAGGCCTTGACGGTGACCTCATCGCTCTCCCAAAGCGACAGCATTGCAATGTATTGTGGGTAGGTCAAACCAAGTGGCTGAAGCAGCGGCTTGTACGCTTTCGTCATCGCGAGCGACGTGGCATAGAGCGAAAACCCGACCTCGTCTCCCAACTGCACTTCGGCGGCACCCGGCAGGTTATTGGAAGATGTTTTCATGAATTTTCCAGGCGCTGCCCGAAGGCGGAGTAACAGGTATGAACTAGCGGGCATGGCTTTGCTAGGGACGATTAGTTATGCAATATACCAACGCCGCTGCCGCTGCCGCTGCCGCGCAGAGTGCAGCGGATCGACGGGTGAAGTGCTGGAGTTGAAACGGGTGAATTGTCTCCTGCAATGCGACCCAACATAAGCGCGGCTACCGTGGAGCATCCAGTAGAGCGGCGTTCTCAAGGCTTGCGCGCATCTGCGACTGCAAGGGTGTCAATATATTGACGAAAGCGCGTGATCCTACCGTCTTCTACGGACCAAACGTGAGCGTATCCGGCTTCCGCACGCTTACGAGTGCCACCGTGTTCCCCGAGGAATCGACCCAAAGAAACGACGGTACTTCCCTCACAGAAAAATTCAGTTGGTTCGAGTGAAAAGCTCGACCACTCCGCCATGAGCGGCCTGAAGAGTCCCTCAGCCACTCGCTCGGGGCCCCTTCCGTCCACCTTGTAATGCCACATCGTATTCCATTCGATATTCGCCGACATGAGGCCCAGCGCACCGGGAGCATCACCATCGGCAAGCTTTGCGTAGAAGCTACGGATTGTTTCTACGGGATCATTCATGTCGGTACCCTCAGGGTGGAGCAATGGTGCGTTTCGGGAGATCATTCGGCCTCGGAGAGGCTTCGATGAAAGGCGGCCATATGGAATATGCGGATGCAAACGAGGCGTCCAAGTCTTCGGCATTTCCTGCAACAGCATCACAAGTTGGTGCGTGGGCCGATCCGGATCTGAAGCAGGAAGCGGCACCCGACGGCGGCCCACATGGCTACCCCGAACAGTAGGTAGCCATCAAGTTCAGGCCAGGACTCAAGCAGTCGGCTTGCTTTTGGTGTGAATGACGGGGAACACAGAGTCGATGTCGGTCTTGAACGTATTGTTGAAGAGGTTGGTCACGAAGCTGAACGCGAGCTCGGCCACGATGTCGATGATTTCCGCGTCGGAGAAGCCTGCGGCTCGCACGGCCTCGAAGTCGGCGGCGTCGATGTGGCCGCGCGTCTTCGCCACGCGGTGGGCGAACTGGACTGCCGCGTCAGCCTTAGGGTCCGTGGAATGGCCATCGCGATTGAGCTCCATGTCCTCCTGCGTCAGACCGCTCAGCTTGCCGCCCAGGTAGGTGTGGGCAGATACACAGTAGTCGCACCCATTGGCTTCCGCGATGGCGATGTGAATGCGTTCGCGCGTTCCGTGGCCCAAGCTCTTACCAAGCGTACCGTGCATGTCAGCGATTGCCTTCAGGGCGTCCGGTGACTGGGAAATCAGAGCGAAGAAGTTCGGGATCGTACCGAGGACCTTCTCGTAGTTCGCAAGGATCGGTTGTGCCTTTGTGGGCGCCTGTTCTTTCGTGGGGATAGCGACGCGTGCCATTTGAAACTCCATCAAGTTGGTTTGGGAGTAGTCAATGTACAAGTTGCCTCGGCCCTTGTTAATTGCGTGGAAGTGAACGTCTTTATTTCCGCCAGTGAAATAGAAAGGCTCGCTTCGAAGCTCGTGAGCCAGCCCGATGTTTTCGAGGATCCTGGGCGAGACGTGAGGGGAACGTACCAGCCGGCTGACCACGCTTGCTACGCCTTACAGCATCTGCAACGTCAGATAGCGAGCACGTAGGAGCCGGCAAAGACTGGGGCGAGCGGGGCGTTGAAAGGGCATCGATCCGCTTCTCTGCAATGCTCTCCTCGTAAGATGCAGCAAGCGGCCACTGCGGCTTTACAACTGGGTGCCGCTCTGGCGGCTAATCAGGCAGCGTCGAGGTAACCAGGCAAACACGGAACGGAGGCAAGTAAGACAGGCCGCGCGCCGGATCGGCGCGCGGTACGGGACACAGGACGAAGCGCGCCGCACCAGGCTTACAGCGACCTCGTTGGGGCGCGACGTGTGTCCTCTGCACGGAGTGGATGAAGCGGATATCGACCTTCTGCTCGAGCAGGTGGGTCGCAACGCTGTGATGCCTATCTAGCCAGCGACATGGCCGCCACACCGTGGCAATGCATCTCCTGCAGTCGGGCGTGCCATTCAACGTCATCGTGCTTTGGCTCGGCCACGAGAGCACCACCGCCACCCACCGTTACATCGAGGCCGACCTTGCAATGAAACCGGGAATTCGGTCGTGAATGCACGACCGTCTCTACGCTCCTGCGGATGGTTTTTCCACATGAAACCCTGTATCAACCTGAACGGGCTCTTGCGGTAATAAACGAACATCTCCAAGGGTACGGCAAGACGCGGAACCGAACCTTCGATTACCCGCGTCACGCAATCCCACCGCTCAAGGCCTCAGGCACCCATCTTCGCGCTCCTGCAGTAGCCTCCATTGCACCTTTCCGCTGCCTGTGCGCGGCAACGTGGATATGAATTCGACGATCGTGGGCGCCTTGTATGACGCCATGTGATCGTGAGCCCATGCAATGATTTGCTGTGCCGACGCGTCGGCGCCCGCGCGTAAGACCACGAATGCCTTCACTGTCTCCCCCCTACGCGCATCGCGTGCTGCCACGACACACGCTTCCTGAATCGCAGGGTGTTCAAAGAGTACAGTCTCGACTTCGGCGGGCCGTACCTTGTATCCAGAAGCGTTGATCATCCGCTTTAACCGATCGACGAAGAAGAAATAACCTTCTTCATCGATATAGCCGAGGTCGCCCGTGCGCAGATAATGCTTCCCGGAAACTTCGACGAAAGCATCGCGCGTGGCCTCAGGACGTCCCCAATAGCCCGTGAACACTTGTGGGCCGCTGACGAGAATTTCACCCGTTGAACGCGTATCGAGGACCTCGAACGTTGTGGGATCGACCACAATCGAGTCCGTGTCCTGAATCGGAATACCCAAACACTGCTGCTTGCAGCGCTGCGGAGGGTTGAGATGGGTCGCACCAATGGTCTCGGACAACCCATAGCCCTCCACATAGGGAACGGCCAAACGTGCTGCCATGCGCTGCGCCAGTGCTTTGGGCATCGCAGCACCACCGCCACCCACGATCTCGATGGAGCTTAGGTCGAAACGGTCGAGATCGGGCACACTCATGAAGTCAATCATCATCGTCGAAATGGCGCTCCAATACGTTATGCGGTAGCGCTCGATCAGTTGCGCGGCACAACGACCGTCCCAACGCGTCATCACGACCATGGTCGCCCCAAGGAAGATCGCCAAATTCATTGTGTGTTGCATCCCGGTTACATGAAACATCGGCATCGAGCATAAGACGATTGAGTCCGATGATAAATGACACCATTGCACAGACGCAGCCACAACATGATTTGCGGCTCGATGCGTATGCATACATCCTTTCGGGGCACCCGTGGTGCCCGATGTGTACGGAATGACCGCAAGGTCCTCGGGTGATGCGACATTCGCCGACGGCTGCTGGGCGGCCCCGATTGCAACATGCCAGCGCACTGCTTTCGGTGGGACAGTTGCGGAGAATTCGGGGCGTGCGTCAAGGTCAGGGGCGACCTCGGTCAACATGGCGGGGAGCGGCAGGTCGGTCGCTTCGTCGATGTAGTCCGCGTAGCGCGCCACGATCGTATGATCGAGCGCCTCCCCGAGAAGGGGGCGGGCATTCTTGAAAAGTTCCTCGCCCAGCAGAGCGACCTTCGCACCGCAGTCTTCGATAATGTGTCGAAGTTCGGCAGCCGTATTCATCGGATTTACCGGCACCACGACAGCATTGGCTCTCAGGATTGCGAAGTACCCGATCACGTACTGCGGGCTGTTCTGCATGTACAGGGCAACGCGATCGGCACACGCGACGCCGCACTGATGCTGAAGGAAGCCGGCCAGCGCATCCACTTCTTTCCGCAATTGCGCATAACTCATCGCGCTGCCGTAAAAGTGAATCGCCGTCTTCCCCGGATAGCGGGTGGCGGAGGCTTGGAGGTTGTCGTACAGCGAAGTACGCGGCAATGGGAGATGATGCGAAAGGCCGTCGGGCCAATATGGCGAATTCTTCACGTCTATCTCCCTGAAAGGCCGCGTCCTGTACTACCACGGTTCATGCCGTCTTTTCGGCATCTTTGCCATCGTCAGGTGCGCCCAACCATGGCGCCGCCTTTCGGGCGCTTCGATGTCAGCATTTCGATCCCAACCCGGCGGTGTACTAGTGACACCATGTCGGCTGCTGTCATTGCGAGCGCATCTCCGCGGAAAAACACATCGTGGCTGACGATGCTGCCATAACGCGCCGGGTAGCCGTTTACGGTGTCTCCACCCTGCAGCCGCCGTGTGGAGACATGGAGCATGTGAGCTTAGGCTGCCGTCGACCGGTTCGGTCCCCTCGTGACAGTTATAGACCTGAACCTGGCTGTGCGATACCGCGAGTTGCTCTTGGCCTCGGTGCCGGATCAATGCCTCCCATGCGCTGGACAGTGGCTGGGCTTTCGGAGGGTCGTGGCGCAAGGACGAGACGACGACGGGCGATTAAACATCATACGAAGGGCAAGGCTGTTGCTGCCGGTGCCGGCGTTGCTCCATGAGCCTGGCCGCGTAAGGAAGACATGGTGAAGGACTATGCGACGTATCCCGATTCAGCCATTGCCGTCGATATTCGCAGCTGGTCGAATCCGAACTGATCGCGATTCGCGGCAACGAAGCGGCTGATGTCGAGGGGCAACAAGCGACCCTAGGCCGCCGTTCGGGTTGTCGCTGCTTTGGCGGCCGCTTTCGTGCCCATTTCAGTCCGTCGACGCACACTCTCGATCACATCGACAGGCCCGGTCGCAGCGACCTTCCGGTCTGGCGTCTCCGGGCGAGCAAGCTCCAGGGGCGCTGATTGCGAACGTCGTCACGCTGGCAACAGCCCGGCCGACCTATAACTGTTGATCAACGCGTCAAAGAGCACAATGTCCGCACGGCCGCGCGCCATGAGCTGTGCGCCGGCGACCGCCGCGTAGATGGCGCGAGCGCGCCCGTCGGCCTCTTCGGCAGCGACGACGCCCGCAGCCAGAAGAAGCTTGCCAAGCCACGCCACGTTGACGTCCGCGAAAGCCTGAACCTCTTTCTTCACGACTTCGGGCAAGTCGTCGTACTCGGCTGCCATGAAGCTGCTCAGGCACATGCGGTTGTCGCTCTCGAGCGACTTGCGAAAGGTCTCCGGATATCGACGTAGGCTAACCAGCGGATCAGCTGATTCGCCCGACAGCGTCTCCAAGGCCGCGGCCGAGTCCTCCCAATACCGTCTCGCGACTGCAGCGGCGAGATCGGCCTTGCTGGCGAAGTGATGGTAAATGCTTGCCGCCTTGATCCCGACGTCTTGCGCGACGTCACGAATGTTCAGCCCGCCGTAGCCATGCGCCTGCGCCATTTTCGTCGCTGCGACAACGATCTTGTCGCCCGAGTTCGTGCCTGTTTGAAACTTCAAAATAGTGCTCCCCCGAAAACAGGTGTTGACGAGACCGATTGTAACGCTTAAAGTTCGCCTAACAAACGTTAGGTAGCCAAGTGGACGACATCGTGATGCACCAGTGGGTCCGTTGGCTGCAATGTCTAACGAGCGTTAGTTAGACTACGGCTCGTGCCCGCGATCCGTTGATCCATTTACCGTCGAAGGTAGAACTATGAACTCGGAAATCTTTTATCAGGACGCAACGAGCTTGGCAGAACTGATCCGCAATCGCGAAGTTTCGCCAGTCGAGGTCGTCCAGGCGCACCTTGATCGGATCGAAGTCGTTGATCCCAAGGTCAACGCCATTGTCACGGTTGCAGACGATGCGCTCAGGGCCGCGAAGGCTGCGGAAGCTGCCGTACTGGCAGGTCATGAACTTGGGCCCCTGCACGGCGTGCCCTTCACCGTCAAAGACTCGATCGACACCGCAGGTGTGCTGACCCGGCGCGGCTCGCCGATCTTCAAGGGACGCGTTCCTGACGCCGACGCAACCAGCGTCGCACGAATGAAGAAGGCAGGCGGCATCCTGCTCGCGAAAACGAATCTTCCCGAGTTCTCGTACTGGATTGAAAGCGACAACCTGCTCAGCGGTCGTTCGAACAATCCGTGGGACCTTGAGCGCACACCGGGTGGTTCGAGCGGAGGCGAATCAGCGGCCATCGCAGCAGGTATGTCGCCGCTCGGGCTCGGCACCGACCTCGCCATCTCCGTGCGTGGACCCGCCGCGCAGACCGGGATCGTTTCGCTCAAGGCTACGCACGGGCGCGTTCCGATGACAGGAATCTGGCCGCGCGCCCCGCGCCGCTTCTGGCATGTTGGCCCTATGGCTCGCAGCATCCGCGACCTCGCACTTGCATTCTCGCAACTGTCCGGGCCGGACGGGCTGGACGCTTTCGCGAGCAGCACCGCGCAGTTTGATGCTGGCGTCGGCCGTTCGCCGTATCGCCATTTGCGGGTAGGCTGGATGGTGGAACCTGGGTTCGGACCGGTCGATCCCGAGGTTACCGCCACCGTTGAAGCGGCGGCGGAAGCGCTGAAGGGCGTCGGATGTTTTGTGGAGCCGGTAAGTATTCCTGCGCTCGAGCGTGACTTCGCTCTCGATGTGTTCAACCGCCTGCACGTGATGGAAATGAAACCGGCATTCGACGAAGCCACGGCAGGGCACAGCAAGGACGAGCTCTACAAAATGGCCAGGACGATGCTCGCCCTGCCCGATACCACCATGAAGGACTATATCGACGCTGAACAGGCCGCAGAGCGGCTGCGTGACGGATACGCCGAATACTTCACGAAGTACGACGCGTTGATTACTCATGTGCTGCCGATTCCAGCCCACAAACATGGCGTGGACACATTCGAAATCAACGGCCAGACCGTGGACGCCACCTATCTCCAGGGCGCGACCGTACCGCTTAACGTTACCGGCTTGCCCGGCATCTCAATGCGGTTCGGTACGAGTAAGGAGGGACTGCCGATCAACGTTCAGGTCGTTGGCAGCTGGCACGCGGAGTCAACCATCCTCCATCTCGCATCACTGCTTGAATCGGTCAGCCGGGTTCGCAACCTGCACCCGAACATCTGAGCGGCAAACAACTGCTTGAGCGCGATGCCTTCGCTTCGCGTGGCTCGTCGACGTGCGCTATCTGGCCGGCAACCCGTTCGTGCCTGACTCAATCGACAATCCAGCGCTCAGGTAACGCAACAAGCACGGGACAACCGCTCTGAATGTCCGGCTGCGGTACGGGCCCGGAAGTGACGCGCCACGCTTTGGAGCGTCACTACTCTCTGCGCAGTCTCCAGGCCCTGCTTGGTGTATCACGCAGAGTCTTGACCGGCCTGGTCGAAGCCGGCTTTGTGACTCCTGCCCGCGGCCGCCGGAACGAACTGCGCTTCGGCTTTCAGGATGCTGTCCTGCTGCGGACGGCCTATCAGCTCCAGACGGCCAGGATTCCTTCGCGGAAGATATTGGGTTCGTTGGCGCGGCTCAGAGCTTCGCTTCCGGATGAACTGCCGTTGACTGGAATTCGAATCACCGCTGTTGGCAACACAATTGCTGTGCGGTTAGGCCCCGACCAATGGGATGCCGAGTCGGTCCAGCTGCTGCTCGACTTTGAGGTCGCTCCCTTGAAAGGTGACGTGGCGTTTCTGGACGGCTCCCCTCGCAGCGCAAAGGAGGCTCACATCCAGGCCGAGGAGTGGTTTGAGCTCGGTGAGCAACTGACCACCACGGACCGGCAGGGGGCCGAGCATGCTTATCGGAGAGTCCTGGAGTTGCTGCCCGTCGCGCACTATGGCGCTTACACCAACCTGGGCGTTCTCCTGTGTGAAGAGGGACGCTCCGAAGAAGCGCTGACAGTGTTTGACAGGGCCTTGGAATTCTTCCCGGACGATTGCCAACTGCACTTTAACCGCGCCGTTGCGCTGGAAGAGCTGGACTGCGCCGACGATGCGCTGAATGGCTACGGAAAGTGCCTCGCGATTGAGCCAGACTACGCGGATGCACACTACAACCTTGCAAGACTCAAGGAACTTCGAGGGGACAAGCAAGGCGCGCTCCGACACTACAACGCGTATCGCCGTATCCAGGGCGCTTGCTAGCGCTACCCAACGAGATACTCACATACTCACACCCTTCGAGCACTTCGAGCAGCCGGCGCAACACTCCCAAACATACCAGTCCGGTTGATTACTTTAATTATGTAAAATAAGTTCTCTAACTTGCTCACCTCGGACTACATTCGGCCGTTGGGCGTGACCGACGCAAGCAATCTCGACCACTAGCGCTATCTAAATCTAACCACCACGCGACTTAGTTTGGGCTTCCGGTCAACTTGCGTCCAAACTTGCATCACCGTGATCAACAGGTGATCAGCGTTACTTCTTGTCAGACGCCAACCAACCTACAACTGCTCGGCGGCTGTCAACTGGCCACCTTTGCTTCGCCATGAGGGACTGAGGTGTCCAGCGGACTGCCTTTCAAAGCTGCTCCGGCCTAGAAAATGACGTCTGTTGCTTGGCGCTCGAAGTATCGACTCCTTGCTCGGCCGCAGCAGCCCGTGGATTGACTCGCTCAGGCGGCTGCCAGGTCAGATCCAGTAGCAGATTTGATCGGCTCGGCTGGAGCGGCACGTTCACTAGCACCGCGGAGACATGAAATAGCCGCCCGATGCAAACCGCCCCGCCGACGGACGCCAGTTTACGCACATATTCCGTACTGGATTCTCCGCAAAACATTGACAACCTCATCGCGCTGCCCTCCTGAAAGCACCTCAAGTGGATTTTTCCCATTAAAGTGCGGTTGGGAGAGTACCAACCAGGACGCTGCAAAATCGGCATTTCCGAACGTCTGTAGCAGTTTTTCAGCTAGTTCGCCGTCGGTCACAGTAATGATTTCGAGCGCTCGCAGGCTGGCTGCTCGCAACTGGTTCCCTAATGCGATGACGTCGGACGAGAGGATTTCCAAGTCAGTCATGTCTCCCCCGCTATGGGAATCACCTAGGTGAAACTTAACAGCTAGGGGGTCGGAGAAGACAGAGGGAGGTACGGTGCAAGAGCGGGATCAGGTTGCCTCCGCAGCCCATCGAGACCCTGACCATTCCGCCTGAGCTGGACGGCACTGAGGGGAAAAATCGCGCGACAAACGGCCTCGCCCAGATCGCCGCCCGCAATGATCTCGACGCGATCCGTGCATGGCTCGCCCGCTTCACCGACACGAAAACGACCTTCGACAACTACCGCAAGGAAGCCGAACGGCTGCTGTTGTGGTCCGTGCTGCAGATGGGCAAACCGCTCTCCTCGCTGACCCACGAGGACCTGCTCGTCTACCAGCACTTCCTCGCTGACCCGCAGCCGGCCGCGCGCTGGACGGCCGGTGGCGGACGCAAGCATCCACGTGGCGATCCGCGCTGGCGCCCCTTCTACGGACCGCTCTCTTCCACCAGCCAACGCCAGGCCATGGTGATTCTCAACGTGATGTTCGCGTGGCTGGTACAGGCGGGGTATCTGGCCGGCAATCCGCTTTCTCTGTCGCGGCAGCGCGCACGGCATGCAAAGCCGCGTATCACGCGCTATCTGTCGCCCGAGCTATGGCTTGAGGTCAAAACCTGGATTCAGAACATGCCGAAAGAAACCGACCGCGAGCGCGAACATTACGCACGCGTGCGCTGGCTCTTCACCCTGCTCTATCTGGGCGGTTTGCGGATCACCGAAGTGGGCGAAAACACGATGGGCCGATTCTTCCGCCGGCGCGACGCGAACGGCGAGGATCGCTGGTGGCTGGAGGTGCTGGGCAAAGGTGGCAAGGAGCGGCTGGTGCCGGCCACTTCAGAAATGATGACGGAGTTCTCGGCGTACCGTCGCGAACGGGGACTGCCGGCACTTCCGTCCCAGGACGAAGACACCCCGCTGGTACTGCCGATCGGGCGGTCGCTCAAGCCGCTGACGCGTGCCGCGCTGCACCGCATCGTCAAGCAGGTTTTCAGCGAGGCAGCCGACGCGCTGCGCGCTCGCGGCGAAACGCATGCGCTACGGGCCGATCAGCTCGGGCAGGCGTCGGCGCACGGGCTGCGACACAGCGCAGGGTCGCATATGGCGGACCAGCAGATCGATCTGTGGCTCGTGCGTGACAATCTCGGGCATGCGTCACTCACGACCACCAGCCAATATCTTCACGTCGAGAACGATCGTCGTCATCGTGAAACCTCTGATAAGCACCGTATCGACTGGTAGTCCAAACGGCTGAAATTCTTGAGGTTTGTTCGACGCCTGCCCATGTCTGCGGGCTCGGAAGCGCGCGACGAGACGTGCGGGCAGGCGTCGAACAAACCTCAAGAAAAGCAGTCCCGGGGGCGCGGCTCGACCGCCCTCACGGGTGGCCAAACAATGTCGAACGAGCGTAGGTTGAGCGACGCACGACACTACCTCTTCGCATTCCTTGATGTGTGTCAAGGCTCGGGATGCTCGCGTACTGGTTACTGGCATTACCCGCTGGATCTTTGCACGATGCGTGTAAGAGCCCGGCTCAGGATCGTCTCGTCGGAACGGGAAAGAGGGAATCGATGGCAACCAGAAGGCATTTCCTCGCGGGGATCGCGGCGACAGCGGCCGCTGCGTCGCTCGGGAGCGGCTGTAGCGCCGGCAGCGCGGACGACGACTATGATGAGGCTGTGCGCCATATCTGGCGTCCGGACGCTGGCGTCGCAAGCAGCATACAACTGATGCACGAGCTGGTGCGCTACGCAACGCTCGCGCCGTCGAGTCATAACACCCAGTGCTGGAAATTCCGAATTGGGCCGCGTGCCATCTCGATCCTGCCGGACCTGAGCCGGCGTTGCCCGACCGTAGACCCTGACGATCATCATCTGTTTGTCTCGCTGGGCTGTGCGACCGAAAATCTGCGCCAGGCAGCGATCGCGCACGGGTTGAACGCAGAGGTGGCATTCGACCCCGCAGCGAGCACCGTGCAGGTCGGCCTGGCACCCACGAAGGCGCAACCGTCGCCGCTGTTCGATGCGATTACCACGCGACAGTGCTCCCGCACCGAGTTCGACGCGAAACAACTGTCGACGGCGGAGTTGACCTTGCTTGAACGGGCAGCCACTGGAAACGGCGTCCGTGTGCTCCTGCTGACCGACAGGAAAGTGATGGAAAACGTGCTGGAATACGTGCTCCACGGCAACACCCGGCAAATGAACGACCCGGCGTTCGTCGGCGAACTCAGGCACTGGATTCGCTTCAGCGCCGCAGAAGCGGTTCACACCGGCGACGGGTTGTTCTCGCGCTGTTCCGGAAATCCATCGGTTCCGCCATGGCTCGGCAATACGCTCTTTGGCCTGCTATACAGAAGCGGGAGCGAAAATGCCAGATACGTGCGGCACCTCCGCAGTTCGAGCGGGCTTGCGGTGTTCGTCTCCGATGTGAGCGACAGGAAGCATTGGCTGGAGACGGGGCGCTGCTATGAGCGTTTTGCGCTGCAGGCCACCGCGTTGGGCATCCGTAACGCACATTTGAATCAACCCGTCGAGGTCGCCGAGGTCAGATCGCAATTGGCGCACTTCCTGAATCTCGACGGTCTGCGGCCCGACCTCGTAATTCGCTTCGGCCGCGGCCCCGAGATGCCACGCTCACTGCGCCGTCCGATAAAAGCGGTGCTGGCGTGATGGCAAGGGCACTAACCATGCTCGTGATGGGACCGCGAGGCGCCGTGCGGCCCAAGGAGTCTCCATCGCGATGACGTCCATACCGTTGCTGACATTCGCCGTATTGAGTGCGGCCATGCTCCTCCCCGCCTTCGGCTCGTGGCGTTGGCGGCGCGCTACCGAGGCGCTGTGTGCGAAGCTCGATGCGACGCGTGCTTGTCCGGGACCTCACCGGTACGCCGCGCAGGAACTCGAGTGCCTTCCTGTGCCTGTGCAGCGCTATTTCCGAGCGTCGTTGCGGGAAGGCCAGCCGATCGTGGCGGCGGTGAAAGTCGATCACACCGGCCACTTCAACATGAGCGAGAGCGGCGAGCGCTGGAGGCCGTTCTGCTCGACCCAGCGCGTGACGGCGGCACCTCCGGGATTCGTGTGGAACGGGCGTATCGCACTGTTGCCGGGCGTGCAGGTAACGGTGCACGACGCCTACGCCGCGGGTAAAGGCATTCTGCACGCCAGCCTGTTCGGACTGGTCACGCTCGCCAAACTGCGGGAAACGCCGGAGCTCGCGCATGGCGAGTTGGTGCGGTTCCTGGCAGAAGCGGCGTGGTATCCGACGGCATTGCTGCCGAGCCAGGGCGTCGAGTGGGAACCGGTCGACGACACTTCGGCGAAGGCGTCGCTCAGTGACCACAACGTGACGGTCACGCTTCTGATTCGTTTCGACGAGAGAGGGTTGATCGCATCGGCGCGCGCCGACGCGCGCGGACGCACTGTGGCCGGTTCAGTGGTTCCGACGCCGTGGGAGGCCCGCTATCGAAATTACGCGGTTCGCGACGGTATGCTCGTGCCGCTCGAGGGCGAGGTGGCGTGGCTGCTTCCTGAAGGACCGAAACCCTACTGGCGAGGCCGGATCGCCAGCCTGGCCTATGACTTTGTGAAGCCGCGCGACTCTGGTCGATGACGGGTTTGGTTTTCGTTAAACTCGGGAGCCCATCGCGCGGCTATCGCCTGTAGAAAGGAGCATGATCATGCACCAGCTAGTCGTCGTATCCATGGCACTACTCCTGGGCTTCGCCGATGTGACTTACGCGGCTGAGCACGTGGAACGCGTGTTCGATCACGATATTGCAACGGATCATTTCTCCGCGGGCCGCAGCGTCGAAGTCGATCGGCCGGTTGCCGGCGATTCCATTGCCGCCGGGGCGGAGGTCGCGCTTTCGTCAAACGTGTCCGGCGATGTCATTCTCGCTGGCGGCGAGGTACGCATTGACGGCGAGGCAAGCCAGAACGTCTACGCCGCGGGTGGCCGGGTGGTGGTGGATGGCGCGGTCGGCCGGAACGCGCGCATCGCCGGCGGCAGAGTCGATATCGGCCGACGGGCGCAGATCGCCGGCAACGCCAGCATCGCTGCAGGGCGTGTCAACGTGGCTGGAAACGTCAAGGGCTACCTCCAGGCCACTGGCGGCCGCGTTTATATCGATGGGGCAGTCGGCGGCGATGTCGAAGCGGCTGGGGGCGAAGTGGCGCTCGGACCGAACGCCCGCGTAGCCGGCACGCTGCGCTACCGTAGCCCTGATGCCCTTGAACAGGATCCGCGCGCTGTCGTCAGCGGTGGGATCGAGCGGCTGGCGGCACGTGGCCCGGCCGCGCCTGGACGAGCGTCGCATTGGGTCGTGCGGTGGATCTGGACGATCGGCTTGATGGTCCTTGCTGCGCTACTGGTTACTGCGTTGCCCGGCTTCTCCGCGCGCGTATCCAGGAGGGTGATCAAACGCTTCCTGTTGAGCATGCTGCTGGCGTTCGTCGCGATCGTCTGTGTTCCCATCGCCGCGATCGTACTGCTCGCCACGGGGATCGGGGCTCCACTGGGAATCTTGACCGCCCTCGCCTACCCGGGGCTGCTGCTCGTTGGCTACGCAAGCGCGGGCGTCGCGCTCGGCGACGCGATCCTGCGACGCGCCAAGGCTGACCACGCGGACGTCAAGCGGTGGCGTACCGCGTTCGCGGCGCTGGGGGTGCTGGCGATTTCTCTCGCTGGATGGATCCCGTGGGTTGGCGGCTTCGTCCGCCTTGTTGCGCTGCTCGTCGGCGTTGGCGCACTCATTTCTCAGGCGTGGGCCGCTGCTTCTTGTTGCCCTGCAGGATCTCCGCGCACTGATGCTGCAGTGGATTGACCTGCGTCAGTTCTTCTCGGGTTGCAACCAGTAGTATTTGAATTGCACGGATCGCGCTGGGCGCTGTCGACCGCGCCACAAGGAATGCATTTGCGCTTGGGTCCAGACGGTCTATCGTGTACTTGATCCAATTCAATGGAGCATGCCATGGCCGACCCACTTGCCGTATGGCACACCGAGCACATTAATTTCGCCCGGCTACTCGACATTCTGGAAGAACAGGTAGCGGAGCTCCGCCGGGGCGAGAGCCCGAATTACGCTCTCATGGGCGATATCCTTTACTACATGCGGAATTTTTCCGATCGTGTTCATCATCCACGGGAGGATGTTGCGTACGCGCGGCTTGCTGAACGGGATCCGGGGACGCAAATGGTGGTGAACCGCCTTCTGCAGGAGCATCGCGTGATCGCTACGGCCGGCGATGAACTCCTCATTCGCATCAATGAAGCCGCGGGAGATGTTGTAATCCCTCGCACGGCTCTGGAGGCGGCCACGGCGACGTATCTTGTGTATTATCGTCACCACCTTTCCACTGAGGAGCGAGACGTGATGCCTCGCGCCGCGCAGGTGCTGACAGAACAGGACTGGGCTGCGGTCGATGCGGCCGTCCCGGCTAGCCCCGATCCGCTTTTCGGCGACAATGTACTGGAGCGCTTCGAGGCGCTTCGCAGGCAGATCGCGCTAGACGCGCAGGTGTCAAAGGACTTGGGCCAACCACCGACACTCATTGATTGACCCCGGCTACAGGGTGCTGTTCACGCGCGTCAACGATGCAACAGCATCGGGCCCATTCGTCCGTGTAACAACGTCGACGCGGGCCTTGTAGCCGTTGGATCGACCTCAATGTCCGACTTAATTTCGATGATCAGGTTGCATGCCAGCCTGGGGGCGCCAGCGAACGCGACCGCCATCTGTCCGGACAGAATGTGAACCTTTAGCGCATGACTGGCGCCGTCGCCCCGCCCCTCGTTACCCTCCAGTTTGATGGGGAACTGTACCCGCGCTGTTTCGTATGTGTGAAACCGCACGCCTGCCTTCAACTTTCTCTGCGCGCCGAGCCTGGATAGCTCATATGCTGACCAGATGGCCCGGCCACTGATATTTTCGATCCGCTCAGCCTGATGAGAACGCTCATGAAGAAGATACTTGCTGCATGGATGCCAGCGATCGCACTGCTTGCCGCAGCAGGCACAGCCTTGATGCTGCCAGATCCCACACGGGCCGAGGATGGCGCCCGCATTGCCGGGCAGATTTGCTCTGGCTGCCACGGCGTACACGGGCGCAGCGAATCGCCGATGTTTCCGAAGCTCAACGCCCAGACACCTGAATACATCGAAGCCCAGCTCAAGGGATTCCGCGAACACGCGCGCGGCGAATCCACCGCCCGCGATTACATGTGGGGCATGGCCGCACTGCTGGACGAGGCAGCCGTCAAATCGCTGGCCGATTATTACTCTCATCAGGCCGCAACCCGGGGCGCGGCGGGCGACCCCACCTTAATGGCCAAAGGACGGGAAATCTTCGAACACGGTGTGCCGGACAAGGGGGTGCCGGCCTGCGCTTCATGCCACGGCGAGCAGGCCCAGGGGGTCGGTACATTTCCGCGCCTCGCAGGGCAGCATCGGGAGTATCTGCTGCGTCAGATCGAGTTCTTTCAAGGCGGTACGCGCGCCAACGCGCCCGTGATGACCGCTGTCGCACATACGTTGAGTTCCGAACAGGCCAAGGCCGTTGCCGCCTATCTGCAATCCAGATAAGCGGTTGCCAAATTATGCAGTCGACGGGCGCTCAGCTTATGGGCCACCATGCCCTCACAGCCGTTGATCTCCATCAAAGCTGTGGCGTTAGCGCGCTTTGATGTCGAGCGGATGATGACTAGCATTAAAGCATCGATGCAGCTTTCCGCTCGTGCCACGGGCGTGAAGCTGCAAATCGATTTGCCAATGCTTTTCATGTACCGCTGCGGAGTTTGATATGCAGTCTCCGGGACCGCGTAGTGCGATAACCGTCATCCTTCGTGAACACGAGCAACTGTCGACCGTGATCGAGGGCATGCGCCGCTTCGTGCGTCTGCTGGCAGCAGGTGCGCCCGTTCCGGGCCTCATGGTGTTTCGGGCGATGCTTTATTACATCCGCGAGTACCCTCAGCGGGTGCACCATCCTAAAGAGGACCGTTACCTGTTCACGCCGCTGCGGGATCGGACGGATGAATTTGACTATGTCCTTGCGGAACTGGAGTCCCAGCACGCTCGAGGTGACGCGAAGTTGATCAATATCGAACACGCGCTGACCCGGTATGAATTGAAGGGTGCCCCCGCACTTCGGGAGCTGCGAGCCACAGTGGACGAGTATGCCGAGTTCTATGCAGACCATCGGTGTATGGAAGAGACGTTGATTTTGCCGGCTGCCAGACGTCTGCTGACAAAGGAAGACTGGGCGGAGATCGACGCCGCCTTTGGCGCAAATCGTGATCCGTTTGACGGGGTAAAACTTGAAGACGATCTGGGCAAATTATTTTCGATGATCGTCAACACGATTCCGGAGACGGAAAGTTAGCAGTTCGGTTGCGCCTTTCGATGGGCGGCCGGCCACGCGATGCAAACGCGGATCTGCAGAATCTGTGGCCGCGCAATTGAACAAAAAATTTTTGTGAGCACAAAAAGCCGACGCAGGAGGGGGATATGCAAGCTGCTCGTCACTTTCACCTGGAACTGCGGCATGCAACGTTGCCGACCTATGTTGCCAGCTACCTGTTTCCGATCCTTTTGCTCGTCTATGAGATTCATCGGGTGGGCAGGTGGATCTTCGATTACGGTTTAAACTTCGCGAACTTCAGGTTCATGGGCTACGAGTTCCTTCTCATGCTGGTGTTCGTTGCGCTCCAGGTCGTCGTCGAAGGCATTTTCCTCATCGGGGCGTGGATGGGGCGAGAGCACGATTTCGAACATCGGATCGCGAATCTCCTAGCCGGGCTCGGCTGTTCACTGGTCGTTATCGGCTTTGATCTCGCCTTGCAGTACGCGCTGTAGCGCGAGTTCCGCGGAGTCCTCGATTCCGGCGCAGTCAAGGTGATCATCGACCTGCGCCCGAGGCTGTGCGCTCACTGTTACGCGGATGAGCGCGGGCGTCGAACAACCCTCACGACGACCGGCATGTGAGCGCATCGTCACTGAACGCGCCCCACTGTATACCCGGGACTCAATGGATCGATACCGCTGGAGGTTGCCGGTGATCCGACGCCTTGGCCGTGACAGTTGCCACGCACTCTCAGTCTGGTCAGATTGTATGCTCTCAACTTGCTGGGACATCGCTAGATCGCCTGTTCGCATCGAGCGTTGCAGGCAAGTCCGGACGGCCCAAATCTCCATCAGTCTCAGCGGCGGCTTCTGTCCTGTGAACTTGCCGTTGTTCCGCAGCACGCGCACCGTGTTGTCGTAGTCGCTTCCACGAACTTCTCCTTCAAGTGAAGAGGGTGTCAGTCTGCGCGGATGGACGTCAGGCGATTTCATCAATCTGTTGCGTCCACCGGTTGACTCCGCAAGGTACTAAAGTCACTCGTGCCGTCTTGTTGACCGACAGATGATCGTCGAGTACGGACCTGCACCCACCCAAACACCGTGCCTGCCGTGATCGCCGGTTCATGCGATCATCAGCAATAGCCTGACGGACCGTTCGCATGCGATTTTCATTCTCCTCACCGAGGATCCGAAGCCGCGCTTCGCGGTTGTGGGGTGGGTACTGCGAGCCGCTCGTCCGATCACCAACCGCCCTGGCTCGAATTGTCCTTACCCGTGAAACCAGACACCCGTGAGCCCGAGCGGCCATCGAGTCCCGCCGGGCGTATCCAATCGCGTTGGGTCAACGGGCTTACTGTGGCACGCAACTACCGGCTTGCATGGCTGCCCCACGACGCGATGGCTGGCCTCAGCCTGAGCGCCGTCCTCGTGCCCGCGGGGATGGCCTACGCGGAGGCCGCCGGTTTGCCCGCCGTATCCGGGCTCTATGCGTCGTTCGCGGCGCTGCTTGCCTACGCCCTTTTCGGCCCGAGCCGGATCCTCGTGCTGGGTCCGGACTCCGCGCTAGTCGCGCTGATCGCGGCGAGCGTCGCGCCGCTTGCGCATGGCAACGCGGAGAGCGCGCTTGCCTTCGCGGGCGGGCTCGCTTTACTGTCCGGTGCGATCTGCGTGGTGGTCGGCACGCTGAGGCTGGGCTTCGTCGCCGAACTGCTTTCGCTGCCGATCCGCTACGGCTATCTCAACGGAATGGCGCTGACAATCGTCGTCGGGCAAACACCCAGGCTGCTTGGCTTCCAGGTGCACGGCGAATCATTCCTGCAGCAGGTGCGCGAACTCGCGAGCGGCGTCGTTGCGGGCCAGACCAATGTGCTGGCCGTTACGATCGGCGTTACGGCGCTCGTCGCGATCCTCGGTTGCAGGCGCTGGTTGCCGAAGGTGCCCGGCGTGCTCATCGCGGTCGCGGGCGCGACCATTGCGGTCGCCGCGCTGGATCTCGCACAGCGCTTCGGGCTGGCGGTGGTGGGCAACGTGCCGCAAGTGCTGCCGGCGCCACGCATTCCGGCGCTCGCACTCAACGAGTGGACGGCGCTTCTCGGCGGCGCTGCCGCCGTTGCGCTCGTCTCATTCACCGACATCAGCATCCTGTCGCGCACCTATGAGGCGCGCAGCGGGGAAGCAGTCGATCGCAACCGGGAGTTCGTCGCGCTCGGGCTCGCGAACATCGCGGCGGGCGTCGCGCATGGGTTCGCCGTGAGCGCGAGCGCTTCGCGCACGCCGGTCGCTGAAGCGGCAGGGGCGAAGACGCAGGCGACCGGCGTCTTCGCGGCCCTGATTGTCGCGGGGCTGTTGCTATTCGCGCCACAGGCGCTGCGCAACACACCGCAGGCAGCGCTTGCGGCGGTCGTTATCGCCGCCTGTCTCGGGATGCTCGAAGTGCGCGGAGTATTGCGGCTTTATCGGCTGAGACCGAGCGAGTTCGCGCAATCGATCGTCTGTCTGCTCGGTGTCGCGATGATCGGGGTCGTGAACGGTATCGGCATTGCGCTTGCGCTCGCGGTTCTCGGGTTCCTGTGGCGGGGGTGGCGTCCGCATTCCGCTGTGCTCGGTCGCGTCGATCAGATTAAGGGCTATCACGACGTCGCCCGCCATCCGGAGGCCCACCGCATTCCCGGGCTCGTCCTGCTGCGATGGGATGCGCCGCTCTTCTTCGCAAACGCGGAGATTTTTCGCGAGCGCGTGCGGCAGGCAGTGCGCGAGGCGCCGACAAAAACTGTGTGGATCGTCATCGCAGCTGAACCGGTGACAGACGTCGACCTCACCGCCGCCGACACGCTCGCGCGGCTTCATGACGAACTGCTCGCGTTGAACGTCACGCTATGCTTCGCGGAGCTGAAGGGGCCCGTGAAGGACAGCCTGAAGCACTACGGCCTGTTCGAGATGATCGACGAGCAAAACTTCTTCCCTACCATCGGACAGGCGGTGAACCGCTATCTGGAGTCGCATGCGGTCGAATGGCACGATTGGGGGGATGAGGCGTAGGCCAGATAGCGCGAGTGTCCGGTGTCAGGGGATGCTGTTGAAAAAGTCACTGGCAGACGGTCTTGCGAGGTTTTCATGGGCCGGCCGAAGTCGGTCCCATGCCGAACTTTCGTCATGCTCTCTCTCCGCCATTCGCAGCGGTACGCTGAACGTCCGTTAACTAGCCGCGAGCCGCCACATAAACAGACCGCTTACCAGTTGGTCGCGTCGCACCCGGCTGTCGCCGTTCGATGACCCATGTCAATTTCTACGCCGTGGTCACCGCGATACTGGCGGTCATGCACTCTTCTCCCGGAGGATCACATGACGCAATCGATGAAAGCCGCAGTCGTCCACGAATTTGGCGCCCCGCTTCGCATTGAGGAAGTGCCCATACCAACACCGGGCCGCGGGCAGATACTCGTCAAGATCAAGGCATCCGGTGTCTGCCACACCGATCTTCACGCAGCCGACGGAGACTGGCCAGTCAAGCCGACGCTCCCCTTCATTCCCGGTCACGAAGGCGTTGGTTATGTCGCGGCCGTTGGTGATGGCGTCAAGGCCGTCAAGGAAGGAGACCGCGTCGGCGTGCCGTGGCTCTATACTGCTTGCGGTCATTGCGAGCACTGCCTGAGCGGGTGGGAGACGCTCTGTCACGAACAACAGAACACCGGCTATTCAGTCAACGGTGGCTATGCGGAATACGTGCTGGCTGATCCGAACTATGTCGGGCACTTGCCGCCGAAAGTCGGTTTTGAAGAAATTGCACCGATTCTCTGCGCGGGCGTTACCGTTTACAAGGGCATTCGCATGACCGACACGCGGCCTGGCCAATGGATCGCGATCTCGGGAATCGGGGGCCTTGGCCATGTCGCGGTTCAATATGCCATTGCAATGGGACTACATGTCGTCGCGGTGGACATATCAGCCGACAAGCTCGCCCTCGCTCGTGAACTCGGTGCCGCCCTCACAATCGATGCATCGGAGGGCGATCCTGCCGCGGCGATCCAGAAGGAAATCGGCGGAGCGCATGGTGTGCTGGTCACAGCGGTATCGCGCAGCGCCTTCGCCCAGGCACTCGGCATGGTCCGCCGCGGCGGCACCGTCACGCTAAACGGTCTGCCGCCAGGTGATTTTCCGTTGCCGATCTTTTCCACTGTGCTCAATGGCATCACCGTGCGAGGATCGATCGTCGGCACACGCGGGGACTTGCAGGAGTCGCTCGAGTTTGCGGCCGAAGGGCGAGTACGCGCCCGGATTCATACCGACCGCCTCGAAAACATCAATGCCGTGTTTGTCGAGTTGAAGAGCGGCAAGATCGATGGCCGCGTCGTGCTGACGCTCGATTGACGGGCACCATACGATGCGAGTTGCGCTCATTGGGATCGCTTCAGAGAACGGAAAATAATGGACGTTAAGCGGGCAACGCCCGTTTGGCTTCGGCTTAGCGCTATCGCGCGGCGAAGGCCTGAGTCATCTGGCGTGCCTGCTTGGGCACCGGCGATATCGTGAGATTTGTGCGACATCAGGCACTCCATTTGCATCCGAAACGCGCGAAGCTCATGACCACCACGCTGCGCTCCTTTCTGCGCTATGCGTGCTATCGGGGTGACATTGCGTTTGATCTGGGCGCTACTGTTCCGGTCGTGGCCAGTTGGTCAATGCAGGCAATCCCTCGCGCAATCCGTCCTGAACAGACGCGGCAATTGCTGGCAAGCATCGATCGACACAGCGCAATCGGTCGTCGCGACTATGCCATTTTGCCCCTACTTGTGCGACTGGGATTGCGCTCGGGGGAAGTCGTTTCGCTCGAACTCGCGGATCTCGACTGGACCGAGGGGGGGCTTGACCGTTGCTTCATCGGCCATAACGGCCGTTTGTGACAGCAAGACGATGACGGCGAATGTTCGGTGTTGGACCGGACCTTGCCACTTGCGGTGATTCACCGAGTACGGAAAACGATTTCTGTCGGCGTCATCTAATGGCATGGCGTGCACGTGGGCCGCAACGATCCGTCTTGGTGGCTTCCTGCGTGGGCATTGGCTCGCCGGGCGCCCGATCCTGAACATAAGATTCGCCCGTCTGGAGGCAGCGTTCCGCGATCGAGAGCTCGCGCCCAAGATAGGCGGCGTGATCGAGTTGACTCACAAGCGCTAGCTTCACGATTTCCGCATAGACGGCTGTAGGCGTCGATCCCTCCACGACGCAGTCAAGGACGCCCGCGTTCGTGTAGTGCTCAACTACCAGCTCGTGTACGCGGCGGTTTGGGTAGACTATGAAGAAACCGGCCGGGTCGGACTTGAAAAACTGCGGCTCCCTAGCTTGCACGGTTTTAACAGAAACGTCAGTCACGGCCCCATCGAACGGCGGCAGCCCCTGAGCGTGGCGGTCCACAATGACTTGACGTATACGGGCAGCATCCTGCTCGCCAATCAACGAAATAAGCTGTACCTGCTCCTTGAAGACCCGGATGTGCTGCGGCCCAACGTTCTTCAAGAATGGGCGTTTCCCCTTCGCACCGGCGATACGCCGGTTGTCGTCAAGGCCATTGGCGAACAGACTCTCTATCGACTGCCCCGGCAAATGGCCAACCGACTGCCGGGAATCCTCGCCGCACAGGATCAGAAATCGAATGTTGGAATTGGCCAGCACGTTGCGAATGACGCGCTCTATGCCCAGATTCTCGGTACGCATCGTGCCGACAATGGCGAGCCCATCAGGTGCAGACTGCGCGAGTTCCTTCGCGAGACTCTCGCTGTTTAGCGTGCATACGGCTACGGACGCCCCGTGCCGGACGACAGAGTAATCACCTGGCAGGGGCGGCCAGCCGCTGCGTTCCTCTGGCGCCTCGACAGGACAAAGCGCTGCGTCTGACAGCGCCTGCGGAAACGCCTCGGCGAATGCATTAGCGGCAAGCGCCGGAAAACAGATTTCGCAACCGAGGCATTCGTACTTCTGCGGCACCAGCACGCGGCGAGCGCCATCGAGCACCGGCACCAGTTCCACAACTACGGGAGCGGCTTTCTCCAGCGCCTCGATGGTGTGCCGCAAGCACCCACATCGATGGCATTTGGTCGCGGCGACGGCTTGCTCCAACTCGTCACAAACAACGCGTAGCGCAGCGGCGCGAGATGCGGCAGTTCCGTCCTGGTCCATGGCTTGCTCCATTGGTACCCGCGAGGGAGCCCATCCCCTGTCAGGACTTCGCGCCCTCGCGCTAGCCGTCCGAGCCGCTAGCCGCAGCAGCCACAAACCGATCTGGCCTGCTCCGCAGCCTTCGGTCCAACTTCGGTCGGGCCATTGCAGTCGCAACAGGGTTCGGTGCGGCGTTCTCCGGCAGGTGTCGGCACGGCTTCATGCGACTCGGGTTTGTTGGGCCGGGTTTCGGCCGGTCTGCTCGTTGCTGCTCGTCTGCATCCGCATGGCATGATCAATCTCCCAATACAATTGGCGTGCAAGCTCGGCGCCATGGCGTTGTACACAGCGATACAGGCAACTCGGGCTATCGTCTGCCGGGCTCTGTGTTTCGTCGATTTCGGTATCGCCCGCCACCCCATGTTCGGCTATCGCCTAGCGCGGCTTCCAGTGTGATTTTGCCGTCTTCATGGAGCACGTTGCGCAGTGCCTCCGGGTCGGAATAACCGGCATACGGCAAAACGCCCCATGGATCGATGATATATACGGCATGAAGCCGCCCCTGTGCGAGCGCCGCGATGTCGAGCGCTTCGCCCAACGCGCGCTTCGACGCGTCATGTCCATCGACGGCCAATACGGTCCTACGGTACATGATCTTGTGCGCTAAGAACCGCGCGTCTCGATCACGAGACTCCCTGATCGAGGAGTTTCGCGCTTGATCTTTTATATGCCTGGCATCACCGGGTAAGGTTCCGTATGATCTTCCACGCGCTTCACGCCGGGAATGCCTTCTGCCGCAACGCGGACAGCCTGGACGGCCTCCATCGAATGAAAGATGCCCCACAGGTGGACAACGCCATCGATCACGACGATGTTGCGCCCGGCAAATGCCCAATTGTGGCCAGTCATTTCACCCATCAGCGTCGCACGAATCTCCCGATCCGAGAGGGCCACGTCCTGCGCCGGCTCATCGGGAATGCTGGCCAATGCCTGCACAAGATTCGCGCGGCTGACGATGCCCACAAGACGACCCGCCTTTGTCACAGGAACACGCTTGATACGCCGCGTTTCCAGGATGTTGGCTACCTCGCTCAGCGGCGTGTCTTCATCAACCGAGATGACGTGGGTGGTCATCACGTCCTGGACTTTTAGAGCATGTGTCTTGATGTAGTCTTTGGCGTCATTGCTTGACGAAAAAAGATCGAGCCACCAAGAGCGCCGGCGCTGATCGGTGCCGAGCTCTTCCCGGTGCAGCAGGTCGCCTTCGCTGATCATGCCGACGACATGTCCTTCCGCGTCGATTACCGGCGCGCCGCTGATTCCCCTGTCCACCAGCATCCTGGCAACCTCGCTCACGGTCATGTCAGGTTTGGCGGATACGACGTTACTGGTCATTACATCTGATGCACGCATGGTGAGACTCCTTCGCTGTTTTGGCTTGTGCCTTTATTTACACTACGTCCGTAACGGACGTCATTTTTTGATGTGGATCAGTGCTGACGCCAATATAGGCCGGTTGTGTATAACACCGTGTGAGATGAGGTCATCGGGCGAGCTGCTTCCACCCTCGATGCCCCTACCCTCGCCGGCTGCGGCAGTTGCCGCGCGCCTGGCACGCCCTTCACGCGCCTAAAGCGAGAGCGTCTTCGCCATCTTGAGCTGGACCCATACCATGCCTTCGTGCAAACCGGCGAGCACCGCTTCGCGTTCGGTCGAAAAAACGCCGCTGTGCGTGAATTCGTGTTTGAAAACGCCTTCCGGCGCATTGTGGTTGAGCTGGATCGAGCAACAGAAGCCGTCAGCCGTCTGATGCGTCACGACCGACACCGACCAATCGTTGTCGCAGACGCTACCCGAAAGTGCCATGAGTGACTCCTGATTTTTTCGGCCGCGCAAAGCCGATGCCGCCCCAAAGAAGCGCACCCGGCGCCGCGCCGCAAGTTAGCCTATCGTCAGATTGTCGACGACCGCGTGCACGCCCGGCGCCGACCATGCCGCTCCGCGCACGGCCGATCGCTCGGCGGCGGAGTCGACCTTGCCGGTCAACGTAACGGTGCCTTCGTGCACCTTGATCTCGATGTGTTTCGCTTCACGCTCGGCGTGCCGTTGCAATGCCTGGCTAATCTGATCGCCGATATCCTGGGCGGCGGCGTCGCCGCCTATCCGGATCAGGTTCGACACACCCGTGACACCCCGCATGTGCGCGACGGTGCGCATCGCGACGTGGCTCCGATAAGCCCAATCCACCTCGCCGCTCAACGTCACCCAGCCCTTCTCGACCTGCACCTTGACGGACTCCTCGGACAGACCGACGGTCCAGCGCAGGATCGTGCGAACGGCGTTGGCGATGTCCTCATCTGTTCGTACGTCGGTATGCAGAAGGCGAACGTCCATTTCCACGACGACCGCCTTCACACCGGCCACCCGCTGCGCCGCCTTTTCCGCCGCAAGTTTCTCGGCGTAGCTGGTCGGGTGTCCGGACAGCGTCACCACACGGTCGCGCACTTCAACGCCGATGTCTGTGATGTCGACCGCAGGATCCCACGCCAGCTCGTCCTCGACCTGCCGATTCAGTTCCATGTCCGACTTCATTGCCTGCTCCTTGATGGCATGCAAAGATGCAGCCGCGCCGGGACGTGCAGCCACCAGTCCGGCGCGGCGTCAATCACGCGATCGGCAGACGCTTGCGCTCGGAAGCCGCCTTCTTGGGCAGCGTCAATGAGAGGACGCCGTCCTTGTACTCCGCTGCGGCCGTGGCTTCGTCGATCTCGCTCGCGAGCGAAAACGACCGGCTGACCGCGCCCGAATACCGCTCGCGCCGTATCACGCGCTCGCCCTCCTTCAGTTCCTGATTGCGTTCGACCTTGGCGCTGATCGATACGAGGTTGCCGTCGATTTTCACGTCGATATCGTTCTTGTCGACACCCGGCAGTTCGGCCTTCACTGCGTATGCGGTGTCGCTTTCCGTTACGTCGACCTTGATGTCGGCCAATGGCGCATCGCCGCCCGCGCCGCGCAGCGGACGGAACAGGCCTTGAAAGAGTTCCGACATGGGTTCAAGCGGAAACGGATCAAAACGGGTCAAGTTGCTCATCGTCTATCTCCTTGATTCATCCATGAATGTCATGGACATCGGGCTACGTTGAGTCGTTCGGCCGCATTGCTCGCCTGGCCTCGCTACTCTCCTGAACAGGTCGCCGGATTTGCTCGCGCAAGCGGCGCCGTCTAGGCGACCTCGATGATGACCTTCAGCGCATGCGTCTCGGCCGCGCGTCCGAACGTGTCGTAAGCGCCGGCAACATTCTCGAGCTGGAAGCGGTGTGTAATAAGTTTTGTGGGATCTATGCGGCCGGCGCGAACGGTCTTGAGCAGCATCGGCGTGCTGACGGTATCGACAAGGCGCGTCGTAATCGCTATGTTGCGATCCCAAAGCTTTTCGAGGTGCAGATCGGCCTTTACCCCGTGCACGCCGACATTCGCGATCACGCCGCCGGGCGCGACTATCCCTTCGCACAACTCGAACGTCGCGGGTATGCCGACCGCCTCGATCGCACAATCGACGCCCGTTTGTTCGGTTAACTTCATCACTTCGGCGACCGGATCCGCCCGGCCGATGTCGATACACCCGGTCGCACCGAATCGGCGCGCAACTTCAAGGCGGTTCGGATCGCGATCGATCATCAGGATCTGTGCAGGTGAATAAAACTGCGCGGTCAGGAGCGCAGCGAGCCCGATCGGTCCGGCCCCGACGATCGCCACCGTGCTGCCGGGCTGCACCTTGCCGTTCAGAACACCACATTCGAAGCCGGTCGGCAGGATGTCCGACAGCATCACCAGCGCTTCTTCGTCGGCGCCGGCGGGAATCGGGTACAGGCTCGTGTCGGCGTGTGGAATGCGCACATATTCGGCCTGGGTGCCGTCGATCTTGTGGCCGAGAATCCAGCCGCCGGTGGTGCAGTGTGAATACATGCCGCGCCGGCAATAATCGCATTTGCCACACGACGAAATGCACGAAATCAATACCCGGTCGCCCGGTTTGAACGACGACACCGCCGAGCCGACCTGCTGCACGATGCCAACCCCCTCATGGCCGAGGATGCGCCCCGGCTCACAGCTCGGCACATCGCCTTTCAGAATGTGCAGATCGGTGCCGCAAATTGTCGTGCGCGTCATCTTGACGATCGCATCGGTCGGCGCGGCAAGCTGCGGAACGGGCCTTTCGTCGAGCGATTTCTTGCCGGGACCGTGATACACCAGTGCTTTCATCTACTGCCTCCGTTGATCGAAACGAACCTGCTGTATGACTGATTTCAGGATCGCGGACGCCGCGACGATTGACATGTATCAAGCGATACGCGTTGTCCGGAGCGCGGCGAAAACCGTGACCTCAGCCTGTTGCTGCCGTCACCGCATATGCATGCCGCCGTTGATCGCGAAGTCCGCGCCTGTGACGAAACCCGCGTCGTCCGAACAGAGAAACGCAACGAGCGCCGCGATCTCGTCAGGTTGACCTAGCCGGCCGACCGGTATTTGCGGCAGGATTCTCGCGTCCATCACGTCCTTCGGAATCGCGGCGGTCATTGCAGTCGCGAGATAACCGGGCGACACCGTGTTGACTGTCACGCCATGTTTCGCGACCTCCAGCGCCAGCGACATCGTGAAGCCGTGAATGCCGGCCTTCGCCGCCGCATAGTTGGTCTGACCGAACGCGCCACGAGCGCCGTTCACCGAGCCAATGTTGACGATACGTCCGAACTTTTGCTCGACCATCCCGTTTAGTAACGGCTTGGTCATATTGAACAGTGAATCGAGATCGGTGCGCAGCACCGCATCCCAATCGTCTTTGTTCATCCTGGCGAAGGTCGAATCGCGCGTGATGCCCGCATTGTTGACGAGCACGTCGACAGAGCCAAACTCTTTGAGCACGCGGTCAGCGCAATGCGCGCACGATTCGAAGCTGGTCACGTCCGCCTCGTACGCATGAAAACGGCGGCCGGCATCGCGTTCGTGCATGAGCCATGTGGCGACATGGTCGTTCCGCTCGGAATGCGACATGGCGACGACCATGCCGGCATCGTGCAGACGCCGACTGATGGCGGCGCCGAGTCCGCCCATGCCGCCGGTGATGAAAGCAACTCGTTTAGCCGACATGGTGTTCTCCTTGCGCTGAACCGTTGAGTGTCGCAAACGGTGGCACCGCGAACGGCGCACGCCCTTCCAGCACTCCCTTGAGCGCCCGCTCGAAGTGTTGCATCCATTCCTGCACAGGTATCGCTGTGGGATTCATGCCGGGGCCTTTCTGCCAATGATCGGTCCACGTCGACTGCCACTTTGCGAGCGCTTCGCGCATTCCGTCGCTGTATGCGCTCTGTTGCCGCATCGATGAGACCCAACCCTGTTGCCAGAGATTCGTCGTGGCCTCGAGGTAATCGCGTAGCATCGTCTGGCAACTCACGCCGAAATCGTTCCAGTCGCGCGCGCCAAGCGCTGCTTCGCGAGTGGCGTTCATTACGGCGAGGTCGCGTTTGATGCGAAGCATCTCGAACGCGCATGCCAATTGCCGGACTTCGTGCCCGAAGTTCATCATCCGGAGTGCGAGCGTCAGGTTCGCTCGATACGCATCAAGCGGCGTGATGAATTCAGATGCCATGGTGCTCCTCCAGTCGTGGCCAGATGATTTGCCTATGCACCGCGCCTGTCGCGCGGTCGAGTTCGCGGCAGCAGTCCGCTTAATGTAGGCGACGCCTTCAGAGGCCGATTGATGTGTATCAAGCGTGCGGTGCGCCGCGGCAAAATGTGATCGGCCGCGCCGCTGAAGAACTCTCAAACCTCGGCCGGCGTTTCCCGAATCAACAACACGGGACATGGCGAGTGCCGCACGAAACGCTCCGCGACACTGCCGATCACCATGCGCCGCATGCCGCGCCGCCCGTGCGTGCCCATCACAACAAGCTCCGCGCCGAGCCGCTCGGCGCAGCGAGCGAGGCAACTGGCAATGTCCTCGGCGATGCCTTGCGTTTCGACGATCTCCGAATCACCCGCCACGCCGAGCGCCTGCATCTTCGCGCAAGCTTCGTCAAGGAAGCTGCGCCCTACCTGGCGCGCCGTGTCGGTCAGCAGATGCGGATCGCAGGCACCCGCATACGTGAACGCCGCGGACTGATCCAGCACATAGACCGCCGTCAGCTTGCCGCCCGACAGTTTGGCCATCCGGATGCCCTCGTCCACCGCGCGCTTCGATGCCTCACTGCCGTCCACTGCCACCAGAATATTTGCGTACATGGCTCCCTCCTCATGGAGCGTTGGAAAAAACAGGCACGGCGCCGCAACGAACGCAAGCTCGCCTGGCACCGTGTTCAACCCGGGCGTCGGTCGAGTTTCCGCTCGGCGACATCGAATGCAGCCCGTACCGCTATGTTCGGATCGGCGTTCAGGCAATGCTCGATCGGCACGAGCTCCCCGTTGCGCATGATCAGGTCGAGCCGCGCGTCGAAAACCGGACAGCGGATATCGGCGGCAGGCGCGTCGGTTCCGGCACCACCAGGCCGTTCGCGAATAGCTTCGATTGCCAGGTGACAGCCCGCGATAGACCTGCTGAACCGTTCGAGGCGCATCAGTTGCGTAGCCGCCTCGCCTTCGATCTGCGAGGTCCCGGCAAAGCCAAGATAGACGATTTGCATGCCGACACCCATCACTGTTCTCCCAGACATGCCGCGATTTCTCTGGTGAGGCCGGCTTCTTTCGCGACTGCAGGAAGATCGGCGGTACATCGTTGCCGGCAGGGTCCGACGCCGCCGCCGATTCCACCGCTTTTTTGCGGGACCTCAGATTCATTCTTCGGGTGTGCGTGGGCGGTCGGGCGTGCCTCCCTGCGCAGTCAGGTCGTCGCGGTAGCGACGTATAACTGGCGGCATGATTGAATAATCGGCGCGAACGGCGCGGGGCAATTGACTTGTGTCAACGCATTGACTACCTGCGCGTTGGCCTGACACACACGGAAAGTCAAGGGGTATTCCGCCGATGAAAGCGTCGGCTGCCATTTTTTGATTTCTATACGCGTGAAGACGCGGCTGCAGACAAGCCGGGGCGCGAGTTGGCCATCGCGGAGGCACACGCTTTATCCGGTCGACACGATCCGACCATCGGCGAATCCACATGGATCAATCGCCCACACCGGATGGCCGATCTTGCCCGATGGAATCTTCGTCGACATGCACTTTGACGCCCAGGCTGCATACTTCCTTTCGCAGCAACGCGATTTCCGCTTGCAAAGTCTTGATGTCGCGATGCATCTCACGGCGCAGCAGACGTTCTTCCTGTTCGACAAAGATGGCTGCAATGCTGGCGAACACCAGCGATAGCAGACCGTAGCCGAGCAATACAACGAACGCAGCAAAGACGCGCGATGCCGGGGTCGTCGGCGCCATGTCGCCGTACCCGACTGTCGCGCTGCTTTCGAACGCGAGCCAGACGCCCTCGGCATAGGTGTGCACGCCTGGTTCGAGCCAGTAGAACCCGGCTCCCGCCGACGCAAGCAGAGCCGCTGCCGTTGCGAGCAACAGAAACAATCGGTTGGGCGAGAAGAATCCGCGCAGCGACACCGTTATTCGCGCCGCCACCAGTCCCATGAACAGAATGCGCAGAACCCACTCGAGCGACGACCAGGGGGAGACGCCCCATGCGACGCTGACGCCGGCTCCCGCCGCGATCAGAACGTCGTAGCGATTTCGCATGAGAAACCGCCTCGGCTTGCGGCTCAGATGCGTCATCCAAGCCAACGAAGCCGCGAAACCGGCCACCATGCATGCGTATAGCGCCCGACCCATCTGATGAAGCACAGGTGAGTCAACGGCCAGTTCGAAATAGAAGGCGGGAATGGCGAGCAGGCTGAAGCCGAACAGGACCCACTGTAACCAACGCCATGTGCGCACTGCCCGTGCGTCGTCATGCGGATCGACGCCGCCCAATCCGGCTACGCGAAAAACATTGCTCATTTCGCCACCGCATCCGAGATTACGACGCTGAATTACGACACCGACCCCGGCCAGCGTCCGTTCATGACGCCGCCGCTTCGGTAGGCGGGATAACGCCACGTGCTGAACCATCGTATGAGCGCGACCCCGGCCGGTTTTGACACGGATCATGAAGTTGCGAGATATGCCGAATCCGCGCCGGCAATTGGCAGCAGCAGCGCATGAACCTGATCGCGCCATATCGGGGCAATCAAGCTCACGCGCTCATGATCGGTGCTTGATCCAACTCAATCGGGACGCCGGCGCCGCGGGTATGGTGAATCAACATCTGCCGTGCGCCTCCGGGCGGCCCGGCTGCATCCGGATGGTGACGAACATGAAAAGGAATATCGACGTGCAAAACTCTGATCAGATTCCCGAACGAGCCCTTACCGCTGAAGTTGACAGCTACCACACAGAGGACGCCAGGTTCTACCTCGTCGGCGGCGGCATTGCTTCGTTGGCGGCGGCGGCCTTCCTGATCCGCGATGGGCATGTGCGCGGCTGTGACATCACCATTCTGGAAGCGCTCGACAAGCCGGGCGGCAGCCTCGACGGCTCGGGTTCGGCGGAAAGCGGCTACGTCGTGCGCGGCGGCCGTATGCTCGAAAGCAAGTATCTGTGCACCTATGACCTGTTCTCGTCGATACCGGCGCTGGACGGCAGCAAAAGCGTGACACAGGAGATCTTCGACTGGAACGAAAACATCAGGACCTCGTCGAGGTCGCGGCTCGTCAGGAACGGCAAACGCGAGGATTCTCCCGCTTACGGACTGGATGAGCACCACCTGCTGACGCTGGGCCGTCTGTCGATCGAACCCGAAGTCATGCTCGGTAACAGCCGGATTTCCGATCACTTCGATTCGTCTTTCTTCGAGACCAATTTCTGGTTGATGTGGTGTACGACGTTCGCCTTCCAGCCGTGGCATAGCGCGGTCGAATTCCGGCGCTATCTGCTGCGCTTCGCGCATATGTCTTCCGGATTCAACCAGCTGCACGGCATCATGCGCACCGTCTATAACCAGTACGACTCGATGGTCAGGCCGCTGCGCCGCTGGCTGGACGACCACGGCGTTGCGTTTCAGCCGAACACCCGGGTCACCGATCTGTTGTTCGACGAAACCGGCGTGGAAAACCGGGTCCGCGGCATCGTTTGCGAAACCACGCATCGGCGCCTCGAAATACCGGTCGGAGCGGCAGACAAGGTCATTGTCACGCTCGGATCGATGACAGCCGGTTCCAGCCTGGGCGACATGGATCGTCCCGCCCCTCTGAGTACTGTCGACGGCACGGGCGCCTGGACCCTTTGGAAGACGATCGCCGCTGGCCGACCCGAGTTCGGCCACCCTGCCGTTTTCGCGGATCATATCGACGAGTCGAAGTGGCTGTCGTTCACGGTGACATTGCGCGACCCGACGCTGTTCCGCCTGATCCGCGACATGACGGGAAATACGCCGGGTGAAGGCGGGCTGATCACCTTTCCGGAGTCGAGCTGGCTTGCCTCCATCGTGCTGCCGCATCAGCCGCATTTCGTCGACCAACCCGCGGACGTGCAGGTGCTGTGGGGCTACGGCTTGCGGGTCGACCAGCCCGGCGATTTTGTCAGGAAGCCGATGTCGGCATGCACAGGCCGCGAAATTCTGACCGAAATCCTTGGCCATCTGCGGATCGAAACAGAGGCATCCCGCATTCTCGAACACGCTAACTGCATTCCGTGCATGATGCCGTTCATCACGAGCCAGTTCCTGCCGCGCAGCAAAGGCGACCGGCCGCACGTGGTGCCTGAAGGCTGGCAAAATCTGGCGTTCACGGGACAGTTCTGCGAGTTGCCCAACGACGTTGTCTTCACCGTCGAATACTCGGTGCGTTCGGCGCAGAATGCGGTGTACGCGCTGCTCGGACTCGATCTCGCAGCACCGGAGGTCTACAAAGGCCAGCATGATCCGCGGATCGTGTACAAGGCGTTTTCGACGTTCGGGGACCGCTAGGGTCTGTGCTGTGTCCTTCCTGCGGGAACCGCGCGGCACGGTTGTACCGTTCAGACGCCTGCCGCGGCGCCCGCCGCGAGTTCCACGATATCGGCCGTGATCTCATCCTGACGAACCTGCCGATAGCTTTGCGTGAGTTCGGCAAGCGTCTCTTTCACATTGGCGCGCGCGGCCAGCATCGCGCGCATTCGTGCTTCGTTCTCGGCGGCGAACGACAGCATCAACGCCTCGCATAACTCGACATACACGTAGGCTTCGACCAGTCCGGCAAGCAGATGGTCGGCGGGCAATGTGAGCAACGGCGGCTGGGCGCCCTGCGCAACGGAAAATCGCGAAAAATCGAACGGAATCAGGCTGTGTTCGACGATCTCGCTGTGCGCGGCGATGCCCGGCATGGCGTGAACGACCGAGACATGGGTCACACCGCGATCGCCAAGACGCGTATAAAGCGCATCGGTGATCCGGCTTGCGAGCGCAGGCACATCGTCGGCATGGGAGGCCGCGGGAGAACTCCAGGCAAACGGCAGGCGGCGTTCGTTCGCCACAATTTCGCCGCGCGTACCCACGAGCAGGAGTTCGCTGTGCGCCGACGCCAGACGAGATAGCACGTGGTCGAGGATCTGCTCGTTGAACGAGCCGACGAAACCCTGCTCCGCGCAAAGCGCGATGACGATCCGCGCGCCATGTTCCAGCGCGCGCGCAGGTTCGCCCGAAGCGTGGGTCAGCGCGGCGCCGATCGCAGCGCCGACAGTCGAGGCCGAGGAGCGGATGCCGGGCAGCCGCCGTTGTGCTTCGCGCGAACGTGCTGCCGCAATGCCGCGCATCGCGCCGATGACGGCGTCCAGTTGCCGGGCGGTAGCGCTGCGCGATTCGATTTCGGTGAGTTTTCCGCTCATTGCCCAACCCCACTGCTTGCCGTGCCGCTGGCGACCGTTGGCGCACACTGCCGCACCAGATCGCGAACCGCGGCGACGAGCACCGCTTGCACGCCGGCGCTCAACGGCGCGGGCGACGACAGCGAAAAGCCTTGCGCAATTTGGGCTTGCAGGCGCTGGGTGTCCAGATGCGCAGCCAGTTGCGTCCGCACTTGCGCCACAATCCCGCTCGGCGCCGAATCGAACACGCCCTCCGCCAGCGCTGAAAGCAGCGCGATCTCATCGAGCGTGCGCAACGCGCTGAAACGCGGCTGCGCGATCAGCGCGCGGATGTGTTCACCACGGGCGATCTTGCCAGCGACATGCGCATCCGTCAGGCCTCCGAACCGGCTGAACATCTCCAGTTCCAGGAACTGCGCGTAATCGAGGCGCAAGCGCCCCGACACCCCTCGTAAAGCCGGATGCTGCGCCTTGCCGCCGACCCGGCTCACGCTCAGACCCACATCGACCGCCGGACGCTGGTTCGCCGCGAACAGCGCCGCGTCGAGCACGATCTGCCCATCCGTAATCGAAATGAGATTGGTCGGGATATAGGCGGACAGGTTGCCCATATCTGTTTCCGCGATCGGCAACGCGGTCAGCGATCCGCCGCCCAGCCCGGCCGACAGCTTCGCCGCGCGCTCAAGCAGGCGGGCGTGGACATAGAAGATGTCGCCAGGATAGGCCTCGCGTCCCGGCGGCTCGCGCGTCAGCAGCGCCAGCTCGCGATGCGTCGCGGCATGTTTTGTCAGGTCGTCGACCACGACCAGCGCATGCTGTCCACGATCGCGAAAATACTCGGCGATCGTGAAGCCCGCGAACGGCGCGATCCATTGCAGCCCCGGCGCTGACGCCGCGGGGGCGACCACGAAGATGCAGCGCTCGGGCGCACCGTACTGACGCACCGATTCGATGACACGCTGCACAGCCGTCATGCGCTGGCCAATCGCGACATAGACGCAGATCATGTCCGAATGCTTCTGGTTGACGATCGTATCGACGGCCAAAGCGGTCTTGCCCGTGGCACGGTCGCCGATGATGAGCTCGCGCTGCCCGCGGCCGATCGCGAACAGCGCGTCGACGAGAAGCACACCCGTTTCGACCGGCTCGCTCACCAGATCGCGTTCGATGATCGCCGGCGCCGGCCGTTCGACCGGCATGCGCATATCGGCAACGATGGGATCGTCGCGGTCGAGCGGCCGCCCGAGCGGGTCGATCACACGCCCCAGCAGCCCTTCTCCGACCGGCACTTCCAGCACGGTGCCGGTGCGGGTCACGCAGGAGCCCGCTTCTACGGCGGTACCGTCGTCCAGCAGTACGACACTGATGACGTCCGCATCCAGCGTGTGCGCGAAGCCGGTCGCACCGCTTTCGAAGTGGAGCAGCTCGTTGAGGGCCGCATCCGGGAGTCCCGAGACAAATGCGATGCCATCGCCAAAACGTTCGACGCGGCCGAGCGTCTGCGCGTGCGGCTTCACGACGGTTCGGGCGAGTGCGTCGCGCTGGTCCGCGAGCCAGGGATCGTCGGTCATGTCAGCGGAGCCCATTATCGCCACTCAGTAACGCCGCTTTGATCTGCACAAGATCTGCCTTGAAACTGTTGCGCACTACCGCGTGGGCAGCCGTCAGTTCCAATCCGGCGATCAGCGAAGGATCGACTTCTATCTGAAGGGCAACCGGCCTGCTCAGACAGGTCGCGAGCGCGGCGCGGCAGATTTCCTGCTCCTGCAAGGTCAGCGCGCGCGGCGCGGCGAGCGAAAGCGCCACGTCATTTGCGCCGAGTTCCGCGCGAACCTGGGCGGGCAGTTGCGCGACCCCGTCGGCGAGACCATCGACAAAACCGCTCACGCGCGTACTGTCAGGCAGCCGGTCAAGCAGCTTCGCTGCGATATCGACGGCGAGCTGGGTCGCCCGGTCCGCGACACGTTTTTCCTGTTCGATGCGCGCGGCCTCGGTTTCGGCAGCGGCGGTCGCGCGCAGCCTGTCCGCGTCCGCATGCGCCGCCGCCAGCAGCGCGGCCTTCTCGCCCTCAACCTCCGCAGCGATCGTTTTCATGCCCTCCGCCCGAGCCGCGACGAGGCGCTGCGTCTCGCGAACCGCCGCATCGCGCTCGAGGACCGCTGCGAGCTTCGCTGCGTCGGCGTCCGCGATCAGCGCTTGCGCCGCTTTCTGACGCTCGGCGATGATGTCCGCGACCGGACGGAACAGAAAGCGCGCCAGCAGCCATATGAGCACGAGCGCATTGATCGTCTGCAGCACGAGCGTGGACCAGTCGATTCGCATGGCCGCCGCCTATTTGACGAACGGGTTGGCGAAGAGCAGCAACAATGCGATCACCAGACAATAGATCGCCATCGTTTCGATCATTGCAAGCCCGACGAAGAGCGTGCGCGATACGGTTCCGGCCGAGTCCGGCTGCCGCGCGATCGCATCCATCGCGGCTGCGACTGCGCGGCCTTCGGCAAGCGCCGGCCCGATCGCGCCGAACGACACGGCGAGCGCCGCGGCGGCGATGCTGATAACTTCGATGAGGTTATTCATGAAATTTCGCCCTTTTTTATGCTGACCTGTTGATGGGTATCGCTGATTGCCGCACCGATGAAAACCATCGCCAGCACGGAAAAAATATAGGCCTGGACGGCGCCGGTAAGCAGGTCCAGCGCCATCAGCGGAATGGGTACGAGCAGACCTGCGAGCGACAGGATGATGCCGATCACGAACACGCCGCTCATCACGTTGCCGAACAGACGGACAACAAGTGAGAACGTCCGGGTGATCTGCTCGACGACGTTCAACGGGATCATGATCCAGCTCGGCTCGGCGAACGCCGCAAAGTAACCGGCCATGCCGCGCGTGCGGATGCCGTAGAAGACCGTGGCGCCCAGCACGATCAGCGCCAGCGCGGCATCGGTCTCGATATGCGCGGTCGGCGGCGTCACTCCGGGCACCAGCGCGGACCAGTTGGCGATCAGCACGAAGATGAAGAGCGTGCCGATCAACGCACGGTAGGTGGCGGGTCCGGTTTGCATGGTTTCGCGAATCTGCTGGTCGATCGTGACGACCAGCAGTTCAAGAGCGGTTTGCCGCCGGCTCGGCGCGATCGACAGGCTTCGGCTCAGCAAGGCCGCCCCCGCGGTCACCAGAATCATGATCGCCCAGGTGACGAGTACCGGCTCCGTAATGGATAGCGGACCGATATGCAGCAGCGGCGCGGTCGCCAGCGGTGAGGCGGTCATTGGCCACCTCCATGGCGGCGCACCGCGACAGCACGCGCCAGTAGAAACCCCATCATGCCCGCGAGCAAGGCGAGCGCGCCGTCGTGCGCGAGCATCAGCAGCAGCGCGCTGGTGAGCGCGAACCTGGCAAGCTGCAAGGCCAGCGCCGCCATCGCTTTGCGCGCTGCGAACAACGGCCAGTTCCAGCGCAGCGACATGAAGTGCCACGCGCCGGCCAGGGTTCCGATTGCGAGCCCCAGCGCGAGCTGGGTCGCCGTCGACGGTAGTGGATTATTCATGATGGTTCCGTTGCTGGCGATGCATCCATTTCCATGCCGACCAGAGGCCCACCGCCGCGCCGATCATCAGCAACGGCGCCGAGAAGAACACGCGCGTGCCGAACGTCCGGTCCAGCCAGCGCCCCAGCGCGAGGCCCATTAGCGTCGGCAGGACGATGGCCCAGCCGAGGATGCCGATCTGGCCGAGCCGGCTGCCGAGCGACGGCTCCGGCTCCTCGCGCCCGCGCGAATCGCGCTCGGCGGCCTGCCGGGCGGCGTCGGCGATCCGTTGCTCCCGCAGCCTGCGCTCGTCTCTGTGGCGCCCGTTCATCGCAGCGCTCCTCCAAGGCTTTCCGCGACCGCGCCGTCGGCGCCCACGCGCGGCCGCAGATAGCGCAGCATCTGGCGCACGGCGCGTGCATGCAGCCGCAACTCGTCGACGCGGGCGCGCCGCGCCGCATCGGCGTCGCTGGCGTGGCGGCTGCGAACGCCGGCTTCAAGATCTTCCAGTGAGTCGCCGGGGATCGCTTCCCTGCATGCAATGGACACCTTCGTTCCGTACGAGACCAGCAGCACCCCGCCATCGATCGCACAGAAGTGGAGCGAGCCGTCCGCACACGTCCAGCGGACCACTGAGGGCGTCAGTAGCGTGACGAAGTCGGCATGTCCCGTCCGGATGCCGAACGAGCCACTTTCATCTTCCGCACGCAGGGAGACGATCTCGACAGCGTCGAACCACACATGCGACGGCGTCGCCAAGGTGAGCGTCAAGGCTGTGCCGCTCATTTCGACTGCTCCGTGGCCTGGGCCACGCCGTGTTGCGCAGCGGTTTGCTCTTTGAGGCGGCCTTCTTCGAGTGTGCCGATCATGTAGAGCGAGCTTTCCTGCCACGCATCGCACTCGCCTGCCAGAATCGCCTTGCAGCCGGCGATCGTATCGGCGAGCGCCACCGAACGGCCCGCTTCGCCCGTAAAGGCTTCGGTCACGGCGAACGGCTGCGTCAGGAAGCGCTGCAAGCGCCTCGCACGCCCCACGAGGGTGCGGTCCTCGGCACCCAGTTCCTCGATACCGAGCAATGAGATGACGTCCTGCAGCTCACGGTAATGTTCGATGATCCGGCGCACCTCGGTGGCGACCGCCGCGTGCTCCTCGCCGACCACCAGCGCATCGAGCAGGATCGACGACGAGGCGATCGGATCGATCGCCGGATACATGCCTTCGGCGGCCATCGCGCGCGATAGCACGACCATGCTGTCGATGTGCGCGGCGATCGCGGTCACCGCGGGGTCGGTGAAATCGTCGGCCGGCACGTACACCGCTTCGATTGCGGTGACCGAGACGTCGCCGACCGACACGATGCGCTCCTGCAGGCTTGCGACTTCGCTCGCGAGCGTGGGCTGGTAGCCGACTCTGGACGGCATGCGCCCCAGCAAGCCGGACACCTCCGCACCCGCCTGCACGAAACGGAACACGTTATCCATCAGCAGCAGAACGTTTTGCCGGCGTTCGTCGCGGAAATACTCAGCGATTGTCAGCGCGGTAAAGGGCACGCGCCAGCGGGCGCCGGGCGGCTCGTTCATCTGTCCATAGACCAGCACGGTGCGCGCCAGCACGCCGGACGTGCGCATGTCGAGCAGCATTTCGTGCCCTTCGCGTGAGCGTTCGCCGACGCCCGCGAATACGGAAATCCCTTGATAGCGCTCCACCATCGCATGGATCAATTCCATGACCAGCACGGTCTTGCCGACCCCTGCTCCGCCGAACATCGCCGCCTTGCCGCCCTGGGCGAGCGGCGCGAGCAGATCGATCACCTTGATTCCCGTGGCGAAGAGCGTCGTGGTGCCTTTCTGCGACGCGAGCGGCGGCGCTGCGCGATGAATCGGGCGGCGCTCGATGTGCGGGGATAAGGTCTTGCCGTCGTCGCGTGTCGCTCCGGTTACATCCAGCAGCCTGCCCAGAACAGTTTCGCCGACTGGCGCTTCAATGGGTCCGCCGCCCACGCTCACGCGGGCGCCGCGCCGCAATCCCGCCGTCGATTGCAGCGCTAGCGCACGCACGGTTGTTTCGCTCAGGTGGGCTTGCACCTCGGCGAGAACTGGCGCGAGGTCGTCCGAGACAATGAGGAGCGCGTCGTTGACGGGGGGAAGCGTGTCATCGGCAAACATGACGTCGACAACCGCGCCACGCACGGCGAGCACATGCCCGTCGGTAGCGGCTGACGGAATTGTCGAAGGTGGTGTTGCCAGATGAGCCGACATTGTTGGGCCTCCATGCGGCCGCGTTCGAACAGTCGCACGATACCGCCGCAGCCGGCCGAAAAACTGATCTCTATCAAACCTGTGGGAAATGACCCTTAAAGAGGCGTGAGCGGGAGAGCGATTTCTCCGTTGCCCGTCACGATGACGCGCCGATGAATGACCGGAAGTTGTTTTCGACCGCGCGAATCTGTTCGCCGCAACTGCTGTACAGCCAGCCCGGATTGCCGTCGGCGCGATACATGCCCCGGCACATTGCTTTCAGTCTGATCGTCGAGGCGCCGCTGTCGTTGGTGGTCCGCGTCGCCCAGACATAAACCGCACCGAACGTATGCGGCTCGGCGGTTTCGATTGCCGTTTCGTCTGCGCGGCGGATGAGTGTGATCGAGTGTTGCGCGACATACGTCTTCGTCAGGCTCCATAGACGATCGCAGTCCGCGCGCGCGGAACAGCTCACCCATGCGTGGGCTCGCGCCTCCTCGAGCTGGATCTCGGTATCGCGGAGCGCGGCAACGCGTGCGTCGGTGGCGCATGCCGCTAGTCCCGCGACGGCAAGCACGAGAAACAGTCTGTTGTTCATGTCCGCTCGATCCCTCGATTTCAATCTCCCCACGACACCTGTTATTCGTTCACATGCGGGATTCGCCGTGCATGCCCAGAGCATAGGTGCGCATCGGAGGATTTCTGTGATCCATGTCAAGCGGCGGACTTACCGGTTATCACACTGGCTGAGCTGACTTTCCTGACAGCGGCCGACACCGTCAGCGATATATGACTGATCCAGATCAATCGTCCAACCGTCTCGAAGTGACCTAATCACTGTGTCTTGAAAACCAGTGAGGGCGTGTCATGAAGAATCTAGCGGACTCATTTTCAGGGTCGTCGACTCCCGGACCGGCTGTCCAGACCAATGCCCCGGCGGCGAAACCCTTGCGGCTCGGGCTGCTGACGGCGCTTGTGGTCGGCTCGATGATCGGCAGCGGCGCGTTTTCGTTGCCTCAGAACATGGCGTCGGGCGCCGGCGCCGCTGCAGTACTGATTGGCTGGTTGATCACCGGCGCGGGCATGCTGATGCTCGCCTTCGTCTATCAGACTCTGACGACGCGCAAACCCGATCTCGACAACGGCATCTACGCTTACGCGCGCGCCAGCGCCGGCGAGTTCGTCGGCTTCAACTCGGCGTGGGGTTACTGGGTCAGCGCGTGGATCGGCAATGTCGGCTATCTCGTCATCGTATTCGGCACGCTCGGCTATTTCTTTCCGGTGTTCGGCGACGGCAACACACGCGCCGCGGTGTTGGGCGCGTCGATCGTGCTGTGGATCATGCATGCGGTGATTCTGCGCGGCGTGCGTAGCGCGGCGATTCTCAATGCGGTCACCACCGTGGCCAAGGTCGTTCCTCTACTGCTGTTCATTGTGCTCGCGCTCGCCGCCTTCAGAAGCCACATCTTCACGCAGGATTTCTGGGGCAACCCGAAGCTTGGCGGCGTGTTCACGCAGGTCAAAAGCACCATGCTGATCACTGTCTGGGTGTTCATCGGCATCGAGGGTGCCAATGTGTTTTCGGCCCGCGCGCAACGTCGCGAGGATATCGGGCGCGCGACGATGCTCGGTTTCGTTGTGGTGTTGCTGTTGCTGATGGCGGTGTCGCTGCTGTCGCTCGGCATCGTCTCGCAAGGCGATCTGGCCGCAATGAAGAACCCGTCGATGGCAGGCGTGCTCGATAAAGCCGTCGGCACCTGGGGCGCTGTGCTGATCAGCCTCGGGCTACTGGTGTCGGTGGGCGGCGCGCTGCTCGCATGGACCTTGCTGGCGGCGGAAACGCTCTTCACGCCGGCGAGCGGCGGCGTGATGCCGGCCTTCCTCGCCCGCGAAAACCGCCACGGCGTACCCGCCAATGCACTGTGGGTGACGAATGGGCTCGTGCAGCTGTTCCTGATCATCACGCTGGTATCGAACGCGACCTATCAGGCGCTGATTTCGCTCGCGACCTCGATGATCCTGATTCCTTATCTCTTCTCGGCCGTGTACGCCACCCGCATTGCCATGCGCGGCGAAGGCTACGCGGCGACCGACACCGTCCGCAGCCGCGACATGCTGATCGGTGCGGCCGCGAGCGTCTATTGCTGCTGGTTGCTGTATGCGGCCGGCCCGAAGTATCTGCTGCTGTCCGCCCTGCTCTATGCGCCCGGTGTGCTGCTGTACGGGTGGGCGAAACACGAACGCGGCGCACGTCTTTTCAAGCCTTTCGAGGCCGTCATTCTGGCCGCGCTGGTCGTGCTCGCTGCAATCGCCGCCTGGCTGCTGACAAGCGGCGCACTAGGCCTGTAAACCGCTAATCAAAAGGAAAACTTCCATGGCACTCGGCGTCTATTCCGAAGTCGGCACCTTGCGCAAGGTCATGGTCTGCCGGCCGGGGCTCGCCCAGGCGCGCCTGACCCCGGCCAATTGCCGCGAACTGCTGTTCGACGATGTCTTGTGGGTCTCCCAGGCCAAAACTGACCACTATGCTTTCACCAGTGCGATGCAGGAGCACGGCATTGAAGTGCTCGATATGCATGACCTGCTCGCGAACATTCTGCAAGGCCGGGAAGCACGTGACTGGGTGCTCGAACGCAAGCTGACGCCGGGCACCGTCGATCTGGAATTATCCGCGCAGCTGTTGCCGTGGCTCGACGAGATGAAAGCCGACGAGCTCGCCACCCGGCTGATCGGCGGAATCGTGCGGGCCGAACTTCCGTTCAAGCCCGCGGGCCTGCTGTCGCAATGTACGGAACCTGCCGGTTTTATCCTTCCGCCGTTGCCCAATACGCTCTTCACCCGCGACAACAGTTGCTGGATCAACGACGGCGCCGTACTCGGCTCGATGTACTGGCCGGCACGCCGTCAGGAAACACTGCTGAGCGCGGCGATCTACCGCTTTCATCCGCTTTTCAGCCGCGCCACGCGCATCTGGTGGGGCGGCCCGGACGTCGATCACGGCGGCGCTACGCTGGAAGGCGGCGACGTCATGCCATTATCGCGCGACGTCGTACTGATCGGCATGGGCGAGCGCACTTCGCCACAGGGCGTCGCGCAACTCGCGCGGTCCCTCTTCGCGAGCGAATCGGTGAAACATGTGATCGCCGCACAGTTGCCGCGCTCGCGCGGCGCCATGCATCTCGATACGGTATTCACCTTCTGCGATCGCGATCTGGTCACGATCTTTCCGGAAGTGGTCGACGGCATCCGCTGCACGAGCCTGCGGCCGTCGCACGAGCCGGGCAAGCTCGATGTCCGGCTCGAGACCGCGCCGTTTCTCGATGTCGTTGCCCAGGCGCTAGGTATTAAAACGCTCCGCGTCGTCGCCACCGGCGGCGATACATGGGAGGCCGAACGCGAACAGTGGGACGACGGCAACAACGTGATTGCGCTCTCGCCAGGCGTGGTGGTCGCCTACAACCGCAACGTCTACACGAACACACTGCTGCGCAAGGCAGGCGTCGAAGTCATCACGATTCCGAGCGGCGAACTGGGGCGCGGGCGTGGCGGCGGACATTGCATGACCTGCCCGATCGAACGCGATCCCGTCTGACACGCATTCCACCTCCCCAATTTCAAGGAATCGCACGCCATGGCATTCAACCTGCGCAACCGCAGCCTGCTGAACATGCAGGACTTCACCCCACGCGACATCCGTTTTCTCCTTGACCTTGCCGCGGAACTGAAGCGCGCGAAATACGCCGGCAACGAAGTCGCACGGCTCAACGGCAAGAATATCGCGCTGATTTTCGAAAAGACCTCGACCCGCACGCGCTGCGCCTTCGAAGTTGCCGTGCACGACCAGGGCGGCCATGTCACCTACATCGATTCGGCGAGTTCGCAGCTTGGCCGCAAGGAGTCGCTCAAAGACACGGCGCGCGTGCTCGGCCGGCTCTATGACGGAATTGAATATCGCGGCTTTCACCAGAGCGTGGTGGAGGATCTCGCGATGTATTCGCATGTTCCCGTATGGAACGGTCTGACCGACGAATTCCATCCGACCCAGGTGCTCGCAGACTTGCTGACGATGCAGGAATTCGGTGAAAAGCCACTGCACGAACTGTCGCTCTGCTACCTCGGCGACGCCCGCTTCAACATGGGCAATTCGTTGCTGATCGGCGGCGTGCAGATGGGCATGGACGTGCGCATTGCCGCGCCGCGCGAACTGTGGCCTCACGACGACCTCGTGGGACAGATGCGGCGCCTCGCGGAACGGACTGGCGCTCGCGTGGCGATCGTCGAGGATCCTCATGAGGCGGTGAGCGGCGCCGACTTCGTCTATACCGACGTATGGGTTTCGATGGGCGAGCCGGTGGAGGCCTGGGGGCCACGCATCGAGCTCCTGCGGCCATACCAGGTCAATGCGGCGTTGATGAAAGCAACCGGCAAGCAGCGCACTCACTTCATGCATTGCCTGCCCGCGTATCACAATCTGGAGACCGAAACCGGCCGGCAGGTTCACGCGCACTTCGGTCTGTCCGAGCTCGAAGTCAGCGACGAAGTCTTCGAATCGAATGCGTCGATTGTGTTTTCGCAAGCTGAAAATCGCATGCACACGATCAAGGCGGTACTCGTCGCGACACTCGCTTAAGGAACTATCATGCGCATTCTGATCGCACTGGGTGGCAACGCCCTGCTTCGCCGCGGCGAGCCGATGACGATGTCCCACCAGATCGCCAATATCCGCCGCGCCGCACTGCAGATCGCGCGGCTGGCCGACGGCAACCAGCTGATCGTCGCGCACGGCAATGGACCCCAGGTCGGCCTGCTGGCATTGCAGGCCGCCGCCGCGGGTGCGGCCGGTGCGGCGCCGCTGGATGTGCTCGATGCCGAGTCGGAAGGCATGATCGGCTATCTGCTCGAGCAGGAACTGGCCAACGCATTGCCGCCGCAGCGGCAGGTGGCGACACTGCTGACGCGGGTCGAAGTCGACGCCGGCGACCCGGCCTTCGTTCACCCCACCAAGCCAATCGGTCCCGTTTACGCGGAGGCCGAGGCCGAACGTCTGGTCATCAGCAAAGGCTGGACCGTCGCGCCGGACGGCAACGGTTTCCGGCGCGTCGTCGCGTCGCCGAAACCGCAACGCATCGTCGCGCTTCAGCCCATTCACTGGCTGCTCGACCACGATGCCGTGGTGATTGCAGCCGGCGGCGGCGGAATTCCGGTCACGGTCGCAGCAGATGGCCGGACCCGCTGCGGCGTGGAGGCCGTGATCGACAAGGATCTGTGCAGCGCGCTGCTGGCGGCAGACGTCGACGCCGATCTGCTGCTGATCGCCACCGACGTGGACGCGGTTTATGCCGACTGGCACACGGCGAGCGAACGGGTGCTGCACGAGGTGACGGTGGCGGGACTTCGGTCGATGTCTTTCCCTGCCGGCTCAATGGGACCGAAGGTCGAGGCGGCGTGCGAGTTCGCCACCCGCACTGGCCGGCCGGCAGTCATCGGCTCGCTCGACCGCATCGAGGAGATGGCAAGCGGTACGGCGGGCACGCGCGTCACGCGTGCGTAAGCAGCGTTAGGCGAACGTATAGCGTGCCCGTCTCCCAGTGGTTTCGCGCTTATCCAGCGATGCCGTCGAACAAAGCGCAGTCGAACGCAAAGGAATCTCAATGGACACCCGCACGCGAGCAGTCAGCGCCGCCCTCCCCACCCCAGTGGGCGGCGCTGCGCCCAGCCTTGATAGCAAAGCGTTTCGCGATCTGGACCACGCCAAGGAGGCGCTCATCGCGCGCGTGACCGCCGGTCTCTCGCCTGCGGCGCTGGGCGCGGCGCTGTCCGATTGGCTTATTCATCTCGCGGTCGCGCCGGGCAAGCAGCTCGAACTGGCGTCGCTGTACGTGTCGAATGTGAGACGGCTATCCGAATATCTCGCTCAGCTTGCACTCGGGCAGCCAGCGCCTCTTTTGGCAGAGCTGTCCCCTGCTGACCACCGGTTTCGTGCCGACTCATGGCAGATCGAACCATACCGCCTGTGGCAGCAGAGTTTCCTGCTCGCCGAGCAGTGGTGGAATACGGCAACCCGCAACGTGCCGGGCGCCACGCGCCACCACGAGGACGTCGCGGCGTTCGTTGCGCGCCAGCTGCTCGACACGGTGGCGCCGACGAATTTTCCGCTCACCAACCCCGAAGTCATCCAACGCACGGCGGCAACACGTGGCCTGAGCCTGGCGCAGGGCGCCCGCAATGCGTTCGAAGATGCGAACCGCGCGGCCTGCGGCAAGCCCGCCGCCGGGATGGAGCAGTTCAAGGTCGGCGTGAATCTCGCTGTCACGCCCGGCAAGGTCGTATTCCGCAATCGCCTGATCGAGCTTATCCAATACAGTCCCGCAAGCGAGGCGGTTCTCGCCGAACCCGTCCTGATCGTGCCCGCGTGGATCATGAAGTACTACATCCTGGATCTGTCGCCGCACAACTCACTGATTCGCTACCTGGTCGAGCAAGGCCACACAGTGTTCTGCATTTCGTGGCGCAACGTGGATAGCGACGACCGCAATCTCGGTCTCGACGATTACCGGCAATCAGGTGTGATGGCAGCGCTCGACGCCGTCTCGCGGATCGTGCCGGACCGGCGAATTCATGCAACCGGCTATTGCCTTGGCGGCACGTTGCTGTCGATCGCCGCGGCGGCGATGGCCGAAGCCGGCGACGAACGGCTCGCCTCGATCACGCTGTTTGCCGCGCAGACGGACTTCACCGAGCCCGGCGAGCTGCAACTTTTCATTGACGACAGCGAAGTCTATTTCCTCGAAAGCATGATGTGGTCGCAAGGCTATCTTGCCGCCGGCCAGATGTCCGGCGCGTTCCAGTTGCTCCAGTCGAACGATCTGATCTGGTCGCGCGTGATTCGCGACTATCTGCTCGGAGAGCGCGAACCGGTAATCGACCTGATGGCCTGGAATGCCGATGCGACCCGCATGCCGTACCGGATGCATTCGGAGTATCTGCGGCGCCTCTTTCTCGATAACGACCTGGCTTGTGGCAGATATCTGGTCGACACACGGCCTGTCTCGATTCGCAACATCCGCGCGCCGATGTTCGTGGTGGGGACGGAGCACGATCACATCGCGCCGTGGCAATCCGTCTACAAGATCCACAACCTGTCCGATACCGACATCACGTTCGTGTTGGCGAGCGGCGGTCATAACGCGGGCATCGTCAGCGAGCCCGGGCATCCGCACCGGCACTTCAGGATGAAACTCAGCGCGGCCGACGACCTGCGTATCGGCCCAGATGAATGGGTGACCGACGTGACGGTGCAGGACGGATCGTGGTGGCCCGCGTGGAGCGAGTGGCTCAAAGCGCATTCGAGTCCGCAGCGCGTGGCGCCGCCGCCGCCGATGCCGGCCGGCGAGAACGGTCAGCCGCTGGCGGACGCGCCCGGCACTTACGTTTTCCAGGCTTGAGGGACGCTCGTGAACGACAACCTGTTGCGCAACCGGACTTTCGATGAACTCGCGATCGGCGAATCGGCCTCCCTCGTGCGCGTGGCCGCGCAGAACGACATCGATCTGTTCGCCGCCGTGTCCGGCGACATCAACCCCGCGCATGTGGATGCGGCCTTCGCATCGGGCGACCTGTTCGGTCACGTGGTGGTCCACGGCATGTGGACCACCGCGCTGATCTCCGCCCTGCTCGGCACGAGGCTGCCCGGCCCGGGCACCATCTATCTCGACCAGACCTTGCAGTTCCGCCGCCCGGTCGCGCCTGGCGACACGGTCACGGCGACAGTGACCGTGAAGGAAAAACGCCCGGACAAGCGCATTGTCCTGCTCGACACCTGTTGCACGAATCAGGCGGGCGACGTGGTGTTGTTAGGCACGGCGACCGTGATCGCCCCGTCAACACCGGTTGTGTGGCCGTCCGCGCCACGCCCCGACGTCTCGGTAAGGCGGCACGACCGCTACGAGGCGTTCATCCACGAGGCGCGCGCCCGTCCCGCGTTGCGTACCGCGATCGTCCATCCGTGCTCCGTGGAGGCCATCATGGCGGCGCTCGAGGCCCGCGACGAAGGCCTGCTCGAGCCCGTGCTGGTCGGCCCCGAGGCAAAAATCCGCGCCGCCGCGGAGACGGCCGACGTAAGTCTCGACGGCATACCGATCGAGGCGGTCGAGCACAGTCACGCGGCGGCGGCCCGTGCAGTCGAACTGGGGGCGGCCGGTAAAGTTGCCGCGTTAATGAAAGGCAGCCTGCATACGGACGAGTTGCTCGCCGCGGTCGTCGCGCCGGCATCCGGCCTGCGCACCGAGCGGCGCATCAGTCATGTCTATGCGATGGATGTGCCGGCCTATCCGAAGCCGCTGGTTGTCACCGATGCCGCCGTCAATATCGCACCGTCGCTCGAGCACAAGCGCAACATCTGCCAGAACGCGATCGACCTGCTGCATGTCATGGGCGTCGAACTGCCGCGGGTCGCGGTGCTCGCCGCAGTGGAAACGGTCAACGCCAGAATGCCGACCACGCTCGACGCGGCCGCGCTCACCGTGATGGCCGCACGTGGCCAGATCGCCGGGGCGCTGGTCGACGGCCCGCTCGCGTTCGACAACGCCATCAGTTTTGCCGCCGCCAAAACCAAGCAAATCAATTCGCCCGTCGCGGGTCAGGCGGACATTCTGCTGGTCCCGGATCTGGAAGCCGGCAACATGCTCGCCAAGCAACTCATGTACTTCGCCGGCGCCGACGCGGCGGGCCTTGTGCTCGGCGCGCGCCTGCCGATCATCGTCACGAGCCGCGCCGACAGCATGCGCGTGCGTCTCGCTTCCGCGGCGCTCGCCAAGCTGGCAGCCGAACGCACGCCGGGAGGTCCGATCCGATCATGAGCGCCCCACTCCTGCTGACTTTCAATCCCGGCTCCTCAACCATTAAGATCGGCCTATACAGCGTACTGGACAGTACCGCGTCGAGAATCGGTCACGGCTTAATCGATTTGCGGCATCAGCCGTTGCGCCTTCATCTCGTCCATGGCGACGGGGTGAACGAGATCCCGCTCAAAGCGGCCGTCAGCGACGACCTTCACGAAGTCCTCGACGAGACACTCGGATGGTTCGCCGCACACTTTCCCCTCGACGATCTGGTTTGCGTCGGCCATCGCGTGGTGCACGGCGGCGATCGTTTCGGCGGGCCCGTGGCGATCGACGACGCAACGCTCGCGGCCATCGCCGCGCTGGTGCCGCTCGCCCCGCTGCACCAGCCGCAGAGTGTGCGGCTCATCCGGGCAATCCGGCATTTGCGGCCGCATCTTCTGCAGGTGGCGTCGTTCGACACGGCATTTCACCGCACCCAGACCGATCTCGTGCGACGCTTCGCGATTCCGCGCCCGCTCTTCGACCAGGGCATCAAGCGCTACGGCTTTCACGGTCTCTCCTATCAGTTCGTCATCGGCGAGTTCGCGCGTCAGTTCCCGCGCCGCGCGCGCGGCAAGGTCATCGCCGCGCACCTTGGCAGCGGCGCAAGTCTGTGTGCATTGGAGGCGGGGATGAGTCGCGACTCCAGCATGGGTTTTTCGACGCTCGACGGCATCCCGATGTCAACCCGCTGCGGCGTGCTCGATGCCGGTGTCGTGCTCCATCTGCTCGACCAGAAGGCCCTCGACGTCAAGAAAGTCGAGACGATGATGTACGAGCAATCCGGTCTGCTCGGCGTTTCCGGCATCAGTGCGGACAGTCGTGAACTGCTGGCAAGCGGGCGTCCCGAGGCTCGCGAAGCACTTGACCTCTTTACGTTCCGCATTGCCGGCGAGACGGCGCGGCTTGCCACCACGCTGGGCGGTTTGGACAGTTTCGTGTTCACGGCCGGCATCGGCGAACACCAGCCTGAAGTACGCGCCGCCATATGCCAACGGCTCGCATGGCTGGGCGTCGATCTCGACCCGCACGCCAACGGCAGCAATGACCGCGTCATCAGCAGCGCGCGCAGCCGGGTCACCGTTCTCGTGCTGCCCACCGACGAAGAGCAGATCATCGCCGATGAGGCTGTCGCAGTGCACCATCGCGAGGCGATCAAGTCATGAAGCCAATCATCGATCTTACGGGCAAGCGCGGACTCGTTGTCGGCATCGCCAACGAGCACAGTATCGCCGCCGGCTGCGCGGCGTCATTTCGCGAGGCCGGTGCGGAACTGGCCGTGACCTACCTGAACGAAAAGGCCGAACCTTTTGTCCGGCCGGTCGCGCAGGCGCTCCAGGCCGCCATTGTTATGCCCTGCGACGTACGTGTTGCCGGGCAACTGGAAGCGGTGTTCGAGCGACTCTCGCACGATTGGGGACGACTTGATTTTTTACTTCACTCGATCGGGTTCGCGCCCGGCGACGACCTGCATGCGAGCCTCGTCGATTGCTCCGCCGACGGCTTCGCGCTCGCGATGGATGTGTCGTGCCACTCGTTTATCCGCATGACGAAGCTCGCGCTGCCGCTGATGTCCGGCGGTGGAAGCCTGATGACCGTGAGTTTTTATGGCGCCGAGCGCGCAGTCGATCACTACAACGTGATGGGACCGGTGAAGGCGGCGCTCGAGTCGAGCGTCCGCTATCTGGCCGCCGATCTGGCGGCGCGCCGCATTCATGTCCACGCGATCTCCGCCGGCGCGGTGAAAACACGTGCCGCGTCGGGTATCGATCACTTCGACGTATTGCTTGATGAGGTCCGCACACGAACGCCGGCACAGCACCTCGTCACGATCGAGGAAATCGGCCGGATCGCCGCCGTGCTCGCGAGCGAGGCAGGCATGACGCTGACCGGCTCGACGGTTTACACGGCCGCGGGCTTTCACGTGGTGCCCTGACAGCGGATCGCGCCCGGCGCAACGCAGATCGAGTATCGGGCGCTAATCGGGCGCTAGCGCACCGTTGATCTGAATCAACACCGCCGACCACCCGGCTCATAGACTCAGATCACGCGTTCATGCGCCACTCTTCCACTTCTGGAGCGTTGCAATGACCTACAAGACCATCGTCGTCCATCTGGATATGAGTCAGCATGCGCATCCCCGGTTCGAACTCGCGCTGCGACTCGCCAAGCAGTTCGACGCCCATCTGACTGGCGTGTTTGCGGTGTTCACGCCCGATCCGCGCTCGCTCTACGTGATGGCCGGAACCGCCGAATACTACGGCACACACGAGCAGCTGCGCGCGGAACGTCGCGGCGCGCTCGAACGGCTCTTTCATGCGGAGTTGAGCCGCGCGGAGGTCGCCGGCGAGTGGATTGCCGTCGAGGCCCCGGCAAAGCTCGCCGTGCCGTATCGCGCCCGGTGCGCCGATCTGATCATCGCCGGCCAGGACGATCCACACGATCCGGAGTCGTATGTCGGCGACTATTTTCCTGAAAACCTGATCATGTCCGCAGGTCGTCCGGTGTTGCTGGTGCCATACGCCAGCAGCGTCACATCGCCCGGCACACACGTGATGGTCGGCTGGGACGGCAGCCGCGAAGCCACCCGCGCGGTCCACGATGCGCTGCCGTTCATGCGCGCGGCGAAAACCACCACGGTCGTCACCGTCAACGGCGCGCGTGGCGAGCGGCGCCCGCGCATTCCGGGCTCGGACATCGCGACGCTCATCGCCCGGCATGGCGTCGACGTCGAGGTCAAGGATATCGAAGCCGGCACTGGCGCGTCGATCGGCGACGCGCTGTTGTCGCAGGCGTCCGGGATCGGTGCGGATCTGCTCGTGATGGGCGGCTACGGCCATGCCCGCTGGCAGGAGCTGGCGATGGGCGGAGCGACCCGCACGATCCTCCAATCGACGACCGTGCCGGTACTGATGTCGCATTGATGAACGGAATCGCCGAGTCAGTTCCATCCAGGAGAGTTCGCCATGTATCAGCAGATTCTGGTCGCCGTCGACGGCAGTGAAACGTCCACGCGCGCCTTCGACGCAGCGTTGCAGCTCGCGCACGACGCCGGCGCAAGACTGCAGCCCCTTTTTGTCGTGGACGTCCCGTTGCTGGTGTATGACGTGCCCGGTTGCGACCTGACCCATGCCCGCAATGCACTGCTGGAGCAAGGCGCAAATGTGATCGAGAACGCCGTCGCGAGCATGAAGCGAGCCGGTGTGCAGGGTACGCCACGCATCATCGAAACCGCCCTGTCGGGTGACGACGTCGCGCATTGCATCCTGCGCGCGGCAAACGATTTCAAGGCCGACCTGGTGGTGATGGGCACGCATGGGCGGAGAGGCTTCCAGCGACTGGTGCTCGGCAGTGTCGCCGAACGTTTTCTGCGCATCGCACAGTGCGCGGTGCTGATGATCTCGGCGCACAGCAGCAAACCCGTGGCAAGCGGCGCACAGGTAGCCGAACCCATCAAGGAGCCGTCATGACCTGCAAAACCCTGTTGGTGCATCTCGACGACAGCACCCATAGCGCCGCGCGGATTGAATTCGCGCTTGAACTGGCCAGCCGGCACGACGCGCATCTGATCGGCCTGTATGTGGTTTGTCAGGATCTGACGCAGCCGATGTTTCTTCACGGCGAAGGCCCGTGGGTCGCGCTTCGCGAAGCGCAGCGCGATACCAACCTCAAAGGCGCGCAAGCGCGTTTCCTGGCGGCGGCGGAACGAGCCGGGCGGAGCGTGGAATGGCGGGCGCCGGCAGGGCCGGCGGTGGAAACGGCGGTCCTGCACGCGCGCCACGCCGACCTCCTGATCCTCGGCCAGTATGATCCGGACGACCCTTCGTCCTACATCGCACACCATTTTGTCGAGGACGTGCTGATGAGCTCAGGCCGCCCCGCCATTGTGCTGCCCTATGCCGGGGCCGTCCGTTCGTTCGCAGAGAACGTGCTGATCGCGTGGGATGGCGGCCGCGAGAGCGCCCGGGCCATGGCCGATGCGTTGCCGGTGATCAAACGCGCGAAATTCGTCACCGTGATGACCGTGCAGCGACACCAGGGTAGCGAAGCGCCAGCCGGCATCGACGTCGCCGCCTGGCTCGAACGGCACGGCATCCAGGCGGGATTTTCGGCCGTGCCCAAGGTGGCCGGCGTCCCTACAGGCGCAATGCTGCTGAACATGGTGGCCGATCGTCATATCGATCTGCTGGTGATGGGCGCGTACGGGCATGCACGCGCCCAGGAACTGCTGCTTGGCGGCGTCACACGGCTCATGCTTGAATCGATGACCGTGCCGGTACTGATGTCGCATTGACCAAACCATTCAGGAATTGCGCGAAAGTGACCCTCGCACAACTTGAAGCGCCCGGTTTTCGAGGCGCTTCTTTTTTGGATTCCCCCGGTGCGCCGGTTCGCCACCGCGTTATTACAGGCTCGACGGGATCTCGTCCATGTCCCGTGCGCGCCGAACCAGTAGAACGGGCATCTCGGCCCGCCGCAAGAACGCCTCGGCGACACTGCCGAGCAACAGCCGGCCGATGCCATGCCGCCCATGCGTGCCCATCGCCACGAGATCGGCTTCGCACTCTTGCGCCACACGGCAGAGGACGGTGACGACGTCTTCGCCGTACGCGTCAATCGTCCGGGTCAATCCGCGCACGTTGCGCTGTTCAAACAACGCGCGGGCATCTTCAAGCGTCGCCATCGCGGCTTCAGTCGCCGCTGTATCGGCTGTCTGTTCGTCGATCAACCCGGTTCCGATATCGACCATTTGTGCAACATGTTCGGCGACAAATACGGCCGTCACCATCGCCTGTGCGGCCTCGGCGATTTTTAGCGCTTCTTCGAGCGCGAGCTTCGCGGCCTGGCTGCCGTCGATTGCTACGAGAATCTGTTTGTACATGACCTTCTCCCTGAGTTCGCCGCCGTCCTGAACGGCCACGGCCATCAGGGCGGCAACGCGCTTTCAGTCTGCGGTTCGCAGCCCGGAATACGCTTGACGAGGATCAAGCCCGGCGGGTCGGCGGTCCGTCAGTATTCTTGCGCGGCGCGGCTCCCATGGCGAATTGCCGGATACTGGCACGATCCGTGCGGACCGCGCACAATAGGCGGCGCACCCGTCGTTCCGGTTGGCAGCATTCAAATAAAATGACGGTGACGTTTCCCGCTCCGCGCCTGCTCTGTAAGCGAGTGCTGCGCATTGCCACCATCCAATGAGGCGCACATGCCTTTTCGCGGTAAGACGCCCTTTGCTAACGAATCGCCTCCGCACAGCCGGGCTGCGCCACCTTTGCGGCGCCCCAAACTTGTCGCGGCGGTCACATTTGCTGTCGTCCTGGTGGTGGCGCTCACTGCGTGGCGCTGGGTGGGCGAACAGTCATTGCACGCCGCCGACAGCCGCTTCGATCAGCGCACTGCGCAAATCACCGCCGATCTGCAGCGCGAGTTCGCCACCAGCGAATCACTGCTGCTCGGCGCGCGCGGCTTGCTCTCCTTCGCGCCCTCTGTCGATGCCGAGGCCTGGTACCGATATGTCGCGCAGCTCGATCTGCATGAAACGTCGTCCGTCGTGCGCGCGCTTGGCTACGCCGACGTGGACCCCGCCGGCATCGCCCGCCTGACGGACGACACCGGCAGCGCGGCCGGACAGGCCGCCGCGCCGCAACCGGTTGCGCCGGTGAAGCTGATAGAGCCGGGCACCGCCGATGGGATGCCGGTCGGCTACGACCTGGCTAGCGCCCCCGCGGGCCGTAAGGCATTGCTGCGCGCCATCGACACAGGAGCAAGCGCGCTCAACGCCGGCGCAGCGCAATTCGGCGACACCAGCTCGAACAGCCACGCGCGTCTCTACGTCTACTTTCCAGTGTATTCGGACACCGGATCGCCGCCTACGCCACCAGCGCGGCGCGCGGCCATCAAGCGGCTTCTGGTGGCGGCGCTGGACACCAGCCGTGTGTTCGATAACGCGCTCGCCCGGCAACGAAGCATCGACCTGCAGGTATTGAGCGGAACGCCCGCCACACTGATTTATTCGTCCGCCGCCGGGGACGACGACCCCGCGGAGCGCGCACCCATCATGCGTAAAACCGCTACCTTGCGCGTCGGCGGTGAACCGCTCACGCTGTCCTATACGGCGAGCAGCCGCTCCCTACGAGCTGAGGACGAAATTGCAGAAACCGCAGTGCTGATCGCCGGCATCGCGGCGGCATGCCTGTTCGGCGCCATCGCTTTCCTGATCGCCCGCGAACGCGGTGTCGGATCTGCCGCGACGAGCAAGGCGCGCAACCAGTTGAACCTGAACGAGGCACGCATGATGGGGATCATCCGGTCATCGATGGAGGCCATCATCACCATCGACGAACGGCAGAACATCGTCATCTTCAATCCAACGGCTGAACGGGTGTTCGGATGCACCGCCATGGAAGCGGTGGGCACCTCGCTCTCGCGCTTCATTCCCGAGCGCTTTCGCGCGGGGCACGAGCGGCACGTCGAACAGTTCGGCGTGACAGGCGTTTCCGACCGCCAAATGGGCAAGCAGCGTGTGCTGTTCGGCTTGCGCAGCAACGGCGAGGAGTTTCCTATCGAGGCGTCGATCTCGCAGATCCGCGACGGCGACGACAAGCTGTACACGGTCATGCTGCGCGACATCACCGAGCGGGTCAAATCGGAAAATGCGCTGCGGCAATCGCGTCAGGAGTTGCGCGAACTCTCGGCGAATCTGCAAAACGTTCGCGAGGAAGAAAAAACCCGCATCGCACGGGAACTGCACGACGACCTCGGGCAGCAATTGACCGCCCTCAAGATGGACCTTTCGTCGGTCGAGCAGCAGCTCGAAAACACCGCCGAACCGCGTCTGCTTCAGCAACTGCGGGGCATGCGCCGGCTGATCGACGCGACGGTGGCCTCGGTGCGCCGTATCGCCGCCGACCTGCGTCCGGTCATGCTCGACGATCTCGGCCTGATTCCCGCGATCGAATGGCTCGCCAATGACTTTACCAACCGCTACGGCATCGATGTGGAGCGCCGGATCGAAGTCGGCGACACCAGCTTTACGCCGGCGGGCGCGACGACGCTATTTCGCATCGTGCAGGAAGCGCTGACCAATGTCGCACGGCATGCGGAAGCGACGCTCGTCACGTTGACGGTGCATGTCGAGGGCGGCGTGTGCGTCGTGAAAATTGCGGACAACGGCCAGGGCGCGAGCCACACCGCCCCCTCCGCCGAGAAATCGTTTGGTTTGCTCGGTATCCGCGAGCGGGCGCACATGCTGGGCGGCACGGTCGAAATCCACACTTCCAGTGGCGAGGGCTTTGCGCTGACCGTTACCTTTCCAGTCTCGGCGGTGCAACAGCAGGAGATGCAAACATGATGCGAGTGCTGATAGCCGACGATCACGCATTGGTGCGTGATGGCCTGCGGCATATCCTGCAAGGTGCAAGCGGTTTCGAGGTGGTCGGCGAGGCCAATGACGGCGTCAGCACGATTGCGCTGATCCGCTCGAACGCGGCCGACGTGCTCGTGCTGGATCTGTCGATGCCGGGACGAAACGGCGTTGAACTGATCAAACAGATCAAGGACGAGAAACCGGCGCTGCGGATTCTCGTGCTCACCATGCATGCGGAGCAGCAGTATGCGGTACGCGCTTTCAAAGCGGGCGCCTCAGGGTATCTGACCAAGGAAAGCGCCAGTGCGGAACTGGTCGCGGCGCTCACCAAAGTCGCATCCGGGGGCGTCTATGTGAGTCTCGCGATGGCCGAGCGTTTTGCGCAGAGCCTGAACGAGCCGGCCGACACGTTGCCCCATCAACGCCTGTCGGACCGTGAGTTCGATGTATTCCGCCGCATCGCCGCGGGGCAAACCATCACCGAAATCGCCGCGCAATTGTGCGTCAGCAGCAAAACGGTGAGTACCTATAAAACACGCATTCTCGAAAAAATGCAGATGCCGCACGAAGCCGCGCTGGTGCGTTACGCGCTGCGCCACAAGCTGCTCGGAGAAGACGACGAAATCTAGGTCCGGGGCGGCGTTCCGGCCGCCGGGCGAGATTCGATCCTCACACCCGATCGCCGGTCGCGCGGCGCTCTCCATCCTGTTTCCGTCCATTCGTCGCGTGTAGGAAATCCCCTACACGTCTTCGCGCTCGCCTACCCGAAGTTCGCTCGCCGCCGATTTTAATTTGAGACAGCGCCGCCGATACTTCGAGTCATGAACTCAAGCCCGTCCCAGCAAGCACTGCGTGTCTTTCTCGTCGAAGACGCAATTCCGATCAGACAACGGATAGCGGCACGCTTTGGCGCAATCGATTCTGTCGAGATTGTCGGCGAAGCCGAGGAACCCGGCGCCGCGCTCGCCGGCATCGACGCCGCCAGAGCCGATGTCGTGGTCATGGATTTGCGTCTGACCGGCGGCACCGGTATGGAACTTCTGCATAGCCTTGCGCGGAGCGGGTCGCCGGTGATCACGATCGTGCTGACGAATCACTCGAGTGCGTGGTTCAGGCAGGCGTGCCTTGCGGCCGGTGCGCAGTACTTCTTCGACAAGACAAGCGAGTTCGATCTTGCATGCAGCACGATTACGCGGATCGCCCACGAGCGTCGCGCGCGTGGCCTCAATTACTCCATTACATAGGAGCACACCATGTCTGACGTCGCCGAACATTCCGAAATCATGCCGCGCCAGCGTGTCCCGCGGCCGGCTTCAGGCAATGCCGCGCTCGCAACGTCAGTCCCGGCCCGCCGGACCGCGCGCTGTTCAAGCTGCACGATGCGCTCGATCTGCATGCCGCAAGGCCTGACGCCGGCCGAACTGGAGCGCCTGGAGTCGCTGATCTGCGTTTCCCGCACGATCAAACAGGGTGAATCGCTATACCGCGCCAACGATTCGTTCCAGAGCATCTATGCGGTTCGCGCCGGCTCGTTCAAGACCGTCGTCATGCATCGCGACGGCCGCGAACAGGTCACCGGCTTTCATCTGGCCGGCGACTCGATCGGTCTCGACGGCGTCTGCTCGGGCCGGCACAGTTGCGACGCGATCGCCCTCGAGGACAGCAGAGTCTGCATCATCCCGTTCCATCTGCTGGAAGTCATGTGTCGCGAAGTGAAGGTCGTGCAGCAGCACGTCCATCGCCTGATGGGCGGCGAGATCGTTCGCGAGGCCACCCTCATGATGCTGCTCGGCACGATGTCCGCCGACCAGCGGGTCGCCGCCTTCCTGCTGAACCTGTCGGGAAGGCTCAAGACACGCGGCTATTCGCCGGCGGAATTCATTTTGCGCATGACGCGCGAGGAGATCGGCAGCTACCTCGGGATGAAACTCGAAACCGTCAGCCGCATGTTTTCGAAATTTCAGAAAGACGGCCTGGTCGATACACATGGCAAGCAGATCAGGATTCTCGACCTCGAAGGCCTCGCGCGGGTCTAGTCCGGGCAGCGCATGCACGGCTCGGCACCGATCCGGAAAACACGCAGGAGGCCCGGAATGAATGCACTTTCCCAGAACACGGCCTGGTCCGTCGACGAGCATCAACTCGACCCAAACGCCAGCATCGAGGAAAAACTGCGGTTTGCACTGCGATACGCTGTGCTGGCGCCATCCAGCCATAACACGCAACCTTGGCATTTCATCGTCGACGGCGACTGCGTCACGCTGTGCGCAGACCGTCTGCGCGCGCTGCCGGTGGTCGATCCCTTTGATCGCGAGCTGATCATCAGCTGTGGCGCGGCGCTGCTCAATCTCCGCGTTGCGCTGAGCCGCTTCGGTCTTGCCTACGCGATCACGCTATTTCCATCGCTGGCCGACGTGGACGTATTAGCTCATTTGCGGGTCCTGCGCGACGGCCATTGCGATACCAGCCTTGCACCGCTGTTCGACGCGATACCGCGGCGCGTCACGACCCGCGAAACCTTCGCCGACGAGACCATTCCGGCCGACCTCCGGCAGCGTCTCGAGGAAGCCGGCGCCGCCGAGGGCGCGGATATCGTCTGTGCGGAGAACGCGGCCATCCGCGAGCGTCTGGCCACGCTGATTGCTGAAGCCGATCATGCGCAATTCAAGGATCCGCGCTTCCGGCGCGAACTTGCGAGCTGGATCCACCCGAGGCGCCGTCAGGATGGCATGCCTGCGTTGTCGCCGGGCATGCGCGCCCTGCTCGATCTCGCTGTGCCGCTGGTAGGCTCGGTGATTCGCACGTTCGACCTGGGCGGCGGCATGGCGGCCGCTCATCACACGCTGGTCGCCGGCTCGCCGTTACTGCTGTGCATCACCACCGGAGCGGACGATGCGGCCGCCTGGCTAGCGGCAGGTCAAGCGCTTGAACGGGTGCTGCTTACCGCAGCGGACGCAGGCATCACCGCTTCCTATCTGAATCAGCCGATCGAAGTGGCTACCCTGCGCGAGCAACTGCGCGCCGCGCTGAATCTGGACGGCATGCCGCAATTGCTGCTGCGCATCGGCCGCGGCCGGCAGGCCCCACACTCGCCGCGGCGTCCGCTTGCCGAAGTGGTGTCATAGAGCCGACGCGGCCCATGCCAATGTCTATTGCCAGCCGCATCAATCGCAAAAGCGGAAGTAGCCGCTGTGCAGCATGACCGGCGTGGCGCCCACTTCGTTCAGCAAACGCCGCGCAGCCTGTTCGATCGCATACCGGTGAGTATCGAACGCGGCGATCAGGTCGTCTTCACGCAATGACTGTGCGCCAAAGTGATCTTCGAGCGCTTCCGCGGTAATCGCGCACTGAAGCCGCACGCCGTCGATCTCTGCCGGAAAGGCGATAACCAGATCGCGAGCGCAATATTCCGGACGTTCCTGAGGAAAATGGATATTCATGATCGCAGCCTGAAGATATGCGTGGCTCTAATGGCGCCGCCGTGCGAGCAGCTGCCATGGATGCATCGTCGGACGGAAGGAGAAACATTGTCTTGATATGAGTCAATTGCGAAGGCGGCGCCAACTCTACACTGAACTCGGAACCTGTCCTCGAGTGTGCCTCGTGAATACCCCGCCCCTACGCCATCTCATTGCAAATGCACTGACGCTGCTGGTGGCAGCAAGCGGCGCAGCGCTCGCGCAGTCCGAGCCGACTGCGCTGGTCGATCAGCAGCATTGCATGTTCTGCCATACCCGGGATGCGCCCTTTCTCGCACCGTCGTTTCAACAGATTGCGGATCGTTATCGCGGCGTGGCAAACGCTGGTGTGATGCTTGAACACAAGCTGCGACTCGGCGGCAAGGCCCATTGGGGCGATACCGCAATGCCACTGCCCGCGGATCGCGGCGGCCCGTTGACGCCCGAAGACGCTCACACATTGATCCAATGGGTTTTGAGCCAGTAGCCATCCAGCTCGTTTGCTCGTGTTCGTAGCATGTACGGAGAACATCATGCGCCTCACCATTCACCTCGACACGTTCAACCGTGTCAATCCTATGGCATTTGCCATCCTGTGGCTCGACAAGGAAACGCGTCAGTGGTCACGCGAGGGGCATATGGGGCTCGAATTGCCCGAGTGGGGTGGCTTGCATGTCGATTGTGGCAACACGCTCGTCTGCGGGCCGCACGATTCGACGCCCTGCTGCGTACTCGAAGGACTCGATCTGAACGCCGAGTCTGGACCGTTCGAGGGCGAGACCGGACGTGCACAGTGGTGCTCCGATGCAAGCAGATCTCCGATGACCGGCCATTGGCACGTGCAATGTGTCGACAATGAAAGCACGCAGCCGGAAAACAGCATCTTTGCCGCCAACGACAGCGAATAAGCGTTGTCGACCCTGCCCCCAGGGTCGAGTACTACTGTGGGACTGATAGCCGACTCTAACGATGGGTCAGGAGTCGTCTCCTGCTGTAGGGTTCAGCAGCAGGACGAAGCAGGCAACGCCGGCAACGAGTGCCGCCGCGCCATAGCGAACGACGTCCGTGCTATCGAACAGCAGGCCGTGGATCGAGGCCGCCAAACCTGCTAGTGCGACAAAAACGGCAATCGCCGCAACGACAATCCTGGGTTCTGCCCGGACCATGATTTCCCCCTGTCTCAAAGACACGTGGTTGTGCATCGACGTGACAGTCCGCGAGCTGTCGACGACGCATTGATCATCGCCCCAGCCGAAGTATTGCGATTGATTTGCGTCAAGGCTTGGACGCTTTGCTTTACATGCAAGGGGCTCGCAAAATGAAGGTCCATTCAACAGGAGAAAGCCGACCAGCGCTCCGCGCAGTTCTCCTCTTGATTTGAGTCAAGTGCATCATCAGCCCGACTGTCATAGTTGACATACACCCACGCTGACTCACCGCAGACACGAACCTCGCGTCTGCCTTGCAGCCAACGCCGTTCTCGCGCCAGAGTCCCGGTCGCACCGGCACACGCATCATGGCCATCAAGAGCCGCCCCGCAAGCGACCAGGCGCTTTATGCACCGTCGCCCCTATGACTCATGTGAGGAGACTATGCATGTCTACCATCGAACTTAATGAACCCAGCGCCACGGCGCCGCAGATCCCTGTGCTCAAGCACGCGGCCATTGACGGCATGGAGGCTTACCGAGCGCTCGTTGCCGAGGCCGAACGCGATCACGAAGCGTTCTGGGCGCGTCTTGCCAGAGAACATCTGGATTGGCGGCGGCCATTCACGAAGGTCCTGAACGATGCGAACGCGCCGTTCTATCAATGGTTTGAAGATGGCGAGCTGAACGCCTCATACAATTGCCTGGATCGCAACCTCATCAACGGACATGCCGACAAAACCGCCATCGTGTTCGAGGCGGACGACGGCAAGGTCACGCGCATCACTTACCAGGCCCTCTATCACCGCGTGTGCAGACTCGCCAACGCGCTGCGCGCACGCGGCGTGAAAAAAGGCGACCGGGTGGTGATCTACATGCCGATGTCGGTGGAAGGCGTCGCCGCCATGCTGGCGTGCGCGCGCATCGGCGCGCCGCACTCCGTCGTGTTCGGCGGCTTTTCCGCCAAATCGCTGCATGAACGGATGGTCGATGTCGGCGCGGTGGCCGTGATTACGGCCGACGAACAGGTGCGCGGCGGCAAGACACTGCCGCTGAAGACGATCGTCGACGAAGCACTTGCGATGGGCGGCGCCGAAGCGGTGAAAACGGTCGTCATCTATCGCCGTACCGGCGGCCGGATTCCCTGGATCGCGGGCCGTGACGCGTGGCTGCATGAGCTCGAACAGGCTCAGCCCGACACCTGCGAGCCGGAATGGGTCGGCGCGGAGCATCCGCTGTTCGTGCTCTACACATCCGGCTCGACCGGCGCGCCCAAGGGTGTGCAGCACAGCACCGGCGGTTATCTGCTGTGGGCCGCCGTCACCATGAAATGGACCTTCGACATCAAGCCGGCCGATGTCTTCTGGTGCACCGCCGACATCGGCTGGATCACCGGTCACACGTACATCTGCTACGGCCCGACCGCCGTCGGCGCGACCCAGGTGATCTTCGAAGGCGTGCCGACTTACCCGAACGCCGGCCGTTTCTGGGACATGATCCAGCGCCATAAGGTCAGCATCTTCTACACCGCGCCGACCGCCATCCGGTCCCTCATCAAGACCGCCGACGCGGACGCTGCCGTACATCCGCGCAGCTTCGACCTGAGCAGCCTGCGCATCCTCGGTACGGTCGGCGAGCCGATCAATCCAAGTGCGTGGACCTGGTACGCCGAACAGGTGGGCGGCGGCCGCTGTCCGGTGCTCGACACGTTCTGGCAGACCGAAACCGGCGGCCATATGATCTCGCCGCTGCCCGGCGCCACGCCCCTCGTGCCGGGGTCGTGCACGCTGCCGATGCCCGGCATCGACGCGGCGATCGTCGATGAAACGGGCCGGGATGTGCCAAACGGACAAGGTGGCGTGCTCGTCGTCCGCAAGCCGTGGCCGTCGATGATCCGCACCATCTGGGGCAATCCTGAGCGCTTCCGTCACGGCTATTACCCCGAAGAACTCGGCGGCAATCTGTACCTCGCCGGCGATGGCGCGATTCGCGACCCGGACACAGGCTACTTCACGATCACGGGCCGTATCGACGACGTGCTGAACGTGTCCGGGCACCGGATGGGCACAATGGAAATCGAGTCGGCGCTGGCGGCCAATCCGCTGGTCGCGGAGGCCGCGGTGGTCGGGCGTCCGGATGAAACGATCGGCGAGGCCATCGTCGCCTTCATCGTTCTGAAAACGGAACGGCCTACCGGCGCGGAAGCGAAGCGCGTGGCGGACGAGTTGCGCGCCTGGGTCGGCAAGGAAATCGGCCCGATCGCGAAACCGAAAGACATCCGTTTCGGCGACGCGATGCCCAAGACACGCTCCGGCAAGGTCGTGCGCCGCCTGTTGCGTTCAGTCGCGAAAGGCGATGCGATTTCGCAGGACACGTCGACCGTCGAGAATCCCGCCGTCATTTCCCAGTTCGCCGATGCGGTCTGAGCGGTCCGGCGTTCCGGCGCTCCGGCGCTCCGGCGCTCCGGCTTTAGATCGTACCGTGACCGTTGCGCGGCCCCCGTCTCCAAGAAAGCCGCGCAATCGGCGCCTGCTTCTGTTTGCATAAGGATTTCATCATGAATTTCAAAGCCGCTAATCCCGCCTCGCTCGGCCTTGCCGGCTTTGCATTGACGACCTGGTTGCTCAGCATGATCAACGCCGGGTGGTTCAGCGGCAATTCGATGGGCATGGTGCTCGCCGTCGCGTTTGCCTATGGCGGCACTGCGCAAGCGCTGGCCGGACTCATGGAGGTGCCGCGCGGCAACACGTTCGGCGCGACGGCTTTTCTGAGCTACGGTGCGTTCTGGTGGTCGCTCGCACTCTTCGTGCTGTTCCTGCACGGTACCGTGCCCGCAGCCTTCATCGGCTGGTATCTGTTCCTGTGGGGCGTATTCACGCTTTACATGTGGGTCGCGACATGGCGCGCGCCGCGTGTACTGCAACTGGTATTTCTCTCTCTATGGATCACGTTCTTCGTGCTTGCAGCGAGCGAATGGACCGGGTTCCTGTGGTTGCGCCACGCGGGAGGTTATCTCGGCCTGGTGACCGCGCTGCTCGCTTTTTACCTGTCGGCGGCGGAGATCATCAACGAGACGCATGGGCGCACGGTGCTGCCGGTGGGAACCGTCGTTAGGGAGATCGAGGTGACCGTGACGGTCGCCGAGGGACTCCGCGGTGTTTGAAGACAGGCGGCGACCAGCGCGGCGCCCCTCAAGCGGATAAATATCAGCATGCCTATCAACTATCTTCGAGGATTCACGAAACCTGAGCGCAGCGACGCGACGAATCTCCGCCTCGGACGTTCGCTAGCCTTCGTCGCCGGTGCAGCCAACGCCGGCGGATTCCTCGCTGTCGGGCAGTACACCTCCCACATGTCTGGCATTGTCTCGTCACTCGCCGACAACCTCGCGCTCGGCGAGATCAATGCGGTCGTAGCGGGATTGAGCTCCCTGTTGTCGTTTCTTTTCGGGGCCGCCACGTCCGCGGTCCTGATCAACTGGGGACGCCGTCGGCAACGGCACAGCCTGTATGCAGTGCCGTTGATGCTCGAGGCGTCGCTGCTCCTCTGCTTTGGCCTGCTGGGCTCGAATCTCGAGGCGCATCGCGTCCTTTTCGTGCCGGCGACTGTTTGTCTTCTGTGCTATGTGATGGGCCTGCAGAACGCCATGATCACAAAGATTTCCAAAGCGGAGATACGGACGACACACGTCACCGGTCTTGTGACCGACATCGGCATCGAGCTCGGCAAGCTCTTTTACTGGAACCTTGGAGCGACGACCGGGAGTGCGGTCCGTGCAGATCGCCAGAAACTGGGCCTTCTCGGATCGCTCTTATTGTCGTTCCTCGCTGGCGGTTTCACAGGCGCCGTAGGCTTCAAGCACTTGGGGTTCATGTCGACCATTCCCCTTGCTGTCGTACTGCTTACTCTCGCGGCTGTTCCGGTCGTCGACGATATGCTCGCGCAGTGCCGGTAGATTTATTTTTCGCGACACCGGCTACTTCACGATCACCGGCCGCATCGACGATGTGCTGAACGTGTCCGGACACCGGATGGACACGTTGGCTCAGTTCACAAAGAGACGTCCACACATCGCTGGCGACGCGGGGACGGGTGGAAACACAGACCACGAACCGTCGTCATCCCGGAAGAATACGATCGTCAGTGGCCCGGTCGAAGTACAACCTTCCAACCGCACAAAGCGACCGTGCGTCGCGAGCACCCGACCAACCTGTGTCACCCGCGCCGGCATCGAGAGAGTAGGCGCAAGCCATTTATCCACAAGAGATCGCAGGGAAACGCAGTAGCTGTTCATGGCGCGCTCCTGAATTTCAGGTTGGACTGCGGCGGTAAGCAGTTCCACAGGTCCATGAAATTATTATTGGATGCGCGCTCGCGAAGTTAAATCAGAGCAGCCTGAGAAAGACGTAGTCGAACGTCATGCTCTGTAGGCGTTCGCCTACACCGCACCTGCCGCGTGGCCCATGTAGCTCAAGCAACCTCAAGGGGCGCACCGCGCGCGCACGTTCAGCACAGTAAGCCGGCGTGACGATTCCGCAGATCGCACTGAACTGGCTGCTGCAGCAACCGACGGTATCGATGGTGCTGATCGGCGCACGCAACGAGGAACAGTTGCGGCGGAACCTCGGCGCAGCCGGTTGGAGCCCGACGCCTGGTCAAGCCGTGAGGCGCGATGAAGCGAGCAAGGTGCGCCAGGAGATAACTCTGCGCTTGATTGGCCCAGGCGTCTACGCGCCTCTATCGCAGCACGGAGAACCGCCACCATTCTGCTGTTGCATCGTTGCTGGCGAAGTTGATCCATCTCAACTTGAGGACGATCAGGCAACTCCATAGTTCAACAGAACTAGCAAACGGCCCATGGCCATAGTTCCAATGCCTCGCGTTCCCCACCCACCCGGCGGATGTTCAGCCGAACGCCGGCCGGTTTGGACAATCTTGCGCAAATCACTGGCGCGCGACGCCAGGCGGAACACCAAAAAATCGGCTGAACTCCCGGCTCAGATGCCCCTGGTCGCAATATCCGACGGCGATTGCGACCAGCCGCAACGGGTGGCCTTTCAGGAGAAGATGCTTCGCCATCTCCACGCGCCGTTGGACGAGGTAAGCATGAGGCGCTACGCCGATCGCCTCTTTGAATGCCCGAAGCAAATGGAAGGAACTCATTCCCGCGGCCTGCGAAATGATGTCGAGCGACGGGCTTTCGGCGATGTGAGCGTCGATATATTCGCGGGCGCGTTTGACTGCTCCCGGTATCGCCCCCGGGCGTGGCATCGGATGGGGCATCTGCCCGTGACGCTGCACCAGTTGGAAGACCGCAGTCGCGAGGCGCGACGTCTTCTCAAGTTGCGTGGCGTCATTCGACTCCGAACAGACATGCGCCTTCCGTATCAGCTTCATTGTCTGCGGGTCGTCGATGACCGTCTCGGGGAAGTACAACGTCCCCGAGAAATCCTCGCCGTCGTCCTTGAGCAGGCCGATGAGGCCTGTTGTCGGCATGTACACCATCCGGTAGTCCCATCCGGCCTCCGTAGCGGGGCGACCTTCATGCAAGTGGCCAGAATTGATCACGCAGATCGTTCCTTCCGGCCAGTCCCCAAACGAATCAAACGGCCACTGACATCGTTCCGATCAACGCGACCGCATCCAACCCATCGCTGATCGAGTCTGCGGCACGCCAGTCGGCTTCTCGCGCGCCCGGCTCTGGAGCAGGTAGACCCCCGCGAGAATGGTCGCCATCGCGATCAGATCGAGCGGGCGCATCGGTTCGTGGCCGATCGACAATCCCAACAGCAAGGCAATGACAGGCGGGATATACGTCACGCTGGAAGCCGCGACCGCGCCGAGCCGCCCGACAATGTAGTAATACAGGATGTAGGCAATCCCCGTTCCTGTCAGCCCGAGACCCAGGACGAGCCCAAGCGCTGCTCGCGTGTCGCCGGTTACACGCGCCATGCCGTGGAAGTCTGTGACGCAACTCAGTACGACAAGCGCGAAGCCGATCTGCCATGTCGAAAGCGCCAGTGGTGAGAGGTCGAGGCCGGAGAGAAAGCGCCGCGCGTACACGAACGAGCATCCGACGCTGAGTGAACCGGCGACCATATAAAAGACTCCGAGCAAATTCACACCGCTTGCATGGGCATTCCATGGCCGTGCAATCATCAACACGCCCACGAAGCCGCTCAAGATGCCAAAAATCATCCGCGCAGTTGGGCGTTCCAGGCGCAATAGCGCCCATGCAGCGAGGAAAGAAAACAGCGGGATCGCTCCGCTTAGCATGCCCGCCACGCTGGATAGCAGCAGCGCCGCCCCCTTCGCAAACGCGTAGTAGTAGACCACGGTGGCAAGCAGCGACATTACGAGGAAATGAGGTGCGTGGCGCAGATGGCGCCATTTCAGCTCGTCCCTGATCAGCGCCATTGCCAGGATAGGCAGGAAGCCAAACAACGTCCGGAGAAAGACGATCTGGGACGCCGATATGTCGACGCTCGCCCATTTCATGAACATGAAGTTGGTGCCCCAGATGAGGCCGAGCGCTGCAAAGGCGAGGTAGGCGGGGTTCATGGCGACGAACTCGAAGAATGTTTCCAGTCTTCATTGTCGTTACGCCGCCGATGCGGTACAAATGATTAAATTTTTCCGATGCAATAGGAAAACTACGCCATGAGACCCATCCCGCCCATGAAGGCCTTGGTAGCTCTGGAGGCTGCAATGCGGCTCGGCAGTTTTACTCTAGCTGCCGAAGAGCTGAGCGTGACGCCCGGCGCGGTCGGCCAGCAAATCCAAAAGCTCGAAGAGTGGCTCGGCGTCGCCCTGTTTGTGCGGCAGATAAGGCAGGTGACGCCGACTGCCGAAGGCCGCGCGTATTTCGCGCGGATCCAGCCGGCGCTCGCGGAGATCATCCATGCAAGCCGCCGCTTGCGGGAACGTCAGAACAAAGGCCTGCGGCTTTCGATGCCGCCGAGCTTTGCCGCAAAGTGGTTTGCTCCGCGCATGGCGGACTTGCTGCAGGTGCACCCGGGAATCGCGCTGAGCCTTTCGACGTCCACCACGCTCGTCGATTTCGAACTCGATGCCGTCGATCTCGCGATCCGATATTTCAACGGCGCCGATCCGCAGCTTTCAGTTCAACTGCTTTGCCCCGATGAGGGGCACGTCTACTGCAGCCCGGCTTACGCGAAGAAGTGGAAATTGAAGCGACCCGAAGACCTTCGATCGGCGACGCTGCTCCACAACACGTTGCATCCGCACTGGTCGGCCTGGTTGACGCGCTTCAGCAATCTTGGCGAAGCGCAGATCGAAGCGATCGCCGGCATTCAATTCGATCAGTCCTTGATGGCAATCGAAGCAGCCGTGCGCGCGCAAGGGGTGGTCCTGACAAGTCCCATCCTCGTGGAGTCCGAGCTTGCTGAAGGGTCGCTTGTCGAACCGTTCGGCAAAGCGCTGCCGCTGCCGAACGGATACTATCTCGTACACCCCGATGCGGACGAACTTCAACCAGGCGTGAAATCGCTGAAAGCGTGGATGGTCGAGAAGATGGCTGCCGGAAGCATTCTCCTGGATTCCGGCCAGGCAACACATCGATGAATAGAAGCCATTTCCCCGTGAACGGCGCTTTACCCGACAACAACGGACGCTCTTGAGTTGGAAGTGACGGACCGCTTGTGGCCGCACCCGGTCCGACGCAGGCCTCGATCGATCGCTGATCGCAGCAGATATCGAACCCGTCACGTAACCACCGGCGCAACCGCGTCGCAGTGTAGCTGTCGAGCGCCCGATACGCGCGGCTGCCCAATCTCCACGTCCTCGCTACGTATTGCGTTGGTCTTGAACTGAGGCCCCTTCCCTCCCAGCATTACACCGGCTTCAACGGTAATACGGGCCTCTCCGTCACCCCAAGGCGCCCGGCCTGTCCCTCACGGGCATCCGGTTGGTCATCCCTGACCATGCCAACGGGCTTCCCGTGTTGCGTGCGCTTTCCCTGTGTACATGCTGTCGCCACTACCCCGGCGCAGCGGCTGGGCGTCCAGCCTGCTCATTCACCCAGTCGTATCAGCCTTCCCCGATAGGGTTGTCGGGTCGGCCTGCGCATCGACCTTTTCGAGGTTTGCTCGGCGTTCACTCGCGTTACGGCCTGCACACTCGCGCTGTCACCAGTTCGTGATACGCTTTACCCGAAGGCTTCAGCCATTTCGTTGCCTCCATAGCTGCTCCGTTGCTTCCGGCTGGAGCGGTTGCCGGGCGGGGCTTGCACCCGCTGGAAAGCGCCACCTTTTCACGGCGCACACCCACTCCTGCCCTTCGAACCTGCGCTATCTCAAAGACACCTTACCGGACATCAGCGGTCATCCGCTACGTACGTGGGCTTCATCCGGCGTGCGGTCTTCCAGGCTCGAATGCTAGTGCAAAGGTGACGCGCAATGGCGCCCCGTCGTCGCAACGAAGTTAGAATCCGTCCGACACCGGTGGGCATTGCCTCCTATCCATCGCGACTCTGCCGTCGTGATGGATAGATCGAGCATGGCGAGGCCGGCGTTCAAGCAACAGGCCGTTAGCACGCTGACGTGATAAACCCGTTTTGCATTAACACGAGGTTGGACCCAGAGCGTCCCGGCTTCGCCTCAGCAACGCCCAGGCACGCAATAACCCTAAGTCGGCAGGTCTGCGACCAGTTCCTGAAGCTCTGCCATAAGCGGTACGCCATCCAGGGTGGGCGTCTAGGGCCGGTCGACCCATTCCGACTGTCGCTTCGATTTGAACAACGAGTTTGAGGCGATGCGTTGATGGCCGCAGGCATCGCACTGCTCGACATGCTTGCCTAGCGCCGCCGTGCAGCATAGGTCGATAGCGCTAATCACGCGCCGCTGCGCATGACTGCGCGTCCCTGGCTTTCGCTTCCGGATCCAAAACGTTTTCCTTTTTGCTCAACCGGATCAAGCAGGCGATCCCATCGCCAATGAAGCTTCGCAAGCCGGGGGCGTCCCAAGAGGACCATGCCGGCTTGATACAGACACTATTCATCCTCCAGGTTCCAACGCTGGTGGCCGGCACTCCGATGGTCGCCATGGTGGTGGTCCCCATCATCGTCATCGTTGCAATTCACGGTTCTCACAGGGCCTCGACCCACGAATCGGTCCCCATTCACGAGCTTCCCGGTGATGACGGCCGACCTGTCGCCGCACGTAATGCCGGTCTCATTGCTCCTGAAGTGAAATACGAGGTCGACCAAGCCCTCCTTGTTCGTGTGCTCGAAGGACGCCGCGAAGGTTTCGGAGGCTGCGTTGGGTCCAAAGCGAACGCTCAACGGGTCGATGGTCGACGCATCGAAGGTCGGCGTCGAAATCACCTCCACCTTGAGCACGTGACGCTCGCGCGGATTAACGCGGTGCGTCGGACCGCCGATTTCGATCCGAATGCCCTTGAAAACGGAACTCGATGTACGCAGTTGCGTCAGGGAGTCCGGAGTGACCAGAAAATCCGGGAATTGCCCGACCACCTTCCTCGGGTCAAGAGCTAGTGCAAGCTGCCGAGCAGTCTCGATGGCCGCGTCGTCTGCACCCGAACTGGCCAATTGGGCCCTCTGCTCTGGCGACCAGCCGCCGGCGATCGACGATTGGAACGCCTTGAACTGCTTCGGGGAGACCGGAACCGGTGAGAGGCCTTCGGCATGAAACGCCTCCGTCAACGCCTGCCGTCGCTTCACTTCCTTCAGCAACAGGCCGCCCAAGCTGACTTGAAATGCCGCATGCGCCTGACGTTGCCGCTGCGGCCAGATAACGTCGCCGGCGGCTTCAGCGGTGGATGCGCGGTTCGTGGCCATATACATAGCCTGCAGCAGCCCAAGCATTGTCGTCTCATTGGCTAGAAGCGCATTCATTGCGGCCGCCGTCTTCGGCGGGAGTGCTGAAACGACGGGAACGAAGGGAGCGGGCACAGGTACCGGGATTATGGTGTAGTTGAGGTCGGATGGATCGACGACGGCCTCATAGCCGTAATATGCGGATATCAACCAATATAGCCCCGACGCGCCACCCAGAATTACGGCACAAGTAGCCTGCGCAGGGGGGGCGGCGGCGTATACGCAAAATGGCGCCGCGGTCGCGAGCTCAGCGGCACCTATGTTGTATTGTGCGGATTGTATTGCATCCTGGCGTTTAGTTGTGTCCGTCGGCGGCTGCTGCGGACATTGGGTAGCGGTCGGTTCGCTAGACGGCTGCGGCGCGCTAGCCGCCTGCGGCGGAGGCGCGATGCATTGGTTTGGCTGCGTATCAAAACATGCCGCGATACATTGGTTTTGCTCTTGCGCCAGACAGAAGGGTGTTGCGATAAATCCTAGAGCAGCGGCCACAACGGCGGTCCGAATACCAACGAAGAAGCAAGACATGATTCGCTCCATTCAAGGGGTCCTCGGACACCTCGAGACAATCAATCCACGCTTTGGTCGCGACAGAGAATTTTCAATATCCCGATGCCAGCCCTTCGATATGTAAACAAAGAAATATATGATTTAGAAGGATTACTTAGCATTTAGAAGGTGGTGGTAGAAGTATGGGCGATCGAACTCCTTCAATCCGGCTTCCGCTCCAGTGCGGGTGCGAAACGCAATTTTTGGCACGTTTCGTTCGCTAAGCTGAACTACTGTGCAAGCAAACGATTTCCTAGTGCTTTGCTAACCCTGATGGGGGCCTCGTTATTCGCTATGGATTTACTGACAACGGCTTTTCAATGAAGCGTTCTGTAGGTAACGTGTTAGACGATAGAAATGCTCGAGTCAAGCCCGCTTTATGGAGTTGGATGTGCCCGCTTCGAAACCATGCGCACCGTCCTGTTCCTCATCGCCAGCAAACTGGATTTCTCAGCCTTCAACCTCATGCTCGCTGAAGTGCATTGTTTAACTCCGGATTCGAACGAGCCATAAAACGTCAATGATCAAAGATCCTCGATTCGATACGGCTCGAAAGCTGGCAAGCTCGCTACGGAGCACATAAAACAACGTACCGAGACAGAAATTGGATCGTGACCGTCCGCAGCGGTCGACGGCACGGCAGACATGGTGCGCGCACTAAAGTCCGTTGTCTGGAGCGGAGCCGACGCTCGAATGTCGGGCGGAGAGCGCGGGTCAACGGCCGTAATTGGCCGATTGCCGGCAATTGGGACCGGCGAGTTCTGATCCGACTCGGAGCGGATACGCTCGGTGATTCTTTGTCACGGCGGCGCCTGAATTCCCTGAGTAACCCGTGCGGCCAGACATTTTGTCGCCTGACTAAACGGCCAGTCACGTCTCAAGAATCTCGATGCCGTTTTCGGCACACCATTGCCTCAGCGCGCTTTCGACAGAGTCGGCTTCAAACGTATACCAGGCTTCGAGAACGCCTTCGCGCTGCAGCAGATCCTTGAAGCGCGAGTAAGCGCCTTGTCGTCGGAAAAATCCTTCGACCTGGTCGTAACGCGCAGGTAACTCCTGTGCGACAAAGCGCAAGGTGAGACTTCTTCCGAGATCGAGATCGTTCTTATGCGGTATCGCAAGGTAGCGATCCGAGGTTTCAAGGTCGTCAGGAATATCCTCGTCGAATGCGTCGTTGGAATCAGATGTCCAATAGACTTCGCCCGTATCGAGCGAGACATACGCGTTGTGTTCCATCGGCGATGCGGAGCTAATGAAGTCGAAGGCCATAGAAAGATCGTCGTATTTGACCGCGACCATGGCTCTGCTCCCATAAGTTGTAACGTCCGAGTTGAACGGGCCTCAGCGATCGAGATGCGGCGACGCCCGTCCAGCAGCGAACATTTCGGCCCTTAGTTCGTGACGCAGGAAGGTATCCTTGGTGTGTTTACCATCGCGGTCAAGTCGGACCGCGCGCGGAACCGCGATGCCCGCTCCGCGTTAGAGCCGCGCTGCATCACCCAGCGAGCGTCTAGCCGATGCGTCTCCTGTAAATTCTAGCTATTTGAACGTCCGCTCATGGCCGAGGCTGCGTCTAAAAAGGGACTTCACGGTCCGAGCGAAACGCGTTCCACAGCTCATTCCACGCAATTGCACTGTGCATCAGCGCGCGACTCACTGCCAAGTCCCTCCAGACGTGTGCGTCTGGCCGCCTGCTGCCTGTCGCGAAGGGTGGCATCCGACCCACCTCGGCCCTTCGACCCGGCGTGACCTTAACGGCGGCTTCCAATGTACAACGGCCGTTCGCCCATTACTGTAGGTCGGCGGGTGTCGGCCTTTTCAGTCATCCACACCCATCGTATCCCGCGCCCAGCGAGTGACCGGTTGCGAGCTATGCCTCGGACCGGAGTCGAGCCGTTGTGACCGTTATTGCGTATGCAACCTGGGACCGAAGATGGACCTGAGTACTTTGAGTTTGACTCGGGGGAAATAGAATCCTAAGGTCCTAATGGCGAGTAGCGCCCATTGACACCGTCGACGTCTGTCTACCCAACACCCTCCGGAGGCTCGTGATGAAGCACCTCGGTCGTCGGCATCCGGTCGCACGGTGCACGGTACTCTGTCTCGCGGTATTCCACAGTGCGCTTGCGCAAGAAGCTTACAACCCGACGTCCAAACCGAAATGGATGCTAGGCGACACGTGGGAGTATCGATGGCATAACCCGATCTCTGGAAAGGATGGGGTAATGGTAGCGACTGTAACGGCAAGAGCCGAAGACGGCACCACTACCGTCGAGTACGCAAGTACGCCTGGGCCGACCATCGTCTACCAGCGCGACCAAGACCTGAATATTCTCCGGCGCGGCGGTGTCCGGTACGCGCCCTGCGAGCGGCTTTTCGATTTTCCGCTAGCCGTAGGGAAGTCGTGGAGCGCTCGGTTTCAGGCGTTCGACGGCTCGAGCGTCCGCGCCATTGACCATGACCTGTCCGCCCGGGTTGCCGCAATCGAAGAAGTTGATGTGCCTGCGGGGCACTATACGGCCTTTCGCGTGGAGGTGCATGACCTGTGGACACCTCACGTGACGGACTTTCAGGTCGGAATAGCATCTTTCGCGCGAACCAACGTAGTCTACTGGTATGCGCCTCCGGCAACACCCGGTGCCTAGCTACTGAATTTCCTGTAACGCCTAGCTTCCCGGCAAGAGGCTAAAATCCTAGCTGTGCCATAAAGGCCGCGCCAAAGAACCGGCGAAGAAACAACACCAAATCTTAGTCAGAAAAATCCATAACTGAAATTTTTAGTCAGCTAAACGTGAAACCCCGGCTGAGTAGGCCTCCCGACCGACGAAAAAATCCGTAACTTTAGGAATTTGAAGTCTGGTACGCTGCGCCCTTTGCCACCGCTTGCATTCGACTCGATGGAAACCCCTTTCAATGATCGTGGCGTGTCGGTCACGCGTAACGCGCTTTCAGCCGCCGGCCAGGTGTTCCCGCTGCGCGACATTCTGGACGTGCAGGTCGTCACCGTGCAGAAGAACAAAGTCTTACCGTCTACGATCTCGCTGATCGGGCTGGCCGGCGCCATTGCCGGCGCGATATTGCACTCGCCGGCGGGCATCGTGTGCGGCACGATGCTGGCGGTGGTCGGCTGGCTCACCTGGGCGACGCAGGACATTACCCATCGTCTGATGGTGCAGACCGCCAATGGCGAACGTGAGGCGCTGTCGAGCATCGATCGCGAATTCGTCGAGCGGGTCGCCGCGGCCGTGCATGAAGCAAAGGCAGCCGCTGCCGCGCCCACTGCTTGAGCCGTTCGCAAAGCGCCTGGCGTGGTGCGCTCAAGCGGCACATTCAGACGCCACGCGTTAACACAAAATTGATTCGCGGCGCAGCAGCTTTTGCGCGTCTTTGAGGCGCGCATCGCTAGAGTGGACATGTATCAACAACGCGCACCGCCTCGCCAAAGCGGCGCAATCACGATGCTAACGTCCGCCGCCACATCTGAAATCTCCCTGCCACGCGCGCTGCGCGTTGCCCGTCCCACGCATCTCATCGTTCCGCTCGTCATCATCGAAGTGACCGTGCCCGGCACCTCATCCGCGAGCGGACGGCGCGCACTGCATGCCGCGCTCGGCGACGATCTGCGTCTCTATGTCGTCACCATCGACAAACAGCACGAGCGCATGACCTTTCGCATCGAGGTCACCTCGCGCACGCTCGACGACGTCATCGGTCTGCTGACAACGGCCCTCGACCGCGCCACGTTGGGCCGCGCGCAGACCACCGTGATCCGGCGTCCACGCGACTATTGATTTAGATCAATGCTTGCACGGGCGCATCTTTAGCGGCACGCCAAACCTTTAGACATCTTTGCAATTGCCCGCGCGGGCAGCTTGGTCTGTATGCCGCAAAGGGGAGTGAAAAGTTCGCGCCGTGAGATTCATTGAACGCTAAAAAAAGGCCGGTTCTCTCGAACCGGCCTTTTTCTTTGAAGCGAACAACCGCGCGCCGTCACTCCATATCGAGCGACTTCACATGCCAGATGTCGCGGGCATATTCGCCGATCGTGCGATCCGACGAAAACTGCCCCATGCCCGCAACGTTTTCGATCGCACTCCCGGCCCACGCGCGCTGGTCGACGAAACGCGCATCCACGTCGTCCTGCGCCTTCGCAAAGGCCGCGAAATCGGCGAGCACCATGTAGTGATCGCCCCAATCGACTAACGTATGGAAGATATCGGAGAACCGTAGCGGATCGTCCGGCGAGAAGAAGCCCGAGCGAATCTGGTCCAGCGCCATGCGCAGCTCCGGATTCTCCTCATAGAGTTGCCGTGGCCGGTAGCCGGTGGCGCGCAAGTCGTCCACTTCGTCGGCAGTGTGGCCGAAGATGAAAATGTTCTCGCGTCCCACTGCGTCGCAGATTTCGATGTTCGCGCCGTCCATCGTGCCGATCGTCAACGCGCCGTTGAGCGCGAGCTTCATGTTGCCGGTGCCCGACGCCTCGGTGCCGGCCATCGAAATCTGTTCGGACAGATCGGCCGCCGGAATGATCAACTCGGCCACGCTCACGCCGTAGTTCGGCACGAACACCACCTTCAGCCGGTCGCCGATCAGCGGATCGTGGTTGACTTTTTCGCCGACGTCGCCGATCAGCTTGATGATCGTCTTCGCCATTCGATACGCGGACGCCGCCTTGCCGGCGAACATCACCACGCGCGGCACCCAATCGCGCTCGGGGTTCGCGCGAATCTGGTTGTAGCGCACGATCACGTGCAGCACGTTCAGCAACTGCCGTTTGTATTCGTGGATGCGCTTGACCTGGAGGTCGAACAGCGCGTCGGGATCGAAGTGCTGTTTCGTGTGATGCGCGAGCCGCTGCACGAGCCGCAATTTGTTTTGCCGCTTCGCTTCACGGAAGGCGTCGATGAACGCTGAGTCGTTGCGTAAATCGCGCAGTTGCTCCAGCTCGAACAGATTGCGGCGCCAGTGCTTGCCGATCTGCTGATCGATCAGCGACGACAACGACGGACTCGCCTGTGCGAGCCAGCGCCGCGGCGTGATGCCGTTGGTCACATTGGTGAAGCGCTCCGGAAAGATGCGCGCGAAGTCGGCGAAAATGTCACGCGTCATCAGTTGCGAATGCAGCTTCGACACGCCGTTCACCTTGTGACTCGCGACGATCGCCAGGTGCGCCATCCGCACGCGCCGCTGGCCATATTCGTCGACGAGCGAAATGCGGCGGATCATCTCGACATCATGCCCCGAATGCTCGCTGACATGCTTGAGAAACTCCGCGTTGATCTCGAAGATGATCTCCAGATGGCGCGGCAGCAGACGCGCGAGCGTCTCGACGTCCCACGTTTCGAGCGCTTCGGGCATCAAGGTGTGGTTCGTGTACGAGAACATCTGCGTGATGTGCTTCCACGCCTTGTCCCACGGCACGTGATGCACGTCAACCAGCAAACGCATCAGCTCAGGAATCGCCAGCACTGGGTGGGTATCGTTCAGATGCACCGCCACTTTTTCGGCGAAACGGCCGAACGTGCTATGCGTGCGCTGATAGCGGCGGATCAGATCCTGCATCGTCGCCGAGACGAAGAAGTACTCCTGGCGAAGCCGCAACTCGCGGCCTGCCGGCGTCGAATCATCGGGGTACAGCAGGCGCGACACGTTCTCCGACATATTCTTCGTGTCGACCGCGTTGCGATAGTCGCCGCGGTTGAACGCGCCGAGGTCGAGCTCTTCGGTCGCACGCGCCGACCATAGGCGCAGCGTGTTCGTCGCGCTGGTCGCGTAGCCGGGAATGACGGTATCGTAGGCCGTGGCGTTCACATGCTCGGTGTCGATCCACTCGACATGCTCGCCGCGCTGCACCGTGCGGCCGCCGAAGTGCACCATGTACTTGATCTCCGGCCGCGGAAACTCCCACGGATTGCCCGCGCGCAGCCAGTAATCCGGCGCCTCGACCTGCTCGCCGTTGACGATCTCCTGACGGAACATGCCGTATTCGTAACGGATGCCATAGCCGAAGCCCGGAATGCCGAGCGTCGCCATTGAATCGAGGAAGCAGGCGGCCAGCCGCCCGAGGCCGCCGTTGCCGAGCGCGGCATCCGGCTCGAGATCGGTCAGCGCTTCCATGTCGACGCCCAGACTCGCGAGCGCTTCCTTCATCTGATCGTAGATGCCGAGCGCGAGCAACGCGTTCGTGAAGGTGCGCCCGATCAGGAATTCCATCGACAGGTAGTAAACGCGCTTCACGTCCTGTTCGTATTGCAGGCGCGTGGTCTTCATCCAGCGCGCGACCAGCCGGTCGCGCACGGCCAGCGCGGCGGCGTGCAGCCAGTCGTGCGGGTGAGCCGTGACGGCGTCTTTGCCGACGCCGTACATCATGCGATTGGAAATTGAGCGCCGTAGCGCGTCGACGGTACTGTTGAGCTGGTCGAATTCCAGATCGACGGCTGTCATCGAAGCCTCCGGGAGAAAGCGACGCGGCATACGCAAACCGCACAGTTGACGGACGGGAGGCGCGTGCCGGTCAGGCGGGTTAACAAGCAGAGTAGAACATTTTACGACCCGCGGACACCGGCGAGCGCGAGCGGCTATCACGCACGTGCCATGCCCGCCGACATGCGGCGCTTCGCAGGTTTTGCGCACACGCGCGGTGCAAACGGCGCATTCACGGCACTGCGCGCGTGCATCGGCGTGCAAAAGAAACAAACGATCAGGCAAACGCTGGCGAGCGATGCGTGCGCGCTTCGATGAGATGCAGCGCGATTATTTTTCTACCGTGTGACGTGCGGATGAACGACTCGATGCCGGCGATATGTGGTCGAATCAGGCCGCCTCGCCTGCTCAACATGTTTCCCGCGCGAGCTTGTATCGTGCGGTCGCCATCCATGTTCGAAGACGCGGCGCGGGCTTGACCGTTAGTTGCGTTATTGAATCGCCAAAACGGCCACCCCTGCCGTTGCGTTCCCAGCACGATTTCCACGTCTCTGTAACAATCGCTACATTCGCTGCGCAAGCCGCCCTGACCGCTGCACTCAGGTCACGCGCGCCTCACTCCACACACAACCCTGCCGCTTGCGCACCGCGTCACTCCTGGCGCGGCCGGCGCTTCGGCATGCTTAACCCGACGAGCCACGCCTTGTCCGACAAACCCAGCGCCACTTCCGCTCACACCTACCCGACGGACGGCCCGATGTCCGCGGCGAACCGTCGCGCGATGGCCGCGATCATGCTGGCCGTCGCGCTCGCCACGCTCGACACCGCGATCGCCAACACCGCCCTGCCCGCCATCGCCGCCGATCTGCACGCCGCGCCCGCCGCGTCGGTATGGATCATCAACGCGTACCAGCTCGCGATGGTCGCGACGCTGCTGCCGCTCGCCGCGCTTGGCGACATCGTCGGGCATCGGCGCATTTATATCGGCGGCATTGCGCTGTTCACGCTGGCGTCGCTGGCCTGTTCGCTCGCTTCAACGTTGCCGCAGCTGGCCGCCGCGCGCGTGCTGCAAGGGCTCGGCGCGAGCGCGATCATGAGCGTGAATACCGCGCTGATCCGCTTTCTCTATCCGCCGCATCGGCTCGGCCGCGGCCTGGGCACCAACGCGCTGATCGTCGGCGTGTCGTTCGCGGTCGGGCCGACGGTGGCGTCGTTGATTCTGTCGGTGGCGGCATGGCCGTGGCTGTTCGCGATCAACGTGCCGCTGGGTCTGCTGGCGCTCGCCTTCGCATGGCCGGCGTTGCCGCACACCGAGCGCGGCACGCACAACTTCGACCCGGTCGCCGCGCTACTCAACGTGATCACCTTCGCGGCACTGATCTTCGCGCTCGGCGAGGCCGCCCAGCAAGCTCCGGCGCAACTGGTGCTGAGTGCCGCGGCGGTTGCCCTCGTGTTCGGGCTGCTGCTGATCCGGCGTGAGGCGGGACACCCGGCGCCGATGCTGCCCGTCGATCTGTTCAAGCTGCCGGTATTCGCGTTGTCGGCGGTGACTGCCGTGTGCTCGTTCGCCGCGCAAGGGCTGGCGTTCGTGTCGCTTCCTTTCTATTTCGAGGATGTGCTGCATCGCAGCCAGGTCGAGACCGGCTTTCTGATGACGCCGTGGCCGGTGGTGGTGGCGTTGGCCGCGCCGCTGGCGGGCAGTCTGTCCGACCGCTATCCGCCGGGCTTGCTCGGCGCGATCGGTCTCGCGGTGATGTCGGCGGGGATGACGTCGCTCGCGTTGTTGCCGGTGCATCCGCATGTGCTCGATATCGGCATCCGGATGGCGGTGTGCGGCGCGGGCTTCGGCTTCTTCCAGTCGCCGAATCTGAAAGCGTTGATGGCGAGCGCGCCGCCCGAGCGCAGCGGCGGCGCCAGCGGCATTGTCGCGACCGCGCGGCTGCTCGGGCAAACCACCGGCGCGGCGCTGGTCGCGCTGAGCTTCGGCATTGCAGGCCGGCACGGGCCGACGCTCGCGCTAGGCGCCGGGGCTTTCTTCGCCGGCGCCGCGAGCCTTGCAAGCGGATTGCGGCTTCTGGCGCCGTCTCATCGGGCCGGCGTGCACGCAAAGGCGACGGCGAAATAAACAAAGCGGGCGCACTGCCGTGACAATGCGCCCGCTTTTTGCTGCCCTAGTGCCTCAATGCGCGGCGAAATACCCCTTCACTGCCGCGATAAACGTATCGATATCGGCACGCGACACGTCCTTATGCGTGACGAATCGCGACGCATACAGCATCTGCGTAAGAATGCCACGCTCCTTGAGCCACGCTTCGAGCCGCACGCAATGCTGCTGCGGAAACTGCGCGAACACCATGTTGGTCGCCACGGACTGCACCTTGACCTGCCCGATGTCGGCGAGGCCGGAAGCCAGATGCGCGGCGTTCGCGTGATCGTCGGCGAGACGCTCGACGTTGTGATCGAGCGCATACAGGCAAGCCGCCGCCAGCACGCCGGCCTGGCGCATGCCGCCGCCCAGCACCTTGCGCCAGCGATGTGCGACGTCGATCAGCGCCCGGCTGCCGACCAGCACTGAGCCGACCGGCGCGCCCAGGCCCTTCGAAAAGCAGATGGATGCCGAATCGAAAGGCCCGCACAGCGCGGCGACCGGTTGCCCGGACGCGACTGCCGCGTTGTAGACACGCGCGCCGTCGAGGTGAGCGGAGAGCCCGTGCTGGCGCGCCAGTTGCACGGCTTCCGCGACATAACCCGCCGGCAACACCTTGCCGCCGATGGTGTTTTCCAGCGCAAGCAGCCGCGTGCGCGCGAAGTGGTTGTCGATCGGCTTGATCGCGGCGGCGATCTTGTCGAGCGGAATCGAACCGTCGGCGGCATTTTCGAGCGGCTGCGGCTGGATGCTGCCGAGCACCGCGGCGCCGCCGCCTTCGTACTTATAGGTATGCGCCAACTGGCCGACGATGTATTCGTCACCGCGTGCGCAGTGCGCCATCAGCGCGGCCAGGTTGCTTTGCGTGCCGCTCGGGAAGAACAGGCCGGCCTCTTTGCCGGTACGCTCGGCGACGCTCGCTTGCAGACGCAGTACGGTTGGGTCGTCGCCCCAGACGTCGTCGCCCACTTCGGCGGCCGACATGGCGGCGAGCATTGCCGGCGTCGGACGGGTTACGGTATCGCTGCGCAAATCGATCATTGTGAGAATCCTCTGTTTGACGGCCCGTCATGGCCGGCCGGCGTGCCGCTTCGGATGCTTCATCTGGCGGGTGCGGCTTCGGTTGTTGAACCACAGAGTGTATTTCAATTACCGCAGCGCGGTGAATCGCGCTAAAAACCTGCGCGCGCCATCCCCGCTTGTTCCCGGCTAGTGCACTGAACTCAGCCGCCGGACTTGGGCAACCAGGCAAGCGGATCGACCGGTTGGCCGTTCTGACGCACTTCGAACTGGATCGACGCCACACCCCGGCTATCCACACCGACTTCGCCGATGGTCTGGCCTTGCGCGACGGCGTCGCCTTCCTTGACGAGCAGCGTGCTGTTTTGCCCGTAGGCGGTAATCAGTGAATCGTCGTGCTTGATGATGATCAGCGGCCCGTAAGCCTCGATACCGGAGCCCGCGTACACCACCCGGCCGGTGGCGGCCGCCTTGACCGGATCGCCGGGGCGCCCGCCGATCACGATGCCGTTCGACCTGCCCGGCGCGAAGCCTTTGAGCACCGGCCCGCGCAACGGCCACAGCAGCACGCCCTGCTGCGGAGCGGCGGCGGGCCCGTTCGCTACATTGACCGGCGGCGTCACCACACTGCCGGAGGCCATCGGCGGCGCAACGCGCAGCACCTGCCCTGGATTGACGGCCGCGGTGTTCGGCGCCAGACCGTTCCACGTAGCGAGGTCCTGCGGCCGACGGCCGAACGCCGACGCGATGCCGGCGAGCGTGTCACCCGGATTGACGCGATAGAAACCTGCCGGCACGGGGACCGTGCTGAGGGTGGTCGGCCGGCTCGGCGTACTGCTATAGAACGGCGTGCTCTCCCACGGCATCGTCGTACAGCCGCCGAGCATGACGCCAAACGTGGCCGCGATCAGAAACCGCGCCCCCGTGAATTGCCATTGTCTTGTCATGTGATGATCCTCGACACGTTGATTCAATTGATCTGCCAGCGTGCGCGGCAAAGCGCAGTGTAGTGTTCAACCGAAGCGGCAACACTCATTATGCCCGCCGCGCGCGTCCGTACCGGCACTGCCGCGAACTTCAGACGCTGCCTTGCGCCTCGACCACCAGAATGCGCGCCGCACCGATCGGGTGCGCAACATGTTCGGTGCCGACCGACGCGTAAAACACATCGCCCGTTTCCAGAATGGTCGACTGTTCGAGTCCGGCTTCGCGGTAGCGCATCTCGACGCGGCCATCGAGCACGGCAAACACTTCCTCGCCGTACTTGATGTGCCATTCATACGGCTGATCGGTCCAATGCAGGCGCGTCGTGATGGCGCCCATATTGGCGATATCGAGTGCGCCCCAAGGCCGCGTCGCGGTGAAGCTCTTGCTGCGAATGATCTTCATAGGGAATTGACGGTTGAAGAGCACGTTACGGTCTTCCCCCTACTCATCCGGCATACAGGCTAGGCGGGGCAGCGAAGCCGCGTGTTTCGACTGCCCCATTATAGGGCTCACGGCGGGTCTCACGGCCGTCCCGAAGCCCGCGCCGCGCTATTCGTGTGACTTATTGAATCCTTTGAGGCCTCGCCTATACTCAGTCATGCTGCCGCAATGTGCCGTACGCGAAACGCTCAGGTCCTGTGAGGAGTCGGGGATGAACAAAGCCACCTTTCTGGCCGTGCAACTCAACGTCGACGATGTTGCGGCGTCGCCCGGGTTGGTCGAGTTGCTGAACACTCATCTGGTTTTCGCGGTGGACGTGGCCGAAGCCGCCGACGCGCTGGTGCAGCTCGCCAGCATCGCGGGCCTGTCGAGCGGTGTCGAGGCTAGCGTCGAGATTCCCGCCGTGGCGATCGAGCGGCTGCGCGAGGCGCTCGATAATTTGAGCGGTTACGATGAATCCTGGCTGCTCGCGCTCGAACCGAGCCGCGCGCTGTTCGACGAGATCGGCCGCCGGCAGCGCACCTTGCATTAGGCCGCATCCGCACTGCCGCGCACCCCGGCGCCAAGTTCAAAGCAAAGCGTTCAGGCGGGCCGTAAACGACAAAACGCCGTCCGGAAACCGGTCGGCGTTTTTTATTGCGCACCGCCTGTTAGCCAGGCGATGTCTGCATCAGCTTCGGCGCAAATTAATTAGTTGCCGAAGTAAACCGATTGACGGTCGTTGCCGCTGATCGGGCGGCCAGCTTGCGAGCTTCCGGCGATCGGTGCGCCGTAACCGCTGTTCGCGGCTTGAGCGGTACCGTTCTGTGCGTCGACACGTGCTTGTGCGGCCTGAAGGTTGGCCGGATAGTCGAGGTGATCGCCAACCGGGTTGTAGCCGGCCTTTTCGAGTTGCACCAGTTCAGCGCGAACTTGAGCGCGCGTCACGGGCTGGTTCGATTGGGCAAACGAAGCAACAGGAGCAGCCAGAGCGGCGGCAACGACAACTGCGGAAATAAGCGTCTTCATGATTAACCTCCAGAACTTGTTTTGATTTCGCTTCGGGACCCATGTCTCGTAGCGCTTAAAAACAAGTTTAGGAGCGCTGGCATCTAGGGGAAACCCCTAAAACGACGAAACTCTATTTCGCTTTTCGCAACAGTTGGTAGCCTGCCATGCCCACATGCTATCTGAATAATAGCTTTCAGCAATAATTACCTGCCTCGACTTCTATCACCCCCGCAGCCCGCCGCGCCTTATAGCAAGCGCGCCGGGCCGCGGTTCAAACGCTTAGCTCCAGTTCGCGTGGAAGCTGCCCGGCTTGTCGACGCGCTCGAACGTATGCGCGCCGAAGAAATCGCGCTGTGCTTGCACGAGGTTCGCCGGCAGGCGCTCCGAACGATAAGCGTCGAAATACGCAATGGCCGAAGCAAACGCCGGCACCGGCACGCCCGCATTGATCGCCGCGACCACCACGTCGCGCAACGCCGACTGGTAATTCGCGGCGATGTCGCGGAAGTACGGGTCGAGCAGCAGATTGGCGATCGCTTTGTCTTTCGTATAAGCGTCCGTGATCTTTTGCAGGAAGCGGGCGCGGATGATACAGCCGGCGCGGAAAATCTTCGCGATCGTGCCGAAGTCGAGATCCCACTTATATTCCTCCGATGCCGCCCGCAGTTGCGCGAAGCCCTGCGCGTACGAAATCACCTTGCTGAAGTACAGCGCACGGCGCACCGACTCGATAAACGCTTCACGCTCGGTGCCGAGCGGCTTCGCCCTCGGCCCTTCGAGTACCTTGCTCGCGGCCACGCGCTGCGTCTTCAACGACGACAGCACGCGCGCGAACACGGCTTCGGTAATCAGCGGCAGCGGCGCGCCGAGATCGAGCGCGTTCTGGCTGGTCCACTTGCCGGTGCCCTTTTGTGCGGCGCGATCGAGAATCATGTCGACCAGATCCTTGCCGGTTTCCTCGTCTTTCTTGCCGAAAATCTTCGACGTGATTTCGATCAGGTAGCTGTCGAGCTCGCCCTGATTCCATTCCGTGTAGACCTTGCCCAGCTCTTCGTTCGACAGACCCGCCACCTGCTTGAGCACCGCATAGCTCTCGGCGATCAGCTGCATGTCGCCGTATTCGATGCCGTTGTGCACCATTTTCACGAAGTGGCCCGCGCCGTCCGGTCCCATGTAGGCAACGCACGGCTCGCCATCCGGCGCCTTCGCGGCGATTTCGGTGAGGATCGGTGCGACCAGATCATAGGCGTCGCGCTGGCCGCCCGGCATGATCGACGGGCCTTTGAGCGCGCCCTCTTCGCCGCCCGACACGCCCGTGCCGATGAAGTGCAGACCGGCTTTCGCCAGTTCCTGATTGCGGCGGATGGTGTCGGTGAAGTGCGTATTGCCGCCGTCGATCAGGATGTCGCCCTTGTCCAGCAAAGGCTTGAGCTGCGCGATGGTGGCGTCGGTCGGCTCGCCTGCCTTGACCATCAGCAGAATGCGGCGCGGTTTTTCCAGCGACTCCACGAACTCTTCCAGCGTGAATGCCGGCACCAGCTTCTTGTCCGGATATTCGGCGATGAGTTCGTCGGTTTTCTCGCGGCTACGGTTGAACACCGACACCGCGTGGCCGCGGCTCTCGATGTTGAGCGCCAGATTGCGGCCCATGACCGCTAGCCCCACCACGCCGATTGCCTGTTTGCCCATGTGAATTCTCCAGAGTCCATAAAAATGTCGGGACGTCGCGCCGGAATGACCGTCGGCGGGACGTCGAGGGTGAAAGGATAAAAGAAATGCCGGCTTGCCGCTTGGTGGCGGGCAGCGAATGGGGCTTTCAACTGCGTGCCGCCCACCAGGCGTCCGTATCGTTCGCATCCAGCCGAACGCTTGTCAGACTCGCGCCGCGCCCTCGCGCTTCCTGAATACCAGGCTGAAATTGTTGGCCGGCATTGCGATCGGCTCGTCGCACAGCAAACCGACCGAGGCGCCTAACGCCACCACGGCTTCCATATCGCGCACGCCCCATGCGGGATCGCGGCTGCGCAATTGCTGATCGAACGCATCGTTGCTCGGCGATGTATGCGCGCCGCCGCGCTTATAAGGACCGTACAGATACAGTACGCCGCCATCGGCGAGCCGGCGGCTCGCGCCGGCAAACAGCGCTTGCGCCGCGGTCCATGGCGAGATGTGAATCATGTTGATACAGACTACCGCGTGGAGCGTACCGAGCGCGTCGGTGCCCCAATCGGGCTGATGCACGTCGAGCGCGAGCGGCGCGCGCACGTTTTTGAGCCCTGCATGCGCGGTCCACGCGGCAATCGATGCGCGCGCGTCGGTGTCGAGATCGCTCGGTTGCCAGTCGAGACCAGGCAACGCGCCGGCGAAGCAGATTGCGTGCTGGCCGGTGCCGCTGGCGATTTCCAGCACGCGGCCGGCGGCCGGCAACACCTCGCGCAATACCGCGAGGATCGGTTCGCGATTGCGTTCGGCGGACGGCGAGTGTTGCCGCAGCGCGGGATGGAAGTCAGTCATGTTCAGCTTCAGTTTTAGTACAGACCCGTGCGCAGTCTTTCGACAAGTTCACGGTCATAGGTAGCGGCGTCGAAACTCGCGCCGTTGATGCGCCGATGAATCTCGCCCGCGCTCGGCAAGCGTGAGCGTTCCACATGTTGTGCCGGATCCCAGAGTTTCGAGCGCACCAACGCCTTCGAGCAATGAAAGTACACCGCGTCGACGTCGATCAACAGCACGGTGCGCGGCAGTTTACCGTCAACGGCGAAGCTTTCAAGCAATTCCGGATCGTTCGAAATGCGGCCGCGGCCGTTCACGCGCAAACTCTCGCCGACGCCCGGCACGATGAACAACAGCGCCAGATGCGGCTCGGCGATGATATTGCGCAGACTGTCGATGCGATTGTTGCCGATGCGGTCCGGCAACGCGAGCGTACGTTCGTCGATGAGACGCACGAAACCCGGCGCGTCGCCGCGCGGCGAGCAGTCGAGGCCATCGGGACCGGCGGTGGCGAGCACCACGAACGGTGCGACTTCGATGAACGCGCGATAGTCTTCGTTAACGTAGGGAATCTCTTTGCGCACCGCGCGCTCGTGTGGCTGACCGTAGATTGCTTCGAGCTGTTCGATCGTCGTCAACATCGGCGTTCCTTTGTACCGTGGCGGTTGTTTTCGTTGGATCAGTGTGGCGCAGGGAGCGTGATTATCGGCGATTGCGGCGCGAGGCGCTGTTCGAACTGCCTGGTCAAACCCGCTCAATCCAGCGCCAAACGGCCCGCCAACGCGATCAGCGTATCCGCACAAGGCGCGGCAATTTTCAGCGACAGCAGCGGATCGGCCCGCGTGCGCCCAAGATTGATCGCGACGACCGGCTTGCCCTGCTTCTGCGCCCACACGCAGAAGCGATAGCCTGAATAGACCATCAAAGACGAACCGACCACCAGCACCGCATCCGCCGCATCGAGCGCATGCGATGCCGCGTCGACGCGCTCGCGCGGCACGCTTTCGCCGAAGAACACCACCGACGGCTTCAACAAGCCGCCGCAGTGCGAGCACGCCGGAATGCGGAACGCCTCGAGATCGTGCCATTCCAGATGCGCGTCGCCATCGGCGGCGGTTTCGGCGGTGACGTTCAGCAAGGCGGGATTCTCGGTTTCGAGCGTCTGCTGGATCGATGCGCGCGCGTGCTGCGTCCCGCAGTCGAGACACGTCACTCCGTTGATCCCGCCGTGCAATTCGATCACCTCGCGGCTGCCCGCGCGCTGATGCAAACCGTCGACGTTCTGTGTGACCAGCGTCGGCACATGACCGGCCGCTTCGAGCCGGGCGAGCGCGGTATGCGCGGCGTTCGGCTGCGCGTCGGCGACCACCGGCCAGCCGACCATGCTGCGGGCCCAGTAGCGCTGACGCATCGCCACGGTGCCGAGGAATTCCTGCAACGTGATCGGCGGCGAGCGTTTCCATTCGCCGTTGTCGTCGCGATAGCCGGGAATGCCGGAGTCGGTGCTGATGCCCGCGCCGGTCAACACGAACAAACGCGGATAACGCTGCACGAAGCTGTGCAGGTCATCCAGGGTATGCGGGTCGACGTGCGATTCGCTGAAGGTTTCGATGTGAGCGGGCTGAAGGTCGGTCATGACGGGGACGTTTGGTATGGCTGCGGCCTTGACGTGAAACGTAAGCGCCGTTCAGCGGCGTGTGCGCGGCTTGCTCTGCCGCGCCTGTTGCGCCTGTCGCGCCTGCCATTGCTCGAGCGCGGCCTGATAGCGATCGAGTGCGTCGTCGTAAAGATCGAAGACACATGGAAAGCAGCCGCTATGACAACAATCGTCGAGATCGGGCTGCACGGGCGGCACCGGCTTCGGGTCGTCCTTGGGCGTGGCTCGGGGCACGGCGAATGGCTTCCGGATGACGGGAAGCGTTCAGTATAAGTTGATCTTCCGCGCCGCGTGCGGCGGCGCCTGGCATGCAACGCTGCAGCTGTATAGCGATCAGCCTCGGCCCACGAACGGCATTTTGCTCGCCATGATGGTCATGAATTGCACGTTCGCCGACAGCGGCAGGTCCGCCATATGCAGCACCGCGTCGGCCACGTACTGCACGTCCATCAGCGGCTCGACGGCGATTTCGCCGTTCGCCTGAGGCACGCCCCGCGCCATGCGCTCGGCCATCTCCGTTGCGGCATTGCCGATGTCGATCTGGCCGCAGACGATGTCGTACTTGCGGCCGTCGAGCGAAACGGCTTTCGTGAGACCGGTGATCGCGTGCTTGGTCGCCGTGTAGGCGATGCTGTTCGGCCGCGGCGCGTGTGCCGAGATCGAGCCGTTGTTGATGATGCGCCCGCCGCGCGGCGTCTGCGTTTTCATCAGACCGAACGCGGCGCGCGTGCAGAGAAACACGCCGGTGAGATTAGTGTCGACCACCGAGCGCCATTCGTCGATATCGAGTTCGTCGATATCGACAGGCGACCCGTTACGGCCGGCGTTGTTGAACAGCACGTCGAGCCGGCCGCGCCGCTCGCGAATCGTGTCGAACAGCGCGGCGACGCTGGCGGCATCCGTCACGTCGCAAGCCACGGCAAGCGCGTCGCCGCCCAACTGCTGCGCTTCCTGGACGACGTCGTCGAGCGCCGCCTGGCGACGGCCGGCGAGCACGACGCTATAGCCGTGTTCCAGCAGCTTCAGCGCACAGGCGCGGCCGATGCCGCTGCCCGCACCCGTCACCAGCGCGACCTTCTTGATTCCCGTTACTGTCACAGCACATCTCCTTGTTTTGCAGACTGGCTGCAGGCGAACATCCCGGACTCAACGGCGCGGACTGAAGCGCGCGACCGATCGAAATCGATCAATCCAGCGCGCGGTCGTTCCGGTTCGCGAACGGCGACTTCATCTCCGCCGACAGCGGATAGTTCAGGTTGATGCCCTTCGGCGGAATCGGTCGCGTGAACCACTTCTGATACATGGTGGCCGCCTCACCCGAGCTTTGCAGCCGCGCGATCACGCCGTCGGCGAGTTTTTTGAAGCCCGGATCTTCCTTGCGAAACATACAACCATTATGCGCACCGCGTCGAACGGCGCAACAATGGTATCGTTTGCCGTTGTGCGCGATGCGCGCGAAGCAAGGCCTTCCTCCCCAGGACGGAGGAAGGAAAACTGGAAGCACCCGGAAGCACCGCTAATGACCGAACTCTCCTCGCCGCCACGCAACGCGGCTGGCGCCCAAGCCGCGCCGCGCCGCCGCTGGCCGCGCACCGGCTATCCCGCAATACTGACCGCCACCGCCGCGTGGCACGTCGCCGTACTGGCCGGCTGGCTGCTCGCGCCGTCCGCGTGGCCGTGGTGGCTCGCCGCGATCTTTGCGAATCACGCCATTTTCACGGTGGCGGGCCTGTTGCCGCGCACCTCGCTGCTGGGCCCGAACTGGACGCGGCTGCCCGCCGGCGCGCACAATGCCGACGCCATCGCGCTGACCATCGACGACGGCCCCGACCCAGAGGTCACGCCGCAGGTACTCGATCTGCTCGACGCCTACGGCGTGCGCGCCACGTTCTTCTGCATCGGCGCGAAGGCGCAGCGCTATCCGGCGCTGGCACGCGAGATCGTCGCACGCGGCCATGCGCTTGAAAACCATTCGCAGGTTCACGTGCACACCTTTTCGGTGACGTTTCCGGGCGCGCTCACGCGTGAGATCGACGCCGCGCAGCGCACCTTCGAAGAACTGGGCGGCGAGCGGCCCTTGTTCTTCCGCGCGCCGGCGGGTCTGCGCAACCTCTTTCTCGAACCCGTGTTGCAGAAGCTCGATTTGCGGCTCGCGGCATGGACGCGGCGCGGCTTCGATACCCGCGAGCGCGATCCGCAAGTCGTCGCCGCGCGGTTGCTCGACGGCCTCGCCGCGCGCGATATCCTGCTGCTGCACGACGGCAATGCCGCCCTCACCGTCGAGGGCAAACCGGTGATACTCGCGGTTCTGCCGCGTGTGATCGACGCGGTGCGCCGCCAGAAATTGCGCTTCGTCACGCTGCGAGAAGCGCGTATCGACGCCTGAACACAGCGGCTGCGGCTCGCCTCCCGGCACGCTGCGAGCCGCGCAAAAACCACTGCTACACGCGAAAATCCGCCGCCATATCTTCCTCGGTGCGAGCCTGCAATACACCGCTGCGACAGGCTTTCATGAACACTTCGTAATCGCTCTCCACCTGGTCTGCATAGGAGGCGGCATAGCCGGCGAGCGCTTCCGCGAACTGATCGCCGCGGCCAATGTACGAGCTGACTTCGATGGCCTTGCCGCTCGCCTTCGCATGCGCGCGCGCCATGATCCAGCCGCACAGCCGTGCATAGCCTTCCAGCAGGTCAGCGTCGAATAACTCGATGTTCGCCGACAGTTTCATGTCGCGCAGTTGCCGGAAATAAAAATCCCGCCCCATCGGCCCGCTCGCCCAGCCGAGGAAGATGTCGCTCGCGGCCTGCAACATACGTTGCCCTTGCACGACGCGTTCGCCTTCGTGCTTGATGGCCGGCGACTTGTAGTGCTGCGCGATCACCGATGGCCGCGCTTCCTTGATTTGCAGGAACAGCGGCTTGTCCATGTGATCGACGCTCAGCACCACCATACAGCGCGTGCCCACGCTGCCGACGCCCGCCACCTTGAACACGATATCCTGCACGGTGAAATGACTCAGCAACTCACGCCGGTCGTGCGACATCGTCTTCAGATAGTCGCCCCACATGCGTTCGAGCATCTTGCGCCAGTTGGCGCCCTTGTACGCTTCGGTCTCTTCCGTCGTGAATAGCGCGTTCGCGCCCAGCACGTGGAACAGCACCGGCGGTGCATCGCGGATCGTCCAGTGGTCGCCGTTGTGCTCGGCCATTTTCTCCAGCGAGCTTTCGTGAGTGCGGTTCGCTGCCTTTTCCATGCCGCGCCGCACGGTGCGGCGGCGCTCCGGGGTCAGCGCGGTTTCCGCCATCCGGTCGAAGGTGATGCGGTCGTACCAGAGTTCGAGCGCACCGCATTGCGCATATTGCGCTATGCGATCGCGATATTCGGTGACGGCCGTCATCACCAGATTCTCAGCCGCGCCGCGACTCAAACCCATGTGCCGCGCGGCGACCACGAGGCTCGCGGTCAGGCGTTTCAGGTCCCACTCGAAAGGACCGACCGCCACTTCGTCGAAGTCATTCAAATCGAATACGAGCTGTCGCTCAGGCGTGGCGAAACCGCCGAAATTCATCAGATGGCCGTCGCCGCAGATCGGCATGGTGAGGCCCGTGTCGGAAATCTGGCTCAAATCGTTGGCTTGCAGAATCGCGGTGCCGCGAAAGAAGGTGAACGGCGAGACGGCCATGCGCCCATAGCGCAACGGCACGAGGTTTTCGACACGGCCCTCGTTGCTTTGCTTGAGCAGTTCGATCGGGTTGCGCTTCAGCTCACCTACCGTGCGGTGGCTCGAACGCTTCGAGTGCTCGCGGGCGGCACGGCCAAGAGCTTCCCGTTCGGCGATGGTGCTGGCTTTCATGCTCTTCTCCGGTTTTTTTGTGGATCTTTACGATCGGTTTTCGAAGACTGCTTGCAGCTAAGCTCGCCTTTGCTTTTTTTCGCTATTCTGGGGCGCGATCCTAATGGTATCGGTTTTTTAGCGTTCCCCCTGTGCTGTTTGCCTGCTCGGCGCTTTGGGTTGTACGCCTGCGGCGTTGGCCTTTTCTTGATTTGTTAGTGGTCTATTAGCTTCGCCCCTGTGCGGGGCGGGCACTTACTTTCTTTGCCGCCGCAAAGAAAGTAAGCAAAGAAAGCGGCTTCACACCGCTAATTCTTAAGCGGGTCCCCTGGCTTGGAGGAGGTAGTGGAGCATCTGGAATCTGTGTTCTCGCACATTCGGCGTGAGTGACAAGGCAGTCATACTTCCGGCGGCGCTGCGCGCGCCGTAGCGGTACTTCATCAAACCACCTCCTGCTTTTGGTGCTCACGTTTCGTCCGGCGCGTTGGTCTGCTGTTGCATTGCCAACGCTAACCGTGGTGTTGGCATTTCGCTCTGGGTGGTAGTTCGCGCCTGCATAGAGCAGCGCCTCACCGAAGCGCAGCCGATGGCCCTCACCACGCACAAACGAAGCCGCGGGTTTCCCTTGCGGACCGTTCCGGCGAGCACGCAGTGCGAGGCGGGAAGGATGACTGCCTTGTCACCAGCGCGGAATGCGCGATGACACAGATTCCAGATGCTCCACTGCCTCCTCCAAGCCCTCAGGATTACCCACATCTGTGCCGGGATAGCGCTTGTAAACAGCTTGAGGTGGTGTTAACTTGAGGCACCGCCACAGGAACCAGACGCAATTGCCTTCGACCGAGAATCAGGATGACCAGGACGACTGGGCCGACATCGAATTCGGTGCGGCAAATCTGGGCGATGCCCGTTTGACGAATCGGCTCGTTGCACTGGCACGCCGGCTTGCCAGCACACCGGACTGCTCGTTTCCACGCTCCATGGATGCCGCCGAACTCAAGGCGGCCTATCGCTTCTTCGATAACGACCAGGTCGATACGGACGGTGTGCTTGCACCTCACGTAGACCAGACGCTCAAGCGCATGACCCAGGTGCCAGTCGTGCTCGCGGTGCAGGACACAACCGAATTCAACCTGACGCATCTGGGCGCGACCGAAGGCCTGGGCTACGGCACGGGCAACCAGTCGCGCGGCTTCATGCTGCACAGCCTGCTGGCCGTGACACCGGAAGGCCTGCCGCTCGGCGTGCTGGGCATGAAGACGTGGGTGCGCGATGACGCAGATCTGGGCCGCAGGCGTCAACGCTCAAAGCGCGACTTCAATGACAAGGAAAGCGTTAAATGGGTTGAGGGTCTGAACCATCTGGCAGCCCTTAAGACCCGATGTCCCGATACGCGCATGGTGGGCGTGGGCGACCGCGAAAGCGACGTCTATGAAGTGTTCGTGGCCGAGCGGCCTGCTGGCGTAGACTGGCTCATTCGTGCGGCATGGGACCGTCGGACGGCGCACCCCGAGCGTTATCTCTGGGACACGGTGACGGCGAGCGCCCCATCAGGCGAGATCGAACTGGAGTTGCCGGCACACCGCAACATGGCCCGGCGCACTGCGCGTCTGACGCTGCGTTGCACGCAGGTCAGCCTGATTGCACCACCCAGACCGTCGACCAAAGGCACCGGGCGCGCCCGGCTCACCCCGGTGGATGTGTTTGCAATCCACGCACTTGAAACCGATCCGCCAGCGGGCGTCGAGCCGCTCGAGTGGATGCTGCTCAGCTCTGTGCCCACGCTCACGCTGAGCGATGCACTTGAACGACTCGAATGGTATGCACGTCGCTGGACGATCGAATCGTGGCATCGTGTGCTCAAAAGCGGCTGTCGGATCGAGGCGCGCCAGTTCGGCAATCTTGAACGGTTCGTCCGCGCGACCGCGCTATTTGCAGTGATCAGCTGGCGAATCATGTACGCCACGCTGCTGGGTCGGGCCGACCCGGATCTGTCGTGTGAAGTGCTACTTCAGCCCGACGAATGGCGCGCGCTTTACTGCCGCGCCAACCGCACCTCAAAACCACCGGTGGCAACGCCTTCGCTAGGCGAAGTCGTACTGTGGATCGCCAAACTCGGCGGTTATCTGAACCGTAAGCATGATCACCCGCCCGGGCCCACCGTCATGTGGCGAGGGTTCCTGGTCCTTCACGAAATCACCGAGATGTACCGGATCTTTAGCCAGGACGGGTGATTCACATCACGAGATGTGGGTAATCCTGAGCTCCAAGCCAGGGGGCCCGCTTAAGAATTAGCGGGGTGAAGCCGCTTTCTTTGCTTACTTTCTTTGCGGCGGCAAAGAAAGTAAGTGCCTGCCCCGCACAGGGGCGACGCTAATAGACCACTAACAAATCAAGGAAAGGCCAACGCCGTAGGCACACCACCCAAGACGCCGGCCAGGCAAAAAAACCTCAAACAACCACAACAACTCTCCGAGGAGACAAAACCGAAACAACAAAACTAACAACAACATTACCCACAAGAGCAATCAACCCGATATAAACCGGATAGACAGCGTCGCCAAAATGCATGGCAAACACCGGCTTGAGCCCTTGCGAAACGGCCATCCCAGTCCCAATGACAATCCCAACAAGCCACCCCATGAACAACCCCGGCGTGTTCAACCGCCGCGTATAAAGAGAAAAAACAATAGCCGGAAAGATCTGCAAAATCCAAACCCCACCCAGCAACTGCAAATCAATCGCATACTGCGTCGGCAAAAACACAATAAACAACAGCGCGCCAAACTTGACGACCAGAGAAACAATCTTCGCAGTAGAAGCTTCCGCCGCAGGCGTGATATCCGGCGAGACGAGAGGACGCCACAAATTCCGCGTAAACAGATTGGCCGCCCCAATCGACATGATCGCGGCGGGCACCAACGCGCTAATCGCGATCGCCGCGGCTGCAAAGCCGACGAACCACGAAGGAAACAGCGTGTTGAACAGCGCGGGCACCATGTCGGACGCCGACTTCACATGCACGCCGGCCGCAATCGCCATATACCCAAGCAACGCAATCAGCCCCAGCAACAACGTATAAGCCGGCAAGAAAATCGCATTCTTACGCACCGTGCTCACGGACGAGGACGACAACACCGCCGTCATCGTGTGCGGATACATAAACGCGGCCAGCGCCGAACCCAAGGCAAGCGATGCATACGCGGTAAATTGCGCCGGCTTCAGGATGATGCCCGTCGCGCCACCCTTGGCCTTGAAATACGTATCGGCCGCATCGAACACATGCGCGTAACCGCCGAGCTTCGACGGAATCAGCCACACCGCCGCGATCACGACGATGTAGATCATGATGTCCTTCACGAACGCGATCATCGCCGGCGCCCGCAAGCCGCTGGCGTACGTGTACAACGCAAGAATCACGAAGGCGACGATCAACGGCATTTCGCCACTCACGCCCAAGCCCTTGATCACGACCTGCATGCCCACCAGTTGCAGCGCGATATACGGCATCGTCGCGACAATGCCGGTCAGCGCAACCGCAGCCGGAAACCACTTGCCGCCATATTCGCCCTGCACGTAGTCGGCTGCCGTGATGTGGTCCTTCTCCTTCGCGACTTTCCACAGCCTCGGCATCACCGCGAACACGAACGGGTAGACGATGATCGTGTACGGCAATGCGAAGAAACCATACGCACCCACCGAGTACACCAGCGCGGGCACCGCGATCACGGTATAGGCGGTATAGAAGTCGCCGCCCACGAGGAACCACGAAATCACCGTGCCGAACTGGCGGCCGCCAAGTCCCCATTCATGCAACTGCGTGAGGTCGCCCCGCTTCCAGCGCGCGGCAAAAAAACCGATCACGGTGACGAGAACAAAGAACGCGATAAAGACGGTCATCGCAACCGGATTCACAGGATTCAGATCGCTCATTTGACACCTCGATACACGGCGTAAATCAGTAGCGAGGTCAACGGCACCCACAAGAACTGATACCAGTAGAAGAACGGAAAGCCGGCAAACGAGGGACGCGTGTCGTTATAGAACGGCAGCCACAACAGTGCGATGTACGGAATCAGCAAGATAAGCCATAGCCATGAACGGCCGGCCGGTTGGGAGGTCTCCACGAACTTCTCCTAAGTCTATTATCGAAACCGCGTGACATGACTTGTGGTCCGGCACGCGGACAACCGGTTACCTGCTATCAGGCGCAAAAACCGGAGTTTGCTTGTTGCCCAAGCGAGAATGGATTGGCGCGACGGCTTATCCAATTCGTCGATCGAACATTCAGACGAATGCGGAAAAACACCGCAGGTCATGGCCACCGGCGTAGCGACGGCGAACGCCGTCCCCTTGCGACGGTGCACGGACTGAGCTTGAAACGAGGTTCATGTGTCTCCTGCTGATTTTATAAATATGCCGGGCCGGCCCGGATCCGCGACAGTGCGCCAGAAGACGCGCCCGTCCGCAAGGCGCGGCACGCCGTGGGGATGTAGTATTCGCCTTCATGAGCGTCCTCACAAGCGCGCAACTACGTAAGGCGGCTACGCAATACTACGTAGCCCGACGGCCGTCTTTTCAACGATGAAACTCAAAGCGAAGATCTTCCTGCTGGCTATCGTGCCCTTTCTGGCCGCCATCGCGAGCATCGAAATCGGCGTGCGCCACGAAGCCACGGCGCTCGCCGAAACTCAGCACGCCACGACGCAGGCTGCGTACATGGCCAGCAAGGAAATCGAACTCAAGCACTACGTCGAGCTCGCGACCACAGCGATCGCGCCGCTCTACAACGCTGGACGCGACAATGCGCGCGACGATGCAATGCTGCGCACCCGCGCGCTCGACATCCTGGAGAAAATGGATTTCGGCCAGGACGGCTACTTCTTCGTCTACGACATGCATGGCCGTTCGCTGATGCATCCGCGTGAGCCGGATCTGGTCGGACGCGATCTGTGGGCGCTGCGCGATCCGCAAGGCGCGCCGACGATTCAACAACTGCTCGCCGCCGCCTCGCGCGGCGGCGGCTATGTGCGTTACGTCTGGCATCGTCCGTCGACGGGCAAGCTCGCCTCGAAACTCGGCTATGTGGTGCCGCTCGAACGATGGGGCTGGATGATCGGCACCGGCATCTATCTGGACGACGTGGATACGACGCTCGCGCACATCGACCAGGGCGCGGCGGCGAACATCGATCGCACGATGAAGTGGATCGACGCGATCGCACTGGCCGGACTCGCCGTGATCGCGTTGTGTGCGCTGGTGCTCAACGTCACCGAATACCGCAGCGCCGACGCGAAATTGAAACGGCTCGCGCAGCAGGTGGTCGAGTCGCAGGAACACGAACGCGCGCGGCTCTCGCGCGAACTGCACGACGGTATCAGTCAGATGATGGTGTCGGCCAAGCTGCTGCTCGAATCGGCGCTGGCGCGCTTCGAACGCAGCGAGACGCGCGTGCCCGCGGCGGAAGCCGCGCTCTCGACCAGTCTCGCGCGGCTCGGCGACACGCTGCGCGAAGTACGCCGCATTTCCCACGCGCTGCGTCCGTCGATGCTCGACGACCTCGGCGTAGCAGCCGCGCTGGAACAACTCACGCGAGAATTGAGCGACGAGTCGGGTATCGCGATCGGCTTCACGCAGATCATGCACACGAACGCCGCGGCTTTGCCGGAAGCGGTCAACACCGCGCTGTTCCGCATTGCGCAGGAAGCGCTGACAAATATCGTGCGGCACGCACAAGCATCGAGCGCGGCGCTGTCGCTCGAAGTATCGAACGATGCCGTCACGCTATCGATCTCCGACAACGGGCGCGGTTTCGACGTGGCGCATGCGTTCGTCGGTCCACGCGCCGGTGTCGGACTGCGCAACATGCGCGAGCGGCTAGACGCGCTGGGCGGCAAGCTGTCGCTCAGCTCGCAAACCGGCCATACGATCGTGACCGCGCGCGTGCCGTTGGGAACACACGCGCCTCATTTGCCGGCCTTGCAGGAAAACTGAATATGAACGACACCTCATCCGCCATCGCACGTCTGGTTTTGATCGACGATCATCCGCTCGTGCGCGACGGCTTGCGGGCCCGGCTCGAAGCGGTGCGCAACATCGAGATCGTCGGCGAAGCGGGCAATGCGCAGGAAGCGCTCGTGCTCGCGGCTAGCCACGAACCTCATCTGGTGCTGATGGATGTCGGGATGAACGGCATGAACGGCATCGCGCTAGCCGGCATGTTTCATGAGCGCTTCCCTGCGATTCGCGTGCTGATGCTGTCGATGCACGACAATCTCGAATACGTGACCCAGGCGGTACGCGCGGGCGCCAGCGGCTACGTGCTGAAGGACTCGCCCGCAACCGAGATCATCCAGGCGATCGGCGCGGTGCTCGAAGGCAAGACGTTTTTCAGCGCGGGGCTGGGCGCGCGCCTGATTCAGGCGTCGGCGACGCAATCGCCGATTGAACGGCTCACCCCACGCGAACGCGATATCCTCGATGCACTCGCGGAAGGCCTATCGAGCAAACAGATCGCTCAACGCAACGACCTGTCCGTGCGCACCGTGGAGACACACCGGCTGAATCTGAAGCGCAAGCTCGATATCGAAGGCCAGGCCGAGTTGATCAAGTTCGCCGTCGAGAATCGACGCAAGGGCCGGTAAGGTCATGATCGAAGGCGGCTGCACCGCTTTCGCCCGTGGAGCAAGCGCGCCCAGGAACCGGAGACGAAAGAATGAAACATCCGATCCGTCGCACTCTGGCAAGTCTGCTGATCGGCGTGCTCACTTGCCAGGCCCACGCCGAAGATGAACGCGTCAACCGCGGCCACGATCCTTTCTTCCAGATTTCCAAAGCGATCAGCGGATGCCCGGTGCCTTTGGGTCCGCTCGAAACCGAACAGGAATGGTTGGACGACAGTCATTACCGGATCGAGCGCGGCAACAGCTGCTGGGTGGAAGGCCGTTGCCGTTTATCGAACGCGTACCTCTACGACGTCGAAATCGCCGAGGCAGTCCAGCGGCGTCTCGCCAACATCAACTTCGCGACTCATTGGCGCGAACAGTCGACGCTGTGGCTCATGCTGCAACGTCGCTTCATCTACGTGCAGGGTTGCGTTGCACCCGGATTCGACAAGAAAACCTTCCTGGCCGAACTCGCAAAAACCGCGGACGTCGAGCGCGTCATCGACGACACGACGAACAACCCGCATGCAGCGCAATTACCCTATAAAACCCTGGCGGATCCGAACAAACCGGTGATCGATCCCGGCAATTAATGCCGGCAACGACTGCTGGGGAATCAGCACCTCTCCAGGCGGCGCAAACTTTTAATTGTCACCGCCACGGTCACCGTTTTCCCGGATGATCCTGGCAATCAACACATCGGCATCGCGCGAGACATTGTCGTGCACGCGAGTACTTTGCGCGGCTGCCAACGTCTCGTTGCCGATCAGATGACCGCTGCGCACGTGCGTATCGACAGACACCTGCATCGACAGGCCGAGCCGCAGCGGATGTGCGGCGAGTTCGGCGGGGTCGAGCGAAATCACGATCGGCACGCGCTGCACGACCTTGATCCAGTTACCGGCCGCGTTCTGCGACGGCAGCATCGAAAACGCACTGCCGGTGCCCGCCGAGAATCCCTCGACGCGGCCGCGATACGCCACCTGCGAGCCGTACACGTCCGACACGATGCGCACCGGCTGCCCCACGCGCATGCTGCGAATCTGCCCTTCCTTGAAGTTGGCTTCGACCCACAGACGTTCGAGCGGAATGATCGACATCAGCGCGAGCCCCGGGCCGACCTGCTGACCGATCTGCACCGACCGTTGCCCGACCGTGCCGTCGACGGGAGAAACAATGGTCGTACGCTGCAGATTTCGATAAGCAAGCCGCAGTTGCGCGGCAGCTTGCAGCACCGGAGGACTGGCCTCGATTGGGAACTTGCCGCCGAGCGCGCGCGCGGCGTCGAGCTGGACCTGCGCCGAGGCGAGGTTCGCCTGTGCTACCGCCACCGCTTCACGGGCGCGCGCCAATTCTTCCGGCGACACGACTTCCACCGGCGCATGGTCGCGCGCCGCCAGCGCGCGCTGCGCGAGCGCGAGTTCCGCGCGGCGCGCGTCGATCGATTGCACGTAGAGCTTGCGCGAGATCGTCGCGTTCGCGACCTGGCGCACGGCCAGCGTCAGTTGCGCCCTCGCCTGCGCGAACGCGGCGGCAGCCTCGGCGTCATCGAGTTTGACGAGCGGTTGGCCCGCGCGCACCTGCCGCGTGTTGTCCACCAGAATATCGGTGACGGTGCCGGGAATCTGCGCGGCGATCTGCACGATATTTCCCGCGACGTACGCGTCGTCGGTCTCCTCGTAGAAGCGCGCGCTCAGGCTCCAGTACGCCCGCCACGTCACGCCGGCAAGCGCGACCACGCCGAAGAAGAGCGCGAAACGGCGCCGGCGCGTCACCCGCTTAAGGTCATTAAGGTCGTGCGCGCCGCCCGCTACGCTCGCCGCGCTGGCCTGTTCTTGCGTCCAGCCGGCGGCATGCTGTGCCTGTTTATCGTTGTGCATTCAATCGAAGTGCGTGTCCGTGATGCGTGCGTGAGAGGGAAAAGCGGTCTGATAATGAGAGATCGGCGCGCCGGCCACCTTGCGCTCGTCGAAGCCGCCGCCCAGCGCGCCGACCAGCGCGACCTGCAACATCCGGCGGCGGCCCTGCAAATCGACTTGTTGCGCGCGTTCATCGAGCAACGACAAATCGGCGAGCGTCACGTCCTTCTGCATGCCGATGCCACGCCGATGGCGCTCTTCAGCAATCGCGACAATGCGTGAAGCCGCCTGCACCGCGCGAGTCTGCTCGACGGCGAGCGTATCGACCGTGCGCAACGAGGTGAGCTGACGCGCGACCTCGCCGAGCGCTTCGTCGATCGTCTTGTTGTACAGGCTCACCGCCGCGTCGACGTTGGCGTAATCGCCGCCCAGCTGCGCGCGCAAGCGGGCCCGGTCGAACACCGGCAACGAGATCGCCGGTCCGATCGAGCCGGTCATCGCGGCGCGCGAGAACAGCGCGGCGGGCGTCAATGCGGTCAGGCCCGCAAAGGCCACCAGATTCACGTCCGGATAGAACTGCGCACGCGTCGCGTCGATGTTGGCGAGCGCCGCTTCGGCCCGCAAGCGCGCCGCCACGATGTCCGGGCGGCGGCCCAGCAGGTCGACCGGCAGTTGCGCGGGCATCGGCGCGTCCGCCGCCGCGGCAAGCTGCGGACGACGAAGCGACAACCCGCGCTCCGGTCCACGTCCTGTCAGCACGCCGAGTTGCAGTTCGGTCAGCTTGATGCGCTCGTCGTTGAGCGCCTGCTGCGATGCCAGTCGGCTTTGCTTGAGCGTGGCGTCGGCCGCGTCGTAGGCGTTGTCGAGGCCGCGCGCGCCGCGCTCACGCAGCACGGCATCCACCATGTCCGCGGCCTGCTGCTTCTGCCGCAGAATGTCCTGCATCGCAAAGGCACGGTCGAGCTCGCAGTAAAGCGTCACCAGCGCGACCGTCAACGTGAGCCGCGCCTGCTCCGCATCGATCCGTGTCGCGTCGCGCGTGGACAGCAGGCCGCGCGTCAGCGCGGCGTTTTTGCCCCACAGGTCGAGCTGGTAGCTCAAACCCGCAAACAATGCGGCCGGCGACACCACTGGATCGTTGAACAACTGCACTGGAATCTGCTGGCCGCCCACCGACACGTTGGCGACATCGGCGGGCTGCGGCAAGCGGGTCTTGCTGACGGTCGCCGCCGCCGTACCGGTGAGACCGGTCAGCGACGCGAACTGTTCGAGTTGCGCCTGGGCCGCGCCTACTCTCGCCCTGGCGATCTGCAAGTCGGGATTGTTCTGCAACGCCTCGGCGACCAGTTCGTCCAGTTGCGGATCGCGATAGCGCTTGACCCAGTCGGGCGCGGGCCACGCGCCGTTCGCACCTGGCCCGATGGTTTGCGAGAGCGCATCGGCGAGCGGCTTGATCGGTTGGACGTTCGCGTGCAGACCGACATCGCTGACGCAGCCGGTCAACGCCGCTGCAATCAGCAGCAACGGCCAGGTGCGTCGCGTGATGAATCGCATACGCCGCCTCATGAGTGCCGCGTGCGCTGCATGGCGTTTTCCGCAGCCACCGCCGCGGTCGCGGCGCTCAGCCTGGCCGCTTTGGCAGCGAGCCGCGGACGCGTCAGCGCAAGTGGGCCCATGCGCCCGAACAGGCCATCCCAAACGCCCAGCGCAATCGCCATGAGCTTGGTCAGCTTGTCCTTCTCCAGCAACACGATCTGGACGATCTGCCAGAGCGTCAGCACATTCGGCACGACGGCGACCGGCAAGCGCAGTCCATATTGCAGCGCCAGCTGCATCGCGTTGCGCGCACTGTAATAGCGCCGGAAGCCGGGATGATTCATAGTGGTCAATTCGATGGAGCCCAATTTGTGACGGCGCCGCGTGCCGATCCGATGCAACAGGGTCAGCGACGGCACCACATACAGCGGCACATTGCTCAGCAGCGCGCGCAGGCAGTACTCGGTATCGACGTGATCGATGAAAAGCGCTTCGTCGAAACGGCCCAGCCGCGCGAACGCTTCGCGAGAAATCACGCAGCCGGACGAGATCAGAAAGGCGCAGCGCTGCAGTGCCGCGTCCGCCCGGAGATACAGCCGCTCAACCGCCAGACCACTGGTAGCCAGTTCCGGCAGAAAGCGTTGATCGTTTTCATCGAAGATACGCGGCCCGGCCATGAACGCCTGCCCGCTCATTGCCTCGCACCGTTCGCGCATGACCGCGAAGTAGCCGGCAGGCATCTCCGAATCCTGGTCGAATAGCGCCACCGCGTCCACGCCCGCTTCGAACAGCGCGCTCAAGCCGCTATTGAATGCGCCGGCAATGCCGTTGCGGTTGCCGTGATGCAGCAGCGCGACGCCCGCGTCGCCCAGCATCGTCGCGGCACGCCCATCCGGCAGCGGCGAGTTGTCGACCACCAGCAGGCGGTCGCACGCCGAACTTATCGCCACGGCTCGCGCGATCTGCTCTTCGCTCGGATGAAACAGGATGATCAATGCGCCCAGGATCGCCATCGGTTTCTCCTCAGTGGCCTAAGGTCATCGCCGCGCCGCGTTTCGGTCGGGTCAACCACATCATCGCGGCGAGCACGAGGCACGTGATGCTTGCCATGTAGAACATGTCGCCGGTCGCCATCATGTATGCCTGTTGCTGCACGATGTGATGCAAGGCGCCGATCTCACGTACGCCGTCGATCCCCATGCCGTGCAAGCTCTGCACGAAACGCTGCGTATTGCCGGACGATTTCGTCACCGACTGCGCGACGACGTCGTAGTGATACAGCGCGCGGTTGTCCCAGAGCGTCACACTCATCGCGGTGCCGAATGCCGCCGACAACGTGCGCAAGAAGTTCGACAGGCTGGACGCCGCCGCGAGCTTGTCGTCGGACACGCGCGACAGCGTCGCCGCGGTCAACGGAATAAAGAAGCATGGCAAGCCGATCCCCTGGATCAGGCCCGGCGTGATGATCTGCGTGAAGGTCATCGTCAACGTAAAGTGCGCGTCCCACCACAGCACGGCCGCGAACACGAGAAAACCGAAAGTCGCGAGCACGCGTGCATCGAAACGCGCCGCATGGATGCCGACCAGAATCGAAAACACCAGCGCGAGCACGCCGAGCGGCGCCGTCGCGAGTCCGGCCTGATACGCGGTGTAGCCCATCACCGCCTGCAACCAGAGTGGAAAAATCACACCCACTACCGAGAAGCTCATCATGCCGAGTGAAATGATCAAGACGCAGAATGAAAACGTGCGGTCGCGGAACAGGCTCAAATCGATCACCGGATGGCGTTCGCCCGCCTCCCAGATCAGCAGCGACACGATCGCCAACGCGGCGACGATCGCTAGCGTCAGGATCAACGGCGAATCGAACCAGCCGCGATCGTGACCGAGGTCGAGCACCACTTGCAGCGAACCGACACCCACCACCAGCAGCGCAATGCCGGGCAGATCGATCGGCGCGGCCTTGGCGCCGTGCGCCTCGCGTGCGTCGGGACGCAACAGCGTCATGCACACTGCGAACGAAAAAATGCCGATCGGCAAATTGATCAGGAAGATCCACGGCCACGAAAAATTGTCGATGATCCACCCGCCGACCACCGGACCGAAGATCGGCGCGAGCAGCACGGTCATCGCCCACAACGCGAGCGCCACCACGCGCTTGTCCGGCGCAAAGGTGCGCAGCAGAATGGTCTGCGAAAGCGGCACCATCGGCCCGGAAAAGAGCCCCTGCAACGCACGGCATACCACCAGCACATGAAAATCGCCGGCCACGCCGCATAGCAGCGACGTCAACGTGAACAGAATCACCGCGCCGAGGAACAGGCGAGTTTCGCCGAGCCGCAGCGATAGCCAGCCCGTCAACGGCACGGCGATGGCCGCGGCCACGGAATACGAGCTGATCACCCACGTGCCCTGGCTGTTGGAGACGCCGAGGCCGCCGGAGATAGCCGGCACCGCGACGTTGGTCACCGTCGAATCCAGCACTTCGATAAACGTGGCCAGCGATAGCGCGAACGTCAGCAACGCGAGCCGCGCGCCGCGCATGCTCCACATGTCATGTGCGCCGGGTGTGCCTTTATGCGTCCCCGGCCCCAGCGCGGCGCCGTCCGGCAATGACGTTGCCGCGCTCATGCGCTCTGCCCGCTATCCGCGAATGCGGGTGCACGCGTGCGAGGCACGTCTTGCGGCCGTGTGCCGCTCTGCATGAAACCTTCGATGTAGCGCGCAGCGGCATCGCAGCCCTCGGGCGACGCCGCCAGTTGGTCCTGCATGTGCCCACACTGGAGCGCGATCGACGGACTGTCGAGCACATGATCCAGCGCGCGCGCCAACGCGGGCGCCTGCACCGGCGCGTCGAGCCGAAGGCCGCAACCGCTGGCGACGACGCGCTGCGCGTTATCGAACTGGTCATGCGCAAACGGCGTCACGATTTGCGGAATACCTGCGGCATACGCTAGCGCCGCGGTGCCGATGCCCCCGTGATGCACCAGCGCGCGGCAGCGCGGTAACAGCGTCTGTAGCGGTACATAGCGGCGCTTGAGCAGCACGGACTGCGTATCGTCCTGACCGGCGCGCGCTTCAGCAGGCGGCGCATCCGGCGTCAGAAGGATGCCGCGCAAACCGCTTTCCTTAAGCGCCGCGCGGACCGCGGCCGTATAGCGCGCGTGATCGATCAGCGTCGACCCTGCCGTGAACACCACCGGCCGTTCGCCCGCCGCGATGAAAGCGTCGAGTTGCGGATCGGGCGCGTGCGCGGTCGTGTCGTTGAATAGCGGAAAGCCGCTCATCAGACGCGGCGCCGGCCAATCCGGCTGAGGTTGCGCGAACCATTCGGGGAAGAGGCAGAGCACGCCATCGGTCGAATGCAGCCACTCGCCGAAAATGCGCGTGGCCGGTGCAAGTCCGAGTTGCGTGCGCAGTGCGTTGAGCGCCGGTCCGCACACCTTGTCGAGTGCGTGCCGTTCGATCAGCCGCAGCAGCGCCGCCTTTACGCCGAGCGGCAAGCGGTGCGGAATGGTCAGCCGCGGGTGGGTCGGAGGAGCATGAGCGGAGAGCAACGTAGACGGCGATACCTGCACCGACACCAGCGGCACGCGATACATCTCCTGCATCAGCCGTGCGGAAAAGGCCCACAGCGTGCCCACCAGCACGGTGTCGTCGCGGGTCAATTCGGCGAGCGTGTGGAAATGCGGACGCAACGTCGGCGCAATCACAGCCCACAGCGTGCGAAACGACGTGCGCGGATGCCATAGCGCCGGGTTCGCCATCGCCGTGGCATAGTCCGCCGCGGTGCCGATCGGCACAAATTCAAACCGCTGACGCGTGGCCGCGTCCGCGAACGGCGCATGGCTGCAGAACACGATCTCGTGCCCGCGCGCAGCCAGCGCCGCGCCGATGCCGAGCAACGGATGCACGTCGCCCGCCGAGCCGATCGCGGTGATGATGACTCTGGTCATGCCGGCGGCTCAGAAAACGCCGGGAATCAGCGCTGCGACGTCGCGGCGATACTGCGCATACGCGCCGCCGAAGTGTCCGGTCAACCAGCTTTCCTCGACTCGCACCTTGTACGCCAGCGACGCGAAAATCAGCAGCAGTCCGGCCGCGCCGCGCCATTGCGCGCCGATCAGCACGGCACCCGCCAGCGCCAGCAGGCAACCGGTATAGATCGGATGCCGCACGAGTCCGTATGGCCCGCTGCGCACCAGTTCGTGCCCTTCCTTCAGCGTGACCGACACACTCCAGTTGGTGCCGAGATGCAGCCGCGCCCACACGGAAAACGCGAGGCCGGCCAGCAGCACGGCCAGGCCGGCGAGCTGCAGCGGCCCAATCGTGTGCAGATCGATGGACCATGCCGCTGTGTTGAGGTCCGGCAATATGATCAGCGCGCCGCCGACGATCAACGGAATCGACTGCAACGTGCGCGACATCGATTCCTCTTTACGCGCGGTCTGCTTGACCTGGTTCGACGTGGCGATCCAATACACCAGCCACAGCGTCCAGGGTACGACGATGGCAATGCTCTGAGCGATATTCACGGTAGTTCGACCTGTTGGAACGAGTGATCGGCAGTGGACTGCAACGCGACGTCCATGATGGCGGGCTGCGGCACAGGCAACATCGGCGAGCGCGAGGTCAGCGTGTCGAAGCAGCCGAGCACGCGGCCTGACGGCTGCACCGTGGCAGCGCCGAAGTAATCGAGAATCGCCGTGCGAACCTGACGCAGCGCGGGCCGGCCTTCGAGATCCAGAAAGTGACCCGCTTGCTCGATCGTGGTGAACTCCGCGCGCTTAAGATGCGAACTGAGCGAGCGGACGTCCTCCGGCGTGGTGTATTCGTCGAGTTCGCCGTTGATGAATTTCAGCCCGCAGTCGATGTTGCGGAATTCGTGCAGATAATGCTCAGGGCGAATCGCGAGAATCTGATCGACGTGGAACGCCACCTGGTCCTGCTCTTCGCGCGGCAGCGTCGACAGGTAGCGATAGTTATAGAGCTTCATGATGCGCGGCAAATGACGGCCCACGGTATCGTTGAGCAGTTGCGCGGCCTTCAGATTTTCGCCGGCGGCAATGTGGTCGCGCGCGGCAGTCACGTAGGCGGTCATCGCTTCATTGAGCCGCGGCGAGAACGATGCAATCACCGCGCTCCTGACGCTGGTGCGCGCCCGTGACAACGCCAGCAGCGACGCCACCCCGCCCCACGACACCGACAACAGGAAAGCCGGTTCGAATACGCCTATTAGATGCAGAAGAATGTCGACTTCATCGTCTTTTGTAAGAACGAAGTCGCAAACGTTATGCGCTTTCGATTGCCCTGCATAAGGTAAATCGAAACAAATTGGGTTATAGCGTTCGCCGAGGTATTTGATTGTCTGTCCGAACGACGCAGTGGTAGCAAGCGCGCCGTTGATCAGAATGACACTCTCGAAGGCCGGATCGAATACGTGACGTTCAACGTAGACTTTCAGGCCCGCCGGTAGCGGAACAAGGAGTTTTTCGATGGGCATGGCGTATTCGCATGCACTTGCGCGAAGCAAATGCGTACCGATACCGCGCCCGCCAATGCGGACGCCTTGCGGCCGTACTACCGGGGATCAGGCCCATGCGATTTGCCTATGCGCCGGCAAATCCGATCCGCGACGACCGCTGCTACACCGAGGCACGCGTCACTCGATGTGATGCGTGCCGGCTCTTCATGCCGCGCGCCTGAATTCAGACCCGCCGCAGTCGAGCGTTCGATGCCTCGTGATATTTCTTATATATGTATTCGACGGCGTTGTTTGAAGCGCTGTTGCACGCCATTCGTTGACCGCAGTCTGTCATCACTGCGTGAAGACTAGATGTCAATATACGGCCACAGAACATTTTTTAACACATTTCAAAAACAATTCCCAAAAAAATACTTGAGCATTCATTCAGCATCGATTTGGAAATTCGTCATTCTGTGCAATCCACATTGAGTTGCGCGGTCATTGCGCGCGGGTTGCATAGTTCGCCCGAAACAATGCAAAAGCTTTCGGGCGATGTAATCACGCGAGAAAGGTACGGTAACGATGAATGGCGCTACCGGACCAGCGAGAACGCTTCCCGGCGGGCAATTTCAGCCGCGCCAAATACGCCGACCACCGTGTAGTCCGAGGCCACGCATTCGAACGTCGAGTCCTGAAACGTGATCACGAAATGGCGCCGCGTGTGCTCCGGAGAGATGACGGCCGAAATCTCCGCGGCCAGCGACGAATTCGTCACTTCGTGAACCGAATACGCATTCAAACCTTGGGACGCAAGCGGATGAATGTCGAGATCGTCGCCGCCGGGTGGCCCCAGCCGATGAAAGACCGCGTCCGGAAATAGAACCGCGCAGAACGGGTCGTCGTCGGAATCGAATGGGCCGAACCGTTCGAAGTCGGATTCCGCAATCGGATACGACACAATCACCCGCCGGTCGCCGGCGACAATGAAGGGCTCGGCGGCATCGGCTGCCGGATGAGGAACAGCGTCCAGCAGGACGACCTGGTCTTCCTGCTGGTTTGAGTCGAGCGTGCTAGTCATCTACTTCGCTACTCCGTTGCACTCACGCGCTCGCTTGCACCGCCGACGTTGCCGGCGCCGCCGTCGTGGCCGTTACGCCAGCTTTGCCTTTACTGCCTGCCTTGCGGCCCGGTGCTTTTTTTGCTGCCGTCCGGTTCGTTGCGGTCTTCTTTGCAGCAGGTTTTGCAGCGCCTTTTTTTGCCGCTACTTTTTTGGCCGCCGCACTGGTTTTCTTCGGCGCCGTTTTGGAAGCCGCGGTCTTTTTCGCCGCCACTACTTTTTTGGCCGCCGCCTTCCCGCTGACCGCGCCACCGGTCGCCGCTACCGCGCTGTCGATCAGGAACTTGCTGCGGTCTTTGACTGCCGCGAGCCATGCCGGCGCGGGGCCACGTCCACTCCAGGTGGCGCCGGTTTTCGGGTCGAGGTACTTCGGCGGCTGTGCGCCTTTAGGTTGCCCTTTGCGACCGGCGGCGGCGTGCGTTACCGCAGCCTTGGCCACGGATTTCTGTTCGCTCGCGCCCGCGATCAGAAATTGAGTCCGGTCTTTCACGCCGGCAATCCAGCCCGGTGCTCGCCCGTGACCGGTCCACGTCGCGCCGGTTTTGTCGTCGCGATACTTGGCCAGCTTCTTGACGTTTGCACTGGCGCCGGCTTTTGCCTTGCCATTCGCAGCACGGGCATGCAAGACATTCGCCGCGCGTTTCGCCTTGGCCTTTGCCTCGATATCCGCAGTAGTCAGACCATGCTTGATCATCAGTTCGCGAATCTGGTCGACCGCGAGTTGTGCTTTCCTGGCGATAAGGACGTCAGCTTGCGCCTGGAGCTTCTTAAGCTTGGCCTGGATTTGCTCTAACGTGGGCATTTGATTGCTCCTTATGTGGTAATCGACCGAACTATGCCACGATTGGCGTGAGAAAGGCAGATCCATTCAACTCCAAAGAGAGCGGTTTGATGTAATGATGCTTCCAGTGGAGTACGAACCTTTCAGGGCCACTGCTCAAAAAGCCGCATTCTTTTGCCTCTCCATGTACTGGCCAGCCGCTTACGTCGGCGTAAAAACGACGACCTGGCGGTCGGCAATGTACCTCACGCTGCGCATGAACCGGTACTGCTGGTCGTCGGCGGTTATCCGGTTCAGACCCAACTGCGTCAACGCCAGCATCTCGTCTGCCTGAAAGGCGGCCACTACGCCGTGATCCGTCATATCTTCAAATGCACCGGACGGATTGCCGACATAAACGCTGCGCACGTTTGTGCCGATGCGCATCAGAACCACACTTTCGCCTTCATCGAGCGCCAGTTCGAGGTAGCCGGCAAGCGTTCGTAACGACTCCGGCGTGCAAGTCTGGGTTCGATAAATCGCAGCGTTCGTCGGCGTCATGTTTGTTTCCCCGTCGTACCTATCAAGAGAAGCCCGGCCACTGTGCATTGCGGCAATAGTCGCTTCTACTATAGGCAAGCATCCGAAGATTCAAAGCCTGTCCGGCTATTTTTTTGTCGCGCGAGTGGAATTGCGCGCCAGTCGGTGTTAAAAAGGCGAACCTGATAACCGGGCTTTGCCGTTGCCGGCCAGACACGGCTTTAATCCTGGCCAAAATCCTGGTAACGACGAGTTACCAGTCTCGCAGAGCTGTTTCACCTGTGTCCGCATCGCCCTCCTACACTCCGAACCGTACCCAGCAGCAAATCGGCGGCAAACCCGTAACCGGCGCAGTAGCCGGCGAATGTGCAAGGAGAAGGGAAATGAACAAGAAGATCGTTGGCGCGGCACTTGGTCTGGCAGTCCTGGCGGCATCGTCGGTGGCGTCGGCGCACGTGAATGTGGGCATCGGAGTCGGCATTCCGGTCGCTGTTTATGCACCGCCCCCGCCCGTTTATGTTGCACCGCCGGTTGCTTACGGAGCGGCTCCCGTAACGGTCGCGTACGGCGGCTATGGCGACGGCGATTGGAGAGCCCGCGAGTGGCGCGAGCGTCGCGAATGGCGCGAACACGAATGGCGTCGCGAACAATGGCGCGAGCATGAATGGCATGAACGCGGCCGCTGGGGCGGCTATTGAAATGACGCCCAAATGCGCCATCTTCGAAAAATTCGACAACACGGTACATTCAGATGAAAGCTAGCTTTATCAAGGCCGCCCTCACGACGGTCGCACTCACCTCGGCCACCTTGGGGACCATCGGCACGGCGAATGCTGCCGGCTGCGTCAAGGGCGCCGTCGTGGGCGGGGTCGCGGGGCACTATGCCGGGCATCACGCGGTAGTGGGCGCGGTAGGCGGGTGCCTGGTGGGAAGACACATGGCCAAGAAACATGCGGAAGAACAGGCTGCCCAGCGTCAGGCAGTCCGGGCGCAATAACCAGGCAGGCCGGCGCTTATTACCGGCTTATTGCCGGCTTATTCCCAACCTGGAGTCGGCTCATCTACGCGATCCGCAGTCCATGAGCCGGCAGGATTTCCTGCGTCGTCACGAATCGGTGCTCTTTGACGGCATCGTGAAAGCGCCGGTAGTCGCTTCTCTCGAAAGCTTCAGTCCACGGCGGGCGGTCTACACCATCATCGTCGGACTGCAAACCCGTCGCCTTGTACTTCCAGGAACCAAAACCTTTGGCCACATAACCCGGAATGGACTCGCGCAAGCCGGGAATGACGCCGGCTTTTACCGCTTCGCAAATGGCTTGCAAGCGCTTGTTGTCGTCCATGTTCCGATTGGTAGCGAGAAGTTCGGCGAGCGCCTCTTTCACGTTATCCGGCATGCCGGGCTGAAATTCGAAATCTTCCCGTTCCGCAACATAAGCGCGAACCGCGCGGCAAGTCATCTCCGCCGCTTGCACGAACTCCGGCAGATTGTGCCTTTCGACACGCACGCCTCTGCCATCAATGTAATTCCATATCGCCCACGGCTGGTCGGGAAAGTGCAATGCGGCGCCGTGGCCGACCGGCAGCGCAACCGTCAAAACATCGGACTCGATTCGGTCCATCAGATGGCGCGTGGCGCGGGTAAGGTGCGCAAGCCAGTTTTCCGGCGTGCAATCCTCGGCCTCCAGCAGATGGATCCGGTTCATCCTGCTTTCGATACCGGCGAACCCTTGATGCGCCCAGGTATCGACGTAGGTGTGAAGCGTCACTCCCAACCGATGCAACGCCGTATCGGATCCTTTCTGCCGGATTGCCCGCCGAACGATCTCGCGCGCGATCGCACTATCCGCCCGGCACACCGCCCTATCTTCCAGGGTTTCCCCTTCGCCGGCAGGCAGAAAATGGAATGGCGTCCACACCAGCCTATTCTGGTCGTTCTCGGTGTTGGAATAGTCGAAAAGCTTGTGCGCGGTGGCAAAACGTTCAAAGGTCTCGCCGCCTGAGAAGCGCAGTATTCCGTGGGTCGTCGCGTCGTCGACATACTGGCACGCGTGCGCCACCGTGAGCGCTTCGCAGGCCGTCATCCCCCCAATGCGGGCGACGATATAGACGACCCCATAGTGAAAGTCGATGTTCATGACAGGGTCTCCTGACGTACGGCGAATGGCGGCGGGTCTTCTCGAGTGCGCGAAGCGGTTCTAGCCACGTTCGCACATGAGTAGAAAGTAAACGACCGAGAACAGCCGGACTTAAAAAAGACCTCGTCCACTTGTTCCTTGAAGACCTGCCGTGTCGCGGCGCGCGCGGGAGCTTTTCGTCACTATCGACATAGTTCGCGCCGCCCGCTTCGCGCATCTGGAGACGCAGAAGCTAAATCCGGTTGTTGTTATTACTGTTTGGCGAGTCACGTATGTTTTGTTTAATCGGCAAGCCACTCGCAATGCAAGCGTGCGTCCTTTTATCGCATTACTCTCTCATTCCGATCTTCACTGCCAGCGCGCGCCAGCGGAAAGGATAACTCTATGAAACTCGGCCGCTGGAAAGAAGGTGCAAGTCCGGAGCGGCGCAAGCTTATTCGCAGCAAAATACATGTGCTATTGACCACGATCGGTATGAGTGAGTGACACCCCGCCTCCTCAACTTTCATCGCAGATAAACTGCTGTGGGCACATCCAATGCCCCCAAAAGAAAAAGCCCCGCTTCGGTGTCCGAAGAAGGGCTTGATCTTAACGACGCTGACGCGGCATTACTTGACGATGCCGACCAGTTCGACTTCAAACGTCAGGTCGCTGTTCGGCGGAATCGGCCCGACGCCGCGCTCACCGTAGGCGGTGGCCGCCGGGCAGGTCAGCTTGGCCTTGCCGCCGACCTTCATTTTTTGCACGCCTTGCGTCCAGCAAGGAATCACTTGTCCGAGCGGAAAGGTGGCCGGACCGCCGTGCTTTGCGGAGCTGTCGAACTCCGTGCCGTTGGCGAGCGTGCCGCGGTAGTTGACCTTCACGACATCGTCAGCCGTCGGCTGGGCACCCGTGCCCTGCGTAATATGCTGAACGACCACGCCGGACGGGAGCGTTTCGGTAGCGGGTGCAGCGGCCATCGCCGTTGAAGAAAGAACAGCCGCGGCGAGCAGAGCGACAATAGATTTCAAAGCGAGTCTCCAGGTGGGTAGTGCGCATCATTGTAGCGGATAGCATGCTGCAGATCGGCTCGCGACCAGCGCGTTAAATCTGGCAGCGGTGACCATGGCATCTATGCGGGCTCGCGGTGATCGCCACGCGCCTGATCGCGGGCATGGTGGCGTTGCTGTGGGCCGTGCCCGCGCCGCGACGCGATACGGTGGGCGCGGTGCGGCAAGCAGCGTCGAAATAGAAACGCGCCCGTGAATCTAGTCCAGACGACGCACCACGTAGGCACCCGGCCTCTCGTCACCACGCGCGTTGAAATCCGCGAGCACCGTCTCACGCTCGCGGACGTCGGCTAGAACCGCTGGATCGAGTAGCGCCGTAATCACCTCTGCGCGGTCACGGCTTGCCTCCGCCACCACGTCGCCATATGGGCTCCAAATTGCGCTTGCGCCGCACGTCTCCCAGCCGCCCGTCGTGCCGACGTGATTCGACATCAGCACATACATGGTGTTGTCGAAAGCACGCGCGGGAAACCAGATGCGCGACTGGTGGTAGCCGGTCTTCACGCTGAAAAGCGCGCTCACCAGATAAGCGTGGGCGCCGTTTGTTGCCGCAAGGCGCGCGTGTTCCGGAAAACCAGAGTCGTAGCAGACGCCAAGAGCGAGCCGCCAGCCGTTGATCTCCAGCATGGCGCCTTGCGTTCCCGGCCGATAAATCCGCGTCTCGCCGCTGTAGAGATATTGCTTGTGATACGGCTCGATGAGCTCACCGGAACGGCTGAACACCAGCGAAGAAATATAAAGGCCGTCAACGCTACGTGTCGCCGCGCCGACCACTACCGCGATCTCGCGCTGGCGGCAGACTTCACGGACCGGATCGAGCCGCGCATCGTGTGCGTCGAACGCATATTTCGTGGGATCGCCGACAATCAGGTCGGGCTCGTAGCCACTCAGGAATTTCTCCGGAAACACCACCAGTTTCGCGCCGCGATCAGCGGCGAGACCGGTTAGTTCGACCGTTCTGGCTATGTTTGCCGATACGTCGCCGGATACCGGCTGCGCCTGTGCCGCCGCGATTCGCAATGACGTTTGTGGGAACGACGCCTGTTTGTGATTCAACGCGAACTCCGTTATGAATGGACCGTTGCGGTATGCGAGCGAGCGTTTGTCGAACATCAGCGCGCGCAAAGCCATGACATTTTAAACACGGCCGGTGCTATATGTGCCACTGCGAAGATGCGAACGCGTTTTAGCGGTGGCGCGCGTGAGGATGACAATGCTGTTGGGGAGAAAGTTTTTTGGTGGAGCAGGAGCGGGGAATCCAGGTTGAGCGGCGAGGGTTGCCTGAGTGCTTTGCCGGGTAGTGGTTGGGATGTGAGAGATCTTGAGTCATCCCCTCGACGAGATTGCCTTTGGTTCGAAGGCATATCCGTCGATGGGATTTTTTTGCGGCTTGTTTTTTGTGCTTTTGTGCTTTTGTGCTTTTGTGTTGGATACGTGAGCGTGACAAAGAACGGCCGTCCTGGTGTCCACTCACGTCTCCAAGGCGAGGGCGTCTGCGCGAGAGGCCGTTCCGCCGACTACCGCGCGCTGAACGAAATTCGCCGCGTCAGTGGCCGTGACCACCTCCGTTGCCTTGGCCTCCGTTGCCTTGGCCTCCGTTGCCTTGGCCTCCGTTGCCTTGGCCTCCGTTGCCCTGGCCTCCGTTGCCCTGGCCTCCGTTGCCCTGGCCTCCGTTGCCGTGACCGCCGTTACCCTGGCCTCCGCTGCCCTGGCCTCCATTGCCTTGGCCTCCATTGCCTTGGCCTCCGTTGCCGTGACCGCCGTTGCCCTCGCCGCCGCTGCCCTGGCCGCCGCTGCCCTGACCTCCATTGCCGTGACCGCCGTTGCCCTGGCCTCCGCTGCCCTGACCTCCGCTGCCCTGACCTCCGCTGCCCTGACCTCCGCTGCCCTGACCTCCGTTGCCGTGACCACCGTTGCCGTGACCACCGTTGCCCTGGCCGCCGCTGCCCTGACCTCCGTTGCCGTGACCACCGTTACCCTGGCCCCCGCTTCCCTGACCGCCACTGCCCTGGCCTCCGCTGCCCTGACCGCCGTTGCCCTGGCCGCCGCTACCTTGACCGCCGTTGCCCTGGCCGCCGTTGCCCTGGCCGCCGCTGCCCTGACCTCCGTTGCCCTGACCGCCGCCATGACCTGAACTTCCCTGACCACCGTTGCCATGACCTCCATGCCCCTCGCCGCCGTTACCTCCTGTGCTGCCATGGCCTCCGGTACCCGTTCCACCGGCGCCCGTCCCACCCGTACCTGTTCCGCCTGTGCCACCGGCGCCCGTCCCGCCCGTACCTGTTCCGCCTGCGCCACCGGTGCCCGTCCCACCCGCACCTGTTCCGCCTGCGCCACCGGCGCCCGTTCCGCCCGTTCCGCCCGTACCTGTTCCGCCTGTGCCACCGGCGCCCTTCCCACCCGTACCTGTTCCGCCTGCGCCACCGGCGCCCGTCCCGCCCGCACCTGTTCCGCCTGTGCCACCGGCGCCCGTTCCGCCCGTACCTGTCCCGCCTGCGCCACCGGCGCCCGTTCCGCCCGTACCTGTTCCGCCTGCGCCACCGGCGCCCTTCCCACCCGTACCTGTCCCGCCTGCGCCACCGGCGCCCTTTCCGCCCGCACCTGTTCCGCCTGTGCCACCGGCGCCCGTCCCACCCGCACCTGTTCCGCCTGCGCCACCGGCGCCCGTTCCGCCCGCACCTGTTCCGCCTGCGCCACCGGCACCCGTTCCGCCCGCACCTGTCCCGCCTGCGCCACCGGTGCCCGTTCCGCCCGTACCTGTTCCGCCTGCGCCACCGGTGCCCGTCCCACCCGCACCTGTTCCGCCTGTGCCACCGGCGCCCTTCCCACCCGTACCTGTTCCGCCTGCGCCACCGGCGCCCGTCCCGCCCGCACCTGTTCCGCCTGTGCCACCGGCACCCGTCCCGCCCGTACCTGTCCCGCCTGCGCCACCGACGCCCGTCCCACCCGCACCTGTTCCGCCTGTGCCACCGGCGCCCTTCCCACCCGTACCTGTTCCGCCTGCACCACCGGCGCCCGCCCCACCGGTACCAGCGCCACCGCCGCCAGTAGCAGTACCACCACCAGCCGACCCCGCCCCCCCATTGCCACTGTGGCCACTACCAGAACTCCCAGCCCCAAACCCTCCCGCCCCCGACGCGGTCCCATTCCCGACACCGCTATCGCCCGCGCTATCCGACGAAGTCCCGTTCCCCTTTCCGCTCCCGTTGCCGTTCTGCGAACCGGGCGCCGATGTCGAGCCAATAGCCACAGTCATCCCTGTGCCGCCGGTCGCCACCAAACCGTCGTATTCGCGCTTGCAACCAATCGTATCGACTATCGGACAATCGGTCGGCGAAGCTTGCGCCAGCGTCAGCCTCGCCGAGTCGGTCGACGGCGCGACAGGTGTCGCCGAATTGGTTTGAGCACCAGCCATCGAAGCATAGAGACTCACGGTAACTGCCAGGACCGCCTTGCGTGTCCCCAATGCCCTTGTTTCCCCGTTGTACTTTTTCATTTCTGTCTCCTAACCATATTTCAAAGTCAGGTTCATATAGCCAGCGAATCTCTGTTCACCGTCGAAAATGAAACGTCAGAACCTGTTCACCAGTGCTTCGCGCCACTCGAAAATCGCGTAGCACCCAGCATCTTTCTCTTGGAAAATCCCGGTCCGATTTGATATGCCCCGAGAGAAACCGTTGGCTGTGCGCGAACAAAGTCGTGGAAAGATCACAGCAGGACTTGATGGAAGTTCACGTTATGCAGAGCTCGACTCACCGACCGTGCGCTACCCCACGCAAAGCGATATCGCCAGCCTTTTTTCAATTAAATTCGTAGTCGAATCGTCAAATATCGTCAATTCTCGATCTTAAAAACCGCTACATTTTTTTGATCATGCAGTCCGAATGATTCTTTTTATTTAACATTCAGCCCGCCTCGGCATAGGAATCAAGCGGTTGTGCTTCGAGGCCGAGCCGTGGCGCAGAAGCCGCATGAAGGCGCAACCGAGGTGTGTTTTCGAGGTGGGAAACAGGCGGCAAAACGACGATGAAGCGTTCGAACGCTTCATATAAGCGTTTATCCGAACATAGGGGAGAGATTAGAAGGGCGGGAGTGAGGGCAATCACACAGACAGTGCAAACCGAGCGGGTTTACTCTGCCATCCAATTGCCCTTTGCTTATCAGTATTACGCTGAATACGGCACTCGAATCAAAGCGCCGCAATTACGCCGCCCCCGACATACAAAATATGTCCACTGACGAAATTCGATGCATCGCTGAATAGAAAGACCGCGGCGCGTGGGAACCAATCGGCACGCGGTAACCGGTCAGAACCGGACCGTCGGAGCCGGGTGCGCCGAGAAAATCAGCAGCGCCGCCAGCGACAGAAAACCGAACATCACCGCGGGACTGTTCAAGTGCGTCGTCGGCAGCAACAACGCGATCGACGCGCTACCGGCACGGCGCTCTATAAGAGCAAGGTGTCGGCGAAGGTTAGGCGCGCGTCGAAATGAAGTGACAGCAGATTGCCTGGCACTTCGAACAACACGTTCGAAGGCGTGTCGCGAGAACTGGGGTTCGACGCGGCGAGGGCCGATTAAGCGTCAGCGGGACTGCGCGCCGCTCAGCTCAGCTCAAACAGTCCCGCCCTGCTCAAGCCACCTCGACCACGATCTTGCCTCGCGCGCTGCCGTCGGTCAGCGCGTCATAAGCCTGCTGCGCCGAACCTAGATCGAAGCGGCGCGCGTCGAGGCGTGGCGCGAGCTTGCCTTCTTCCGCGAGCCGCGTCGCCGTGCGCAGCATCTCGCCGTGATGCGCGCGGCCTTCGCCGGACAGCAGCGCATGAAGTGTGAACACGCCCGAATAAGTGGCTTCCCGAAACGACAGCGGCGCTAGTGCATGCGTGCCCCAGCCGAGCGCGCTCACCACATGGCCGAAGTGCTTCACGGCGGCAAACGAGGCATCCAGCGTCGCGCCGCCCACCGTATCGACGACCAGATCGAAGCCCGCGCCCTGCGTCGTTGACGCGACATACTGCTCGACCGACTGCGCGCGGTAATCGATCGGCGTAGCGCCGAGTGCCTCGACCACGCTGCGGTCGCGTTCGCTGACCGTCGCGAAGACAGTCGCGCCGAGCGCGCTCGCCAATTGCACCGACACATATCCGACGCCGCCCGCGCCGCCGTGCACGAGCACGGTTTGCCCGGCCTGCAAGTGGGCCCGATCGACGATGCCCGAGTACGCCGTGATGAAAGCGAGCGGCAGCGCAGCGGTCTCGCGCATCGACAGATTCGACGGCTTCAACGCCAGCAGGTCTGCATCGACGGCTGCATATTGCGCGAGCGAACCCTGCATACCGCCGACGCCACCGGTCATTCCGTATACCTGATCGCCTGCTTTGAACACGCTGACACCGGCGCCTACCGCCTCGACGACGCCCGCCATGTCGATACCCAGCACCAGCGGCAGCGGATGTCTGGCGTGCCCGGCGGCGCCGGCGCGAATCTTGGTGTCGAGCGGATTCAGGCCGCTCGCGGCGATGCGCACCAGCACTTCGCCGCGCGCCGGCTCGGGTCGCGGCAGTTCGGTGAGTTCAAGCGGACCGTTGTATTGCTTCAGAACGAGGGCTTGCATGGACATGATGGCTTCCTGGGATGTTGGCACGTGAACGAGTCGATACGTGCATAATCGTCCATGCGAAAAGGCACGTAAATCGACACTTCTGCACAGCGCGCAAACGAAAATGAATGACCCGAAACTGGACTGGGGCGATGTCCGCATCTTTCTGGCAATCGCTCGCGGCGGCACGCTCGGCGCGGCCGCCAGGCTCGCCGGACAGACCCAACCGACCATGGGACGGCGCCTGCGCGCGCTGGAGTCGGCTGTCGGCCACACGCTGTTTCAACGCACCCGCGACGGCTTCGTGCTGACCGACGAGGGCAGCGCAGTCATGCTTTACGCCGAGCGCATGGAAGAAGAAGCGCTGGGTTTCAGCCGCGCGCTGAGCGGCAAGGAACAGCAACTCACCGGAGCGCTACGGATTTCGTCGTCGGACTGGTTCGGTGTCCATGTGCTGACACCGGTGTTCGCGCGGTTTCTCGAAAGACATCGCGAGGTGTCGATCGAACTCGTCACCGATTCGCGCCGCTACAATCTGGCGCGTCGCGAGGCCGATCTGGTGTTTCGGATCACGCCTTTCGACGAGGCGGATGTCATCCAGCGCAAGCTGATGCACATCGACTACGCGCTGTACGGCCGCGCCGATCTGGCGGCGGCATACACGCGTGAAGGCGACGGCGCCGGTCAGACGCTCATCAGCATGGACAGCGCGTTCGGCTCACTGCCCGACGTCGTCTGGGTCAAGCGGATGCTGCCGCAAGCGCGCGTCGCCTTCGGCAGCAACAATCGCGGCGCGCAGGCACGCATGTGCGCGGAAGGCGCAGGCCTCGCGGTGCTGCCATGCCCGCTCGGCGACAGCACGCCCGGACTTGCGCGCATCGAACTGGACGAAACGCCGCCGGGCCGCGACGTCTGGTTCGGCTATCACCGCGACCTGCGAGCGCTGGGACGGCTGCGGGCGCTGCTCGATATGACAATCGAGGCCGTCGGCAACGTGTAGTACAGCGCAGCGCGGTTTCGTCGAAGCCTGTCTTGAAGCAATTGCTCGCAGTAGCATCCTGGGGCTGCATGATTCATCAGGGGAGAAACTGGCGCGTCACGAACGCGGCCGGATTTTTCAAACGGGGAATACCGTGTTTTACTTTCTTGCGATTCCTGTAATTGTCATCTTTCTGGTCAAAGCCCACTTTGGACTATTGATCGGACTGCTCTGCGGCGTGGGGACACTGGTCGCCGAATACGTGCTCGTCTCCTCGCTCGGCGCAAGAGCGATGCGCCAGCAAGCCGCTGTTGCGGCAACCGGCCCGGCTGCGAGCACGGAGCCGTCGGCGGACACCCTCGCGCTGGCGGCATCGCTCGCCACACCGGCCGCGCCGGCCACCGTCGACACTAGCGTGCGGGCATGGCAGCCGACCGACCGCTACCTGCCGGTCGACGAATTACCTTATCCGATTGGCTGCCGTTCCTTCGATGACCGCGACAACGAGCAATTGCTGCCCGGCTATATCGGCGAGGCGGCCTGCGTCGAACGCGTCTGGTTTGCGCGGAGCGACGCCACGCGCGAACCCAACGTCCCGGCTCGTTTGCATAAGCAGTTGTATGAGGGTTTCAAGGATGCAATCGGCTCGTATCTGAACATCGAGGTCGGCGAGGACGGCACAGCGGCCGCGATGGTCAGCCTCGATGAACTGCTGACGGCTCCCACCTTCGCGCACTTCAAGAACGGCTCGCGCGCGCTGCTGACCGCGGCGTTCCGCTCGCGCGACGCGGTGTGGGGCGGACTGCGCCACGACAGCGAGAGCTTTCGCTTCCCGCTCGGCCATCTGGTCGGCATCCGTTTCATGGTGTGGGTGCCCGCGCGAGGCGGTGGCGGCTATACGGTCGATCTCGTCTTCGACCTGCCGCGCAAGCCGTCGGCGCTCAAAGTGTCTTCTACGTATAACTCGTTTTCCACCGGCTTCAACCTCGACTTGCCTTACTCCGAACTGAACTCGTTCTCACTGCTGTACGCCCTCACCGATATCGCGCTGCTGTTCGACATACGCGTGCGATGCGACTCGGCGATGGATGTATAAGACGCAAACGCAGACGCAAACACGCCCCAAGCAGGCCGCAAAGATTGCGGCTTCCGGCACCGGAGTGTCGTCGCGCAGCCATCACGACGACGCTCACCCAACACTTCCCCACCCCGTCTTTTCCCGAAGCGTTCCCACCATCGCGTGCGCGCGCTTGAGCCACCATCGCCGCCGTCACGCGCAGAAGCCCATCGCTGCAGCTTTTGCGCGGCATGCAGCGCAAACGCGGGTTTACCTATGTTTGACTTAAGAAAACAGGCCCGTTTACTGGACGCAAACAAAGCCTTTTCAGAACGGTTTATTTTGCTTTGGTTGGCTGAATAGTGTTCCGAAGAGTGTCCTATTGTGTCTGGAGGTGTGCCATGGTGAGTGTGTCCAGCAATGCCATTGAAGAATTAAAGTCCGCGACGCGGGGCCAGCTATTGCTGCCCCAGGACGCTGGTTTCAACGAAGCGCGCAGCATCTGGAACGCGATGATCGACCGGCATCCGGCGATGATTCTGCGCTGTGCCGGCGTGGCCGACGTCCGCCGCGGCGTGGCGTTCGCGCGCGACAACGACCTACCGCTGGCGGTGCGCGGCGGCGGCCATAACATCGCCGGCAGCGCGCTTTGCGATGACGGCCTCGTGATCGACCTGTCGCCGATGAAATCGGTGCGCATCGATCCGCTGGCACGGCGCGCGTATGTCGAGCCGGGCGCGACGCTCGGCGATGTCGACCATGAAGCGCAAGCATTCGGGCTCGCCACCCCGCTCGGCATCAACTCGACTACCGGCGTGGCGGGGCTCACGCTCGGCGGCGGATTCGGCTGGCTGAGCCGCAAATACGGCATGTCGGTGGACAATCTGGTTTCGGCGGATGTGGTGACCGCCGACGGCGAATTGCGTCACGCGAGCGCCGACTCGCACGAAGATCTGTTCTGGGCGATTCGCGGCGGCGGCGGCAATTTCGGCGTCGTCACGTTATTCGAGTTCGCACTGCATCCGGTGGGACCGCTGGTGTACGGCGGCCTCGTCGTACTACCCCTCGATCAGGCGAAGAACGCCCTCATCCAATACCGCACTGCCGCGGAAGACATGCCGGAGGACCTGAGCGCATGGGCCGTTCTACGGCTGGCGCCGCCGCTGCCGTTCCTGCCGCCTGAAGTGCACGGCAAGCCGGTGATCGTGTTCGCGATGTGCTACACCGGACCCATTGAAAATGGACCGTCCGCCGTGGAGGCCATACGCGGCTTCGGCACACCGTATGGCGAACATCTCGGCGCGATGCCGTATGCGATGTGGCAAAAAGCGTTCGACCCGTTGCTGGCTCCAGGCGCGCGCAATTACTGGAAGTCGCACAATCTGGCCAGCGTGTCGGACGGTTTGATCGACGCGCTGCTCGATGCCATCGGCAAGCTGCCGTCGACACAATGCGAAATCTTCTTCGGGCAGATCGGCGGCCAGACCGCCCGCGCGCCGGTCGAGGCCACCGCCTATCCGAATCGCGACACGCAATACGTGATGAACGTGCATGGCCGCTGGGACGATGCGAGCGAGGATGAGCGCTGCGTCGCCTGGGCGCGCGCGTTCTTCGACGCGTCCGCGCCGTTTGCGCTGGGCAGCGTCTACGTCAATTTCATGACCGAGGAGGAAGGCGGCCGGGTGGCGGAGGCGTATGGACCGAATTACGAACGCCTCGTCGCGGTGAAGAGCCGCTACGATCCGCACAACCTGTTCCGTCACAATCAGAATATCAAGCCAGCCGTGCAGTAACCGGCAAAGCGGGCGCAAAGCGCTAATGCCGTTCAGTTAACGCTGAACGGCATTTTCATTTGCAGAGCCGAAAGAGGTTGTAAACGGCGCGCCGGGCGCTGAGCGCGGACCAGGAGATGGCGTTGGCGGTCAGGCACGGGAACTGCTGAACCAGAATTGCGTCACATGCCTGATGCCGGACGATCCCGGCGGGGTAAAACAGGACAGCAATCAGCCGGACCTCTTATAACGAACGCATAGGGAGAACATCATGCGCAGACGACAATTCATCACGACCACCAGTGCCGTTCTGGCAACTGCGGGTCTCGGCCTCGCCGGCTGCACGACCACGTCTCCGTCTTCGAGCGCGTCTGCTTCGGCGAACGCGGGCAAGCGCGATACGATCAATGCCGGCGTCGACTCAACCCTCGAGCGGCTCTACGCGAACGTCGACGGCTCGCGTGAACTCGTCGCGAAGGCGCGCGGCGTGCTGGTGTTTCCGTCCGTCATCTCGGCGGGCTTCTGGGTCGGCGCGCAATATGGCGAAGGCGCGTTGCGAGTTGGCGGAAGCACGGCGGGGTACTACAGCACTGTCGCGGGCTCGTTTGGTTTGCAGATTGGCGCGCAATCCAAGGCGCTCATTTTTCTCTTCATGACACAGGAAGCGCTCGACAAATTCCTCGGCAGCCAAGGGTGGGCGGCGGGCGCTGATGCGACGGTCGCCGTGTTGAAGGTTGGCGCGAATGGCGCGATCGATACCTCGACCGCTACTGGTCCGGTTGAAGCTTTTGTGCTGACTAATGGTGGGTTGATGGCAGGCGTGTCGCTGGAAGGGACCAAGATTTCACGTCTGATTATTTGATTTTGTTTTTTTGCCTTTGGCGGCGGCATGGGTTGTGTGCCTGCGGTGTTGGCCTTTCCTTGATTTCTTAGTGGTCTATTAGCGTCGCCCCTGTGCGGGGCAGGCACTTACTTTCTTTGCCGCCGCAAAGAAAGTAAGCAAAGAAAGCGGCTCACACCGCTAATGCTAAGCGGGTCCCCTGGCTTGGAGGAGGCAGTGGAGCATCTGGAATCTGTGCCCTCGCACATTCAGCGTTTGTGACAAGGCAGTCATACTTCCGGCGGCGCTGCGCGCGCCGTAGCGGTACTTCCCAACACCGATAGCAGATTGGCGCCTCCGGCATCATTCTTCCCGCCTCGCACTGCGTGGTCGCCGGAACGGTCTGCCAGGGAAACCAGGGACTTTGTTTTGGTTTGGTGGGTGCCATCGGCTTCGCCTCGGCGAGGGGCTGAATGGTGGAAGTGCGGGCCACTTTGACTCGGCGAAGCACCGAAGTTTTGGAGTGCGAGCTACCACTCCGAGTGAGACGCTAGCGCCTCGGTGAAGCATAGGGGACACGAGGGTCAGGCATTTGGAACGCGAGGGCGAGCCACCGCGCCGAACCAGGCGCCGGCGCCCAAACCGCCAGGCGGTTTGATGAAGTACCGCCACGGCGCGCGCAGCGCCGCCGGAAGGATGACTGCCTTGTCACTCCCGCTGAATGTGCGAGAACACCGATTCCAGATGCTCCACTATCCCCTCCAAGCCAGGGGACCCGCTTAAAAATTAGCGGTTTGAGCCGCTTTCTTTTGCCTACTTTTCTTTGCGGCAGGCAAAGAAAAGTAGGTGCCCCCCGCACAGGGGGAACGCTAATAAACCAATATCAAATCAAGGAAAGGCCACCGCCGCAGGCACACAGCTAAAGCGCCGCGCAGGCAAAAAAGCAAAACCTCAAGCTACCGGCAAGGTCAACCCCACAACCTCACATCGACCCCACTGCCGCAAAACATCAGGCGCCAGCAGCAACTTAGCTGCCCTAACCCCTGCCCCCATCACAATCTGTGCACGCTCCATAACAGCAGCATCGACGAGAATGCGCCAATCCTCCGGTAAACCAAAAGCAGTAATCCCCCCAAACTCCATTCCACTATGCTCAACAGCAGCTTCCCGCTTAGCAAACGAAAGCCGCTGCGCGCCAAGCGCAGCCTTCACCGCTCCGTTGATATCCAGACGCAACGACCCCAGCGAGACCAGCGCCGCATAATGCTCGGCGCCCTCCTTCTTATAGCGGATCACGATGGTGTTCGCGCAGTCTTCCAGGCCGAAGCCATAACGTGCGCTGAATTCGGCGGTGTCGGAGGCGTCGTCGCTGACGGCGAACACTGTGACGCCCCGGGCCGGCAACTGCGCGACGACATGCGCGGGCAGATGCGCGCCCAGTTGTTCCGCTGGGATCAGGTCCAGCTGTTGTACGAGTTCGTGTGAGTGCATAGCGACAAGAATGTGAGGGCCCACCGGCATTCTAACGGCACACCTGACTCGCGCGCGTCAACGAAACCCGCATGCCGCCTTGTTATAGTGACAGGCACAAGGTTTGCAAAAGGCCCCGATGCAAAGGCTGCTTCGAAGCCGCCTCAACGGCGCAACGCCGCATCCGGCGCCAGTACCCCACTGAGAAGACGACCATGGACATGGACACGCTTTCCGTCGACAACCTCCAGATGGTGGCCCGCAAGCAGGCCAACTGGGCAATCGGCGCATTCAAACAGTTTTCCGACGACCGCTGCGCAGCCATGGCCGCCAGCATCGCGTTCTACGCAGCCTTCTCGCTAGCGCCGACGCTGGTGATGGTGATTGCCGTGGCCGGCTGGTTCTTCGGCGCGCAAGCCGCGCGCGGCGAACTGTTCGACCACATTCATGGCCTGCTCGGCGATCAGGCCGCCGCCGGCGTGCAAACCATCGTCGAGAACGCGCATCACAGCGGCAATGCAGGCGGCGTCGCAGCGATCATTTCGTTCACGATGCTGGCCATTGGCGCATCAGCCACCTTCTCGTCGCTCAACAGCGCACTCAATATAGTGTGGCCCAACACCGGGCCGCGCTCGTCGAGCGTGATCGCGATGGTCCGGGTCCGGCTGATTTCGTTCGGTCTCGTACTGGGCGTCGCGTTCCTGCTGATCGTCTCGCTGGTGCTCGATACGGTCATCACGTTCATCGGCAAATGGCTCTGGGGCGACTCTCCGTATGTCGTGATCGGCAACCTGCTGCAACTCGGGGTCGGTTTGTTGGTGCTGGTGTTCGCGTTTGCCGGCTTGCTGAAGTTCTTGCCCGATACCCGGGTGCAGTGGCGCGATGCGTTTGTCGGCGGGATCGTTGCGGCCGTGCTGTTCTCGACGGGTAAGAAGCTGTTCGCCTTGTATATCGCTCATGCGGGGATGGCGAGCGCGTTCGGCGCGGCCGGCTCGCTCGCGGTGCTGTTGATGTGGCTGTACTTCTCGGCAGCCGTGCTGCTGCTCGGCGCGGAATTCTCGGCGGCGCGCGGCCGCCTGCACGACCCGCGCGGCGGATGGGGCATGCAGGACAATCCGCCCCCGGGCAGCCGCGCGAAGCTTGCTTCGGTGCTGGCCGCGTCGACGGTATCGGCGGATGCGGTGCCACACGCGAACGAGCGCGCGACCAGCGGCACCGGCGTCGCTCCCGTGGCCGGTGCTGCTGCCGCGGCGGGTCCCGCTTCCGCTCGAGGCACGGCTTCCTCGACGGACCAACCACGGCAGAAAGCGTCGGCGCGCACTACGGCAGTCAGGATCGGCCGCGGCGTCGTGCACGCCGAAGCGCAAGCCACCCGCGCCGCGGCCGTCACGCTGGTGGAGGCGAGGCGCAAAGCCGTCGCGGCGGATCGCTATGTCAGGCGGCATCCATGGGGCTCGGTCCTGTTGGCAGCGGCCGCCGGGATTGCCGTCGCCACAGTGGCGCGCCTTGGCGCTGATAACGACGAAAGCGATACATGAGGCGAAAGCCTCATGTCAACGCTGCGAGGCGACATGCGAGCCCCCGAAGATCGCAAACTCATACGATGCTCGTTCGTGGTGCATGCTCACAATCTGAAAGCTCTGTCCAGCGCGTTCGTCAACTGATAAGCATTCCAACTTTTATGCGAACGCTACGGATCTGACACAAAACTTAGACGACTAGGTTACAAAAAACCTTCAAACAAGTGTCTGAATTGCATGCACTGCAACCTTCACTGTCAACAAAACAACAATAATGCTCAGTCAACGAATCAATATTGTCAAAACAGCAACAATCGTTAACGGGCTTTAAATACAAGACCTTGCAGCTTTTGTCACTTTTTGGAGACACTCTTTTTTTTCCTGTTCTTGTCGATAGAAGCGGTGAGCTATTCTCCAATCCGCAACAAAGAAACCAATCATCTGCGTGGAGAAATGGATGAAACGAATCGCACTGTCTACCCTCTCGCTGGCGCTCCTGGGCGTCACTGGCGTGGCACATGCTCAAAGCAGCGTTACCCTGTACGGCTTGATCGATGAATCGATCCAGTACGCTCACAACACCGTCGACAGCAAAGGCCACAACGCCAATCAAGTCGGCCTGGCCGGTGGCAACCTGCAAGGCCCGCGTTTTGGCTTGAAGGGCACGGAAGACCTGGGCGGTGGCCTGAAGGCAATCTTCCAGTTGGAAAACGGCTTTGACGTGAACAACGGCAAGCTGGGTCAAGGCGGCAAGATGTTCGGTCGTCAAGCCTACGTCGGCCTGACGGGCGACCAGTGGGGTACAGTCACGGCCGGTCGTCAGTACGATCCGGTGGTTGACCTGGTTCAACCGCTGACGGCAGACAACTACTTCGGTTCCACCTTCACCACGCCGGGCGACGTCGACAACAACGACAACTCCTCGCGCACGAACAGCGCCATCAAGTACACCTCGCCGGTGTGGGGCGGCCTCCAGTTCGAAGGCATGTACGCATTCGGCGGCGTGGCTGGCCAGACGGGTTCGGGTCAAACGTGGTCGGGCGCTGCAACGTACGCAACGGGTCCGTTCAGCGTTGCTGCAGGCTACTTCCGCGCCGACAACGCGAGCTCGGCGACTGCCCGTGCGGGCTGGGGTGGCACGTCGGACGGTACGTTCAACAATCAGGTCAGCGGCATCTACGCGACAGCCAAGTCGATCGGCATCGCTTCGGTGGCACTGCAGTACGTGACAGGCCCGTTTACGGCTAGCGTGCGCTACAGCAACGCTCAATACAAGCCGGACGCAGCGTCGGGCTTCGGTTCGACGGAGAAGTACAACGTCGGTGGCGCTTACCTGGGTTACCAGGCTACGCCGGCTATGCTGGTGGGCGTGGGCTACATCTACACGAAGGCTAGCGGCGATACGAGCGCAACGTATCACCAGGTTTCGCTTGGCGGCGACTACAACCTGTCGAAGCGCACGGACATCTACCTGGTTGGTGCGTATCAACACGCCAGCGGCAACCAACGCATTGCGGCAGGTTCGGCCGGCGTTGTGACCGCAGGCGCAGCAATCGGTTCGTACGGCTACAACTCGGCTACGAGCTCGCAAGAAATCCTCAGCCTGGGCATCCGCCACAAGTTCTAATCGAGCTTGACGGACTGCTGAAGCAATACGCAGTTGAAAACCAGCCACGGGTGATAAACCTGTGGCTGGTTTTTTTCGTCCGTGATTTGTAGTTCGTAGTTTGGCGCAGCGCAGCCTGCCGGCATGCGCAAGACGTGGACGGACGCATGCTCACGTTCGCATACCGTGACGCGCCCAGGACGATCTCAACAGAGAATAAAAAGGCCGCCAGCGAAGCCTTTAGCAGGCTCGTGACGACCTTGGCGTGACGCTCGCAGTTTAGATAGAAGCCTCGTCCGCCCCGATCTGACGATCCGGCGACCTGACTAACGCCGCTGAACCTTCGCCTTGTCCGACTGCGCCAGCGTCTGCGCCGGCTTCACTTCGAGTTCATGCTCGATGCCGTCGGCGCCTACCGGCGCGCGATGCAGCACCAGCGTGCGCTCGCGCTGCTGCAGCGGCACATCGGGCGACTCCTGCCAGTCCGGATCGGGAATCTCGCCGAACACCTGGCGCAGCCGCTCGCCCCACGTGCGGTGAATCATCTCGAAGTATGCATTGTCGTGATCGATCGAGACGAACCGCGTGACGCGCAGCGAATCCTTCTGGTACACCAGCAGATCGAGCGGCAAACCCACCGACAGATTCGAGCGCAACGTCGAATCCATCGAGATCAGTGCGCACTTGGCGGCTTCGTCGAGCGGTGTGGAAGGCGTCAGCACACGATCGATGATCGGCTTGCCGTACTTGGCCTCGCCTATCTGGAAATATGGATTCACGGCCGACGCTTCGATGAAATTGCCTGCCGAGTAGATCATGAACAGGTGCGGCCGGTTGCCCGCGATCTGCCCACCCAGAATGAAGCTGCAATTGAAGTCGACGCCGAATTCCTGCAACGCCTCAGCCTCACGCTGGTGCACGCGACGCACCGCGCGCCCGATCACGCGCGCCGCGTCGGCCATGGTCGGCGCGGTCCAGAGCGTTGGCTGGGCCGCATCGGCCGGTTCGGTGAGTTCGTGCAGCACTGCTTGCGTCAGCGACAGATTGCCGGCGCCGAGCAGCACGAGCATGCGTTCGCCCGGCATCTCGAACACCGACATCTTGCGCGCCGTGCTGATGTGATCGACGCCCGCGTTGGTGCGTGTGTCCGAGAGGAACACGAGCCCATCGTCGACGGACATCGCTACACAGTAGGTCATAAGAAAAAGTACCCGCAAAAAAACGACATAACGCCGCTATTGTAATGCGGCGCGCGTGCGCCTTTATTGCGTATTAGGGTCTTTGCGGGCCTTTTCTGCAAGCTGTGCGGGCTGACGCGTGTTCGCGCCAACCCTCCCGGACCTCTGAAGCCGTTCTTAGCCGCTATTGCGACTGCTGTGCACTGACCGTCACGGACACCTTCAACTCCTCTTCCAGCCCGCCGATACGCCGGCCGCGCACCGGCGCGGCGGCTTCGTAATCGCGCGCGACGGCGAGCCGGCAGTAGCTTTCGCTGGCAAACGCGGCATGCGTCACGTCGATGGAAATCCAGCCGCGGCCGTCGAGCCACACGTCGACCCATGCATGGCTCGCCCCGTGCGGCACGTCGCCCGGTTCGATGTAGCCGCTCACGTACCGCGCTGGAATGCCGCGCGCCCGGCAGCAGGCCAGCATCAGATGCGCGTGGTCCTGGCACACGCCGTTGCCGAGCGCGAGCGCTTGCGCAGCGGTGCTGGTCACCTCGGTGATGCCCGAGCGGTATTTCACGCGCTGCATGATCTGTTCGGACAGTTCGATCAGGCCGCTCGAGGTCGTCAGGACCGGCACCGATTCGGCCAGTTCACGGACTGCGGCGTCGGCTTCGGTGAGACGCGTCGCACAGGTGAAGTGCTCGAGCGGAATCGGCCCGACGCTGTCGGGCAGGTGACCGTCGATGAGCGGAATCGTGTCCACTTCTCCGGCCACATGCAGACGGATCTCGCTATGCGGCTTGTTGATGACCAGCGTGTGCAGCACGTTGCCGTAAGCGTCGAAGGTAGCGTCGAGCTTGCCGGGCGCATCGATGCTCCAGCGCCGCACCACCTGCGAGGCGCCGCTTGCCGGCGTCAGACGCAGTTGCTGGATCGAATAATGGACAGTCGCTTCGTAGCGATAGGCGGTGTCGTGGCGGATCGTCAGGTACATATAAAAAACTCCGTCAGGCGACTGGCAGCATCAGATAGGTGCGGGCGACCAGATTGCCGAGTTCGAACACGCGTGCAAGGAACTGCGTGAGATAGGCGTGCAGGCCGGTTTCGAAAATCTGCCGGATGTCGGAGTACACCAGCTCGGCGCGCAGCTTGCCGGCGAAGCGTTCGCACTGGTTCGAGCCCTGCGTGCGCAGCATCGCCAGATTCGCGCAGACGCCTTCGAGCGACGCCAGCAGCGAGCGCGGCATCTGCTGGTTCAGGATCATCAGTTCGACCACCCGCGCCGGCGTCACGACATCGCGATACACCTTGCGATAGATTTCGAGCGCCGACACCGAGCTGAGAATCGAGGTCCAGTAGTAGAAATCTTCGAGCTGGCGCGCGGCGTCGCGTGAATTCGGTTCGACGTCGGCAAAACGCACGTCGAGAATCCGCGCGGTGTTGTCGGCCCGTTCGAGGAACGTGCCGAGCTGCGTGAAGAAGAACGCGTCGTCTTGCAGCGCGGTGCCGATCGTCACGCCGCGCGACAGATGCGAGCGGAACTTCACCCACTCGAACAGCGCGCCCGGGTTGCCCGCGGCCTGACCGGACGCGGTGCGCTCGTTGAATTCCAGCCAGGTGTCGTTGATGGTTTCCCACCATTCGGTCGTCAACGTGCCGCGTACCGCGCGGGCGTTTTCGCGCGCGGCCTGCAAACACGAATGAATGCTCGACGGATTGGTCGAATCGGCCACCATGAAATCGAGCACGTTTTCGCGGGTCGGTTCGTCGTAGCGCTGCGCGAACGCGGTTTCGAGCTCGGAGATGCGCAGCACCGAGCGTTGCGCGCGCGCTTCCTGCTCGGGCGTCTGCGGCAACAACTGCGCCTTCAGGTTGATGTCGAGCATGCGGGCGGTGTTCTCCGCGCGCTCCATGTAGCGGGCCATCCAGAAGAGGTGATCGGCGGTGCGGCTTAGCATGACGGCGTTCCGTATCTGATGGCGCGAAGCCTTTGAAAAAGGCTCGCGCTGGTTATCCGTGTGCGCCGGCGGCGTTTGAGGTGCGTCGCCGGCTTGTTGGGTTGCCGGTGCATTGCATGAGCAACACCCTCGGCAAGCCCGTCAGTCGACCATCCAGGTGTCCTTGGTGCCGCCCCCTTGCGACGAATTGACGACTAGCGAGCCTTCCTGCAACGCCACGCGCGTCAGCCCGCCCGCCACCATCGTGACGGTCTTGCCGGACAGCACGAAGGGTCGCAAGTCGATATGGCGCGGCGCGATGCCTGCTTCGACAAAAGTCGGACACGCCGACAACGCCAGCGTCGGCTGCGCGATATAGCCAGCCGGGCGCGCGATCAGGCGTTCGCGGAACGATTCGATTTCGGCTTTCGTCGAGGCCGGTCCCACCAGCATCCCGTAGCCGCCCGCACCGTGCACTTCCTTCACGACGAGCTCGGGCAGATGTGCCAGCGTGTACGCGAGATCGTCGGGCTTGCGGCACTGGTAGGTCGGCACGTTGTTGAGGATCGGCTTTTCGCCGAGGTAGAACTCGATCATCTCCGGCACGTACGGGTAGATCGATTTGTCGTCGGCGATGCCGGTGCCCATCGCATTTGCGAGCGCGACGCGCCCGGCGCGATACGCGGTCAACAGGCCCGGCACGCCGAGCGCCGAATCGTTACGGAATGCGAGCGGATCGAGGAAGTCGTCGTCGACGCGGCGGTAGATCACATCGACGCGCTTCGGCCCCTGCGTGGTACGCATGAACACGTAGTTGTCGTCGACGAACAGATCCTTGCCTTCCACCAGTTCGACGCCCATCTGCTGCGCGAGGAACGTGTGCTCGAAATACGCGGAGTTGTACATGCCCGGCGTGAGCACCACGACAACCGGATCGTCGACGCCTTCGGGCGCCACCGAACGCAACGTATCGAGCAGCAGATCGGGATAGTGCGCGACAGGCGCAATGCGGTTCTGCACGAACAGTTCCGGGAACAGCCGCATCATCATCTTGCGATTTTCCAGCATGTAGGACACACCGGACGGCACCCGCAGGTTGTCTTCGAGCACGTAGAACGCGCCCTCGTCGCCGGCGCGCACCACGTCGACTCCGGCGATATGCGCGTAAACACCGAGCGGCACATTCACGCCCTGCATTTCGGGCCGGTACTGCGCGTTCGTATAGACCTGCTCGGCCGGCACGATCCCGGCGCGCACGATATTGCGCTCGTGATAAACGTCGTGAATGAACAGGTTGAGCGCCTGCACGCGCTGTCGCAAACCCGCTTCCAGCGTCTGCCATTCGCTGCGCGGAATGATGCGCGGAATCAGGTCGAAGGGAATCAACCGCTCGGTACCCGACAAATCGCCGTTTACCGCGAAGGTGATGCCGACCCGGCGGAATAGCAGGTCCGCTTCGGCGCGTTTGCGCGCGATCGCTTCATTACCCTGCTTCACCAACCATCGTTCGAAGCGTGCGTAGTGTGGCCGCACGGCATCGTCGTGATGACGCATCTCGTCATAGCATCGCATGTCACGCCCCGCTCTTGTTGTCGGATAGAAGGCGAATGCGCTGCGCATTCGGTGTTCGACAATCGTTGAAGCAAGCGCTATGCCATTGAGCTTTTTCGCGTGTAAAACGCCGCACATGCACGCGAACGGAGCATCCCGACCGGCATAGCCTCGCTGCCATCGTACTGCGGCGGCCCATGATGCGCTAGTACGGTGCATGTTCGGCACCGCGGCGGCCATCTCAAAATTAGACCCGAACCTGCGCCGCCGCGACACCGAACTCGCACCGAACTCGCATCAGGTTCGCGGCACGTTGACGGCGCGTTTCCGGGCGACTCGCAAAACCACCGGGAACGTGCATAAAAAAATCCCCGCGGATTCGCACCCGCGGGGATTCAGACAACCTGCATTGCCGGTCGGCTCACGCGTTCGCCGCAGTTAAAAACCCGCGGCAACGCATGAAGCGCGATCAGCCTGCTGCTGCGTCTTTCAGCTTCTTCAGCGGACGTGCCTTGATGCGCACGCTAGCCGGCTTGGCCGGGAACCAACGCTCTTCACCCGAGAACGGGTCTTTGCCGAAGCGCTTCTTCTTCGCCGGCACAGCTTGCACGACGATCTTCAGAAGACCCGACAGCGTGAATTCGCCAGCGCCCTTCTTGTGCACGGCGCCGAGGATCGTGTCTTCGAGCGCGGCCAGCACGGCCTTGGCGGTCTTCGGTTCCACAGCAGCGCGTTCAGCGACGTGTGCAGCCAGCGAGGCCTTCGTGAAGGTGTCCTTGATCGGCGACGGTGCGCTGGACGCCTTCACGGCGACCTTCTTAGCTGCGACGGCTTTCTTCGCAGGAACTTTCTTTGCAGCAACCTTCTTGGTCGGTACCGGGGCAGCAGCCTTCTTGGCCACCTTTTTTGCGGAAGTCGGCATGTTTCTCCTACCTGTTGTGGTCAGTGAATTGCACGAAGCGCGCACGGTATGTGCACGCTTCAACGCCGGATTCTACAAGCGCTAATACGATTTGCGCGACTCTTTTGTGCATAACAGCCAAGGTTTGTTGCGCGGCGCAGACTGCGCAACACATTTTGATGCTTGTTTTAGCGGGTATTTCGCGGGTAAGCGCGCTTCGAAGAGCGCTGCAATACGAACACGTAACGCGCGTTACAGCTCGTTTCGATGCGTGGAAACAGGCACTTTCGTATCCATCGGCAGCGCGATCGCAGTCAGTGGCGCGGCAGAAAAAACACGCCCCCTGCAGCGAAAATCTCTGCAAGGGGCGGCGTTCCTTCCTCTGCGACAGAAAATCACCGGGCGTTTTCAGCGCGCGCTCAAGGCCGGCTGACGTGCTTCAGATCGTGCTCGCGCTCGCGCTCCTTCACGTAGGCCCAGTATTCGCCCTCGTCGCGCGGCATGCCGAGTTCGCCGTTGCGGTAGGCGATCGCCAGCGCCGGGTTGGCTTCGGGTAACGCCGCATTGGCCGCGCGCATTTAGCCGGCGAGGCGCGGCAACATGCCGGCAAGCGTGGTGAGCGCCGCGTCGATATGCTCGACGGCGATGCCGCCGTAGCCGAAGATCAAGCCGGGCTGCGGCTTCGCGCGCAGATGGAACGGCGCGAGTCCGTACAGACCGATCGATGCTTCACGCGCGGCGCTCACAATCGCTGCTTCGGTCAAAGGCGCTTTCAGACGTGCGGCCATATGGATGCCCGCGGTCGGCATGATCGGCTCGAACCACGGCGCAAGGTCGCCGCGCAAGTGATCCAGCAGCATCGCGCGGCGCGCCGCGTAGACCTTATGCATGCGCCGCAGATGCCTGGCGAAGTCGCCGTTGAGCATGAAGGTCGCGAGCGCGGTTTGCGTGAGCGTGCAGCCGTGCCAGTCGGCGATCTGGCGGGCCTTGAAAAGCGGCCCAAAAAGCGACGCCGGCGGTACCACATAGCCGATCCGCAACTCCGGAAATATCGTCTTCGAGAAGGTGCCCACGTACGCCACCAGCCCGGCGCGGTCGAGACTCTTCAACGGCTCCATCGACCGGCCTTCGAAGCGGTACTCGCAGTCGTAATCGTCCTCGATGATCACGGCGCCGCGTTTCTGCGCCCATTCGAGCAACTCGACGCGCCGTTCGAGACTCATCGGCATGCCGAGCGGAAACTGATGCGACGGCGTGACGTAGACGAGCCGCGCCTTGTCCGGCAGCTTACGCACGATCAGACCTTCGTTATCCACCGGCACCGGCACGACGCGCGCGCCGGTGGCCGTGAAGCATGCATGGGCCGGCGTGTAGCCGGGGTCCTCGATCGCCGCGACATCGCCTGGCCGCAGCGTGATGCGCGCCAGCAGATCGAGCGCGTGTTGCGCGCCTTGCGTGACGATCACGTCCTCCCAATTGCTCGCCACCGCGCGGTTGAACGCGAGGTAGCGCGAGATCGCGAGACGCAACTCCTGTTCGCCGGCCGCATCGTGATAGACGCCTCGGCCACGCGCTTGTACGCGCAATGCGTGGTTCACGCAGCGGCGCCAGACGTCGAAGGGGAACAGCGATTTGTCGGTCGTGCCGCCGACAAAGTCTTGCGGTGACGGCACCGTAGGCCGCGGCAACGGCAAGGTGTCGGGCATCTGCTCCCAAAGCGGCTGGGCGCGAGCGCGGGCGTTGCCTTTGGCCCTCGCCTGCTCGCGCGCGGAGACCGCTGCTCGCGCGTGCGACGAGCGCTCCACCGGCAAGCGCTCCAGCCCATCGGCGACGAAGGTGCCTGAACCGGCGCGAGCGTTCAGATAGCCTTCGGCGAGGAGCCGCTCGAATACCTCGAGCGTGGTCTTGCGCGACACGCCCAGTTGCGTGGCGAGATCGCGCGTGGACGGCAACCGCGTGCCACCGCCGAGCCGGCCTTCGAGAATCCCGGCGCGCAGTTGCCGGTAGATCTGTCCGGACAGATCGTGACGCCCTTCGACCGCGATATGGATGTCCATCCGAGTGGTTACCTCAAATAATCCAGAAATGGTCATTTCGAACGACCAATACAGATCGTAAGCTTACCTCCGTCGCCCGCTTGAAGCGGACACTTTCGATAAGGAACAGCTCATGCAACCGCGTCTCGATTTCTATAAGGCCAGCCCGAGCGGCACCCGCGCGATGATCGCGCTCGAAGAAACCATCGGCAAGAGCACCATCGACAAGCCGCTCGCTGAACTGGTGCGAATCCGTGCGTCGCAACTGAACGGCTGCGCGTTCTGCCTCGATATGCACGTGACGGACGCGCGCCAGGGCGGGGAAACCGAGCGGCGTCTGGCGACAGTGGCGGCATGGCGCGAAGCCCCCTTCTTCACCGCGCGCGAGCGCGCGGCGCTCGAATGGACCGAAGCGGTCACGCTGGTCGCCCAAACGCATGTGCCGGATGCGGTGTGGGACGCGGTGAAGCCGCATTTCACCGAGCAGGAGATCGCCGACCTGACGCTGCTGTTGATCGCGATCAACGGCTGGAACCGGATTGCGGTGTCGTTCCGGAAGATGCCGGAGTAAGCGAAACCCGCTTCGACAAGCGCCCATAGACGCAAAAATGGCGTGCCACGTCATGCGTGGCGCGCCATTTTTTATGCTTCCGTCTGCGGTGCAAGCGAGCGGTTTTATAGCCGGATAGCGGCCCGCACGCCGCTTCTGAAGCCGAAGCAGATTACTCCGTCACCACGCCCAGCGCAGCCGTTTGCCGCGCGTTCTCACGCGCTTCGTCGCCGCAACGCTGATGCTCACGCGAGAGCTTGCGCATCAGCGGCAACAGCAGCACGGCGATCAGCGCGCCCACTGCCGCGAGCCAGCCCAAGCCGTCAAACAACCTGGTGTACAGCGGCAACGATTCGAGCGGATCCAGATTGCGCGCCGGCATCTGCGCGAAATTCGCGACCACGCTGCCGAGATACTGCGATACGCCGGTCGCCACAAAGTAAGCGCCCATCATGAAGCCGCTCATGCGCGCCGGCACGTAGCGCGCGATCATCGCGAGGCCCAGCCCGCTGACCAGCAACTCGCCCAGCGAGTACAAGCCGTAGCCGCCCACCATGAACCACGACGACACACGGCCATTCACCGCGTAATTGCCGCTGGCCGCATACACGAAAAAGCCGGCCGCCACCACCGCGAAGCCGATCGCGTACTTCACCGCCACCGGCACGTCCTTGCCGCTCTTCGCGAGCTTCGTATACAGCAGCGCGAGCACCGGGCTCAGCAGCATGATCCAGATCGGATTGAGCGCCTGGAATTGCGCGGCGCTCCATGAGAACAGCGTCACGCCGAACAGCGAAAAATGCGGATCGACGTTGCGCAGCGCGAACAGCGTCAACGACGTCGACATTTGCACATAGAACACGAAGAACAGAATCACCTGCGCAGTCAAAATCAGCGCGGCAAGCAGACCCGAGCGTTCCGAGCGTTCGCACCTGACCAGCATGTAGGCGAAGATCGCCAGAATCGCAACGCCCGCCGTGTACACGCAGGCCACCGCGATCGCCTTGTGTTGCAGCACGAACATTGTCGCCGTACCGAGCACGAGGCCGCCCAGCGCGACCGCGCCGACGCGTTTCCAGCGGATCGGTTCGGCGTCCGGCGCGGAGCCGATATGCGCGAGGGTGCGGAACATGATGAAGTAGTTCAGCACCGACAGCAGCATGCCCGCGCAGCAGACTGCGAACGCCGTATGCCAGCCCCAGTGGTCCTTGATCCACGGCGTAGCGAGCATCGACACTGTCGAGCCGATGTTGACCGCCATGTAATAGATCGTGAACGCGCTGTCGATACGCGCATCGTCGCCTTCATAAATGCGGCGCACGAGGTTTGCCGCGTTCGCCTTGAAGAGTCCGTTGCCCACCACGATCACGCCGAGCGACGCGTACATGTAGGCGAGCTGCTCGTTGGGCAACGCCAGCATCAGGTAACCGGCGGCGAGCACACCCGCGCCGAAGATCATGGTGCGGCGCGCGCCGAGAATCTTGTCGCCGATCCAGCCGCCGATCGACGGCGATGCGTACACCAGCGCCGTAAACGCGCCCCACGTGAGGGTGGCGTGGCTGTCGGTAAAGTGCAGCTTGTCGATCATGAACAGGACCAGCAGCGCGGCCATCCCGTAGTAACCAAAGCGCTCCCACATCTCGATCAGAAAGACCGTCGAAAACGAACGGGTCTGCGAGACGCGTGCAGTGGGCGGATTGGATGAATTCATCGTTTACCTCTTGTTCATACGGTTGCGGCGGCGCGTGGACTTGCCGCGCGGCGCGGAAAAACTGCTTCTGGAAATTGACCGGCGGAGCGTGGCTGGCCGGGCGTCGATGGGGCGGAAAGTGGCGATGGCGGCATCGGCGCACTCGCGCTCATCTGTGCGCTCGTCAGTGCACGCAATCGCCACTACAGGCAGAAAAAACAGCGGAAGAGATAGAAGCCCGCCACGCGGTACGCCCCGAAGGAAGTCCCCTTGGGGGATTGGGAGATTGGGGGATAGGGGAACGCTGCGCCACATGGGGCCAGAACTCTGTCAAGCGGAGCGGGCTCAATGATAAGGCATCGCGCGTAACGGGAATCTGGCGGACGGCAGACGGCAGCCGCGCCGGGCAGCCTGCACGCAGGCCAAAACGGAAAGAATCAGCAGTGATGGTCGTATCCTTACGCCGGCAACCGTTCGGATGGAACGTGCCGGACCAAGCTCCGCCGCGCAGGATCGCTGCACGCGGAATGACAAACAGCAGCGGGGTCGGCGTGTGATGTGAGCACGTGCGCCCTCCGCCAAGCGGGGGAGATTCTGCAAATAGAAGCATTCTTCGTCACTCAGGGAATTCACTGATCCTGCTCAATTACCTGCCCTTACACGCCATCCGGCGTTCGTTTCGCGATCACGCCGCGGAGAAAAATAGTCTTTGACGTCATGCCTTTAATGGCCTCTGATACTCAATCTGCATAGCAGAACGCGCGCTGCGCATATCGAGGTTCTTGCCCAAATGCCTTTCGAATTACCATCACGAGCCAGCCAAATCGGCGGGAGCCCTTTTCGCTTCTGGCAACATAGAGTGTTGCCTCGAAAATGCGGTCCCTTGCACGACCGGCTACTGAATGCCCGTCACCCGGTCTGGACCGCAATCAAACCATATTTACTTATATCAAACAAATTTTGACGGGCTAATTTCCTCCTGCTATGGTCACGACAATTCAAAAGAACAATCCGGCTCTCGAACTCGGCAGCAAGATCCGCGCGCTGCGGCAACGGCTAAAGCGCACGCTCGACGACACAGCAACTGCGGCCGGTATTTCCAAGCCGTTTTTGTCGCAAGTCGAGCGCGGCCTGGCGTCACCGTCCATCACTTCGCTGGCCGGGATTGCCAGCGCGCTCGGGGTGACGGTGCAGTATTTCGTCGACACGCCAAGCGAAGAGCGCACGATGTGCCGCGGCGATCAGTTAAAGTTTTTCGGTTTTGCGGACTCGGCCAATCTGTTCGCGCGGTTGACCAACCTGACGGGCGGCCGTCAGCTCGAAGCGATCCTCGTGAGGATGCCGCCCGGGCAGAAGCGCTCGGAAGTCACCACGCATGCCGGTGAAGAGTTTATGTATGTGATCAGCGGCGAAGTGTCGTTGACGCTGGAAGGCAAGACGTTCGTGTTGCACGCGGGAGACAGTGCGCATTACGAATCGACGGTGCCCCATAGCTGGGCGAATACCGCTCATATCGAATCGGTGGTCGTCTGGGTGGGCACACCGAGACTGTTTTAAAAAGCAGGCACCTTTTCCGGTTGATCCGGGCAGGGATTGCCTGCATTACGAAATGTAAGGAATCCTGCATGTCGGACAAACAACAAGGGCCGCCCCGGCCCGAGCAACGCGGATAACCGGGCGCCCTGGCGTCAGCGCGTTCCTCTTTCGACCTTTCCCTGCGATCTCAATCGATGAAAACCCCGTTCGTCTCCGCGACGGCGCTGACCGCGCTCGTCCTTACGTTTCAGCCTTCCGCCTTCGCCGTCACGGTGCCTGCGGGCGTCACGCTTGCTGCCAGCCAGGAGCTCACCCGCCAGGTGCCGTCCGAAACCGAATCGCTCGATCCCGCGCATATCGAATCCTGGACCGGCGATACGATCGCGCTCGACCTGTTCGAAGGTCTGACGCGCATCGATGCGGCCGGCGCAATAGTGCCGGGCGTCGCGCAATCGTGGACGCGCACCGGGCCGGATACGTGGGTTTTCAAGCTGCGCCACGATGCGCGCTGGAGCAACGGCCAGCCGGTCACGGCAGCTGATTTCCTCTACGCATGGCAACGCGTGCTCGATCCGAAGACGGGTTCGAAGTACACGGTGCTGGTCGAATTCGTGAAGAACGCCAAGGCGATCATCGCCGGCAAGGCGCCGCTGACAAGTCTCGCCGCGCGCGCCGTCGATCCGTACACACTGGAAGTCACCACCGAAGTGCCCGCTGCCTTCTTCCCGCAACTGGTCGCCATGCCGGCCATGGCCCCGGTCAATCGCGCGACAATCACCAAATTCGGCGGCGACTGGACCCGCCCGGGCAACTTCGTCGGTAACGGCCCGTATGCGCTGACCGACTGGCAACCGAGCAACCGGCTGGTGGCGACCAAAAGCAGTACGTACTGGAATGCCAGCAAGGTCGTGATCACGAAAGTGACCTATCTGCCGATCGAAAACGACGAAACGGCAATGCGCATGTATCAGGCCGGCCAGTTCGACTACACGTATTCGATTCCGTCGGGCATCTATACACAGGTCAGTAAGCAGTTCGGCCCCGAACTGAAAACCGGCCTGCAGATCGCCACTTACTACTACAGCCTGAACAACGAAGACCCTGCATTCAAAGACAAGCGCGTGCGCCAGGCGCTGGCGATGGTGCTGGACCGCGACCTGCTGACCAAGCGTCTAACGGCCGACGGCGAGGTGCCGATGTACGGCCTGATCGCCAAGGGCACGGAAGGCGCGAACGTCTTCACGCCTGACTGGGCAAGCTGGCCGATGGCCAGGCGCGTCGATTACGCGCGCAACCTGCTGAAGGCCGCAGGCTATTCGGACGCGAAACCGCTGACGTTCACGCTCACCTACAACACCAACGACCTGCACAAGAAGGTCGCGCTGTTTGCCACGTCGGAATGGCGTACCAAGCTCGGCGTGACCGCCAAGCTCGAAAACGTCGAATACAAGGTACTGCTCAAGCAACGCCACGACGGCAAGGTGCAAGCCTCGCGCGACGGCTGGTTCGTCGACTACAACGACGCCAACTCGTTTTTCGATCTGATACGCTGCAACAGCGTGCAGAACGATCAGCGCTACTGCAATCCGCAAGTCGACAAGCTGGTCGATGAAGGCAACCAGCAGCTCGACGAAGCGAAGCGCACCGCCCTGCTCACGCAGGCGCACGATCTGGCGATGAACGACTACCCGCTGGTTTCGCTCTTCCAGTACTCGGCGGACCGGCTGGTCAAACCGTATGTGGGCGGCTACACGTCGACCAATTACGTCGACCAGCGCGCCACGCAAGACATGTATCTGATCAAGCACTAAGCGCGGGAGCCCCGTCATGCTGGCCTATACGCTGCGCCGCACGCTCTGGGCGATCCCGACGATTCTCGCCGTGATCACCGCGTGCTATCTGCTGCTGCACCTCACCCCGGGCGGGCCGTTCGACACCGAGAAGCACCTGTCGGCGGCCGTGCTCGCGAACCTCAACGCCAAGTACCACCTCGACGAACCGTTGTGGCTGCAGTATCTCCACTACCTGGGCTCGTTGCTGCACGGCGACCTGGGTCCGTCGTTCCGCTACGCCGACTGGTCGGTCAACGATCTGGTGTGGAAGGCGTTGCCGGTGAGTCTCGGCGTAGGTGGCGTATCGGTGCCGATCGCGGTCGTGATCGGCGTCACGCTCGGCACGCTGGCCGCGGTGCGGCGTGACCGTTTCGTCGACCACGCGGTGATGGTGCTCGGCAATATCGGCAACGTGGTGCCGCCGTTCGTGCTGGGCCCGGTGCTGGTGTGGATCTTCGCGATCCTGCTGAAGACCTCCGAAGGCCACGGCTGGCTGCCGGCCGGCGGCTGGGGCGAAGGCGAGTGGCGTTATCGCGTGCTGCCGATCGTGCTGCTCACCATCATCAACGTCGCTGCGATCGCCCGCGTGATGCGCGGCAGCATGATCGAAGTGCTGACGGGCAATTTCATCCGCACCGCGCGCGCCAAAGGCCTGCCGGGCCGCACGATCGTGTTGCGCCATGCGCTCAAGCCCGCGCTGATGCCGGTGGTGTCGCTGCTTGGCTCGATCTGCATCTCGTCGATCACCGCGGCGGTGGTCACCGAATCGGTGTTCGCGCTGCCCGGCCTCGGCCAACTGGTCGTCAACGGCGCGATCAACCGCGACTACACCCTCGTGCTCGGCCTCGTCGTGCTGACGACCGCCGTGGCCGTGCTGTTCAATCTGCTGGTCGACCTCGCGTATGCATGGCTCGATCCGCGCATCCGGTACTGATCCCATGCCCCGCTCTCTTCAAACGACTGCCGCGGCGCTCGATCCGCTCGCGGCCATCGCGAAGGCGCCGCGTTCGCGCGGCCCGCTCGCCACCGCCGCCATGCGCTTCGTGCGCAATCGCGCGGCGTTTGCCGGTTTCGTCGTGTTGCTGCTGATCGTGATCGCTTGCGTCGCCGGTCCGTGGCTGTTGCCGAATAACCCGATCGACAGCGACTGGAGCGCGATCAGTCTGCCGCCGACGTGGCTGAACATGCACTGGTTCGGCACCGACGAACTCGGCCGCGACCTGCTCGCGCGCACGCTGCAAGGCGGGCTGGTGTCGCTGGAAGTCGGTCTGCTCGGCACGCTGGTGTCGGGGCTGATCGGCGTCGCGTACGGCGCGACCGCCGGTTATCTGGGCGGACGCGTCGACGCGGTGATGATGCGCATCGTCGACATGATGTACGCGATCCCCTACATGCTGATCGCCATCCTGATGATGACGATGTTCGGCCGCGCGTTCTATCTGGTCGTGCTGACCATCAGTGCATTCTCGTGGCTCGACATGGCGCGCGTGGTGCGCGGCCAGACGCTGTCGCTGCGCTCGCGCGAATTCATCGATGCCGCCCGCGCGATCGGCGTGAGTTCCCGCTCGATCATCGCGCGCCACATCGTGCCGAATCTGTTCGGCGTGGTGGTGGTGTACGCGAGCGTGACGGTGCCCAATATCGTGCTGACGGAATCGGTGCTGTCGTTTCTCGGTCTCGGCGTGCAGGAACCGATGACGAGCTGGGGTGTGCTGATTCAGGACGGCGCGCAGAAGCTCGAATCGATGCCGTGGCTGCTGCTGTGCCCGGCCGTGATGTTGTGCGTGACGCTGTATTGCGTGAATTTTGTCGGCGACGGTCTGCGCGACGCATTCGATCCGAAGGACCGCTGACATGCCGCTACTCGAAGTCAAAGACCTGAGCGTGCGCTTCACGCGCCGCGAAGGCGCACCCGTCGACGCGGTGCAAGGCGTGTCGTTTTCGCTGGAAGCCGGCCGCACGCTCGGCATCGTCGGCGAATCGGGCTCCGGCAAGAGCCAGACGGTGATGGCGTTGCTGGGCCTCCTGGCCGGCAACGGCAAGGTGTCCGGCGAGGCGCGCTATCGCGGCGAGAACCTGCTGACGATGAACGAAGCCGCGCTGAACAAGATTCGCGGCGACCGCGTCGGTATGATCTTCCAGGACCCGATGACCTCGCTCAATCCGTTCCTGACGATCGAACGGCAGATGACCGAGACGCTGCAACTGCACCGCAAGATGTCGCGCCGCGAAGCGCGCCGCCGTGCGATCGAAACGCTCGAGACGGTGCGTATTCCCGACGCCGCACGGCGCATCAACATGTATCCGCACGAGTTCTCCGGCGGCATGCGTCAGCGCGTGATGATCGCGATGGCGCTGCTCTCCGAGCCGGAAATCCTGATCGCCGACGAGCCGACCACCGCGCTCGACGTGACCGTGCAGGCGCAAATCATCGAGTTGCTGCGCGAGCTGAATCGCGAACGCGGCACCGCGATCATTCTGATCACGCACGACATGGGCGTGGTAGCCGGTTTGTGCGACGACGTGATGGTGATGTACGCCGGCCAGACCGTCGAGCAGGCGAGCGCCGCCGCGCTGTTCGCCGCGCCGACCCATCCGTACACGATCGGCCTCCTGAACGCATTGCCGCGCCTGACCGACGACGACGACCGTCCGCTGCAAACCATTCCCGGCAATCCGCCGCTGCCCGGCGAAGTCGGCGCGGGTTGCGCGTTCGCGCCGCGCTGCGCGTATTGCAGCGAGCGGTGCCGCGAATCGCGCCCAGCGCTAACAGCATCGCAGACCAGCGCCGATGGCCCGGGCGGCGGCGCGCTGCGCGCATGTCATCGGCCCGCGTTGGAAATCATTGAGGCACAACACGCATGAGCGCCACTTCAACTGCAAGTCAGGATCCGGCAACGTTGCTGTCGGTCGACAATCTCAAGGTGCAATTCGGCGTGCCGCGCGGCGGCTTTCCGTGGTCCGGCAAAGCGACGCTGCGCGCGGTGGACGGCGTGTCGTTCAACGTGCGGCGCGGCGAAACTGTGGGCCTCGTCGGCGAATCGGGTTGCGGCAAGTCCACGCTGGCGCGCGCGATCATCGGACTCGCGCCGGTGGCAAGCGGCAGCGTGCGCTGGCTCGGTAACGAAACCGTGCTGCCGGATGCGCGCCGCGACACCTCGCATTTGCGCCGCGACGTACAGATGATTTTCCAGGACCCGCTCGCCTCGCTCGATCCGCGCATGACGATCGAACAGATCGTCGCCGAGCCGCTCACCACGTACGGGCAGGACGTCTCCCGCACCGACGTGCAGCGGCGCGTGCTGACGATGCTCGAACGCGTCGGCCTCAACGCGCAGCATCTGCGCCGCTATCCGCATGAGTTTTCGGGTGGCCAGTGTCAGCGCGTCGGCATTGCGCGCGCGTTGATCGGCGAGCCGCAACTGGTGATCTGCGATGAGCCGGTGTCGGCGCTCGACGTGTCGATTCAGGCGCAGATCGTCAACCTGCTGCGCGATCTGCAACGCGAGTTGTCGCTGTCGCTGCTGTTCGTCGCGCACGATCTCGCGGTCGTCAAGGCGATCAGCCATCGCGTGCTGGTGATGTATCTGGGACGCGTGATGGAGTTCGGCGACAAGCGCGAGGTGTATGGCACGCCGCGCCATCCGTATACGCGCGCGTTGTTGTCGGCGGTGCCGGTGCCCGATCCGGCCGTCGAACGCGCGCGCCGTCATCTGCTGCTGCGCGGCGAGATTGCGTCGCCGCTCAGCCCGCCCTCGGGTTGCGCGTTTCGCACGCGCTGCCCGGACGCGATCGAAGCCTGTGCGCAGGAGATTCCGCAGCCTGTCACGCAAGGAGCGAGCGCGACGCGCGTCGCGTGCATTCGCGTGAGCGACGCCCCGAAGGAAGTCCCCTTGGGGGGCGCCCCGAAGGAAGTCCCCTTGGGGGACCACTAAAGCAAAGAGCCTACCCCGTGATCCGCTCGGTGGTCATGGCGCGCGACAGACCGTGCATCGGCCGGCGCAATGCGACATCGAACGGATTGGTTTGCGGGCCGATCGCCTCCGCCTGGCGCCGCAGCAATTCGACCACCATCGGCAGACGATCGTCGCCCAGACGCGCCGCGAGCGTGCCGACGCTCAACGCCGCCACCGCGACCCCGGTGCGGTCCAGAATCGGCACCGCCACACCCGCCATGCCGTCGAGCACGCCGCTATTGCGCCCCGCGTAACCCAGCTGGCGCACGCGTTCGATCTCGGTGCGCAAATACACTTCGTCGAGCACACCGTAGCCGCGAATACGCGGCACGTTGAAACGAATGATCTCTTCACGCTCCGCTTCCGGCAGGAACGCAAGAATCGCCAGACTCCCCTGCCCGACACCCAGCGCCACGCGCCCGCCGATATCGCCGGTGAACGAGCGAATCGGAAACGGCCCTTCGCAGATGTCGAGACACACCGCGTCGAAACTGCTTTTGACCAACAGGAAAATCGTGTCGCCCAGGCTCGCGCAGAGCCGCAGCAAGGCGGGACGGCAGAGCGTGCGCATGCCGCTCGGATTGCCGGCCTGCGCGGCGAGCGCGAAGAAATCGACGCTTAGCCGATAAAGCTTCGAGCTTTCGTCCTGTTCGACGATGCCTTCGGCGATCAACGCGTGAAGGATGCGATGCACGGTGCCTTGCGTGAGACCCACCGCTTTCGCCAGACGCGTGACACGGCCGCCGTCGGGCTGCGCTTCGGACAACGCGCGGATGACCGCGAACGCGCGCTCCAGCATGCCGGGGCCGGGCGCGCCGCCCGTTTGAGTCAACTCGGCATCCGCATCTCGTTTGGCGGCAGGATTCATGTCGGTTTTTCCAATTTATTTCACTGACCGGAACACTATAAAGTGTTTTATCTTTGAATGGAATATTCGCCACGCCGCTTTACTGCTGCGTGCCTTGCATTCTTCATAGGGATTTTCCGGACGTCACGCAGCGGAACAGATAGCACTCATCGGGGTAATTAGATTCCATTCATCGGAATTTTTTCAAATCTTATACCGCCAAACGGAATTTGAAATTGACGCGATGTAATTTGGCTAGCTAGAGTCGGCTCAATCGGAACAGTTGTCGATTCACTCGGTGTCGAACCATCAAAAGGCCAGATCATGTCGTTCCTCACGCTCACGGACGTAGCGAAATCGTTCGGCGATTTGCAGGCAGTCGCCGACGTGAACCTGTCGGTGGAAAAAGGCGAGTTCGTTTCGCTGCTTGGGCCCTCCGGCTGCGGCAAGACCACCACGTTGCAGATGATCGCGGGTTTCGTCGAGACAACGCGCGGTCGGATCACGCTCGACGGCCGCGATATCACGCACATGAAGCCGAACAAGCGCGGCTTGGGCATCGTGTTCCAGAGCTACGCGCTGTTTCCGCACATGAGCGTCGCCGATAACGTCGGCTTCGGTCTGGAAATGCGCAACATCGACAAGGCCGAGCGCAAGGAGCGCGTGCGCGAGGCGCTGGCGCTGGTGCGGCTCGACACGCTCGCGCATCGCTTTCCGCGCGAACTGTCAGGCGGCCAGCGGCAACGCGTGGCGATTGCCCGCGCGATCGTGATCGCCCCGCCGGTGCTGCTGCTCGACGAGCCGATGTCGAATCTCGACGCCAAGCTGCGCGAAGACATGCAGTTCGAACTGCGCTCCATACAACGCAAGATCGGCACCACCACCATCATGGTCACGCACGACCAGTCGGAAGCGCTGTCGATCAGCGATCGCGTCGTGGTGATGGAAGCCGGCCGCATCACGCAAATCGACACGCCGTACGAGGCCTACGAACGTCCCGAGAACAAGTTCGTTTCGCAGTTCATCGGCAAGGCCAATATGCTGCCGGGCACGGTGGTGGCGCGCGACGGCGACGCGATCCGCATCGACCTGGGACACGACCTCGCCGAGACCGGCCACACCGCACAACTGCCGGTCCGCGAGCGTGTCGTCGATGTCGGCGACGCGGTGATGTTGTGCATCCGCCCGGAAAAGCTGCGGCTATGCGCGCCGAACGCGGGACGCATGCCGGCCACCGTGACGAGCCGCTTCTTCCTGGGCAGCCAGTGGCTGTATCGCGTGGATAGCCGGCTCGGCGAAGTGCTGGTGTGCTGCCAGAACGAAGGCATCGATCCGCTGCCGGAAGGCGCGGCGGTTGGCGTCGACTGGAACAGCGAGGCGATCCGCTTCATTCAACGGGATGCGCATCATGGCTAGTACGTTGCCCGCCTCGAACAACAGCAGCGCGAAACCCGGAAACGCGCGCCGCGCGCCGTGGCAAGCTTTTCTGCCGTTGTGGCTGATGTGCGCGCCCGCTTTCCTGCTGTTCGCGGCGCTCGTGCTGGTGCCGCTCGTCATGACGCTGGTGCTGACCTTCTACCGCTTCGATCCGGCGAGCGGCCCGCTTGCGGCGTTCCAGTTCGGCAATTACGCGGAAGTGCTGACGTCGTCGTATTTCCACACGATTTTTGCGCGCACCTTCGGCATCGCCTTCCTGACCACCTTGTTGTGCGTCGTGATCGGCACGCCCGAAGCGTACGTGCTGTCGCGCATGCGCGATCCGTATCGCTCGATGTTTCTGCTGGTGATTCTCGCGCCGCTACTGGTGTCGGTCGTGGTGCGCGCGTTCGGCTGGAGCATGCTGCTCAATACCAACGGCCTCGTGAATCAGGCGTTCGGTCTCGTCGGACTCGGGCCGTACAAGCTCGAGTACACCAACTTCGCGATCGTCATCGCACTGGTGCACGTGATGCTGCCGTTCATGGTGATTCCGGTGTGGACGGCATTGCAGAAGCTCGATCCGCAAACCGAAAACGCCGCGCTTTCGCTGATGGCCTCGCCCGCCACCACCTTGCGCCGCATCGTGCTGCCGCAACTCACGCCGGGCATTCTGTCGGGCAGTTTGATGGTGTTCGGCCTGTCGGCGAGCGCGTTCGCCATCCCCGGCCTGCTCGGCGGACGACGTCTGAAAGTTGCCGCCACCGCCGTCTACGACGAATTCCTCGGCTCGCTGAACTGGCCGCTCGGCGCGACCATCGCGCTCCTGTTGCTGGTCGCGAATCTGATCGTGATGCTCACTTACTACCGGGTTCTGGAACGCAGATATGCCAGAAGCATGGGATAACCCCGCGAGATCATCATGAGAAAAAATGGCCCTATTGCGCTGATTTTCCACACGCTCGTCATTGCGTTCGTGCTCGCGCCGCTCGTGATCGTCGTGCTGGTCGCTTTCACGCCCGACGAAACACTCACGCTTCCCACGCACGGCGTATCGCTGCGCTGGTTCCGCGCGATCCTCAATTACCCCGATTTCATCTCGGCGTTCTTCAACAGTTTGAAGCTGGCGTTCGCATCGGCGACGCTGTCGTTGCTCGTCGCATTGCCCGCGGCTCTCGCGATCGGACGCGCGCGCTTTCCGGGCCGCGCTTTCCTGAACGGCCTGCTGCTGTCGCCGCTGGTGATTCCCGGCCTCGTACTCGGCATCGCACTGCTGCGCTTCTTTGCGCTGATCGGCGCTACCGGTTCATTTGCCTGGCTGGTGCTCGCGCACATGATCATCATCACGCCGTTCGTGATGCGGCTGGTGCTGGCCTCGGTCAGCGGTCTGGACCGCAGTGTCGAGCATGCGGCGCACTCGCTCGGCGCCGATGCATGGACCACGTTTCGCCGCGTCACGTTCCCGATGATTCTGCCGGGCATTACCGGCGGCTGGCTGCTCGCGTTCATCAACAGCTTCGACGAGCTGACGATGTCGATCTTCGTCACATCGCCGCAAACCGTCACGCTACCGGTCCGCATGTACATGTACGCGACCGAATCGATCGATCCGATGATGGCCTCGGTGTCCGCGCTGGTGATCTTCATCACCGCCGGCGCGATGCTGCTGCTCGATCGCGCCTACGGGCTCAACCGGATTCTGATCGGCCAGCACTGATGTCTTCTACCGCCCTCTCTCTCATGCCGCCGAACTTGCCGTTTTCCGATGCTGCCGCGCCCAGGCGCGATGCGCAATTCGTTCGCCTCGCCGAGATGCAGCGTGAACCGCTGAGCTTCTTTATCGACGGCCACGAAGTCACCGCGCTGCAAGGCGATACGGTGCTAACCGCTGTGTTGATGCATCAACGGCGCGTGCGCGAAAGCGAATTCAGCGGCGCGCCGCGCGCGGGCTTCTGCCTGATCGGCGCGTGCCAGGACTGCTGGATGCGTACCGAAGACGGCACGCGTTTGCGCGCCTGCTCCACGCTGGTCAGCGCCGGTATGCGTGTTGTCACGCGGCTTGCTGAGGTTGCCGCTGCCGTTGCCACTCCCTCTACTGCCGCAAACGGAGACCCGCAATGAGCGACGAACGCCGCGTGGTGATCGTCGGCGCGGGACCGGCAGGCGTGCGCGCCGCCGAGACGCTCGTTGCGGCCGGCGTGAAGCCGATCGTACTCGACGAAAACGCGCGCTGGGGCGGACAGATCTATCGACAGCCGCCATTGAACGGCGACTTCAAGCGTTCGAAGAAAACCCTCTACGGTTTCGAAGCGCACAAAGCCGACGCATTGCACACGACAATGGCCGCGCTGCTGCCGCATCTCGACTATCGCCCCGACACGCTGGCCTGGGCGTGCGAACCGGGCCGCCTGGATACATTGCACGCGGGACGCGAGGTCAGTGTGCCGTTCTCGCATCTGATCATCGCGAGCGGCGCGACCGATCGCGTGTTGCCGGTGCCGGGCTGGACGTTGCCCGGCGTCTACACGCTCGGCGCGGCGCAGGTCGCGTTGAAGGCGCAGGGCTGTGCGATCGGTCGACGCGTCGTGCTCGCGGGCACAGGGCCGCTGTTGTATCTGGTGGCGTATCAGTACGTGAAAGCGGGCGCACAGGTGGTGGCCGTGCTCGACACGAGCCCGCTGTCGCGGCAGATCGCAGCGGCGCCGAAACTCGCACGGCTGCCGTCGACGTTCGCCAAAGGCCTGTATTACGTCGGCTGGCTGACAATGCGCGGCGTGCGGATCGAACGCGATGTGACGTTGGTGGGCATTCACGGCGAGCAAGGCGTGAGTGCGATCGAATGGCGCTTTACAGGCGGTAGCGGTAGTAGCGCAAAAACCGAAACCATCGCGTGCGACGCGGCCGGCATTAGCTTCGGCCTGAAGCCTGAAACGCAGCTCGCCGATCTGGCCGGTTGCCGCTTCCGCTTCGACGCACAGAACCGTTGCTGGTTGCCCGAACTCGACGCTGCCGGCCGCAGTTCCGTGCGCGGCATCTATCTCGCCGGCGACGGCGCGGGTATCGCGGGCGCTGACGCCGCCGAATTCGCCGGCCGCCGTACCGCGCTGGCTTTGCTCGACGACCTCGGCATCGCGCATCCGCGCGGCCTTGGCATGCGTGATGCAGCTTCGCTCGATCGCGGCCTGCAACGTATCGCCGTGTTTCGCGCGGGCATCGAAGCCGCGTTCGCGCCCCCAGCGGATTGCGCCTCGCAATGGCCGGACGACATGATCGTGTGCCGCTGCGAAGAAGTCGATGCGGGCACGTTGCGGCGCTGCATCCGCGCCGGCGAGGCGAACGAGATCAACCGGCTCAAAGCGCTCACGCGCGTCGGCATGGGCCGCTGCCAGGGACGCATGTGCGGTGAAGCGGCGTTGACGCTTCTGAGCGATGAAACCGGCCGCCCGCTCGAAGCTGTCGGCCGCTTGCGCAGCCAGCCGCCGGTCAAACCGATTCCGCTGTCGCCCGCGCTGTATGCCGATGACGTCGCCGAGATTCCCGAGGAGGCGCGCGATGAGTGACACCCTGCATTACGACGTCGCGATTGCGGGCGGCGGTCTGGTCGGCGCATCGGCGGCACTGGCGCTGGCGCGGCGCGGGTTGCGCGTCGGCCTGTTCGAGCGCCGCTATTGCGGCGCGCAAGCGAGCGGCGTGAACTACGGCGGCGTGCGCTGCCAGGGACGTCCGGTCGAGCAGATGCCGCTCGCGATGCGTGCGCGGCGCGTCTGGGATCGCTTGCCGGAACTGATCGGCATCGACGGCGAATTTGTCGTGTCGGGACATTTGCGGCTCGCACGCAGCGAGTCCGATCTTGCCGCGCTCGAAGCGTGGGCCGACATGGCGCGCGATCACGGACTGCAAGCGCAGTTGATCAGCGGCGCGGCGTTCCGCCAACGTTATCCGTGGCTGGGCGCAGCAGCGATCGGTGGCTCGTTATGTGCAAGCGATGGCCATGCGAATCCGCGTCTCGTGTCGCCCGCATTTGCGCGTGCCGCGCGAGCCGCGGGCGCCGACGTGCGCGAGCAAACCGAATTGACGGGCATCCATCACGACGGCACGCGCTTTCAATTGCGCGCCGGCGATGCGCGCATCAGCGCCGATTGGCTGATCAACTCGGCCGGCGCATGGGCCAACACGGTGGCGGGTTACTTCGGCGAAACGGTGCCGATGAAACCGATCTATCCGAACATGTGGGTCACCGAGCCGCTGCCGCTCTTCATCACGCACAACCTGGGCGTGTATGGCGGCGGTATCTACGCACGGCAAGTGGCGCGCGGCAATTGCGTGATCGGCGGCGGACGCGGACATGGCGACGGCGAATACGGTCAGCCGTCGACGGAAACGACCCGCGCCGTGATGCGCGACGCGTGCGCGCTGCTGCCCGCGCTGCGCGATGCGCTGCTGATCCGCACGTGGAGCGGCGTCGAAGGCAATACGCCCGACAGTAATCCGATCATCGGCGCGAGCCGCACGGTGCCGCGTCTGTTGCATGCGTTCGGTTTTTCGGGCGGCGGCTTTCTGCTCGCGCCGGGCGTCGGCGAAATACTTGCCGACCTTGTCATCGATGGTTCGACCGCCACGCCGCTCGACGCATTCTCGATCGACCGCTTTGCCGCTGTTTCTACCTCATCCGTCGCTTAGTCATTCTTTAGTGAAACTCAGGAGCCCCACAATGAAACTGTTCAGAACGATCGCGGCGCTAGCCGCATTGTGTGCGTTCGGCGCGGCCGCGCCGGCGTGGTCGGAGACCAAAACGATTTACATCGGCATGAACGGCGGCCCGATGGAAAAGGCTTACACAAGCCAGGTGCTGCCCGACTTCGAGAAAGCCAACAACGTGAAAGTGGTCGTGGTGCCGGGCACTTCGTCGGACATTCTCGCCAAGCTGCTCGCCAATAAGGCCAATCCGCAGATTCACGTGGTATTTCTCGACGACGGCGTGATGGCGCGCGCGGTCAGCATGGGCGTATGCAAGAAGCTCGACGATTCGCCGGTGCTCAAAGAACTTTATCCGTTCGCGCGCATGAAGGACGACATGGGCGCGGGCGTGCAACTCGGCATGACCGGTATTGCGTACAACAAGAAACTGTTCGCTGAAAAAGGCTGGGCGCCGCCGACCTCGTGGATGGATTTCGCCGATCCGAAATACAAGGGCAAAGTGGTGTTTCAGTCCGCATCGAGCAGCACCTTCGGCCTGCATGGCTTTCTCGCGATCAACCGCTTGATGGGCGGCAGCGAGCAGAACGTCGAACCCGGCTTCACGAAATGGGCGAGCACGGTCGGCCCGAACGTCGTCGAGTACGTGCCGAATTCGGCGAAGATTTCCGAAATGGTTCAAACCGGCGAAGCCGGCCTCTTCCCGCTGACGCCGACCGCCGTCGGCGATTTGCAGGACAAGGGCATTCCGGTCGGGTATGTGAATCCGAAGGAAGGTCCGGTGTTGCTGCTGGTCGATCTGTGCGTGGTGAACAACAACCCGGACCCGCAGCTGGCGCAAAAACTCGCGCAGTTCCTGCTGTCCGCGCCGGCTCAGACAAAAGCCGCCGAGGCCGGCAAGCAGATTCCGACCAACCGTCTCGCGAGGATGACGCCGCCGATGCAGCAAAGCCTCGGCAACGTCGAGGATCTGGTGCACAAGGTGACGGTGGTGGATTGGGACACGATCAATGCGCACCGCGCGCAGTGGGATACGCGCTGGAACCGGCAGATCGAGCACTAAGCCTTTTTTGCGGTAACGACGCGCGCGCCTTGTTTGCTGCAAGGCGCGCGCGTTGTCTACGACGTGCGGGTCTGGCGCGCCTCATAAGTCTTCAGATGACTATAGGCGATGCGCAACAGCGACAACCCGTGCTCGCCCTTTTGCGCATCGCCGCCGCGCGAGATCAGATCGCCGAGAATATGATCCGCCTCGGTATGCGAATGGTTTTCGACGTCGCGCAGCATCGAGGCCGTCAGCGGCGAAGGCGTGAAGAGCGTCTGGGTTGCACGCCCGTCGAAGTCCGGGTCCATCGTGAAGCCGTTCTGTTCAGCGACTGCCCGGCACTCGCCAAGCAGATTTTCGATGATGCGCTTGCCGTCCGGCGCCGCCAGAATATCGCCGACCGAGCCGCGCATCAAGCACGTGCCGGAAGCCAGGGTCGCGAGGAACACCCACTTTTCCCACATGCGCAGCAGGATGTTGTCGCTGACCGACACATCGAAATTCGCATCGGCCATCGCGTCGGCGATCTCCTGTACGCGAGCCGACACGCCGCCCTCCAGTTCGCCCAAAGTGATCGCGTGCATCTCGTTCAGATGCACGACCTGCTGCTCGGGGTTGAGCGTGGCGGCGATCACGCATTGACCGCCCAGTACGCGCGACGCGCCGAATTTTTCCGTCAGCACGTCGATATGGCGCATGCCGTTGAGCATCGGCAAAATCAGCGTCGACTCGCCGACCAGCGGCGCGAATGAATCGATTGCGTCGTCGAGACTGAAGGCTTTGCAGCTCAGCAGAACCAGATCGAACGGCTCCGCGCTGACGCCGGCGAGGATCGTTTTGGGCTCGCGCAGCGTGAGATTGCCGCGCGGGCTGTTGATGACGAGACCGTCACGCTGGAGTCTTTCCGCGCGGCCGGCGCGCACCAGGAAGGTCACGTCCTGGCCGGCTGCGGCAAGCCGTCCGCCGAAGTAGCCGCCCACGGCGCCCGCACCCACTACTAGAATTCGCATCTTTCGCCTCTCGATAGATTGGGTCACGCGTCCTGCGCCGATGGGCGCGCCTCGCGCGCCGCGTACGCAGTGCGTGTGAAGAATGTAGCAAAGTTTGCCGATCCGCACCGGCGCGCATGCATGACCGGCGCGCGGCCGTGCATCGCTTCTTGCATCGCTTACTACTTCAGATCAATTCCAGCGCCCGTGCGATGTCTCGCCTTACGCAAAGAACGATCCAGGCGCCGGCTGTGCAGAACGCGCATTGAGCATGCCGCAGACAGTGTCTTGGTAAAGCGCGAGCATCCCGGGCACATCCACGGCCACACAGACCTTGCATTCGGGCCGGCTGTCCCAGGCGGGTGCGGGCACCGGCATCGCCGACGGCTTCTGGATGGTCTGGCCCACCGCAATGCCGTCCGTCAGCACGCGCACGGGACCGCTGCGCGTCGTATAAAGATGCGGCGCAAGCACATAGGCGACGGCCGACGAATCGTGCACGTAAATACCCGCGAGTTGCGCGCTTTGCTCGTGAAAGGCCTCGTAGTGCCGCGACACGTCCCACACGAAACGCCCCGCCTCGCCACCGCGATCGCGGATCGACGCGAGATAGTCGTGGCTCATGATGGTCCGCTGCGTGACGTCGAGCCCTACGATCGCAACCGGCCATGGCGCACCGAACACGATGTCGGCGGCGTCAGGGTCGCCGAGAATATTCGCCTCCGCCGCGGGCGTCACGTTGCCCAGCACACCGTCCGTGCCGAATGCGCCGCCCATGATGACCACCTGCTTGACGAGCGGAGCGATTTGCGGATCGTCGCCGAGCGCCAAGGCGAGGTTCGTCAGCGGGCCGACCGCAATCAGCGTGACTTCGCCGGGATGGGCGCGCACTGTGTCGATGATGAAACGGTGCGCGGGGCGCGCGTCGACAGCGGCCAGGTCAGGCGTGTCCAGCGCGATGTTGCCGAGCCCGTTGTCGCCGTGAATCCAGGCCAGCGGCTCGGGCGCCGCGCGCTTGAGCGGCGCCGCGGCGCCCTGTGCGACCGGCACGTGCGGCGCAAAACGCGCGGTCAGAAACCGCGCATTGCGTGTCGTGGTCTCGATCGTGGCGTTGCCGAATACGCTCGTGAGACCGAGCAGTTCGATGTCCGGATGCAGCGCCTGAAAAACGAGCGCCATCGCATCGTCCACACCGGGATCGGTGTCGTAGATAACCTTGTGCTTGCTCATAGATAGAACGCGTCCGGCAGTTGTTCGCGCGCGGTGGTGTCGCACGTGGCGCCGCGCAGATTGCCGAGGCGGATCGGCAACTCAGGGCCGCCCAGTTCGATGATCACCTGGCGGCACGCGCCGCAAGGTGCAATGGGTCCATCCGTATCGCCGATTACCGCGAGCGCGGCGAACTGGTCGCGCTGATAGCCCGCGGCGATGGCGCTGAAAAACGCCGTACGTTCCGCGCAATTGCACAGTCCATACGAAGCATTCTCGACGTTGCAGCCATCGAATACGCGGCCGTCCTGGGTCAGGAGCGCAGCGCCGACCTTGAATTTCGAATACGGCGCGTAGGCCTTTTCTCGCGCGACGCCCGCGCGCTCCAGCAGTTGTTCCATGTTCATGCAGCGGTCCTCGGTTCAATTGAGCGTAACGAACATGCCCGCAATCGTGGCGCTCATCAGATTCGAGAGCGTCGCGGCGAGCACGACACGCAGGCCGTAGCGCGCGACTTCCGAACGGCGCTCCGGCGCGACGGCGCTAAAGCCGCCGGTCAGCACCGCGATCGACGCGAAGTTCGCGAAGCCGCACAACGCAAACGACAGAATTGCAATGGTACGCGGATCGAGCGCCTGCAGGCCGGCTGCGCTCACGCTCGCGGCGTCTTTCAGATACGGCGACAGCGACGCATAAGCGACGAACTCATTGAGAATGATCTTCTGGCCGAGAAAATTGCCCGCCAGGGCGGCCTCGTTCCATGGCACGCCGATCAGATAGGCGAGTGGCGCGAAGACGGTGCCGAGAACCGATTGCATCGACAGTTGCGGGTGGCCGAACCAGCCGCCGACCCCGCTCACAACGCCGTTCAGCAATGCGATCAGCCCCACGAATGCGATCAGCATCGCGCCGACCATAACCGCGATTTTCAGACCGACCGCGGCGCCGGAACTCGCCGCTTCGATGACATTGGCGGGACGCTTCTCGTCGAAGTGGAGGTTGTCGAGATGCACGCGGCTCGGTTCGGTCGACGGGTGGATGATCTTTGCGAACAGCAAACCGCCCGGCACGGCCATGAACGACGCGGCAAGCAGATAGTCGACTCGCACGCCGAGGCCGGCATAGCCCGCGAGCACCGAACCGGCAATGGCCGCCATGCCGCTCGACATCACGGCGAACAATTCAGCAGCGGTCATGTCGCGCGTGAACGGCTTGACCACGGCGGGCATTTCGCTTTGGCCAAGAAAGATCGTGGTGACCGCCGAGAACGATTCGAGCTTCGATACGCCGAGCAACTTCTGGAACAGTGTGCCGAGTACGATCACGATCCAGCGCATCACGCCGATGTAGTACAGCACGGAGATCAGCGCGGTCACGAAGATGATGGCCGGCAACACGCGTACGGCAAACACGAATCCACCGTCGCCGAAGACCTGGAACATTTTCGATTGCACCAGGCCGCCGAACAGGAATTCGATGCCCGCATTGCCGTATCCGAGCACGTGATTGACGCCCGACGCGGCGGCCGCGAGGATCGTCTTGCCGACCGGAAGGAAGAGAATGAACGCACCGATACCAATTTGCGTGAGCAGTGCCGTGATTACAGTCCGTAAGCGGATCGCGCGGCGATTGGTCGAAAAGATCAATGCGATGAGCAGTAGAACGGCGATGCCGAGCAGGTTTCGTGCGATCAGGGCCATGTCTCTCTGTGTTCTTGCGAAAGTGGCAACGATGCTAAACGAAACTGCTGCTGGACAATAATTTTTAATAGAAGCCGGAGGTCGATTCGCCTATGAAACCTCGCGAGTCATGCAATGGGCATCTGACCGGCAAAGCCGTGGCTTGCGCGGAGCCAATATGTTGGCGGACTCCGCGCAAGACGAAGCAACGCGACACGGCGCGTTGCCAGGTTCAGATCAGTTCCAACGCCAGCGCTATCCCCTGCCCGCCGCCGATGCACAGCGTGACGATGCCCCGTTTCAGGCCGTCGCGGCGCATCGAATGAAGCAGGCGTGTAGTCAGTACCGCACCGGTTGCGCCGATCGGATGACCGTGCGCGATCGCGCCGCCTTGCACGTTGATCAACTCTTCCGTGATACCGAGTTTGTGCGCCACAGCAATCGGCACGGCGGCGAAGGCTTCGTTGATCTCGAAGCGCTCGACATCCTGCAACTGCCAGCCGGCGCGCGCCAGCGCCATCTGCACGGCCGGCACAGGACCGAGGCCGAACATGCCCGGCTCGACTGCTGCGACGCCATATGCCACCAGCCGCGCGAACGGTTCGATACCGCGCGCTTCGGCGAAGCCACGCTCGGCGACCAGCATCGCCGCCGCGCCGCTGTTCAATCCCGGTGCATTGCCCGCGGTGATCGTGCCATCGGGACGAAATGCGGGACGCAGTTTGGCCAGCGTTTCGACGGTCGTGTCCGGGCGCGGTTGTTCATCGCTCGTAAAACGCTGAGGACCTTTGCGTCCCTGCGTTTCTACCGTGACCAGTTCAGCGTCGAAATCGCCGCGCGCCTGCGCCGCGGCAAAGCGCTGTTGCGAGCGCGCGGCCCAGCGGTCCTGTGCTTCGCGCGTGATGTCGAATTGCGTGACGAGGTCTTCGGTATGCCAGCCGGAATGTTCGCCGGAAAACGCGTCGTTCAGACCGTCGCGCAGCAGGCTGTCATGGATTTGCGCGTTGCCCATCCGGTAGCCCCAGCGGCCGCCGTCGAGCAGATACGGCGCGCGGTCCATATTTTCCATGCCGCCCGCCACGGCCGCATCGCCGAAACCTAGCCAGATTTCTTGCGCGGCCGATGCGATCGCCTGCGCGCCCGAGCCGCACACACGGTTGACCGTCAGCGCCGGCACAGCCACCGGCACGCCACCGCCGATCGACGCCTGGCGCGCCGGATTCATTTTATTGCCGGCCTGAATCACGTTACCCAGCACGACCGACGCCAACGCAGCCGCATCGAGACCGCTGCGATGCAGCGTCTCGCGCACCGCGATCGCGCCGAGTTCGGTTGCGGGAACATCCTTAAGCGATCCGCCGAATGCGCCGATCGGCGTTCTCACCGGATTGCAGATCACCACTTCTCTCGTACTCATTGTTTCTCTCCAGTTGGACTACGACTGCGTTTTACCCGTGCCTCTACCGCAGCATTTCACACCCGCACATCAGTTCGCCGATGCCGCCGTGACCGTGTCAGGCACATCCCAGCCGCCACCGAGCGACCGGTACAACGCGACCGCCGCAAGCGCATGCTCACGTTTGGCCTGATTCAGCGATTCCGCGTCACGCAGATACGCTTCCTGCGCGGCCAGCACGTCGAGGAAACTCGACGCGCCGCCCTTGTACAGTTCGCTCGACAGCCGCAGCGCGTGATCCGATGCATCGAGCGCGCCGCCCAGGCGTTCCACCTGCACTGCGCCATTCACCAGATCGCTGCGGTTGTCTTCGATCTCCTTGAGCGCTTGCAGCATGGTTTGCTGCAAGCCGAGTTGCGATTCGCGCATCCGGCTCTCGCTCGCATCGATGTTCGCGGTGATGCGCCCGGCGTTGAAGATCGGGCTCATCGCGTTCAATGCGGCGCTGAAGAGGTTGTCGGTGAGCGTCGGCAAACCTAGATACGACGATGCCAGCAGGCCGTCGGCGAGATTGAGCTTGAACTGCGGATAGCGCTGCGCTTTCGACACGCCGACTTCCGCCGCACGCTGTTCGACCGTCGCATACGCATTGCGGACGTCGGGACGCTGAAGCAGCGCTTCGGACGGCAACGTCAGCGGCACGCTTTGCGCGGGCACCGGAATATCGCGCGCGTTCGCGAGCAGCAAGTTATCGACGCTCTCCGGCGTGCGCCCCGAATACACCGCGATCAAACTCAGCTGATGCTGCACGATCGACTGCACGCGCGGAATCTGCGCCTGCAAATCCTGCAACTGATTCTGCGCGCGGGCGACGTCGAGTTGCGTCGACAGCCCGTAACGCAGACGCTCCTGCGTGAGCTTCAACGCGCGGGCGCGGATCTGCTCGTTGTCGCTGAGAATCTGCAATTGCGATTGCGCCCAGCGCAGATCGATATAAGCCGCCGCGGTGTTCGCCGCGAGCGCGAGGCGCAGTTGATTCAATGCCGCCTGACGTCCCGATACTTGCGCCTGCGCCGCGAGCACCGCGAGACGTTCGCCGCCGAATACGTCCGGCGTCCAGCTCGCGGTCAGGCCGACGCCCGCCTGACGCACGTAACCGAGCGGCGGCGGCGTGTTCTGGCGTGAGTCGGAAGCGTTCGCGCTGGCGTTCAGTTCCGGCAACAGTGCGGCGCGAGTTTGCGTCGTCAGGTCCTGAGCCTGCTTCACGCGCTCCACAGCCGCCTGCACGTCGAGATTGCTGGTCAGCACCGATTCGACCAGTTGATGCATCACCGGGTCGCCGAATTGGGTCCACCAGGTATGCGCGTTCACGCTGTCTTGCGGCGCGTCGACGTTCCACGCACTCGGCGCGACCGTCTGCACCGAATGCGGCAGGTCCGCGTGCGTTGCGGGTTGCACCGCGCACGCCGCGAGGCTGAGCAGCGCCGCGCTCGCCAGCGCTTTCATAACGATCGATTTCATGCTGGTTCCTCAGTGAGCGTCGGGCGGCGGCGCGGTGTTGCCGAACGGGCGGGAAAACGCCACGCTGAGCAGGCCGACCACAAAACACAGCGACAACGCGAGAAAAGTGTCGGAGAAGGTCAGAACGAGCGCTTCGCGCATCAACACCGCATGCAATGCACCGAGGCCCGCGTTCGCCGCATTGAGCGCATCGCCGCCGACTGCCGCGAAATGCGCGCTCTGCTGCTGCAAAATCGATTCGATGACTGGACGGCCGGCACTCACATGCTCATCGAGCCGCTCGTAATGCAGGTTCAAGCGATCGTTGAGCATCGTGCTGCTGACGGCGATGCCGATGGCGCCGCCGAGATTGCGCATCAGGTTGAACAGCCCGCTTGCCGAACGCAGCCGCGACGGTGGCAGCGAGCCGAGCGCCATCGTGACGATCGGCGGAATGCAGAACTGCTGGCCGATGCCGCGCAGCGCCTGTGGAATCAGCAGTTCTTGCCAGCCCCACTGATTCGTCAACGGCACATACAGATAACAGCCGACGCCGAACAGGACGAGCCCGACTATCATCAGCAAGCGCATGTCGATAAAACGGGCCAGCGTCGAATAGGCGGCCAGCGCCAGCAGTTGAAAGCACCCGACCGACAGCAACGCCAAACCGATCTGCAACGAATCGAAGCCCCGCACGCGCGACAGAAACACCGGCGTCAGGAACACCGCGCAGAAAATCCCGATCCCGGTGATGAACGAGAGCAAGCTGCCGATGCCGAAGTTGCGAATCGCCAGCGCGCGCAAATCGACGATCGGTTCTTTCGCCGTAAACGCGTGCACGATGAACAGAAAGCCACAGATCGCCGAGATCCATGTGCACAGGACGATCACGTCGTCGCCGAACCAGTTCTTGCGCGGCCCCTCTTCGAGCACGTATTCGAGGCAGCCGAGGAAACCGGACATCAGCAGAATGCCGAGGTAATCGCCTTTTTTCAGCAGCGAAAGATCGACCTCGTCGATGTGAACATACTTCGGCACCATCAGCGTGACGGCGATGCCCGGCACCAGATTCAGATAGAACAGCCAGTGCCAGGACCATTGCGACGTGATCCAGCCGCCGATCACCGGACCGATGGTCGGCGCGAGCGACGCCAGCGCGCCGATGGTGGTGGACGCGATCAGCCGTTGTTTGCCGGGAAACAGCACGAACGCAGTGGTGAACACGGTCGGGATCATCGCCGCGCCGAGCGCGCCTTGCAGGCCGCGAAACAGGATCATCGAGTTGATGTCCCATGCGAGGCCGCACAGCATGCTGGTGATCGTGAAGCCGAGCGCGGAGAACGCGAACAGCCAGCGCGTCGAGAACACGCGCGTAAGCCAACCGGACATCGGAATCACCAGAATTTCAGCGATCAGATACGAGGTCTGGACCCACGAGAGTTCATCCTGACTCGCGGACAAACCGCCGCCGATATCTTTGAGCGACGACGCAACGATCTGGATATCGAGCGTCGCCATGAAAAAGCCGAGACACATCAGCGCGAACGCGAAGACTTTGGTGCGCGTCGGCTGGTCGGCGGGATTAGCGAAGTGGGTGTGGACGGGGCTCATGATCGGCTTTATCCGCGGACCGGCGCGTTATTGGCGTCGACATGGACCTTCACCGTCGCCGACAAGCCGGGACGCAGCACGCCTTGCATCTCTTTGGGTACGTTCAGGCGGACCCGCACCGGCACGCGCTGCACGATCTTCGTGAAGTTGCCGGTGGCGTTTTCCGCCGGCAGCACGCTGAAGGTCGCGCCGGTCGCGGGCGCCAGGCTTTCGACCACGCCGTGAATCCGTTTGCTCGATGCATCGAGATCGACATCGACGCTGTCGCCGACGTGCATCTTCTTCAACTGGTCTTCCTTGAAGTTGGCGTCGATCCACAGTCCGCTCGACGGCACCACGGTGAGCAGCGAAACGCCGGTATTCGCCAGCAGTCCGACGCGCGCGGTGCGATTGCCGACATAGCCGTCGATCGGCGAGCGGATCGTCGTGTACTCGACGTTCAATGCCGCGACCCGCTGCGCCGCTTGCGCGGTCGCGATGCGCGCCTCGGCGTCGCCGATCTGCGCGTCGAGCACGGCGATCTGGCGTTGCGCCGCGGTCAGCGCCGCGCTGCTGCGGTCGACCGCGGCGTGCGCCTTGGTCAGATCGGCCTCGGCGCGTTCGACGACCTGATTCGATACCGCATCGTCCTTCACCAGTTCGCGATAGCGCGTCTGATCGGCCGCGCTGCGCGTCAACTCGGCGCTTGACGCGCGGACCTCGGCGGCCTGCTCGTTGATGGTCGCGAGCTGCAAGGATTTCTTCGCCTGCAATTCGGTGACTGCGGCTTGCGCGCTCTGCACTTCGGCGGTGGCTTGCGCGAGGCGGGCGTCGTAATCGCGCGCGTCGAGCCGGATCAGCACCTGGTTCGCATGCACGAACTGGTTGTCGCGCACCAGCACGTCGGTCACGAAACCGTTCACCTTCGGCGCCATTACGGTCACGTCGCCACCGACATATGCATCGTCGGTCGTTTCCACAAAGCGGCCGGCGATAAACCAGTACGACGCGGCGATCGCCAGCACGGCGAGGACCGAGATAATCGCGAGCCGCATCCACGGAATACGCCGTGCGGCTTTGGCGGCGTTTGCCGCGCTGGGCGGTGCAAGAGTCGAAGGTGTAGTGGACATGGTTAAATGTGCGTATGCACTGGTTGGGCTGAAAAAAAAGCGCGTTTTCACTGCGCCGGCCTTGCTCCGCTAGCAGCGGGCTTCAGATGGAATCTCGTGTCATTGCGAACAGTTCGCCGCGCAATGCCGCCGCGCGTTGCTCGCCGAAACGGTGCTCGAATTCGGCTTGTGCCGCGTACCAATGCTCACGCCCTGCCTTGAGCCGCTCTTCACCCGCGGCGGTCAGTGCGATCGACAATACCCGCGGGTCCGCACCGAGCGCCTCGCTCGACACCAGTCCGTCACGCCGCAGTGGCTGGATCGTGCGGACCAGCGTGGTGCGCTGCATGCGCATGGCTTCAGCCAGTTGCTTCATCGTCATCGAGCCCTCACGCCTTAAGCGCCCCATTAGCGAAAACTGCGTGATGGTGAGACCGACATGCGCCAGATGGCGGTCGTAAAGCTGCGATACGTAGCGCGCGGCCTGGCGGATCGCAAAGCAGTCGTCGTCGAGTAGTCCTTCCATCGCTGCACCTCCTTTCCTGTGAGTGCGTATGCACACAATCAGACGTACTGAAGCCCGTCGGAACGAGCTTGTGCTGTGCGCTTTCTAGCCTGTGATGCTGAACAATTCGGAGCGCAGCGCTTTCGCGCGCGCGTGGCCGAACTTTTCTTCGAACTCGTCCTGCGCGGCCCGCCAGGCGATGGCGGCCTGGTCGAAGGTCGTTTCACCCTTCTCCGTGAGACTGAACAGATAGGTGCGGCCGTCATGCTCAGCCGATTCCGCGGTCACCAAGCCGTCGCGCTGCAAGGGTTTCATCGCGCGGACCAGCGTGGTGCGCTCCATCACCATCGCGTCGGCGAGGTCCGCCATCGACGAATTAGGCGTGCGCGCCAGTTTGGCGAGAATCGTGAATTGCGCGGCCGTCAGGCCGACCTGCCCGAGATGGCGTTCGTAGATCTGCGTGACGTGCCGCGCCGCCTGGCGCAGCGCGAAACAGTTGCATTCGTCGTAAGAGAGAGGACGGTTCATGCTGCGCAGTCTATATGTGCATACGCACAGAGTCAAGTTTTTGTTCTTTCAGGCGTGTTGGTGACGAAGTGTTAAAAAGTCGCCGGTCGTCTGATCAGAAGACGAGCCTGCTGGAGGATCAAAGCGCCAACACCGTGACCCCCACCTCCACCCGATGCGCCCCGCCCCCCAGAATCGTCCCGCGCAGCAACGACACATCGCTGTAATCGCGCCCGATCGCGAGCGTCACGTGATCCATATCGGCGAGCACGTCATTGGTCGGATCGAGATCGATCCAGCCGCTGCCCGGGCAATATACCGACACCCACGCATGCGACGCATCCGCGCCGATCAGACGCGGTTGCCCCGGCGGCGGATCGTTACGCAGATAACCGCTCACATACCGCGCCGGCAAACCCAGCGAGCGCAAGCAGCCGATCATCACTTGCGCGAAGTCCTGGCATACGCCGCTCTTCAACTCGAACGCGCGTTCGGCGGGCGTATCGAACATGGTCGCGGACGGTTTGTACTCGAAGTCTTCATGAATCCGGTGCATCAGATCGATCGCGCCCGCCGCGATCGGCGTGCCCGGTGGAAAGCTGGGCAATGCATATTCGCGCAGCGACGGCCGCGGCACGATATTCGGCGATGCGAAACAGAATTCGACCTCACGCCGGAACCGGCCGCCGACGCGAAAACGCAGCGCGTCCGCCACATCTTCCCATTCGGGCGTCGCGTCGTGGTCGAGGTCGGTCCAGCGCGGCGTGAGCGCCACCGTCGTTTCGCTGACCAGTTGCAGGCGCTCGTGCGGTGCGTCCAACGCGAAGTACAGTACGTCGTTGCCGAATGCATCGATACGGCTATGCATATACGACGGTTCCGGCTCGATACGTTCGCTATGCGATACCACGCGCTGCCACGAGCACACGATCGGCCGGATCGTCGCGAGATGCTGCGCGGTCTCGACGTACGTCGAGTAGTGATAGGTGGTGCGATGCGATACGGACAACACGGTTTGTGGACTCTTCATGACCATACCTGCGATGCAACCGTACTCGCGTGACTGAAATAGCGCGCGCTGATCTCGTGCGCCGCCGCGCCGACGAAGCCGCCAATCTGATCGCATACCGCGATCAGGTCGACGTAGGCGCCGTCGTCATCGGTCGCGCACAGGCGTTCGAGCGTCGGCAGCGACGCAGCGGGCGGCATCAGCTCCGCGAACGGACGATGCCGCATGCTGCCCGCCGCCGCGGAAATCTCGTCGAGCTTATTGCGCAGACGCTCATAGACGCCGTACAGGCCACGCGGATTGGTCGGCTCGATGACCAGCAGATCGAGCAACGCAGGTACCTCGAAGCGGCCTGGATAGAGCGAGCGATACGTCAGCGTGCTGTCGAACAGTTGCAGCAGCAGATCGAAGCCGGCGGGCGTCGCGAGCTGGCCCTTGTCGGCGACCACGCGCAAAATCGAGGTCATCGCCGACACACGTTCGATATGCCGCCCCGCGAACAGCAGGCGCCAGGCTTCGTCGCGCGTCATGCGGTCGCCTTGCGCGCCGCTGATCGCCGACAACTGCACCGACAGATGTTCGAGCGCGTTCATCAGCGTCACGCGGTCATAACGATCGATGCGCTCGATGCGCTCACCGCGGCCGTTGCCTTGCGATGCCCCGCCGTTCGAGCCGGTAGCCGGCATCAGCGTTTGCAACGCATCGCGGAAGTCGTTACGCGCCGCGAGAATCGTGCGCCAATGATCGTTCGACAAGCGCCCACGCACTTCACCGTTCGAACGCGCCTGGCTGGTAAGGTTCTGGCCGATGCTCGCCGCGCCGGTGGTCTCGCTCAGATTCGCGACCAGCGCGCGCTCGAACGCTTGCGGCGAATGCGGCGAAAACATGTCACCGGCCTGCACGAGGCCGCAGTACACGGCGAGCTCGACGAGCGTGGGAAACATCGCGTCGGCATCGTTGCCTTCCAGCGAGTCGAGAATCAGCCGCAACAGCCGCACATTGTTTTCGGAGCGTTCGCCGTAGCGTCCGGCCCAGAAGAGATTTTCCGCCGCGCGGCTCGACACGGTCCGATGCTTGCGCGCGAGATCGGCGGGTTGCATCGGCGAAGGCAGCAGCGTGAAGGTCGAAGTCGGCTGGCTCGACAGCACCCACGTATCGACGCTGCTGCCACCGAACTGCATCGAGACGGTCGCCTGGCGTTCGGCGGCCATCCGGGTGAAGCCGCCTGGCATCACATGCCAGCCGCCGTTGAAATCCGCGATCGCATAGACGCGCAGCACCGAGGGGCGGCGGCCAAGCGTGCCGTCTTCGTAGCGCGGCGTGCACGAAAAGCGCAGCAGCTGCTGGATCGTGAAGGTGTCGGGCATGGCTTCGATGCGTTCGCGCCATGATGCGAGCCGCTGCCTGCCCTGCTGGATGCCGGGTGGCGCATCGCGTGGCGCGACCGGCCACGTCGGCACGAGGAGCGCTTCGTCCAGACGCCTGAAGGCGTGCTCGCGCGCCGCCTCTTCACCGCACCACCAGGTCGGCACGCTCGGCAACACGAGATCTTCGTCGAGCAGGACTTCGGCGATGCCCGGCAGAAAACCATGCAACGCCGGCGATTCGACGAAGCCCGAACCCGGCACGTTCGACACGATCACGTTGCCCGCGCGCATCACCTGCAACAGACCGGGCACGCCGATGGTCGAGTCGGCGCGCAGTTCGACGGGATCGCAGAACGCATCGTCCAGACGGCGCAGCACGACGTGCACGCGCTCGAGACCGGCGAGTGTCTTCAGATACAGCATGTCGTCGCGCACCGTCAGGTCTTTGCCTTCGACCAGCGTGACGCCCAGATAACGCGCGAGAAACACGTGCTCGAAGTAGGTTTCGCTAAACGGCCCCGGTGTGAGCAACGCGATATGCGGCGAGTGGTCTTTGGCGGCCGTGTCGTGACGCATGGTTGCCTGCGCCGCTTGCACGAGCGTCGCGATCAACTGCGAATAGGTCGGCGCGAGGCGGCTCACGCGCATCGTGCGGAACGGATCGGCGAACAGGCTCGACACGATCAGCCGGTTTTCCAGCGCGTAGCCGAGGCCGGATGGCGCCTCGGTGCGGTGCGCCATCACGGTCCAATCGCCGCTCGGCGTGCGCGCAAGATCGAGCGCGACCACTTGCAGATACTGGCCGCCCGGCGGCGTGAAGCCCCTCACGGAGCGCAGATACCCCGGATGCCCGTACACCAGTGCGGGCGGCAACTGCCCGCGGTGGAGCAGGGTCTGCGGGCCGTAGATATCGGCGACGATCGCATTGAGCAGATGCGCGCGCTGCGTCACGCCTCGCTCGATATGCGCCCACTCGGCCTCGCTGATCAGGAACGGCAGCAGGTCGAGCGCCCATGGCCGCGGCTCGCCGTTGTCCGAGTAGACGTTGTAGCTGATGTCGTTATCGCGGATCTGCTGCGCAACCGACTCGCAGTTGTGCTCCAGCCGCGCGATGCCGTCTTCGCCGAGGCGCTCGAAGAATTGCCGCCATGGTTCGCGCAGTGCTCCCGACGCGTCACGCAACTCGTCCCAATGTCCTTCGTAGGCCGGCAACAGCCGCAGCAGGGATGAAGCGTCCGCGCGAGCCGCGGACGCTTCGAAGGGAAAAGTCGATTGAAAGGCCAAGGTCGTGTCGTTTTAAAGGTGTGCTGCGTTTTACCAGTAGCGCAGGTCCAGCGTGAACGGAAACTCCAGACTACGCTGCGGCGTGTCCACCGCGAGCGGCCCCGGCGTATGCCCGGACGCGAAGAAGCGCGCGCGCCGCCGGCTTTCCGCTTCGTAGGAGTTGACCGGGAACGTCTCGTAACTACGTCCACCCGGATGAGCGACATGATACTGGCATCCGCCCACCGAACGGCCACTCCATGTATCGACCAGGTCGAAAGTGAGCGGCGCATCCACGCCGATGGTGGGATGCAGCGCCGATGGCTGCGACCACGCGCGAAAACGCACGCCGGCCACATATTCGCTGACGCGGCCGGTGGGCTGCAACGGCACCGGCACGCCGTTGACGGCCAGCACATGGCGGTTGCCGTTCAAGCCGAGCGCGCGCACTTCGAGCCTTTCCACCGACGAATCCACGTACCGCACCGTGCCGCCCACCGAGCCCTCTTCGCCCATGACGTGCCACGGTTCGAGCGCATTGCGGATGGTCAGCGAGACGCCGTTCACCGTGGTCTGGCCGACCAGCGGGAAGCGAAACTCGAAGTGCGGCGCGAACCAGCTGCTGTCGAACGCAAAACCGGCCTCGTTCAGTTCGCCCAGCACGTCGTCGAAATCCATCTTCACGAAGGTGCCGAGCATGAAGCGGTCGTGCAGTTCGGTGCCCCAGCGCGTGAGCCGCTGCGTGTACGGCGTGTGCCAGAACCGCGCCACCAGCGCGCGCAGCAACAACTGCTGCACCAGGCTCATGCGCGCGTGCGGCGGCATTTCGAAGCCGCGCAATTCCAGCAGGCCAAGCCGGCCGGTCGGGCCATCCGGCGAATAGAGCTTGTCGATGCAGAACTCGGCGCGGTGCGTGTTGCCGGTCACATCGATCAGGATGTTGCGCAGCGACCGGTCGATCATCCATGCCGGCAAATTCGCGCTTTCACGTCCGCCGAGCAGGTCGATCTGCCGCTGCAATTCGCGGAACGCCACCTCCAGTTCATACACCTGATCGTTGCGCGCTTCATCGACGCGCGGCGCCTGGCTGGTCGGCCCGATGAACAGCCCGGAGAACAGATAAGACAGCGACGGATGGTTGTGCCAGTACGCGATCAAACTGGCCAGCAGATCGGGACGGCGCAGGAACGGACTGTCGGCGGGCGTCGCGCCGCCGAGTACGAAGTGATTGCCGCCGCCGGTGCCGGTATGCCGGCCGTCGGTCATGAACTTCTCGGTGCTCAGATAGGTTTCATGCGCCGACTGATACAGATACTCGGTGTGACTGACCAACTGCTCCCAGCTCGACGCCGGGTGAATGTTCACCTCGATCACGCCCGGGTCCGGCGTCACCTGCAACACTTTGAGGCGGGCGTCGCGCGGCGGCGGATAGCCTTCGACGATCACCTTCATCTGCAACTCGGCGGCCGTCGCTTCGACCGCGGCGAGCAGGTCGAGAAAGTCGTCGAGTTCGGTGAGCGGCGGCATGAACACATGCAGCAGCTTGTGGCCGCTGCCGAACGCCTCGGTTTCGGCCTTCGGACCGGCCGCGCGCTTCGGGTCGCGCGCTTCGACGCAGATCGCCGTGCGGATCGTTTCCTTCGATGATTCGCCGCGTGCAGGCGCTCGTTGCTGGTCCGGCGCATAGGCCAATGCGCCGCTACCCGGCATGCCGCTCAGCAAATCCGCCGCCGACGAAGACAACGCAGCCGCACTGCGCGCATCGGCGGCGGTCATGTTGCGGGACTCGCCTTCGTACTGCATCCGCAATTGCGCGGCCGAGCGCAATGGCACCGGCGGCGCAAATGGATCGTGGGCGTGCTGATACGGATAGTCGGTCTTCGACACCCACGGCAGCGAGTCGAGCGGCAAGCGATAACCCATTGGCGAGTCGCCGGGGATCAGGTACATGCGTTCGTCACGCAGGAACCAGCGGCCCGTGACCCACGTCGGCGGCTGATGCGGCACGTCGCGTTCGCGCGCGAGCGGCAGCACGTAGCCGGTGGCGGCAACCAGGCCGGCGTCGAACACGCGCCGCAGACGCACGCGCTCGAGTTCGTCGTCGAGGCGTGCATCGAATGGATCCACGTTGACCGGCAGACGGCGCTCGCGCCACAGGTAGTACCAGACGTCCTCGAAACCGGCGTGGATGCACGTCTTGTCGACCGACAGCTTGCCCGCCAGATGCGCGAGGAAACGTTGCGCGTCCTCGGCGGTGTAGGTGCCCGGCTCCCGTTCGTCAGCAAAGAGCGACGGGTCTTGCCAGCACGGCTCGCCGTCGGCGCGCCAGTAGAGCGACATCGCCCAGCGCGGCAACTGCTCGCCCGGATACCACTTGCCCTGGCCGATATGCAAAAAGCCGTTCGCGCCGTAACGCGCGCGCAGCTTGGCCATCAGCGCGACCGCATAGCCGCGCTTGGTGGGTCCGAGCGCGTCGGTGTTCCATTCGGCGGCGTCGCGATCGCGTACCGACACGAAGGTCGGCTCGCCGCCCATCGTCAGGCGCACGTCCATGTCGGTCAGGCGCTCGTCGACCTGCGCGCCCATTTGCAGCACGTCGCTCCACACCTCTTCGCTGTACGGCTTGGTGACACGCGGTGTTTCCAGCACGCGCTCGATCGACATCGCGTGCTCGAACTCGACTTCGGATTCGTCGACCGCGCCGGAAATCGGCGCCGCGCTGCCGGGTTCCGGCGTGCAGGCAACCGGAATGTGTCCTTCACCCGCGAGCAGGCCGGAAGTCGGATCGAGGCCGATCCAGCCGGCGCCCGGCAAGTACACCTCGCACCAGGCGTGCAGATCGGTGAAGTCGACTTCGGTGCCGCTCGGGCCATCGATGGCTTTGGTATCGGGCGCGAGTTGCAGCAGGTAGCCGGACACGAAGCGCGCCGCCAGACCCAGTTGCCGCAAAGTCTCGACCAGCAGCCAGCCCGAATCGCGGCACGAACCCGACGCATTGGTCAGCGTTTCCTCGGGCGTCTGCACGCCCGGCTCCATGCGGATCAGATAGCGGATGTCATGCTGCAGCCGTTGATTCAGTTCGACGAGGAAGTCGGCGGTGCGTTTCGGCGTCCGGTCGATACTCGCGACAAATTCGGCGAAGCGCGGCGTCGGGGTGCGTTTGACGAGGTACGGCGCGAGTTCCTGCGCGAGGCCCGGCGCATACTCGAAGGGGAACTCCTCTGCGGACGGTTCGAGAAAGAAATCGAACGGGTTGTAGACGGCCATCTCGGCGACCAGATCCACGGTCACCTTGAACTCGCGCGTTTTCTCGGGGAACACCAGACGCGCCTGATAGTTGGCGAACGCGTCCTGCTGCCAGTTGATGAAATGCTGGGCCGGCTCGACCCGCATCGAATACGACAGAATCGGCGTCCGGCAGTGAGGCGCCGGCCTGAGACGCACGACCTGAGGCGACAGTGCAACCAGCCTGTCGTAGCGATAATGTGTGACATGATTCAACGCGACGCGTATGGACACACTGGACTCCTGGACAAGGGATGGCAGCCCGCCAAAAAGCAAGCTTCATGCCGTGGATCGAAAAACCGGGTGAACTGTCTGCACTGCCCGGATTACAGCCTTCTTCGAAGTTTGCCGCCTCTGCCGACCGTCCGGTCGATCGAACAGCGCGTCTTTCCACTGCCTTTTCTGACCCGGCGCACCAAAGCGGCGCAGCGCCGATGCACGATCATGCACGTAATGTGCGTTAAACCAGTGACGTCTGGCAAATAAGGCATGAAGATTGCGGAGCCTCCGATCGATGAAAACCTTCCACTGCAATCGCTGCTCGCACCTTGTGTTCTATGAAAACGTGCGTTGCGAACGTTGCGAAGCGTTGCTCGGCTATGTGCCGGAACTGGCCGAAATCAGTGCCTTCGAAGAAGCCGGCGAAGCGCGCTGGCGCAGCCTGCATCCGCGTGCCGAGGGCGCGCTGTTCCGGCAGTGTCACAACTACGCCGTCGAAAACGTCTGCAACTGGATGATCCCCGCCGGGTCGCCCGACACGCTGTGCCGCGCCTGTCAGCTGACCCGCACGATTCCGAATCTGGGCGCGCCGGACAACCGGCTCTACTGGTACCGGCTGGAAGTGGCGAAACGGCGCCTGCTGTACACGCTGGCCGCGCTCGGCCTCGAGGTTCAATCGCGCCAGGACGACCCGGAGCGTGGCCTCGCCTTCGAATTCCTCGAAGACGGCGACGACGGCGAACGGGTGATGACCGGCCACGACAACGGCCTCATTACGCTGAACATCGCCGAAGCCGACGACGCCTACCGCGAAAAGGTCCGCACCGCGATGGGCGAGCCGTATCGCACCCTGCTCGGCCACTTCCGCCATGAGACGGGCCACTACTACTTCAGCCAGCTGGTGGAGCACAACCCGCGCTGGCTCAGGCCGTATCGCAAGCTGTTCGGCAACGAACGCGCCGACTACGGCAAGGCGCTGACGGCCTACTATCGCGACGGCGCGCCGGCCGACTGGCAGGCGTCCTTCATCAGCGCATATGCCACGATGCATCCCTGGGAAGATTGGGCCGAGACGTGGGCGCACTACTTGATGATCGTCGACGTACTGGATACGGCGACCTCGTACGGCGTCGCGCTGTTGCCCGACGACCCGAGCGAGCCGACGCTGACCGACCGCACGCCGGTCGAAGACGCCAGCTTCGAGAATCTGATAAAGCGCTGGTTTCCGCTCACGTACGCGCTGAACAGTTTGAACCGCAGCCTCGGGATGCCCGATGGCTATCCGTTCGCGCTGGCCTCGCCGGTGGTGGACAAGCTGCGCTTCGTGCATCGGGTGATTGCGGCGGCAGGCGATAAGTCGCAGACGCGGGAAGCGGTAGCGCCGGCGGCCGCCGGCGCTGGTGCAATGAAAAAGGTCAGGCGGACCGCGCGGGCGGTTGCGCCGCCGGCGGCGCAACCTGCCACACAACCGCTTGCGCAAACCGTTGTGTCCCAAGCGCCGACGCAGCCTGTAGATCAAGGCGCGCCGCCACCGCCGCCCGCTCAACCGGTTGCTCAAGCCGTGATGTCACAGGAGCCCGCGCAAGCGCCCGTGGCTCAGGTAGTGGCACCGTCAGAACCGCCGTTACCGCCGCTACAAGCCGGGCCCATCGCAACGACGGCGCCGCACAAGCGCGCTGCGCGGCGCCGATAGCGCTCAATACGCGACGTAAGGACCGGTGCCGCCCGGCGTCGTCTGCTGCTCGACGGCGGCGTACACATTACGGCCGTAGAAGAACGGCAGCCCCCAGTCGAAGATCGCCGACGTCACGAAGGCCGGGCCAGCCAGCAACGGCAGCGCCGCATCGCCGCTGTACGTCTGCGAGATCGACGTGGCGTTGCCGACACTGAACGTGACCGCGCTCGTGATGCCGTTAACGCCTTCGATCATCGCACTCAACTGCTGGGTCGAGCTCGGGCAGTAGTACGCGTTATTCGGACTCGCGCACACCGGCAACGCACTGGTCTGGAAGAACAGACCGGTCGAGCCGCTGTCCAGAATACTGCGCGAATACGTCGTGCCGTTCTGCACCGTCGTGAAGGTGCCGGTGGACGGACTTACGCCGATCACCTGCGCATTGCCTAGCGCATTGTTGGCCTGCGTGCCGATGCCGAACACCAGTTGCCCGGTAATCGCCGGCGCGCCGCCCGACACCGTCGGCAGGCTCAGGATCGATCCGTTGTTGTCGGTGGTGAAGTACGGAATCGGATTGGCCACCTGCAACGCTTCGACCAGCGCAATCCCCGTGCACGCCGAGCCGTTACAGCCGTAGTAAGTGGCGGGCACCGCCTGCAGCACGCAATTCGCGCCGCAGTCGTGCTTGAACACGCCGATGCCGAGCACGCCGTTGGCCTGCAAGGCAGCCGGCGTATTGCGCGGCGAACCGACTCCCGAGCAGTCGCCCGGCACCGAAGCGTAGCTCGGGTCGATCACCTGGATCGGCAACGAGGCGGCTTTTTCACCGGCGATCTGCACGTCGGCAAGCTTCACCGGACCCCACGTGTAGCCGTCGAAGAACTGCATGCATTCGGCGACCAGTTTGCCCGAGCCGTCCTTTTGCTGCGGCAATGTCATCGATGCAGGCAATTGCGCCGCGAACACGCGCAAGCCCCACGAACCGGTATCCACCAGCACATGATCGATGGTTTGGCACTGGCTGGTGCCGGGCGCACAAATCGTCACGCTGACGAACGGCATGTTCGGCACGCCGCTCACGCCGGAATCGGCACTGACGCGCACCGCATTGGCCGCCACCACTTGCGGCGAAGGCGACGTATTGGTGACGGTCGGGCCAGCCGACGTGCTGGTCGAGGTGGAGGAACCGGACGACGTCGCGGAGTTGCTCGACGTGGTCGCGCCGCTGGAGCCGCCGCCCCCGCCGCCGCAGGCACTGACCAGCAACGCGAGCAGCGTCGCGCACAACAAGGTGATGAACGAAGACGTATGACGCATGACGCGCTCCGTTATTGAATGACGCCGACATCGACGCCCGCGGGCACCGCTTGCGGCAGATAGGCATGGCCGGAGAACGCGCGCAGATGGCCGCCGGAGTAGACCACCAGATCGCTGTTGGAGACCGCGAGCGGCGTTCCCCGGCGCGTCGCGGTGGCCGCGACGTATTGGTCGAATGCGGCGCCCAGCATGGACTTCAGATCCGGCAGCGTCGGACCTTCCCACGCGACGCCGAAGACGATACCGTTGGGTGCAACGTACTCGCGCACCAGCGTGCCGGACGGCATCGTCATCACGTGTACTGAATACGCGCTTTGCGTGGTGGCCGTATGAGCGACTGCACGCATGCGCGTTTGATCGCTGTCGACAGTGCTGGCGTTCTGGCCGAGCGTGGCATGTGCGGCAAACGACAGCACGCAGCTTGCCCCGAGCATTGCGCGAGCAATGCCTGTAGAGAGCATCGGTTTCACGAGAATTCCTTCGAGGTAAAACGCTCGTGGCCGGCGCAAAACCGACCGCAAACGACGAACTAGGGGCGCACTCCCCGACCGGCGGTGCCGGTTCTGCATTCACACCAGTGGGGTTGCGTGAATGCGTCTACGGAGTGGCGACGCGAAACTTTAGGCATCGCGGCATGACATTGCAATCGTTTGCGAGGCGATTCAAACCTTCCGCCGCCTCGGCGCCGTTCGCGCGTGTTTGACTTTTTGGGACGGAATTCACAAGGGGCGGCGCATCGGCGCATATATTTGCGCTATATGCCGTTTAAAGCGAACAGGTGTGCGAAAAACTCGCGCGGACGCAGAAAAATATCGAAGCGTCGCGCATGTCAGCGCGTATGTAAGCAAGCGCTGAGAAATTGGCCTTAAATTGCCGTTTTCATCTGACGATAACAGTCGGATCGGACGGCTTTTGTATGAATAGAAAAGACCTGTTTGAACCCGCGTTACTCAGGCAAAAAAATACCGCGGGTGACCCGATGGTCGCCCCGCGGCATCGATACTTCGTCAGGCCACGTCGTGCTCGAATCGAGCCATGCGACGCGCCCTTATTTCTTCTGTTGCTGTAAAAGCGATTTAAGCTCCTGCACGTTTTCTTCCACACGTTTTGCGATCACCGCATACGACTCGGCTTGTGTTTGATACGCGGCCTGCGCGAGCTGCTGCATATCGGCGAGCGACTTATGCAAACTTTGCTGGATCAGCTCGGCGGTTTTAGCTGAAGGCGCGGCGCCGCCCGTCGACAACTGCCCCGTCAGCGATTGCAATTCGCCCAGCGTGGAGCGCAGCATGTCCGCCTGTTTCTGCGCGAGCGACTGCATGCCTTGAAAAGCGGTTTGATTGGCTTGAACCAGCGCTTCGACGTCTTTGCGTCGCGCTTCCATGATGGCGGGCACGTCGAAGCCGGGGAGCTTGAACTGTTCCAGCATTTTGGTGAAATCGCCAAACGGATTGGCGGCGTCAGGTCGGTCCATGCGAAATCCTCCTTAACGTATTGGATACTTGCCGACCGGGCATCGCCGCGCTGCACTTCTCTCGACATATGACCGGTGGCCTCGCGTGTGCCGCGCGTCCCGCGAACGCTTGCTGCTTGTGGGGTCGGACGGCACATCATTGCCATCATGCGCTATCCGGCGTTATTGCGCCAGCGGGCACACCCTGGCGTCGGCCGTGCCATGCCGGCTCGTTTGACCGGTTCGGCTGGGCTGCCTGCAAGGCTTTGTAAGTTACAACGAGGCGTCAGTAACCCGGCGAAACGCCATGTCGACTATCGTTGCTGATGCGCTGGCGCACTGTAGCGCCGGCGTTGTCTCAATGGGAGCGACATCATGAATAAAAGATTGGTGAGCGCGGCGTTGGCCGCTGTATTGACCGTTGCCGCAGGCGCCGCGCTTGCGCAGGAAACGCCACCGCCGCAGCCCGCAGCGGACCATGCGCGCGGCGAGCCGCATCGCGGCGACGCGCTGCCGCCTCACGGGCCGATGGGTCCGGACTTCGCGGTGGTCAACGATCTGGAACAGCTGCGCCGTCTGTATGCGATGAGCGGACGCGAAGGCGACATCGTCGCGATATATCACGAGGTGTTGAACAAGACGCAGGATCCGATGCTGCGCCATTACGTGTACGACTCGCTTGCTCGTGAGCAGTTGAAGCCGGCCAACCCGGACCAGGCGATCGCGACGCTGCGCACCAGTCTCACGGAAGACCTGGCCGCGGCGAACAAGCTGCCACGCGGCGCGCCGGCGGGCATGCAGCAGCCTGCCGTGTCGCAGTAACAAGTCACCGTCACGCTCTGGGCGCGGCGCTTAAGTTGCGCGCTTGCGGGTTGCAATGCAGCCACAACGACGCATTGCAACCCGGCGCAACGCTTGCGCGGTTGGAAGCGCTCCCGCACAAAAACAGCCGTTTAAGCCGGCTGGTTACGTTGGCTTTCGCACATAGCCGCCCACTGCCCACTTTTCATCTTCCATCAGTTGATTAGGATAAAGGCTCTGCAATGCTAGCGTCGGGTGAACCATGCGCTACCCGCTGAATATGGCAGTCGCCGCTGCCCTTCTTGTCTTCATCCTTTGCTGCGGCATGCAACTCGTCGTGAGATGACGTTCATGCGTGTCGGCGGACGCCAGGCGGCTGGCCGATGCAGTCGCGAAACAGGTGGCGCAGATTGGCGTGAGTGAAGGCTGGCTGTCGACGGAGCGCAGCAAGGGATCGTGGTCCCCCGCCCTCTACACGCCCGCCTTGCTCAACTCATGTGCGCGCCGAAGTCGTTCGCGGCTGTTGCTCAGGTGCATCCGCATGGCGGCACGCGCGTCGTCCGGGTCCTGACGTTCGATTGCCCGGTAGATCATCTGATGCTCGCTCAGCACGTTGCGCAGGTGCTCGATATGGTCGAGCTCCGCGATCTCGGCGGAGCCGAGCCGCGTGCGCGGGCTCACCGCGCGGCCGAGCTGACTGAGAACGTCGAAGAAGTAGCGATTCCCGCTGGCTCGCGCGATCTGCAAATGAAACTCGATGTCGTGCGCCAGCACGTCGGTATTCTTTCGCTCCAGTTCGGACTCGAAACGCTCCAGCGCGCTGCGAATCTGCTTGAGATTCTGCTCGGTGCGCCTCGCCGCCGCCAGAGCGGCGGATGCGGCCTCGACGTCGATACGGAACTCGATGATGGCCATCACGTCGAGCATGTTGGAAAGATCGGCGGCAGGCAGCTGCATCGGCTCTTCCGCGGCCGGCGCCAATACAAATGTGCCGATGCCGTGACGTGTCTCGACAACTTTCGCCGCCTGCAGGCGCGAAATCGCCTCGCGAACAACGGAGCGGCTCACGGAGAGCTGCTTCATCATCTCGACCTCGGTCGGAATCCGGTCGCCCGGCCTCAGGGTGCCGCGGCGGATTTCGTCGGAAAGGGTGGCCACCACCTTCTCGGTTAGGCTGCTCATTTTGTGGCTTGTGGACTCATCAGCTGGAAAAGCACACGTTGCGTGTGCGCGTAACGTCGTCTGACGTCTCGACAGGGTCATCATAGCGCAGTCCAAATCGGCGGCAGGCAAAATCCTAGTCATCAGACGTCTTAGTTGACCTGTATGAGATTCAGCACCGGAACAGCACGTTCTCCTTACCAGCAACATACAAGGCCTACGATGGCAGGGTAAACACTCCGTTGGAAAGCACAGGCCAGGAAAGTAGACTGTCGTCTGACAACGTATCTCGCATTTGATGGCGAGGTATATCCCGCTGCTGCCGGACGCGGCGCGTTGCGTTCGATCAGGCCGTCGAAGCGGCCGACACTGGAGACAACCTTGACATCTGCTCTCGCCACCGCGGCCGGCTCGCTCGAATCCGCGGTTTCCAAGGTCAAGCGGCACGTGCTGCCGCTCTTCCTGATCATGTTTATCGCGAACTACATCGACCGCGTGAACATTGGCTTTGTCAATTCGCATATGCAGGCGGATCTGGGCATCGGGGCCGCTGCGTATGGACTCGGAAGCGGTTTGTTCTTCATCGGGTACGCGTTGTTCGAAGTGCCTTCGAACGTTCTGATGCAGAAGTACGGAGCTCGCGCCTGGCTCACGCGCATTATGGGCACGTGGGGTCTCGTGGCCGCGGCCATGGCTTTCGTCTGGAACGACACGTCGTTTTACGTGCTGCGCTTTCTGCTGGGCATTGCTGAGGCCGGCTTCTTCCCCGGCGTTGTTTTCTATTTCACGCAATGGCTGCCACAGAAAGAGCGCGGCAAGGCCGTCGCGGTTTTCCTCGCCGGCTCTGCGCTGGCATCGGTGCTTTCCGGGCCGATTACGGGTGCCCTTCTTTCGATCCGCGGTTTAGGACTGCACGGCTGGCAGTGGATGTTTCTCGTCGAAGGCGGTTTTTCGGTCGTCCTGTGCGCCGTGAGCTGGATGTTGTTGAAGTCACGTATTCGCGACGCCACGTGGCTGACGGCCGACGAACAGGAGATTCTCGCCAAGGCCATCGCTGCTGAGCAGGCCGAGCGCGACGCGCTCGGCGCTGCGCACCTGCCGACGGCGAAACTGCTGAAGGACCCGCAAATCCTTCTGTTCTGCTTCCTCTACTTCGCGATTCAACTGACGATCTACGCGGCCACCTTCTGGCTTCCGACGATCATCAGAAAGATGGGCGGACTCTCGGACTTCGAAGTCGGGATGTTCAACGCGATACCGTGGCTCATTGCCATGGTTGCGATGTACTGTTTTGCGGTGCTGTCAGCGAAGTGGCGCTTCCAGCAGGCATGGCTCGCGGCAGCGCTCGTCATCGCGGCTTGCGGGCTGTTTGCTTCGACGTCCGGCAATCCTGTTCTGTCGTTCGTGGCGATTTGCTTCTCCGCGATCGGGTTCAAGGCTGCTTCATCACTGTTCTGGCCCATTCCGCAGGGCTATCTGGACGCACGCGTCGCAGCCGGCGTGATTGCGCTGATCAACTCGGTCGGCAACCTCGGCGGCTTCTTCGCGCCTGCCGCTTTCGGCTATCTGCAGCAGCACACCGGCTCGATTTCCGGCGGCCTGTACGCGCTGGGCGTGGCATCGCTCATCGCTGCGGCAGCCGGCTTCCTCACCCGCAATCGTTTCGCGAAGCGTGACGCGCTGGCGCCGGCCGTCCAAAGCAACGCCCACTGACCGCAACGAACAGCACATCATGAGCAACGCGCTTCCAGCTTTCTTTTCGATACTTGTATCGGCGCTTGCATCCGCGCCTGGCGCCGCACGCCAAGACGGCCCCTGCTGGTCGGATTCCTAACTTACCTGGTCCAACTCTCATGTCCACACCTACTTCCCAATCGAACGCCACGCCGACGGTCACCGAATTGCGCGTTGTTCCAGTCGCCGGTCGTGACAGCATGTTGATGAACCTGAGCGGCGCACATGGCCCGTTCTTCACGCGCAACATCGTGATTCTGCGCGACAGCGCCGGCAACACCGGTGTCGGTGAAGTCCCCGGCGGCGAGAGCATTCGCAAGACCATCGACGATGCGCGTCCGCTCGTCGTGGGTCAGTCGATCGGCAACCTTCAGGCCGTGCTCAACAAAGCGCGCACGCAGTTCGCCGACCGCGACGCCGGCGGACGCGGCTTGCAGACTTTCGACCTGCGCACGACCATCCATGCAGTGACCGCGCTCGAAGCAGCGTTGCTCGATTTGCTCGGGCAGCATCTGGGCGTACCGGTTGCCGCACTCCTCGGCGAAGGCCAGCAGCGCGACGAAGTCGAAATGCTCGGCTACCTGTTCTACATCGGCGACCGGAACAAAACCGATCTGCCGTACGCAAACGGAGCAGACGGCCGCGACGATTGGGAACGTCTTCGCACCGAAGAAGCCATGACGCCCGAAGCGGTGGTGCGCCTCGCTGAGGCCGCTCAAGCACGCTATGGCTTCAACGATTTCAAGCTCAAGGGCGGCGTGCTGCCCGGCGACGCCGAAATCGAAGCGGTGACGGCACTTGCCGAACGATTCCCGAAGGCGCGCGTGACGCTTGACCCGAATGGCGCGTGGTCGCTTTCCGAAGCAGTTCGTCTGTGCCGCGACAAACACCACGTACTGGCCTACGCGGAAGACCCATGCGGCGCCGAGAATGGTTATTCCGGCCGCGAAGTGATGGCTGAATTCCGCCGCGCCACCGGCTTGCCGACCGCCACCAACATGATCGCGACTGACTGGCGCCAGATGGGCCACGCCATCCAGCTGCAATCGGTGGACATTCCGCTCGCCGACCCGCACTTCTGGACGATGCAAGGCTCTGTCCGGGTCGCGCAGATGTGCAATGAGTGGGGTTTGACGTGGGGCTCGCATTCGAACAACCACTTCGATATTTCTCTCGCGATGTTCACCCAGGTCGCCGCCGCCGCGCCCGGCAAGATCACCGCCATCGATACCCACTGGATCTGGCAGGACGGTCAGCGCCTGACCCGCAATCCGTTGCAAATCGTGGGCGGCAAAGTGAAGGTGCCGGAAAAGGGCGGCCTTGGCGTCGAGCTCGATCTGGACGAACTGGACAAGGCCCACGCGCTGTATCAACAACACGGCCTGGGCGCTCGCGACGACGGCATCGCCATGCAGTTCCTGATTCCGAACTGGAAGTTCGATAACAAGCGTCCGTGTCTCGTACGCTAAGTCAGAACATTCCTTCGGCGGCGGTCTCGATGGCCGCTGCTTCTTACAAAAAAATAACGTGACTACGCCATGACGACGCCTCAAGAACTCAAAACCATCATCTCCGAAGGCCTGCTGTCCTTCCGCGTCACCGACTTCGACGCGCAGGTCCGGTGCGCGCGCCGCTGACCGACCTGACCGACCTGACCGACGACAAGATGGCGCAACTCGACGTCCTCATCAAGAAGCTCGGCGCTCAGTAAGCATCCGCGAGCGCAGAGGAGGGGTCCGTGAAACGGCCCCTTCAGCAACCGCCGTTCCGCTTCAAAACTCCTGCACAGTTGGGCGCAGCACGATCTCGTTGATATCGACGTTCGCCGGCTGCTCGATCGCATACGCCACTGCCCGCGCCACCGAGTCCGCAGGGATAGCCTGCTGATAGAACTCGTCGAGCATCTTCGCGCTGGCTTCGTGCGAACTGCCCAACTTCAGCTCCGAATCGATTACGCCTGGCGACACGATGGTCGTGCGAATCGCGCCGCCGACTTCGTGCCGCAATCCTTCGGATATCGCCCGCACTGCGAACTTGGTGCTGCTGTATACGGTGCCGCCAGGGCTGAACACTTTGATCCCGCCCACCGACGCGACATTGATGAAGTGCCCGCTGCCCTGCTTCTGAAACACCGGCAGCGCAGCAGCGATGCCGTACAGCACGCCTTTGATATTGATGTCGATCATTCGCTCCCACTCGTCGACCTTGGTCTCCGCCAGCGGCGCGATCGCCATCAGGCCAGCGTTGTTGACGATCACGTCGGCCTTGCCGAAGCGTTCAACTGCCAGCGCGACCAACGCGTCCACATCGGCACGGCGTGTGACATCGGTGGCAAGCACCTCGACTTTGCCGCCCCTCGCGCGAAGTTCCCCGGCAATCTTTTCGAGGCGGTCGAGACGCCGCGCACCCAGCACCAGCGCCGCGCCCTTCGACGACAACAGACGCGCCGTCGCTTCACCCAAACCACTGCTTGCACCCGTGATAACAACTACTTTTCCTTCGATACCGTGACTCATGATCCGCTCCCTTGAAAAGGCGAAATGCCTTGGTGTGAGCTGATTATGGGAGCCGCGACGGCACCGCTCAATGGAAATGATACGATTTGACAATTCCATAATCTGGAATCGTCAAACGTATCATCGAACCTGCAGGAGGCGTGATGCAGAACCGTCTGGAATTGCTGAGACTCTATTGCGCCGCTGTCGAAGCGAACAGTTTCAAAGACGCCGCCACGCGCCTGGGTGCATCGCCGCAGTCGGTCACGCGAGCCGTGCAGGAGCTCGAATCGCTGGTCGGCGAAGTGCTGTTTCACCGCAATACCCGGCGCGTACGCGCAACCGAAGCAGGCGAGGTGCTGGCCGCGCGCGCCCGCGAACTCGTACGGCAGGCCGACGATCTCCTGCAACCGGGCCGCCCGGATGCCGAGGCCGGTTTGAGCGGCCTCGTGCGGATCACAGCGCCCAAGGCGATTGGCGAAACTCATCTGATGCCCGTGTTGACGCGAGTCGCGCAGCAGCATCCAGGTATCACCCTCGACGTGCGCTTGTCGGATCAGATTAGCGATGTGATCGAAGAGCGGATCGATATCGGCGTTCGAGTCGGCTTCATGCGGGACAGCCGGTTCGTGGTCCGCTCCGTCTCCAAGGCCAGTTTTTTTGTCGTGGCGACGCCGAAGCTAATACGCCGCACCGGACGGCCGGACACCGTGCAGCAACTCGGCGAGGTGCCGACCACCGCGCTGCTGGACCGCAATACCGGCCGCAAATGGCCGTGGCAGTTCGCGCAAGGCGAGCAGTTCACACCGGGGCCGTCAGCCTTCGTGACCGACGATCCTCAAGCCGAATGCCAGGCCGTGCTGGCCGGTCTCGGCTACGGGCAACTTGCCAGCTATCTCGCACAGCCTTATCTGCGCACCGGCAAACTGGTGAGCGTGCTCGACGCGCTGGCACCCGAGCCTTGGCCCATCTGCGTGTACCGGCCGCAACGGGGACCCGTTCCGCCACGTGTCCGGCTGGTGTTCGACGCGATCGTGGAAGTGTTGTCGGGGACGGATTTTCCGGGGACGGACTGATCTGCGCGCCAGACGAGGAAAGACCGCACACAAGCCGAAACCTGAGCATCGTAGGACGGCAGAACTCGATCAGCGCGGCATCTGCATGGAATACACCGCCTGCACAGCGCTACGAAAACCAGACAACGAACCGCGTCCCCGAAACCAGGCTGCTCACGGTCAACCGCCATTCATGAGCCGTGGCAATCTCCTTGCAGATTGCGAGTCCGAGTCCGGCGCCTTCGTGTCCGGCATCAGACGCACGCCAGAACCGCTTGAAGAGAAATGGCAGATACTCCTGCTTGATCCCCTGCCCTTCGTCCTGGACCTGCACCGAAACGCCGTCGACGACCAGCAATACCGTGCCATTAAGAGGCGACGCATTGATCGCATTCTCGACAATGTTCTTTAGCAGAATGAACAACGCGCTCCTGTCCGCCCAGATCGACGGCGGCGCCACCCGTGTTTCGAGCTGCAGCTTGACCTCCTTTCTGTCGGCCTTGCGCGCGAGATAGGCCACGACGTCCTGTGCGACGTCGACAATGCTCACCTCGCCGAAACTGAAGTTCTGCGACTCGCTGACTTCCGCAAGGTGCAACAACTGCCGAACCTGTCGAGCCATCAGATCGATTTCGCGAAGCAGCAATTCCTTGTCCTCGATCTCCGGTTGCAACTCGATCTGGCCTCGGATCAAGGTCAGCGGTGTCTGGAGCTCATGCGCGGCTGACGCGAGAAACTGCTGCTGAACGGAGAAACCGTTTTCGAGCCGGTCGAGTGCTGCGTTGAAGGCGTTGATCAGCGGTTTGATTTCGCTCGGAACGCCCTTGGTCGAAAGTCGCGTGGTGAGGTTGCGCGGCGTGATACCTGCGGCAGCACGCGATGCCTCCCTGAGCGGCCTGAGTATCCGACGCACGGTAAACGTCAGCGTCAGGCCGAAAATGATCGTGGCGACGAAAATGGTCGTCTTGACGATCGCAGGAATCTGCTTGACCTTCGCGCCGACGAGCGCGTCGACAAAACGCTCCGAAGCTGCAGTCTGGGCGTAGAAGGTCGCCGCCCCATGCTGGACCTTCAACGTCAGGACCTCGAACGGCTTTGTCCCGATCTCCACGCGCCGAATCTTGCCGACCGCATCTGAAAGATTGCCTGCAATCCATGCTCCGCCGTCTTGGGCGCTGCTCGATGCGAGCAGCAGGTTGCCGTGTTCATCGAGTATCCGGTACTTCCGCTCCGTGGGCAGCACCTCGTAGATCCATGCGCCCTCCTCCGAAAGCTGCACGGAGACCGGCCGGCCGGCGTCATCGAAACGCAAGCCTGCGGTGACGTCCATGGCGCTTTCCATCTCCTCGTGCCGCCCCAGCGTGCGCTGCGGGAAATGATTGAACGCATAGACGGTGACCGTCGCCAGCACCGTGAGGCAGATCGCCAGCGCGACAATGCTGGTCACCCAAAGCCGCGCGGACAAACTTCGAATCCAGTGATCGAGCATGGCGGACCGGTCGCAGTTGAGGTTAGCGCTGCTCAGCAGAGCCCGCGGCAGCCTGCAGCGCGAAGCCCGCGCCGCGGATATTCGCGAGCCGTGTCGTCGCACCGATCGCGGTCAACTTCTTGCGCAGACGGTGCAGCGTCACTTCCAGCGCATTGGGCGTCACGGCTTCGCCGAGTCCCCAGGCGGCATGCTCGAGCGCCGCATGCCGTACGGTTGCGCCCGCCGCCTTCACGAGGCACAGCGCGATCTGCAGTTCGGCAGGCGCAAGCAGCACCGAATGGCTGCCGCAGCGCAGCGCGCGCTGCTGCGGATCGACGGTGAGGTCGGCAAACGATGCCACCAGTTCGGTCAGCGCCGCCGGACGGCGCATCAACGTACGCACCCGCGCGACCAGCTCGCTCATCGCAAACGGCTTGGTCACATAGTCGTCCGCGCCGCTTTCCAGTCCGTCGACGCGGTCGTGCAGCGCGTCGCGCGCGGTCAGCATCAGAGACGGCGTCGTCTGGCCCGCCGCACGCAAGGTCCGCAAAAAAGCCAGGCCATCGCCGTCCGGCAGACCGCGATCGATGATCAGCACCGCGTAGTCGGCCCGGCTCACGCCATAGCGAGCCTCCGAAACGTTGCCGAACACATCGGTCTCGATCCCCGCCGCAGACAAGGCGTGGCGAATCATCCCGGCGAGGCGTTCGTGGTCTTCGATCAATGCGACGCGCGACATGCGACGGTACTCAATTGAATTCGTCAAGGTAACCGATTCTAGCTTGCGGAGTGAATCTCTTGTCCTGGGGTCTGTTCACATATGTGAACAGACCCCAGGGTAGATGGATGAAGCGGTATCGACTCTAGAACGCTTGGACTTACTCGTTACTTACTCACAGGTCTGTTTGCACATTGGGACCGGCGGCGGCGCTCGCGACGGGCTCAGTCGACTCGATCCCGGCGCAGGCCGGCTGGTAGTCGCGAAACGAGCCTTCGGGCGTCGTTCACATCAGACTCGGGACAACATCCATTCCCGAAAGCGCTTCAAACCCGGTCGTGTCTCGATGCGTTCCGTGAAATAGCAGAGATAGTGTCCATGGTCGACGTCGATCGGGGCCGTCAGGGGTTCCACGAGGGTGCCGGCGGCGAGATTGTCGCGCACCAGAAAGGCAGGGATGAGCGCAAGCCCGAGGCCAGCCTGAGCCGCCTGGATCAGCACGGCGTATTGCTCGAAACGCGGGCCCGCGAGCACTTGCATGTCGTACACGCCATAGAACCCGGCCCACTGGCCCCATACCCGCTCAGCCTGGCCATGCAATAGCCGGGGGACGCCCACTGCGTCCTGGGGCCGGCGCAACGTGTGCGTCTGCTGAAAATCGGGTGCGCAGACCAGCAGAAAAGTGCGGCCGTCGATGTAATCGCATTGGACCCCCTCCCAATTGCCGTCGCCGTAGCGGATGGCTGCATCCAGATCCAGCGGGAACGGATCGCCGTGCGCAAGGTGCCGGCTGAAACTGATCGTGACCCCTGGCGTACTGGACAAGAAGTCTGGTAGCCGGGGAATCAGCCATTTCGTCGTGAAGGTCGGCACGCTTGCGATCGTCAGCAGGTCGCTCTGTCCGCCGGCGCTCATCAGTTCAAGCGACGCGTTGCCGATGTCGCGCAACGGGTTGGCGACCCGAGCGAGGTAGAGGCTGCCCGCCCGGGTGAGCACCAGGTTGCGGCCGTCGCGAATAAACAACTGCACTCCGAATGAAGTCTCCAGGCTGGCGATCTGCCGGCTGACGGCGCTCGGCGTGAGACCCAGTTCACGCGCCGCGCGGGAAAAGTTCAGATGTTTGGCAGAGCTGGTGAAGGAGAGTAATTCGGTGACGTTCGGGTAAAGGTGTTTCATCAGCGGTTCGGCGTTGAAGTGTTCCGGATGCGCACAGCGCAATGCGTGTTTTGTACGTTTTTTTCATGACGACGCCATGTCGTATCCCCACACTTGCAAGCAATTCGAAACCTTTCACTGAGTCCGGTCATGGCGTGGAGACTCAGTCCGTTTCCCAAGGAATGCCTGCATGCAAACCCCCGCCGCACCGGCCATTCAGCCTCGTATTCCTGCTCATCACAGCAGCAGGCGCTTCGCGTCGATCAGGCGCGTCGCGCTTCATGCCGTGGTGGTGCTCTTTGCGATCTACATGCTGCTGCCGATCGCTTTGCTGCTGATCGGCGCGTTCGGCGAAACGTGGACCAACACGTTGCTGCCGACCGGCGTCACCGGACACTGGTTCGCGGACCTCGCCACCAACATGAGCTTCCGGCGCGCTTTCGGCGTGAGCCTGATGGTCGCACTGGCCTGTTGCTGCGCGGCTGCCGTGATCGGCTTGCCGCTCGCGTATGCGCTGCACTATCGCTCGCTCTCCGGGCGCGGCATGACGGCGCGGCTGGTCGCGCTGCTGCCGGTGGGCGTGCCTGCGCTCACGCTGGGTTTCGGTTACATCGCCATCTTCAGCGGCGACACGCTGCCGTGGCTCGGATCGTTGCCGTTGCTGATTGCCGCCCATACGGTGCTGACCTTGCCGTACCTCACGCAGACGCTGCTCGCCGACCTGCGCCACCTCGATATCGAGCGCCTTGAAGCGTGTGCTGCGACGCTCGGCGCAACGCCGCTGCGGCAGTTCTTCACGGTCGTCTTGCCCAACCTCCGGCAGAGCCTGTTCTCGGGACTCGTCATGGTGGCCGCGCTGTCGATCGGCGAATTCCAGGTGTCCAACCTGATCGCCGGCTTTCGCTACCGGAACTATCCGGTGGTGCTGCTGCAGGCGTTCTACGGCGCGACCGGCATGGCGTGCGCCGCCACCGTGGTGCTGCTGTGCCTGGCGGTGATCGCGACCCTTGTATCGATCAACACTGTTCAACGACTGAAGTGAAACGATGAGCCTCCATTTCGAAAACGTGAGCTTTACTTATCCCGGCGCGCAACACGGTATCGAAGCCGTCACGCTGTCGGTCACGCCGGGCGAACTGCTGGCCGTGATGGGCCGCAGCGGTTCCGGCAAGTCGACGATCCTGCGGCTGACCGCGGGTCTGCTGGACGGCTATCGAGGACGGATTGCAATCGATAGGCGCGACGTGGCGGGCGTTCCGGTGTGGCGCCGCGAGGTCGGCATGGTGTTCCAGCAATATGCGCTGTTCCCGCATCTGAACGTGGTGGACAACGTGGCGTACGGGCTGCGGATGCGCGGCATCGATGCCGCGAAACGCCGGGCTCGCGCGCTCGAGATGCTCGAACGGGTCGGTCTTGCCGAACACGCCGGGCGGCGTACGACCTTGCTGTCGGGCGGGCAACAGCAGCGCGTCGCGCTGGCTCGCGCGCTGGCGTTCGAACCAAAGGTGCTGCTGCTCGACGAACCGCTTGCCGCGCTCGACGCAGGCATCCGCCAGCAGCTACGCGACGAGATTCGCACGCTGCAACGCGCATGCGGCGCCACCACCCTGCTGGTCACGCACGATCAGGACGAAGCGTTGAGCCTTGCGGACCGCGTGGCCGTAGTCGACGGCGGGCGGGTCTTGCAGGTGGATACGCCGGAGCGTCTCTACGACCGGCCGGTATCGACCCAGGTCGCGCGCTTCGTCGGTCATTCGAGCGTGATGCCGGGACGCGTGATAGCGAACGGCACGGTCGACGTTTCCTTTGCGCTGCTGTCCGCCGATACCAGTGCTTTCCGCCCCGGCGACCAGGTCGAGGTACTGGTTCGTCCCGAACACGTGCAGCCCGATCCGCCGGCGAGCGCGGTCAACCGGCTCGGCGGCCGCCGCGCCGAGGTGCGCTACTTCGGCGCGACATGCCGCTACGACTTCGTTCCGGATTCCACTCAGAAACCGCTGCTGTGCGAAGGGCGCCGTCTTGCCGAACACGCCATCGCCATCGCCCCCGAACATCTGCGCGTGCTGCCCGCGCAGGCCAGTCAATTTCGCTAATTCACCTTGTTTGACGGAGAACCAGAATGCTTGCAGGGTTTAGTCTTTTGTCGCGAGTCCGCCGTATCGCCGGAGTCGTTTGTGCGTTGTCGGTATTGACTGCCGCGTCTGGCGCCCATGCCGCGCCGGCCGCGCCCCTTTACCCCGGAGAAGACGCGTTGTACGCGAAGGCGGCGGACGAGGGGCTCGTCGTGTCGTTCGACACCGGTCCCGAATGGGCTAACTGGAAGGCGCTGTTCGCCGAGTTCAGAAAGCGCTATCCGAAAGTCGAGATTACGTACAACGATATCGGCTCGGCCGCGACCGTGGTGGCGCTGGACAAGTCGCGGCGGCGTCCGCAGGCCGACACCGCGTACTACTTTGCCGCGTCCGCGCTGGACGCCGTCAACAAGGACGTGGTGGCGCCGTTCAAGCCGCTCAATTTCGACAAACTGCCGCCGGTGTTTCGCGAGCGCGATGGCCGCTGGTTCACGGTCCATTCGTTGAACATCGCCTTGCTGGTCAACCGGAAGCTCGTCAAGGACGTCCCGCACGGCTGGGCTGATCTGCTCAAGCCCGAGTACCGGAACTCGGTGGTCTATCTGGATCCGCGTTCGACCGGACAGGGACAGGTCGCGGTCTTCGCCGCGGCTTATGCGTTCGGTGGCAGCGTCGACAATCCGAAGCCGGGCGCCGACTTTTTCGGCAAGTTGCGCGAAGCGGGCAACGTGATGCGCGTCGAAGGCACCACCCCCTATGCGAAGTTCGTCAAGGGCGAGATTCCGATTCTGATCGGCTACGAAAACGACGGCCTCAAAGCGAAGTACGCCGACGGCATGGGCGACGCGGTCGAGGTGGTGATCCCGAAGGAAGCGACGGTTTCCGCACCATACGCCATCAGTCTCGTGAAGGACGGCCCGAATCCGAACGCGGCACGGCTCTGGCTGAATCTGGTCATGAGCGACGTCGGCCAGGCGCTGTTCGCGCAAGGCTACGTGCGTCCGGCTGTGCCTGACGTGCAATTGTCCGCGGACATCCGCGCGAAGATGCCCGACGTGCCGCAGGTGCATCCGCTCGACGTGGTCAAGGCCGCGGCGAAGAAGGCGGAAGTCGACCAGTTGTGGGCGCAGGCCGCGCTCGCGAAATGAGGGGCGGCAGATGGGATCTTCCTCGATGAACGAAGGGCTTGCGCGCCGCTTCGGCGCCGTCCCGGCGGGCCTCCTCCTCGCCCTGTTCTTTGCGTTGCCGCTCGGCGCATTGCTGGTATCGGCGGCCGAGGGGAACGGCGCGGCCTTCGTGCGGTTGGCCCATGATCCGCTGGTAGTCAGTGCGCTCGGTCACTCGCTGGCGCTGGCGCTCGCCGCCGGCACCGTGTCGCTGGCGGTGGGGCTGCCGCTTGCGATGGTGCTGGCCGGACAGCCGCCGCAGCGGCGCGGCTGGTTGCTCGCGTTGCTCGGCGTGCCGTTGGCGTTTTCCGGACTGGTGATTGCGTACGGGTTCATTCTCGCCTTCGGCCGCGCCGGCTTCGTGACGAGTGTCTTCGCCCGCATGGGCGCCGACCCGGCCACGGTCGGCGCGCTGATCTATACGACCGCGGGTCTGGTCGCAGCCTACGCGTACTACCTGATTCCACGCGTCGCGCTGATGCTTTATCCGGCGATTGCCAACCTGGACCGCCGTCCCATTGAAGCGGCGCTGACGCTGGGCGCATCGCCGCTGCGGGCGCTCTTCGACGTGGCGTTGCGGGAACTGTGGCCTTCGATCGCCTCGGCCTGGTGCCTCGTCACATCGATTGCACTGGGAACCTACGGTACCGCACTCGCGCTCGCCGGGACGCAGATCAATATCCTGCCGCTACTGATGTACCTGAAACTTTCCGATGGACAGACGGATTTTCCGCAGGCCGCCGCGCTTTCGCTGGTGCTGATGGCCGTTTGTACGAGTGTTCTGGCACTGGGGGAATGCCTTGCAAGGCAACGACAACACTGAATGGTCCAACGCCGCCAACCTGGCGCTGCAGAGACTGGCGCTCCGCCAGACAGGCCCGACGCGGCATGCGATGCCGATCGGACTGATCGGCCCGCGGGAGGCCACGGCGGGACAGTTGCAGGCAGCAAGAAGCCTCGGTTATGCATTGGCCGACGCCGGCATGACCATTCTCTGCGGTGGCAAAGGCGGTGTGATGGAGGCAGCCGCGTTCGGTGCGGCGCGCGCAGGCGGCATCGTGATCGGGCTGTTGCCCGAGGACGATGCCAACGAGGCCAACCCGTTTCTTACCGTGGCGCTACCGACCGGCATGGGCATTACGCGCAATGCGTTGATTGCGCGCGCCTCGCTCTGTCTCATCGCGATAGGAGGCGGGCTGGGCACGCTGTCCGAAATGGCGCTTGGGCTGCAGTGGAACAAGCCTGTCTTTACCCTGCTCGACGCACCGCAGGTAAGTGGCGCCGAGGTGTTCGAAGACGTCGATGCGCTCGCCATCCGCGTGGCGAACTGGCTGGTATCCGCGCAGCAGACGCAAGCTGCCGCTGGCTGAACCATGATGCGGGCGAAAGTCGTAGACGCCGTAGACGCACACGTATGAAGTCCTGACGGAACGTGTAACTGAACCAATCCGATGTTTTTTATTCTATAAATAGGTGTACTTATCATGATGAAAAAGACCACACTTGCATGTTTCGCATTGAGCGGCATGTCGCTCGCCGCACACGCGCAGAGCAGCGTGACCCTGTACGGGATCGTAGACGCCGGCCTGGGTTATACGAGCGGCCAACGTGTCGCGCAGACCAAGGGCGCGCTGGGCAAACCGGTTGTCTATAGCAACGCGTCGAACTATGGGTTTGCGAGCGGCACCTGGTCAGGCGACCGTTGGGGCCTGAAGGGCAAGGAAGACCTGGGCGGTGGCCTGGCGGCGGTGTTCCAGTTGGAGAACGGTTTTAACATCGGCACCGGACAGATGGGCCAGGGCGGCCGCGAGTTCGGCCGCCTGGCATGGATGGGATTGTCGAGCGAGAAATTCGGCAAGCTCACACTGGGCCGGCAATACGATCCGATCGTCGATTTCGTCGGCACGATCGGCGCCGGGTCGTTCCTCACCGGCATGGGCGCGCACCCTGGCGATCTGGACAACATCGACAATCAGGCGCGCGAGAACAACTCGATCAAGTACACGAGCCCGTCATTCTCAGGGTTCCAGTTCGGCGCGCTGTACGGATTCGGCAATCAGGCGGGCAGCGTCAAGAACCAGAGCACGTGGAGCCTGGGCGGCCAGTACACGAATGGTCCGTTCGCGATCGGCGCGGCCTACATGCAGGCGAACAACGCCTATGGGGCCAACGGCGGTGCGTGGACGGGCGCGTATGATGGCACGTTCGCGTCGTCGATCAACGAAGGCTTTGCGTCGGCCAGGAATCAGCAGATCATCGCTGCCGCGAGCACGTACCAGATCGGCCCAGTGACGCTGGGTGTGTCATACAGCAATACGCAGTACACGCCCGGCAGCTTCTCGCTGTTCACGGCCAAGGAAACCTTCAACTCGGCGGGCCTGACCGTCGCGTATCAGGCGACGTCTGCGTTGCGCCTCGCCGCCGGCTACGACTACACGCAGGGCAGTTCGATCAACGGCGGATCCGCTCCGAAGTACAACCAGTTCAACTTCGCGTCGTATTACTTCCTGTCCAAGCGCACTGCCCTCTATGGGCTGGTCGGTTATCAGAAGGCAAGCGGCAAGACGCTCGATGCATTCGGCAACGTTGTCAACGCGACGGCTTCGGTCGGCGACGTCGGCAACGGCATTTCGTCAGCGAACAATGCGCAGACACTGGTGCGAGTAGGTATCCGGCAGACGTTCTAAAGGCCTGGCGGCGGGAGAGGCGACACGTGCCTCTTCCGTCTGACGCTAGCCGCCTTCGTTCGGGTCCTTCGTCACACGTGACAACACTGCTGCGACCACCCGGTCACAATGAGCGCCTCCGAACTCGAACAGATCGCGCTCCGCGAGATCGATCTCGCGCGCCAGCGATTCGCGTAGCAGGCTTCTCGCGCGGAAATGGCGGCTACGTACGGTAGCCTCGGGAATGCCCAGACACGTGGCGGTTTCCTCCACACTCATTTCCTCAACGGAGCGAAGTACGAAAACCGTGCGGAAAGCATCGGGGAGTTCGTCCAGCTTGCGCTCGAGCAAAGCACGCATTTCCGCACGCGCAACCTCCGCCTCTGGCGGCCCTGCATCAGGTGCGGCCATCGCATCAACATTCACGTCAGTGTCCATATTCACAATTGGAATCACGTTCTGACGACGTGCGTATCGGCGCAGCCGCCCAAGGCATTCATTGAGCACCAGTCGCGAGAGCCAGGTGAACAGCGCGCACTCGCCTCGAAACTGCCCTATCGACCGGTAGGCTGATAGATACGCCTCCTGTAGCGCGTCCTCGGCTTCCGCATCATTGCGCAGCGTGGCACGTGCGAGCCGGTACAAGCGCCGATTGTGTCGGCGCATCAGCAGCTCGAACGCGCTCTGGTCGCCGGCGGCAATACGGCGCACGATTGCCTGCTCGTCGTCCACGGAGGGTGTCGTATATGCCGCAACCAGGTTTGTCATGCGTGCCTCGCCGTCCCGTTTTAACGCACAATCAGCAGCGCTTGCATCGTGGGGTGGAAACTGCACCCGTACGGATAGCTGCCAGCCTCGCGCGGTACGTAGCTCCAGGAGGCATTCGGCGCGATGCTGCGCGAATCGAAGGCCATGGAGTTTGCGCTTGCCGTGTGCGGAATCAGATCTTTGTTGGTCCACACCACACGGTCTCCGTGCTGCACAGTCAGCGTCTGCGGATTGAATCGCATCCCCTCGATAGTGACGAGGTATGTCCCCGGCGCCGCATCCGTATCGCGCCCTGTTACAAGCAGGCTACCGGCTACGATAGTGCAAGCGAGCACAAGGCCTCGTCGAGTCGTGCCCCGGCATCTGCCTGGAACGGCAACCGAACAGTTAGCCACCGCTTTTCCCCAGCGACGCCTGGATCATCCTGGCATGCTCAAGATGGGCGACAAAGGCCGGCCGGACTTTGACCAGCAGCGCTTTCAACTCCGCATTTTGCGCATTCGGGATCAAGGTCTTGTCGATCGCGTCAAGAACCGCCTCGTGATATGTCACTTCATGGTCAATATACGCCCGGTCGAATGCTGCGCCATCGAGCTTCTTCAGCGTCGCAACATTGGCGAGACCGCCTTGCGCGAGGCTCTGGCTCGTCGGATTCTCCTCCGGCGTGACCTTCAGCCGGTGAACGAGATCAGTGGCCGCCTTGTTGACGGCACTGTGGTCGGTAACCATGAGTTGCGCGAACGCTTTGACGTCTTTCTTTCCGGTCTTCGACTCCGCGAGTTTCGCTGCGTCGATATCGACCTGATTGGCCGTCACCACAATCGCCGCAATCTGCGGGTCCGTCGGGCCGGCAGATTGCGCCCACGCAGCCAGGCTGACTAACAGGCTGACAGACGCCAGCACGCCGGCCCATCCGGCATGAATTAGTTTCATGAGGCTTCTCCCCAGTGATCATCGCAAGTCATCCCCCGCCCGGAGGGCGGGTTCGATTGGACTTTCGATGTGGAGATAGATGTCGCCTCTGCCACCCGCGTTCCCGGGCCGTGTCGCGGACCCATCTCGCGGCGGCACCGAAAAAATCGACTGCTTTATCCCGCGCGTCGCACCGGAGGGAAGCGCTTTGTGCTCCGGCTGAACTTCACGCGCCGGAATCGCTCTTTCTTGTGCTCTTCTTCAAAGTGCGCGAGTGACGGCTTGACCAGATCGCTTCGCGAGACGATGCCGATCAGATGCATGGTCTCCCGGTCGGCGACCACGGGCAACCGTTCAAGACCATGTACAGCGAGCCGGGTTGCGACAAGCCGGCACGTCTCGCCGGGCAACGCCACGACCGGGGTCCTGCCGCGTAACACGTCGGCAACACGTGCGTCGAGCACCGGGCCGGTTCCGTCGCTACGGAAACGTTCGAGAGCGGCGCGATCGACGATGCCGGCCACGGCGCCTTGGTTCATAACCGGATAGGCTCGGTGTGTTTGTGTCGTACCGAAGAACAGCGCGAGCACGTCACGTACGGACATGTCGGCATCGATGGTCTCGACTGAACGCGACATCACCTCGTCGACATGATGACGCTCGAGCGGATCGACCCCATATTCGCGGTAAATGTGATATCCGCGGCGGGCGATCTTTTCCGTCATGATCGAGCGTCGCATGACCACCGTCGCAAAGCCGTGCGCGACCAGCGTGGCGGCCAGCAAGGGCAACAACGCATTGCTGTCGTGCGTCAGTCCGAATGCGAATACGATCGCCGTCAGCGGCGCCCCAAGCGTGGCGCCAAGCGTTGCCGCCATGCAGACGAGCGGCCACAGCGCGGGCTCGCCGCCCGGCAGCACGTGACCGAGTACGGTTCCAAGCCCTGCCCCCAGCATGAGCAGCGGAGCGAGAACCCCGCCCGACGTCCCGGAGCCCAGCGCGACCACCCAGATGACCGCCTTCACGATCAGAATGGCAGCAGCGGCTTGCAATACGATGTGCTGATGCAGCAAGTCGCCGATCACGTCATAACCGACGCCGAGCGCACGAGGTTCGATCAATCCGCCGATCCCGACCACGAGACCGCCAAGCGCGGGCCACCACATCCAGTGAATCGGCAGCTTGCCGAACAGATCCTCCGTCTTGTACAGCGCAGCTGACAGACCTGAAGCCAGCGCCCCGCTCATCAGGCCGGCAATGACGCAGGACACGAGCGACAACGCATCGGGCGGCGCCGTTTCGAGCGGAAACAGAGGTCCCGTACCGAAGAATGCAGCCCGTGCAAACCCGGCGACCGCACAGGCCAATGCGACCGGCAAAAAGCTGCGAGGCCGCCATTCGAACAACAGCAGTTCAACCGCCAGCAGCACGGCGGCCACAGGGGTGCCGAAGACCGCTGTCATCCCCGCTGCCGCGCCGGCGACAAGCAACGTCTTGCGCTCCGCGGAAGTCAGTTTCACGCACTGCGCGATCAGCGAACCGAGGGCGCCACCCGTCATGATAATCGGGCCTTCGGCGCCGAATGGCCCGCCACTGCCGATCACAATGCCGGACGACAGCGGTTTGAGGATCGCGACCTTCGGCGACATTCGGCTCTTGCCGAACAGGATGGCTTCGATCGCTTCCGGAATGCCATGTCCGCGGATTTTTTCCGACCCGAAGCGGGCCATGAGGCCCACGATCAGACCGCCAGCCACCGGTACCAGAATCACCCAGCCGCCGAGTGTGTTCTGTGCCGGCGACCGGTCCGCGAAGGAAAGCGCGCCAAAGAAGAAAAGGTTGGTGAAGAAATGAATCAGGCTTAGCAGCACAAAAGCTGCGAGCGTGCTGAGCGCGCCGATGCCGGCGGCAAGCGCCGAAATGCCGGGAAGCCGCGCGTTGACGGAAAAGTCGCGCTTATGGGTGTCGAGACTCATGGGGACTCAAAAATCAATCCGTGGAACATTAAAGGCGCCTTCGAGCGACTTCAATTCGGCGCGATGCATCTCGGCGAGGCGCGCGAGTACCTGTTCGCCCGCTTTCAGCAAATGAACCTCGACCTGGCGGCGATCCGTATCACTGATCTTGCGCCGGACGAGATCGAGTGCCTCGCAGCGCGACACGAGCGCGACCACGCCGTGGTGCTGCGACTGGAGCCGCTCGGCAAGTTCGCCGACGGTCGCCCAGTCGCGCTCCGGATAGCCTTTGATGTGCAGAAGCAGCAGATACTGCAACGGCGTAATGCCTTCGCCCTGAGCGGCCTGTTCGGAAAAGCGCTCAAAGCGCCGCATCTGATAGCGGAACTCGGATAGCTGCTCAAAGTCCGCCTTGGTCAAGCCGCGAGCGAGTGTTTTCATCGGAGTTCCGTGGAGAAATCGGTAAGACGCAAATTATATCATATCGTGATATTTGTGCCTGTATTCAACACCGGTGACGCTGACGGGTGACTGTGGCTATGCCGCGCGCTGCTGCTGGGCGTAAGCCTGGCGATACAGCCCCGCGATGAGGTCGGCCTGCGTGATCATTCCGGCAAGCCGCCGATTCGAGTCCAGAACCGGGATATGGTGGTGCCCGTAGGTCGCGAACACCGGCACCAGCTCGACGATCGGCGTCGTCGCGTCGACTGTACGAACGTCGACGTTCATCAGGGCGCCGACAAGCGGCGCCGGGGTGATACTGCGCCGGAGCCAGCGTTGCATGGGGGACGACAGACCGGCCCCTTTGCTGAACGCCCGTTTGTCGACAAGGTCGGCGCGGGTCACGATGCCGATAACGTGCTGCTTCTCGTCAGTGACCGGGAGTGCCTTGATTCGGCGCTGTTTCAGCAGACTCCATGCGGCGGAAGCTCTTGTGACTGCCGACACAGCGACCAGGGAGCGCGACATGATGTCCGCGCAGGTTAGTTCATTGAACGTGCGGGCGTAGGCCTGCAACTGAACATCGCGCAACAGGAATTCCAGATCGTCCGTGTCAATATCGAGCAATTCCCCGCGCCGGCTCAGCACCGCCTCGAGGTCCGCGCGTGTGAAACCTTCGTTCGACGCCGTAGCCGACGCTGCCGCTCCTTTGCCAGAACTCTGGTGGGCGACGTGCGGGTATCGATGCCCGGTAGCAGCGTGATAGACGATGGCAGCGCACAGAAGCGTCGCCGACTGGATCGCAATCGGTTCGGCCACAAAGCGATAGCCCAGAGCGTGAACGGCCGGACCGCCAAGGACCGCGGTCAGGGCGACCGCACCCGACGGGGGGTGAACACAGCGCAGCGCAAACATCGCACATATCGCCAGCGCGACGGCCAAAGCGGAGGCGCCCACCGGATCGGCGATCCAGCCTGCACAGGCAACGCCGACCGTAGCAGAGACGATATTGCCGCCGATGATGGACCACGGTTGCGCAAGCGGACTGGCAGGAACCGCGAACAGCAGCACGGCCGAAGCGCCCATTGGAGCAACGAGGAGCGGAATGTTTGCTGCCGGTCCGAGAAGGACGTGCATTGTCCCGCCGGTGAACGCAATTCCAAGCAACGCGCCGAGACACGATCTCAGGCGTTCCGGCCATCGGACAGCGAGGGGGCCGGGGGCAAAGCTGGAAAACCAGCGGATGAGAGCGGATCGGGACAAGATTGGACCGGGAATGTGGATGGACGACATCGCGCGAGACGGGAGCACACCTTACGGTCAAACCCTCGCGAAACGAAAGAACGTGTTGTCATGATTATATTTCATTGTGATATAAAAAAGGTTTTAGGCTGTCGAGTCTCGGACTCAGTGCCCGCGGCACAGTCATCCGAAACCCAAACCTCAATGGGTGTTTGTTCCGTCAAACTCGACGATTTCGACCCAGTTCGCCCCCTTACCTACCGGATACTGCCCAATCGCACTCAATGCGCCCGTCATATGGTCGATGCGGTAAGCGCTCAGGTTCGTCGACAACTGGCCCACTGCCAGCAAATACTTGCCCGTCGGATCGATATTGAATCCACGCGGTTGTTTTTCAGTCTGGTACGTCCCGATGCGCGTCAGCTCACCCGATGCCGCGTTGACCTTGTACGCCGCGAGCGTGCTCGACGTGCGCTCTGATGCATACAGGAAACGCCCGTCCGGGGTCAGGTGGATATCCGCACCCCATGGCTTGTCGCCCGAGAAATTGGGCGGCAGGATGGAGACCGTCTGAACCGGCTTGACGGTGTCGCGGGCGCCATCGAAGGCAAGCACGTGGAGCTTGCCGTCAAGCTCATCGATCAGGTAGGTAAAGCGATGATCCGCAGAGAAGAGGAAATGGCGCGGCCCCGATTTTGGCGGCAACGAATACGCAGGCGTAGCGTCCTCGGTCAACTGCCCGTTCGATGCGTCGAACTTGAGACGCAGCCAGGCATCTGAGCCGAGTACCGACGCGAACACGTAGCGGTTATCGGGGGCACTCCGGATCGCGTGCGCCATGGGGCCGGTGTTGACAGTCTGCCGCACTTCGCCGACCACACCATCAGCGCCGATCCGGTTCACCGCCAGAAGGTTGCCACCGTATGACGCGGAAAACAGGTAGCGGCCGGTCGCGTCAGTCGAGACATACGCCATGCTCTCTGCGAGCGGCGCCTTGCCGAGTTCGATCAGCCGGCCGTCGAGCGGATTGACCGCGAAGCTCACAACGCGATACGGCTTCGAGCGCAGCCCGGCGTAAAGCCGGAGATGGTCGGGCGAAAACGTCATCGGCATCACCGTCCCGCCAACAGCCACAGTCTCCACTGCCGCAAGCGAGCCATTCGATTTGTCGAGGCTGAAAACCGAGATATCCTGGCTATCTGCATTCGATACGTATGCGTACGTTGCGGCCTGCGAGATGCAAGACACGGCGGCTCCAGCCAACATGATTGCGCCTGCACCCAGGATGCCTTTAACGTTCATGCTCATACTCCGCTTGAAAATGATTGAAATCGCCTGACGTAAGCGCACGCGATTGATAACTGGAACGACGCTAACGGATTTGCTTGAGAAACGATTGTTCGACCAGTGCTATGCCTCGAGCATTCGTAGTACCTACTCACTGGTGAGACGAAATGCCGAGACAGCATCCGTCATTGACTGCGCCTGCTGCTCAAGCGCGCTCGCGGCAGCGGCGGCCTGTTCGACGAGCGCGGCATTCTGCTGGGTGACCTGGTCCATTTGCGTCACCGCCTGCCCGACCTGTTCGATGCCGGCGCTCTGCTCGATCGTCGCTGCCTTGATTTCATTCATGATGGTGGCCACGCTGCGCACCGCACCGACAATGTCCTTCATCGACTGCCCCGCCTGGGCGACAAGACTATTACCGTTCGCGACGTCCTCGACCGACGCGCCGATCAAGGCCTTGATCTCGCGCGCGGCATCCGCGCTGCGCAGCGCGAGACTGCGCACCTCGTTTGCGACCACGGCGAAGCCACGTCCCTGCTCGCCCGCCCGCGCCGACTCGACCGCTGCATTCAACGCGAGGATATTGGTCTGAAACGCGATACTGTCGATCATCCCGGTGATCTCGGCGATCCTGCGAGAGCTTTGGCTGATTGCATTCATCGTCTGGATGGCGCGCTCCACGACTTCGCCGCCACCCTGCGCGACATCCGCCGCGTTCGAAGCCTGTCTACTTGCCTGCTGTGCGTTGTCCGCATTCTGTTTGACGGTCGACGTCAGTTGTTCCATGCTGGCCGCGGTTTCTTCCAGCGCTGCAGACTGCTGCTCCGTGCGGCTCGACAGATCGAGGTTGCCCGCAGCGATCTCCCGCGCCCCGCTGTAAATCGCCTCGCAACTATTGCGCACGTTCGCCACGGTCTGAGACAAACCACGCTGCATCCGCTGCATCGCCGCGAATAGCTGACCGATCTCATTGCCGCTCGCCGCGGGAATGCGCGCCGTCAGATCGTTCGCCGCAATTCGATCGAGCAGGTCTGCGGCGTCCTTCAGCGGAGCCGTCACGATGCGCCGCAGCGCGAAATGCGTGGCGACGATCAGCGCAAGCGCGCCGCCCACCCCAAAAACGACGAGACTGACGACCCACGTGTATTCGCGATCGACCTGCGCGATGGCGTCGTTCGACAGCGTGTTCGCCATGGTCTGGAATTTCTCGACGTTCGCCGAATACGCTACGCCCGCCGCCGTAATGTCGCGATCGTTGATCGTGGCGTAGGCGTTCGTATCGCCGGCACGCAGGGCGTCGGCGGCTTTCTTCAGGATCGCCGCGAGATTGAGCGACGCTTCGATCAACTGCCGCTTCAACTCGTCGTCCTGACCGCGAAATGCGACCGCGTTACGAAACGACTCCGTTTCCGTGGCCGCGCGGTTCAGTGTAGTCTCGGCGCTTTTCAACGCCGAGTCGCGCGTCGCCTCGTCGTTGCGCTCTTTCAGGGCGGAGTAGGCTCGCGTCAGCGCGGCGCGGGTACGTGTGGAATCCTTGTATCCGTCATTGACGAGAATTTCCTGCGTCGCAATCTGATGGATGCGCGCGAGATTGCTGTTCGCACGACTGAGCGTGGTGATGCCGATCACCCCGCCCAGCAAAATCATCGCGGCAAAGATCAGGAAAACAGCCAGGAGACTATTTCGAACCGATACGTTTCGCATGCCGCTTTACCAACCCCATGTTGTACGATGACATGTTTAACGGCAGGTGAAGCGATCTCTTTAGCAGAATAGCGTTCCGATCGACTTGGCACAGGACGTCAGACCACTGATCTGAACGCCCCAGTCGGTCAAAGCTACCGGAGCTTTCTGCGCCGGCCCACGCCGCGGGAGTGCCAAGCCTCTGTCATGGACGAAACGCCCGATCAGGGCGTCCAGCGATAAACGGTGATGCTGGAGCCCTTGACGTTGTTCTTCGTGACCACATACTCGCCCGTCGATCGAAGGTATGCCCTGATGCCGTACATCGAATCAAGGGCGCTGCTGGCGTCCACGGTACCGTTACTGGTGTTGACCAGCGTGGCGTCGAGATTGCCTGTAACGAGGTTGAAGGCGTCGATGTTCGGCCTGGCTTGCCCGCTGCTGCTGAACCAGTAGCCGACGAAGAGATAGTTGCCGGCCGCGTCAATCGACTTGGCGCCGGCGTGGGTGAGGTTGATCACCGGATTGGGTGACGTGGTGTTGCCCGCGCTCCAGCCGTGATACACCTCGATCCGCGTGCCGATCGACGTCCAGTCCGTACTCCCGACGATGCCCTGGCCGAGAATCATGGTGTCGCTGTCCGCGAGGTAGACGATGCGCGTCAGCGGCTGGATGCTGTTGGGAACGCGGATGGGGATACCGGGTCCCCATGTCGGCTTGCCGCTGGCGTCGAAGCCGGTCAGCGGGTAGTGGTAGATGTAACCGGTCCTGGCCAGACCGGCCCACACGCCCCCCTTGCTGTCGATGCAGAATCCGTCCCTGACCGGTGCGGACGTATTGAACGCCGTACCGGGAAGCGCGGCGTCCGGTATTGCGATGTAGCCATTCGCAGCATTGAAGTGGAAGAAGTAGAAGGTATCGGGATCCTGGCTGGACGCCACGAGGATTCGGTTGGCGCCGACGGTGACAAGTTGACCGAAGTGCTCATCACGCGCGCGATCGTTGATGTTGACGCGCGGATCCGACGGGTAGGTGAACGGATCGACGGTGTTCGCGACGAAGGTGCCTCCAGCGCTGCCGGTGTAGATGTTGGTGCCGCCATAGAACAAGGCGCCATCCGTGGCCGGGTCCGGGGCAGCGACGCCCTCGAAGTTGAGGGACTGAAGCGTCCATCGCAGATGGCCGGAGTTGTCGTAGGAGTGAATGTCGGTGCCGCCGTCGCGGCCGAGGTCCCAGCTTCCGCCCCACGGGTTGTTGAGCACATAGAGGTTGCCGGCGGTGTCCTTGCCGATGCCAGTGATGCGGGTAAAGCGCTTCGCGCCGACCTGGCCTTTGATTCCCGTCGTGGTGTCGAGATAACCGCCCTGAATGCCGAATGTGCCGGCCGGCGTCGGCGTGCCCGAGAGCTTGTAGCGCTTGATGTTCATGTCGGGGCCCTCGTCCCCGACCATGAGCTGCGCCGACGACGCATCGAAATAGAGCGCCGACGGCTGCGACCCGCTGGGCATTCGGATGGTGTTCAGCAGGGCGCCGGTTGGGCTGAATTCGACGATCGTGCCCGCACTCTTCTGTGCGACCCAGACGTTGCCTGCGCCATCCAGGGCGAGCGCGCCCGGGTCCGAGATGTTGATGTCCCGCTTCCAGACACCGTCGGTGGTGAAGATCCGGACGCGATCGCCATAGAAGTCGCTCGCATAAAGGAGCGAGCCCGCCGTGGCGAGTCCGGTGATGACGTCGACCCGAGGCTGGTTGCTTAACGCGCTGACCTGAATGAAAAGATCGCGGGTCCTGGTGGTGCGGTTGTATCGCCCCACCGCGCCGCTTCCGTACGACCTGCTGGACTGTAGCGCCGCGAAAATCGAAGTGGCGTTACCTGTAATGGCGCTGCCCTGAAACTCGCCGTGAATGCCGATGGAGCCGGCGCTGCGGCCGTTCTGGTAGATTGCGACGCCGCCCTCGTACTCGTCCCACATGGAGGCCGTATAGATGACGCCTTCGGGCGCGACCCACATGGAACGCGCGGTGTTACCCACGTGGGTGGCGAGGGTGCCATAGGAGTTCGCCAGCCAGTCGGTGGTGTTTTGCGCCTGACAGGCCGGCGCAATTATCGCGATCAGTACACCAAGGCATGCAGCATGAATTCGTTTCCTGACCATGTGATGCTCTCCTGACAGTAGTCGCCCGAAAATATAAATCCTCGTTCGGCAGCGGCATCGAATCTGGCCATTTGTAGTTGCGCTGGATTGCTGCGCCAGTCGCGTCGAGTGCCAACGGACTAATGTCGAGCAGATTTTTGTCTCGCTGATCCTGACACTAGTGAACGGGAAAAAAAATCAAAAAAAATCCGCCGGATTAAAAATCAGATCAAATCCCGCTGCGCGATTTATCGTTAGCGACCAGGACAATTTTGCAAGCGCATCTTCCCGACTCTCCCTCCGAGGAGTGGGTGCGATTGATATACGCGACCCAACGGCACCCCAAGCCGCGATCGGCAGGACGCGACTCTGAACCGGCGTTCGGAATCAAACGACGGCAATGACCGCTTCCGAGGTGCAACCCCCTCCCACTTGTACAGAGCTAATTTGTAATTCCAGCGGAGATACGGCGTGGTCTTGCTGGCACGCCGTTCACCTTTGGACGAGGCAGCCTCTAATCAGCCGCGGTCTAAGTGGCGAAAGAATAAATACAAGCAGACTGCCGCAGCGGACCAAAGCACGGCCTGCGCAATGCCCGAGCCCTTGCCCGTCCCGAAGCGCCATCTCCACCACACATTCAGCCCCTCAAAGGCCATGCCCGTAACCAAGAATGTAATGAGGTACGCTGCTATTCCGAAGGCAGTCACCCTGCCTGTTTCATGATACTGAATGACGAAGAAGATCAATGCAGTGGGAATCAAAAGCGATAAGGTATGCTTAGATACTTCGGCGAGCATTGCTTCCTCCTGGACTCTTAAATTTTCGCCAGATTGTTCGGCCAACAACACTGTCGAAAAAAAGTAATTAGCTCGCTATGCGCCTTGCATCTTCACGCGCTATTTTTATTCTTCCAGTCCGTTGCCTGGTTCAATGATCTGCGATTCCGCCCGGGTTCCTCTTAAGGTGAGGTCAAGATTGTCAGCGATTCAAGCGTTGCCGTCGAACGTCTCCAACTGGCCGCACGGCGACCGATGGCCGTCCGCTGTCCATGGGTACTTCAATCACTTAGCACAGGATGTGGACGTCAGGCAGCTCGCAAACGAAGCGGGGGCCGGCCTGACGCATGGCGGGCGGCCGAACGCGCCCGACGCAAGGCCCGGCTGCGCACGAGCGTAGAATTGCGGTAGGTCAGGTAACAGGGGCCGCATTGTGAAGCCAATTACGCTCTGGCTGCGCATCCTGATTCCGGCAATCGCGTTGGCGTGGCTGTATTCCGCTGTTCACGCCGACGACGATTTTGCGCCACGGCGCGCGAGCATGGTCAAGGATATCGCTGCACTGACTGCTGACACCGGCACCGAAATCGGCAGGCATGCCATCGATGCGCGTGTCATGGCGGCCATGGAACAAGTGCCTCGCCATAAGTTTGTTCCGCCTGAGCAGGAGCACAACGCATACGAGAACAGGCCGCTTCCCATCGGCTATGGCCAGACGATCTCGCAGCCTTACATTGTTGCCCTGATGACCGACCTGTTGAGGGTCAAGCCCACTGATGTCGTGCTCGAGGTCGGCACCGGCTCCGGCTACCAGGCGGCGATCCTGGCCAGTCTGGCACGAGCGGTATATACGATCGAGATCGTCGAACCCTTGGGAATGCAGGCGCAGGAGCGTCTGCAGCGGCTCGCGTACAAGCGAGTGGAAACCAGGATTGGCGACGGCTATTACGGGTGGGAAGCCCACGCGCCCTACGACGCCATTGTCGTCACCGCCGCTGTCAGCCATGTCCCTCCCCCCCTCGTGCGGCAATTGAGGCCGGGCGGCAGGATGGTTATTCCGGTGGGCGCGCAGTTTCTGACCCAGTACCTGCTGCTGATCGAAAAATCGGATGACGGAACGGTTTCCACCAGACAGATCTTACCCGTCAGATTTGTGCCGCTGGTCGGGCATTGATTTAGGGACGAGGTGAGAAAAGGGCAAGGGGACATGGCGATCCGGCGTACCTGACTTGCAGTGGCCGAGCGCATCCGTCATCCCGCATCGTTTTCCATTCACGCGATCATGCCCGCTGCGCCTTTACTCGCCCTCTCCCTGCTCTCGGCCACCGCGCTCGGCTACGAGATCCTGATGATGCGCCTGTTTTCCATCATCCAATGGCACCACTTCGCCTATATGACGATCAGTGTCGCCCTGCTGGGATACGGTGCAGCCGGTGCGATGGTGGCATTGGCGCAGCGTTGGCTGGCGCCCAGGTTTGCAGCCGTGTTCGCTGGCGGCGCCGTTCTGTTCGGCGTTTCTGCAGTCGTCTCTTTCGCGCTCGCCCAGCGCGTCGCATTCGACCCCTTGGAGATTCTGTGGGATCCGCAGCAGCCGCTGCGCCTGCTCCTGATTTATCTGCTCCTGTTCGTCCCTTTCTTTTGTGCTGCGACCAGCGTCTGTCTCACCTTCACGCGGTTCACTGATCAGATTCCCCGCATTTACAGCTTCGATATTGTGGGAGCCGGATCGGGCAGTCTCGCCATTATCGTTGCGCTATTTGCCCTTGCTCCGCCGGATGCACTCCGGCTTGTGGGCGGTGCGGGCCTGGCGGCAGCGGCGCTGGCATGCATCGAGTGCCGCTGGCATCGACACTGGTTGCCGGTGCTGTTGCTGGGAGCCGCAGCCATGGGTGCGGCCAGCTTGCCACGCGACTGGCTCGCGCTACGGCCCTCCGAGTACAAGGAACTGAGCCAGACCCTGCGTGTCAAGGGCGCACGCGTGGTCGCTGAAAGCTCGAGCCCATTGGGTCTTATCACAGTAGTGGAAAGCCCTTTAATTCCTTTCCGCTACGCACCGGGGCTAAGCCTCAACGCGACCATGGAGCCGCCACCTCAGCTAGGCGTGTTTACCGATGGTGACGGGTTCTCTGTGATCAATCGCTATGACGGGCGGCGCGAGCCGCTCGGTTATCTGGACTACCTCACCTCCGCGCTTCCCTACCACTTGCTGGAGCGCCCCAGAGTCCTGGTACTTGGCAGCGGCGCCGGGGCCGATGTGTTGCAGGCGCTTTACCACCAGGCGAGCGCAATCGACGCGGTAGAGCTGAATCCGCAGGTGATCGACGCGGTGCAAGGCCGCTTTGCCGACTTCTCCGGCAAGCCTTACAGCGCGCCCAACGTTCGCGTCTTTACCGGCGAAGCGCGCAGCTTCGTTGCTGGGCGTGGCGTGCGTTACGACCTCATCCAGGTCGCACTGCTGGATTCGTTCAGCACCTCGTCGGCCGGTCTTCACGCGCTTTCCGAGAGCTATTTGTACACGGTGCAAGCGTTCCAGGACTATCTTCGCCATCTCAGCCCTGGCGGCATGCTGGCGATTACGCGCTGGGTCACGCTGCCGCCACGCGACATCCTGAAATTGTTTGCGACAGGAATGCTGGCCATGGAGGACGTCGGCGTGGCGCAACCCTCCCGCCGGCTCGTGTTGATCCGCGGCTGGAAGACGACGACGCTGCTGGTCAAGAACGGGGATTTCACTGGTGCGGAAATCGTCGCGCTGCGGAGTTTCTGCCGTGCACGCTCGTTCGACGTCGGATACTACCCCGGCATGCAGGCCTCGGAAGCGAACCGCTACAACGTGCTTGAAAAGCCATACTTCTTCGAAGCCGCGCAAGCCTTGCTGGGCCCCGATCGCGACAAGTTCTGGGCCCGCTACAAGTTCGATGTTCGACCCGCCACGGACGACAGACCGTACTTCTCTCACTTCTTCAAATGGCGTTCGCTGCCCGAGCTCCTCGCCTTGAAGGAGCAAGGCGGCCTGCCTTTGCTGGAATGGGGCTACCCGGTGCTGATCGCGACCCTGCTTCAGGCCACATTGGCGGCTGTGATATTGATCCTCTTTCCGCTCTGGATGATAAGGCGCCGCCAACGCGTGGCTAACAGCCCGACACCGTCGACGACAACCCTTGTCGGTGACGCCACTGCATCAGCAGCCTTATCCGGGCGGAGAATTGCCATCTATTTCCTCGCGATTGGCTTCGCCTTCATGTTCGTCGAAATCGCGTTCATCCAAAAGTTCATTCTCTTCTTGAGTCACCCGCTCTATGCTGTCGCGGTGGTGCTATGTGCGTTCCTTTCGTTTGCCGGACTGGGAAGCCGATATTCACAGCGCCTGCAAGGGGGCGAAGCGAATCTCCTCAGCCGCGCGCCAGGGTCGCGCTGGAATAGAGGTCGCCGGTCCCTGCTGGCACGAGCCGTCTTCGCGATCTCCCTTATCGCCCTGATCTACCTGGCCATCCTCCCCATCCTGTTCCGGTCACTGATGTCCCTACCCGATCCAGCCAGGATCGCCATCTCCGCGCTGCTCGTCGCACCACTCGCGTTTGCGATGGGAATGCCCTTCCCACTGGGACTCAGGCGCGTTGCCACCCGCACCGAGGCGCTCGTTCCCTGGGCGTGGGGCGTCAACGCTTGTGCTTCCGTAGTGGCCGCGGTTCTGGCAACGGTGTTGGCGATCCATCTTGGGTTTACCGTCGTGGTAGTGATAGCGCTCCTGCTATATGTCGCGGCGGCGGCCGTTTATCCCTAATTCAGGTCCGAACGAGCCTGCCTCGATGTCTACTACCCCTCCTCAAAAACCGCGCGCGCACGGCTTAAACTGGGTGTCGTGGCCACGCACAGCCGCAGTTGACCCCTTGCCGCCCATGGACATTCTCGACTCGCTTCGGCAGGCGCCCAGCGCCGAGTTGTATCGCCTCTATCTCGCCATCGGCAAAATGCTGGACGACCCGCGACGTATTCTCGAAGTACGTCAACGCTTGCACCTGGGAATGGAGGTCAGTTATATCGGGGGCGATCCGCTCGCACCACCTTCGCACGGAACGGTGGTGGAGCTGCGGCAAACCCAGGCGGTGATCCAGGACAACCAGAGCCTTCAGCGTTGGTCGGTACTATACGCGGCGGTTATCTCTGACACTGCGAGCGGCCCAACTCACGCTCCTGCGTCGCCGCCACCGCGAGCACAACGAGAGGAATTCTTCATTGGCGACACCGTTGGCTTCACCGACAAACATCTGAGCGAGCGTGTCGGCATCATCGTCCGGCTCAACGCGAAAACTGCGTCTATCGCCGTCAATGATTCGGAAGGTCATTGGCGGGTCTCGTACGCTCTATTGCGAAAGATTGTCGACATCTAACCGCGCGATACCGTCAACACGGGTTCCGCTAACGGATGCTTACGGATAGCTAATTCCCCACTTTTGGCGATCCAGTTATGCAATGTTAAAAGACGCCACATCTACACCGCTCGCAACCCCCGTCCGTACCGGACACCATCTCACAATCCGTACCGGTACTGTACCGGCCAGTGTCGCTAGAATGCCTAAAAGTTCTATCGACACCGGAGCCGCCCCATGTCTTTCCTCAGCCTCAGCGCGCTGCCCGCCGGCATTCTGTTCGCGCTCGTCACCACCATCACGCCCGGCCCGAACAACACCATGCTGCTGGCCTCGGGTGTCAACTTCGGCTTTCGCCGCACGCTGCCGCATTTGTCGGGCATCAGTGCAGGCGTCGTGCTGTTGATGCTGTCGGTGGGCATCGGTCTCGGCGAAGCGTTCGTGCACTTCCCGGTGCTGTACACGGTGCTCGAAGTCGCGAGCGTCGCGTACCTGCTGTATCTCGCGTGGAAAATCGGCACGTCGGGCGAACTGAAGGTGAAGAAAGGCGAGCGCCGGCCCATGAAGTTTCACGAAGCCATCGCCTTTCAGTGGGTCAATCCGAAGGCATGGATGATGGTGCTGACCGCCGCCACCACTATTCACCTCAGCGAGAGCTACAGCCTCAACGCACTGGCGATGGCCCTCATTTTCTATGTGGTCGGTTTTCCGTGCATCTGCCTGTGGGCGGGCTTCGGCACTGCCATGCGGCGCGTGCTGTCGGACCCGAAGCGGCTACGTATCTTCAACGTGGCGATGGCGCTGCTGCTGGTGCTGACGCTATATCCGATCGCGCTGAAGCTGCTCGGCTAGGCGGCGCTCGCAGCGCACGGTCTAAACCGAACCCCGCCCTGAATCCTGGCCGACTCGCTCGATGAAGCGCCACAACGCGTCGTCGGTCGAGTACGGCGCGTTGAAACGGAACCAGGCGCTCGGCGCATCGTCGGGGCGGAAATAGGAGCCGGGCGCGAGCCAGATGCCGTGCGCGAGCGCGGCCGTCGCCACCTCGCCGGCCCGCTCCGCCTCGATCGGCAGGCGCGCCCACAGAAACAACCCGGCCCGCGGCCGGTGAAACAGTTCGAGGCCGAGCGAATCGAGCCGCTCTTCGACAGTCGCATGCGCCGCTTTGAGCCGCTCGTTCACGGCTTCGACGTGACGCGCATAGCGCCCTTCGAGCAGCACCTTGTCGACGATCCGCTCGATCGCTTCCGACGACGTCAACCCCACCGCCATCTTCGTGCGCGCCAGTTCGCGCAGCACCGCGCGCTCGGCGACCACGTAGCCGCAACGCAGCCCCGGCGTCACCGTCTTCGAAAAACCGCCAACGTACAGCACCCGCTGCAAGCCTTCCATCGCGGCGAACAGCGGCGCGCCGGGCGGCGCCAGTTCACGGCTGACGTCGTCCTCGATCACCCACATACGCTGGCGCTCCGCGATCTGCAACAGACGGAATGCGGCCGACATGCCGAAGGTCGCACCAGTCGGATTCTGCAGGGTGGTGTTGACGAAAATCGCCTTCGGCTTGTGCTGCGCGACCAGCGCTTCGAGCACGTCCGTATCGACGCCGGCCGGCGTGCGCGGCACGCCATGCACGACCAGCCCGGCCAGCTTGAGAATCTGCAGCAGATTGCAGTAACCGGGATCTTCGACGATCACGGCGTCGCCCGCCCGCAGCAGCGTGCGCACGATCAGATCCAGCCCCTGCGTGGCGCCCTGCGTGAGCAACACGTTGGAAACGTCGACCGGCAAGCCGCGCCGGTCCAGTTGCTCAGCGATCCGCTCACGCAGCGGCGCGAAGCCGTACGGATGCCCGTAATCGCCAAGCCGCGCCGCCGGCACCCGGCTCATGGCACGTAGCGCGTGCTGCAAACCGGTCTCGTTGATCCACTCGTTCGGCAGCCAGCCGCCGCCCGCCTTGATCGGCACCGAATGGTCGGCGAACACGTCGGACAAGAGCCATGTCGCGGTCAGGCTCGGCGGTTGCCAATCGGTCGCCGCGACTCGCGCGGATGGCGCGCGCGCCGCCACGCGATAACCCGAACCGCGCCGGGCGACCACCAGCCCCATCGAAACCAGACGGTTGTATGCCTCCGTGACCGTGAAGGTGCTCAATGCATGGCTTTGCGCCAATTGACGCACCGACGGCAACAGCGCGCCGGCGCGCAGCGATTGCGCCTCGATGGCGCGCGCGAAGCCTTGAACTACCTGCTCGACGAGCGTCGGGGCGGCGCGGCGGTCGCGCTCAAGTTCCAGTTCGATCATGTAAGGACGGAGGTTTGTGCGGCCGATCAAGTACTACCCACGAGGTTCTGCCGGCGAGGTTCAGGCGGCCGCGATGCCCAAGCAATCGACACAGTTATCGCAATTTCACCAACACAGTTAGCGCCACACTGCTGCAACTGTTTATGCCGCCATTAAACCGCGGACGCTACAGTTTCGCTACCACTTCGAGGAGAAAATCATGACTTCGCGCCCCGTCATCGACGACCTGTCGTCTTTCTGGATGCCCTTCACCGCCAATCGCCAGTTCAAGGCTGCGCCGCGCCTGCTGGAATCGGCCAAGGGCATGTATTACCGCACGACGGACGGGCGTGAAGTGCTCGACGGCTGCGCGGGTCTCTGGTGTGTGAATGCCGGCCATGGCCGCGACGAAATCATCGCCGCGATCACCCAGCAACTGTCGACGCTCGACTTCGCACCGACCTTCCAGATGGGCCATCCACTCGGGTTCGAAGCGGCGTCGAAAGTCGCCGAATTGATGCCGAACGGCCTCGATCGGATTTTCTTCACGAATTCCGGTTCCGAATCGGTCGATACCGCGCTGAAAATCGCGCTCGCATACCACCGTGCGCGCGGCGAAGGCCAGCGCACGCGACTGATCGGCCGCGAGCGCGGCTATCACGGCGTGGGCTTCGGCGGCATTTCAGTCGGCGGGATCGCACCGAACCGCAAGACGTTCTCGGGCGCGCTGCTGCCGGCGGTCGATCATTTGCCGCACACGCACAACCTCGAACACAACGCGTTTTCGAAGGGCCAGCCGGCGTGGGGCGCGCATCTCGCCGACGAACTCGAGCGCATCGTCACGCTGCACGATGCATCGACGATTGCCGCCGTGATCGTCGAACCGGTGGCGGGCTCCACGGGCGTGCTGATTCCGCCGCAAGGCTATTTGCAGAAGCTGCGTGAGATCTGCACGAAGCACGGCATCCTGCTGATTTTCGACGAAGTGATTACCGGTTTCGGCCGCGTCGGCAAAGCCACGGCGAGCGAATACTTCGGCGTGACGCCGGACCTGCTGACGATGGCGAAGGCGATCAATAATGCCGCGATCCCCATGGGCGCGGTGGCGGCGAGCCGCACGATCCACGACACGATCGTCAACAGCGGCGCGCAAGGCGCGATCGAACTGTTCCACGGTTATACGTATTCGGCGCACCCGGCCGCGGCCGCGGCAGCGGTGGCGACGCTCGATCTGTATCGCCGCGAAGGCCTGTTCGAGCGTGCTGCAACGCTCGCGCCGACGTTCGAAGCGGCGGCTCACACGCTGCGCGACGCGAAGCATGTGAAGGACATCCGCAATCTCGGCATGATTGCCGGTGTGGAACTGGAACCGCGCGACGGCGCGCCGGGCGCGCGGGCTTACGAAGCGTTCGTGAAGTGCTTCGAAGCGGGCGTGCTGGTGCGCTTTACCGGCGACATCCTCGCGTTTTCGCCGCCGCTCATCATCAACGAAGAGCAGATCGCGCACATCTTCAAGACCGTGCGCGACGTGCTGGCGACGGTGCAGTAAGGCGCTGCGCCAGTGATGCCCGCGCGACTGCTGTGAAGCGGCCCGGTTACACGGCAAAACCTCAGGAAATTGCCGGACAAGGCTCGCGCCAGCTACCTGGACGGCGTATGGTGATAGCGAGGGTTGGCGCCGTGGTCCGACCCGTCGGGAGACGCCCATGAAGATACCTACTGTTCGCGCAGGCGTGCACATCGAAGGGGTGCATTGGATCGCCGAATACGCCGAAGATGTTCATGAGATTCGCGTGTTTCGCGAAGGCCAGGAGGTGGATGTGCATAATGCGCCTTCCACGCTGTTCGGCGATGAGGAAAATGCCGGGTCTAAGAGCACGGCTGATCATCGGGCTATGGAGGCCGCTGTGCTTGCCTATTTAAAGCGGTTTGTTATTGAGCATGATGCGGAGGAGTAGTTTTTTTTGCCTGCTCGGCGCTTTGGGTGTGTGCCTGCGGCGGTGGCCTTTCCTTGATTTGTTAGTGGTCTATTAGCGTCGCCCCTGTGCGGGGCAGGCACTTACTTTCTTTGCCGCCGCAAAGAAAGTAAGCAAAGAAAGCGGCTTCACACCGCTAATTCTTAAGCGGGTCCCCTGGCTTGGAGGAGGTAGTGGAGCATCTGGAATCGGTGTTCTCGCGCATTCCGCGTGAGTGACAAGGCAGTCATACTTCCGGCGGCGCTGCGCGCGCCGTCGCGGTACTTCACAAAACCGCCCTCCATTTTGGCGTCAACGTTTCGCTTGACACTCCCGGCAGCGCTGCTCGCGCCGAATGGTACTTCTCAACACCAACAGCAGATACGTGCATCCGGCATCCTTCGTCCCACTCCGCACTCGTGCATCGCGAACGGGTCTGCAAGGAAACCAGCGGCTTCGTTTACGCGCGGTGGGAGTCATCGGCTTCGCCTCGGCGAGGCGCTGAATCGTCGGAGTATCGGCCACTTCGCTGAACGAAACGCGGCCGCGAGTTACGCTAACGCAGCAAACACAAGCCGTTGCACCTGAGCAACCGCAGGCGCGAAAAGTGCCCGACGGTTTTATGAAGTACCGCCACGGCGCGCGCAGCGCCGCCGGAAGTATGACTGCCTTGTCACCAGCGCGGAATGCGCGAGAACACCGATTCCAGATGCTCCACTACCTCCTCCAAGCCAGGGGACCCGCTTAAGGGTTAGCGGTGTGAAGCCGCTTTCTTTGCTTACTTTCTTTGCGGCGGCAAAGAAAGTAAGTGCCTGCCCCGCACAGGGGCGACGCTAATAGACCACTAAGAAAACAAGGAAAGGCCAACGCCGCAGGCACACACCCAAAGCGCCGCGCAGGCAAAAACCCAATCAGGCGCTACGCGCAAAAAACCCCTTTACTCAGCGCCCCGCAACTTCCTAACCTCAGCATCGGAAGGCTGCACACTAGCACCATCAATATACCGATAAGAACTCATCACCCCCTTACCATCCTTGACGGCCGTCACACCCACATATGCCCCCATAGTCGACTGATTATCCTGCGCCCGATAAGTAATCGGCCCAAAAGGCGTCTCAACCCCGAGCCCCTTAAACGCGGCAGCAAGTTTGTCAGGATCAGTGGACCCAGCCTTCTTGATACCAGTAGCAATCGACATCAAAGCAGAATAGCCAACAACAGACCCCAGTCGCGGATAATCGTGGTACCTCGCCTGATACGCATCGACGAACTTCTTGTTGGCCGCGGTATCGATCGAATACCAAGGGTAGCCAGTAACGATCCAGCCGCCAGGCGCTTCAGCCCCCAGCGGGTCAAGATAATCCGGCTCGCCAGTCAGCAACGACACTACACTCCTGTCCTTGAACAAACCACGCGTATTGCCCTCACGGACAAACTTGCCAAGATCGGCACCAAACAGCACGTTAAAAATCGCATCAGGCTTCGCATCGGCAATCGCCTGCGTGACCGCGCCCGCGTCGACATTACCGAGCGGCGTCGCCTGTTCGGCGACAAACTGCACATCAGGCTGCGCGGCCGTCAGCAGCTTCTTGAACGTCGCCACCGCCGACTGCCCATACTCGTAATTCGGATACACCAGCGCCCAACGCTTCTTCTTCAGCTTCGCGGCTTCAGGCACCAGCATCGCGACCTGCATGTACGTCGAAGGACGCAAACGGTATGTGTATTTGTTGCCATCAGCCCAGACTATCTTGTCGGTCAACGGTTCGGCGGCGAGGAAGAAAATCTTCTTCTGCTTCGCGAAGTCGGTCAACGCAAGGCCGGTGTTCGACAGGAAGCCGCCAAACAGCAGTTGCACCTGCTCGCGTGCAATCAACTCCTGCGCGACGCGGATCGCGTCGCCCGGATTGCCGTTGTCGTCGCGCGACACGACTTCGAGCTGTTTGCCCAGCACGCCGCCCGCCGCATTCACCTGTTCGAGCGCGAGATTCCAGCCGTTCTTGTAAGGCCCGAGAAAGGCGGGCTGCGCCTTGTAGCTGTTGATTTCGCCAATCTTGATCGTTTGTGCGCTCGCGCCGAAGGCTGTCAGCGACAGTGCCGTCGAGACCGAAAGCGAAACCGTGAGGCGAGAGATCCATCCTGCGCGCGTGATCATGCGTTTCTCCGTTATCAAAAGAATTGCGGGAATGCCGGTAGTTTTTCTCAAGCGTTGAAGCGTTTAGCGATTCATTCGGCTCGTGGCGTCGCGCGAATTCTGGCGACGCTCGCCGTGACGTCCTGCCATGCGGGTTTGCCGCCGGCAAATTGCTGACGCAAATACGAAACGAGCTCGGCTACCTGGGCGTCGTTGAAACTGTCGCGGTAAGCCGGCATCGTACCGAGTTCGGGCCGCGCAGGCGAGCCGATACCCTCGAGAATCACGCGAATCAGATTGTCAGGCGTCGCGCTGTGCAGATTCGTGTTGAGCGCCAGCGACGGATGCGCGCCGAACAACTGTGGCCCGCTGCCGGTGTGATGACAGGCGGCGCAGGCGCCGTCAAAGAGCCGTGCGCCGAGGCCGGAGGCGGTGCCTATGATTGCACTGGCCTGCTCATACTGACGCGCCAACGTCTGCGGATCGGCATTGGGTTCGAGCGGATTGAGCGACGCCAGATAAGTGGTCATCGCGCGAATATCGCTGTCGGGCAGCGCCGCCAGATCGCCGACGACCGGCGCCATCGGACCCGCCGCCACGCCATGCAGCGGCGCGTGACCGAAGCGCAAATAGCTGAACAGTTCGTCCTCGCTCCAAGGCACGGGTGCATTCGAAAGCGTCGTCAGCGCGGGCGCTTCCCAGCCTTCCGCCATGCCGCCCCCCATAAAGGCCGCGCCGGTTTGCTCGGCGCCGAATGCGTTGCGCGGCGTATGGCATGCGCTGCAATGGCCGAGGCCGTTCACCAGATAGGCGCCGCGATTCCATTGCGCACTTTGCGTTGCGCGGGCGGTAAACGTATTGCGGCCGAGAAACAGCCCATTCCATGCGGTCATCAGCGGACGCACGCTAAACGGAAACGCCAGCTTCGTTTCGGGCGGCCGTGAGCGCACCGGCGTTTGTGTCATCAGGTACGCATAGAGCGCTTGCAGATCGTCGTCGGAGGTGTTCCTGAACGATGTATACGGAAACGCGGGATACAGATGATGTCCGTCACGGCTGATGCCCTGGCGCATCGCGCGCACGAACGCTTCCAGCGACCATGTGCCGATGCCGGTCTGCCCATCGGGCGTGATGTTGGTGCTGTAGACGGTACCGAACGGCGTATCGAGCGGCTTGCCGCCGGCGTTCGGCACGCCGTTGTGCGCGGTATGGCAAACGGCGCAATTCCCCAGAGAAGCAAGCAGTTTGCCGCGCGCGACCAGCTCCGGTGCGAACGCGCTCGCAAGCGGCGGCGTGATCGGCGCAATGGCCTGTGGCGCTAAAGCCAGCGCACCGAGCCAGCCCGCCGCGCCAGTCGCCAGCGCGCCGAGAAAGCCCAACCGCCAGCGCTTCTTTTTGCGCGCTGCCGCTTCGTCGGCCTGCGCATCGGCAAGCGCGGCGCGAATCGTTTCCGGTGTGAACGGCGGCCGGCGAAAACGCACGCCGGTTGCGTCATACAGTGCGTTGGCAATCGCTGCCGCGCCAGGCAGCGACGCCGATTCGCCGGTGCCCATCGGCGGCTCGCCGTGGCGCGGCATCATCACGACGTCGATAACCGGCATTTCACGGAATGTCAGGATCGGATACGCGCCCCACTCCTGGCTCGTGACGGCGTTCTCACCGAAGGTCACGCGCTCCTTCAACGCGCGGCTGGTCGCCTGGATCACGTTGCCGTGAATCTGATGGCGCACGCCGTCCGGATTGACCATCGTGCCGGTGTCCTGGCCGACCACCACGCGCGTCACCGCGAGTTCACCGCTCTTGCGATTGACTTCGACATCGGCGACCCACGCGGACCAGGCCGCGCCGAAGCCGGGAAATTTGCTGTGCACGTAGCGGGCATAGGCGAAACCTCTGCCGCGCGCGATGTCGCCTTCGTCCGCGTCTTTCAACGCGACGTTGCGCGGTTCCCAGCCCGCCTTTCCGGCCACCGCTTTGACCAACTCGATCGCACGCGGATCGGTCAGATGCTTCAGGCGAAATTCGACCGGATCGACGCCCGCCTCCGCCGCAAGTTCGTCAATGAACGATTCGTGCGCGAACGTATTCGGCAACGCGGAGACGCCACGCAACCACGACGCTCGCACGATCGGCGGCGTGTCGTCGCAGACAATGCGCATCGTGCGGTAGTCGTACGGCGGCACGGCCGTGCGGTCGCCCATTTCGAACACCTGTGGCTGCGCGGAGACCGTGCCGGTCAGCAGCAACGCCAACGTGGGCGCATCGTTCGATGGATAGCGTGTCGCGAAATCGTACGCTGCCAGCTCGCCTTCAGCACTTAAAGCGCCGCGCACGTCCATCAATTGCGCGGCGCCCTTCGGTTCCCACGCATGCTCGTCTTCACGCGACAGTTGCACGCGCACCGGAGCACCAGTCGCGCGCGACAATAGCGCAGCGTCGGCGGCGACATCGTCCGCGCAATTGCGGCCGTAGCAGCCTGCCGCATCCATGCGCACGATCTCGATACGGGCTTCGTCGAGCGCCATCAGCAACGCAAGATCGGCGCGCAGCGAATGCGGATTCTGCGTGCCCGACCAGACCTTCAACGTGCCGTCGCGATAGTCGGCCACCGCGCACGACGGCCCGATCGACGCATGCATCTGGAACGGCCACACGTACGTTCGTTCCAGCGAGCGCGCGTGGGTATCACCGAGCGCTGCGTCGACATCGCCGTCAATCACCAGATCGCGCCGCGTAGACGGATTCGCGCGTAACGCAGCCTCCACTTCTTCGCTGGTTTCGAGCGGCGGTAAACCTTCCGCCGCTTTCCATTGCACGTTCAGCCGCTTCACCGCCTGCTGCGCGACCTCCTCTCGCTCGGCCACGATGCCGACAAAGTCACGAATCACCACCACTTTGACGATGCCAAGCAAATCGCTGAGCGAATCCTCATCGACATGCAGCAAGCTGTTGCCCACGAAATCGCCCTGCGCGACGCCTGCATAGGGCGGCCGCACCACCCGGCCATGCAACATACCCGGCACGCGCACGTCGTGGACAAAGCTTAATTCGCCAGTGGCCTTGGCGGGAATATCGACGCGCGGCGTGCTCTTGCCGACGATCTTGTACGTGTCCGGCGATTTCAAAGGGGCGTCGCCGGCCAACGTCAGTTCGATGCGTCGTCCCGCGATCAATTCGCCGTAGGCGATGCTTTTTTCTGCGTCGTCGTCGCGGTGAAAAACCACACCGTCTCGCACGTCGAGCTTGTCTGCACTCACGTTGAAGCGTGAAGCCGCTTCCGCCAACAGAAACTGCCTTGCCTGTGCCGCCGCCTGGCGCAACGGCACCGCCGAAATCTGGATCGTGGCGCTCGCAATCGTCGGCCCCTGATTGGGCACGTCGCTGGTGTGCCCAAGCACAAGCGACACGCGCGTCAACGGCACGTCCAGTTCTTCCGCCACGATTTGCGCGAGCGCGGTGCCGATGCCCGTGCCGAGATCGACATGACCGTTGAACGCGACCACGCTGCCGTCGTCGCGCACGACGAGGAACAGGTCCGCTTCAGTGGGCACAAAAGACGAACGCGACCCCGGCTGACCGATGGCCGGCTTCACAGGCGCTTGCGGCGGCCGCGTGACGATCAGCACGTTCTGTGCGTCATAAAGCTGCTGCCGCGACGGCAGCACAGACCGCCGATCGACGCTGAAATCCGGCCCGGTCATGCGCGCGCTCCTTCTTGTGCGACCGTTTGCGCCGCCGTGTGCGCGGCGAGCAATTCAGCAGCACGCTGCACCGCGCGCACGATCTCGACGTGCGTGCCGCAGCGGCACAGGTTGCGCGACAACTCGCGCCGGATCGTGTCGACGCTCGGATGCGGATCGCGATCGAGCAGCGCTTTGGCAGTCATGATCATGCCGTTCAGGCAATAGCCGCACTGCGCGGCCTGTTCTTCGATGAACGCCTGCTGCACCGGATGCAGTGCGGCACGCGTGCCCAGTCCTTCGAGCGTGGTGATCTCGCGGCCCAATGCGACCTTCGCGGTCGTTACGCAGGAACGCGTCGGCATGCCGTCGAGCAGCACCGTGCACGCGCCGCATTCGCCGAGGCCGCAGCCGAATTTCGGGCCGTTCAGCGCGAGATCGTTGCGCAGCAAATAAAGCAGCGGCGTGTCGGCAGCGGCGCTGACGAGATGCGTCGCGCCGTTCACCTTCAGCGTGAGGGTCGCGGGGCGGTTCATGAAGGTGCAGGTCACGCCGTGCGGCGGGCGTTCAGATCACCACCGGCACTTCAGTCGCCGGCGGGGTGTTGCGGCTGCGGCGGCAGCGGATCAATCCGTCGATCATCACCATGCCGACGCCCGGAATGTCGCCGAGCTGCACGCTTTCGAGCAGCGTATCGGCGGCCGTGTGCTGCGCGCGGTCCATGAACACGAGGTCGGCGGGACGGCTCACTTCGATCAAACCTTGCCGCAGATTGCGTTGCCGCGCCGTATTGCCGGTCGCGAAGCAGAAGGCGATTTCAGCAGGCACATCGGCGAGGCTCGAGATCAGCGCGATCATCCGCAGAATGCCGAGCGGTTGCACACCGGAACCGGCAGGGCTATCGGTGCCGAGAATGATGCGGTGCGGACATTTGAGTTCGATCGCGTGGCGCGCGGTGAGCAACGCGATCCGCTCGTTGCCGTTGTGGACGATCTCCAGCGCGCGGCTCGATTGCTCGCACAGATCGCATACATGCCGGTACGACAGTGACGTATGGCCGCCGTTGATATGGCCGATCACGTCGGCGTCCGCGGCAAGCACCACATCCCGGTCGATCAGGCCCGAGCCCGGAATCGACGGACCGCCCGTGTGAATCGTGCTTTGAATCCCGTACTTGCGCGCCCATGCGACCATCTGCGCCGCTTCCTCGCCGCCCTTCACGCTGCCGAGCCCGACTTCGCCGAGCAGCTTCACGCCCGCCTCCGAAAGCTCCTTGAAGTCTTCCTCGACCATGCCCTTTTCGATCACCGGCGCACCGGCCATCACTTTCACGCCGCCGCCGACGCCCGCGCCGCGCATTCCTTCGAACGAACGTTGCGCAGTGATCGCGAGCGCCTTCACGCCGAGCACGTCTTTCGGGCGGCCGGGCAAATGCACCTCGCCGGCGGAGATCATCGTGGTGACGCCGCCGTTCAGATTCGATTCGATCCAGCCCATCTGATTCTGACGCGGCGTCCAGTCGCCGAACACCGGATGCACGTGCGAATCGATCAGGCCGGGCGCGACGGTGGTGCCTTTGCAATCGACGGTCGTGCGCGCGCCTTCGAGGTCGCAATCCTTTTCGTAGCCGACTGCGACGATCACGCCGTCGTCGATCACCAGCGTGTCCGCATCGAGAATCGGCTGGTCGATGTCGCCGGATAACAGCAGGCCGATGTTCGTTACCGCGACCTTGCCCGACAAGCCTGTCAACGTCTCTGCTGCCATCTGCTTCTCCTTTCGCAACGACTGCCCCGCGCGGCAAGCGTGTCCATCGTGCACGCTTGCCCGCCGATGGAATCACACGCTCAGGTAAGCGCGCCTGACTGTTTCGTTCTTTGCGAGTTCGCCGATCGTGCCGCTGAAACGGATCTGCCCTTTTTCGAGCACATACGCGCGGTCGCTGACCAGCTCGGCGAAGTGCAGGTTCTGTTCGGATAACAGAATCGACAACCCTTCGCGCTTGAGTTCGAGAATCATGTTCGCCATCTGTTCGACGATCACGGGCGCCACGCCCTCGGACGGTTCGTCGAGCAGCACCAGATACGGATTGCCCATCAGCGTGCGCGACACGGTCAGCATCTGCTGCTCGCCGCCGCTCATCTGGCCGCCCGGACGTTTCGGCATTTCGCCGAGATTGGGAAACAGGCGAAACAGTTTTTCGGGCGTCCATTGCGGCGTGCCTTCGCGGGGCGGCTGACGGCCTGTGTCGAGGTTTTCCATCACGGTCAGATCGGCAAACACGCGGCGGTCTTCCGGCACGAAGCCCATGCCCATGCGGGCGATTCGATACGGCGGCAACGTCGTAATGTTCTGGCCGCGAAAACGCACTTCGCCGTGACGACGCGGCAGCAGACCCATGACCGCTTTCATCGTCGTCGATTTGCCCGCGCCGTTGCGGCCCATCAGCGCCACGACCTCGCCGCGGCCGACCTCAAGGCCGACGTCGAACAGAATGTGCGCGCGGCCATAGAACGCGTTGAGGCCGGACACTTTCAGCGTCGGCTCGCTCATTGCAGCGCTCCCTGGCCTTGATGACCGCCTGCCGCTTCATGCAGCGGCGCGTGCGGCCGGAAGGTTTTTCCGGTGCCGAAATAGACTTCCTGCACACGTGCGTCGTTACGGATCGTTTCCGCGTCACCCTCGGCGATCAGCTTGCCGCGAGCGAGCACAATCATGCGATCGGCGTACGCGAATACAACGTCCATGCTGTGTTCGGTGAACAGCACGCCGATTCGGTGTTCCGTCACGAGACGTTTGGTCAGTGCCATCAATTCGTTGCGCTCCTTCGGCGCCATGCCGGCAGTGGGCTCGTCCATCAGCAGCAGCTTTGGGCGATTCGCCAGCGCGATGGCGAGTTCGACGCGTTTGACATCGCCATAAGCGAGCACGCCGCATGCGCGATGCGCATCGGCAGCCATGCCGACCTGTTCGAGCAACGCGAGCGCTTCGTCGGCGTAGCGCGAGCCTGCGGATTTCCACAGGCCGAATATCTTGCGTTCACGCGACACCAGGGCCATCTGCACGTTCTCGAGCACGGTCATCGAGTTGAAGGTCGCGGCGATCTGGAACGTGCGACCGACGCCCAGCCGCCAGATATCGCGCGGCCGCATGCCGACGAGTTCCTGATCGTCGAGTCGAATCGATCCGGACGACGGCTGCAACTGACCGTTGACCATGTTGAAGCAGGTCGACTTGCCCGCGCCGTTCGGGCCGAGCAAAGCGAGCAGTTGACCGGCTTCGAGATCGAAGGAAACATCGTCGACGGCTTTCAGCCCGCCGAACGATTTGGACAGGCCTAAGACGCGCAGCAAGCTCATAGCCCCTCCTTGATCGCGGTAGCTTGCGGTGGCGACTTGACGCTTTCTTCAGCGGTATCGTCATCGCCAAAACGCTCGCGGATGAAGCCTACAATCCCTTGCGGAAACGCGATCACCAGCAGCAGGATCGCGAGGCCGAGCAGCGCCTGCCAATAATCGGTCTGCCGTGCGACGGCGTCCTGCAGCCACGTGAATACCGCTGCGCCGACAATGGGGCCGGTCAGTGTCTGCAAGCCGCCGAGCAGCACCATCACAAGGCCGTCGACAGAGCGGCTCACGCTGATCACTTCCGGCGAAATCGTGCCCTTGGAAAACGCGTACAGCGATCCAGCCAATCCGCAGAATAGCGACGCAATCACGAACGCCGCCCACTGCACGCGCTTCACGTCGATGCCGATCGCCTCTGCCCGTAAAACCGAATCGCGCGACGCCCGCATCGCGTAGCCAAGCGGCGAGAACAGCATCTTGCGCAAAAGCCACACGCCGATCACCGCGCAGACCAGCGTCACATAGTAAAAAGCCACCGGCGACGCCAGCCAGTTCGACGGCCACAAACCGAGAATGCCGTTGCTGCCGCCCGTCACGGCGTCCCACTGAAACACCACCGACCAGACGATCTGCGCGAACGCGAGCGTCAGCATCGCGAGATAGACGCCGGAGAGGCGCACGCAAAACCAGCCGAATACCAGCGCGCCGGCCACCGCGAGCACGGGTCCGAGCAACAACGCGGCTTCCATCGGCAGATTCAAAACTTTGAGGAACAGCGCCGCGCCGTATGCGCCGAGGCCGAAGTAAGCGGCATGACCGAACGAATGCATGCCGCCTGGGCCCATGATGAAATGCAGACTCGTTGCGAACAGTACGGCGATGAGGATTTCAACAAGCAGTACCGGCATGTACGGAAACGCGTTCGCCGCAAGCGGCGCCAATACCAGCACCATCAGCGCGATCCCCGCCAGCCACTTCAGACGCTTGCCCGCGGGCCTCAAAGGCGCTTCCGGCGCCGCCATGCCCCGCACGGCAGCACTCGCCCGGCCGAGCAAGCCCCAGGGCCGCACCACCAGCACCACCGCCATCACGACAAACTCGGCGACCAGCGTGAAGCGGCTCAACGACAGATCGATACCGAACACCGATACATGTCCGATGCCGATGCACAGCGCCTTGATTTCCGCGATCAGCAGCGCGGCGACAAACGCGCCCGGAATCGACCCCATCCCGCCGACCACCACCACGACAAACGCATTGCCGATGGTCTCCAGATCCAGCGACAGATTCGCCGACATCCGCGGCCCTTGCAGCGCGCCGCCCAAACCGGCGAGAAACGCGCCGACGAAAAACACGCCGGTGAACAACCACGCCTGATTGATGCCGAGCGCGCCGAGCATCTCGCGATCCTGCGTCGCCGCGCGCACCAGCGTGCCCCAGCGCGTGCGCGTCAACGCGTACCACAGCAGCAGCAACACGACCGGTCCGATCACGATCAGCGCGATATCGTAAGTGGGCAGCGGGTGACCGAGGAAATCGACCGCGCCCGCCAGATGCGGCGCACGCGGTCCGAACAGGTCTTCCGGGCCCCACAGCCACAATGCGGCGTCGCGAAAGATCAGCACGAGCGCAAACGTCGCCAGCAAATGAAACAATTCGGGTGCCTGGTAAATACGCCTCAACACGATCATTTCGACCAGCGCGCCAAGCACAGCCACGACCAGCGCGGCCACCAGCACCGACAACCAGAACCCGCCCGCCGTATGGCCGAAGCGACTTGCGATGCTATACGCGACATAGATGCCGAACATATAGAACGAGCCGTGCGCAAAGTTGACGATGCGCGTCACGCCGAAGATCAGCGACAGACCGGCGGCGACGAGAAACAGCGTCGACGCGTCGGCGAGTCCATTGACCAGCTGTACCAGCAAATTCGAAAACATCGCGACCCTCGGCAGCTTGCTATCCGGCAAAGTCGCACTCTACCTGCGACGGACCGGCAGCAGACATTGCAGCGCGTGCGGCACCATGCGCGCACGCGTCAACGGCAGGACAATACGCCCCGGAGGAAGTCCCCTTGGGGGGCGCCCCGGAGGAAGTCCCCTTGGGGGCCAGCGAAACGACTCAACGCAAACCGTCTTCGCCCTTGATCTCACTCACCTGCAAGCCGCCGACGCGCGGCAGCGGCCGTCCCGACGCCGTCACCGCGACCGCCACGACGATTTCATTCGCACGCGGCGCGTCCGACACGCGCGCTTCGATCGCGTCGAAATGGCTGCGCACGAAGGCAGCGTCCTTGTGGCCGAGCGGCACGTCGATTGCGGTGCCCAGCGTGCCCATTTTCTTCGCCGACGGCACCAGCGCCGCGCCCTTCTCGACCGCAACCCGCAGCGGCGCGCCGAGCTTCGGATGCAGGATCGCCGCAGCGTGTTCCAGTTCACCCGCCTCGCCGACGATAGCCGCCTTGCCGTAGCTTTGCGCTTCGGCCGGCTTGATGCCGAGTGCTTCGACGCACTTGTTGCCGAGCAAGCCGCCGAGTTCCTCGCCGGCTTCGATCAGCGCGTCGAGCCTGGCCTCATAGCGGCCCGCATACGGATTCTCGATCACCGCAATCGCTACCGCACGGCGGGCCGGCGGGTTGACGGTCTGCCCCATTTCAATGCGTACTTCATCGACCTGCACGACCAGCTTGCGAAGCTTGATTGCCATTTCGCTCTCCGTGTTTGGGTGCGCGTGTTGCTTACGTTCAGCGCTTATGTTCGGTTCGTGATTCAGGAAGCGTTCGGGAAGCGTTCAACGCAAGCCGTCCTTGCCGACTATCGCCTCTTTCGCAAGGCCGCCGACCCGCGCATGCACGCGCTGCCCGGTGCTCATCACGAGGATATACACCAGTTCGTCCGCGGCGGGCGCGCCGGGCACGCGCACTTCGATCGCATCGAAATGACTGCGCACGTAGCTCGCATTGACGTGCGTGAGCGGCACGTCGAGCGCGGTGGAAGGCGCGCCGACCTTCTTGGTCGACGGCACGATCGCGTTGGTCGGCACGCCGTTTTTCTCCAGCAACTCACGCATCGCATAGCCGCCCGGCACATGCCACAGCGCGCCGTGTTCGAGTTCGCCGCGCGAGCCGACGATCGCGCCTTTGCCATAGCCTTCGATCGAAGCGTGCGGCACGGCCATCGCCGCGAGCAGCCGCTGCGCCATGTCGAAGCCGATCGGCTTGAGCGCTTCCATTGCGGACTCGATGTGCGCCTCGTAGCGTCCGGCGAACGGGTTCGTCATCACCGCGGCAATCGCGCCGCGCCGCAACGGCTGCGCGGGCGCGGGGCCGAACTCGTGAAAGATGTCTTCGACGTGCGTCAGCACGCGGCGTATTTCGAACACGGAGCCTCCGTTGGTTTTCGAGCGCGATGCGTTAGAAGCGCCGCGCCTTGCTGAATCATGCCGACGACGCGCACCTGCCCTTGCAGGAACAGCGCGGCGCTTTCGATCAAGCCTCGTTCACGCAGACGCTGAGCCGTTTCGGCACCACGGGCCAGCGCGAAATCGATCAGTGGCTGCGGCAAGGGCGGCACGTCGACCGTCACCAGCATGTCGCCGAGATCGCTATCGTCTTTCAACGACGACGCCGGGCGGCGCACGATGCCTGCGTGATCGCAATCGACGGCATTGGCGATCATCGTCGCGGCGGCGTCGGCAGTGGCGGCGTTGCACGCGAGCACCGTCACGCTGTCGGCGATACCGAGGCTGAAACTGCGGCCACGCCAGCCGCTGGTCGCGATACCGCGGATCGGCATGCCGGCGTCGAGCGTGAGGTTTGCATTGAGCGCTTGCTCGCCCGCGAGCCTGGCGCCTGAAAGTTCGGCGAGTTCGGCGAGATTCGCCAATACGCCGACGCGGTACTGCTGCCCCTCCGTCAAATGCAATGCAATATCGCCGCCATTATTGATGAAAGCGCGCGATACGCCGGGCCGCTCGAACGCCGCGATCAGTTCATCGGCGACGCTGCCTGCCACGGCCGCCATGGGTGTGATATAGCGTGCGCGGTGAGGAAAACACGCGCTCCACATGCGGCGGGCTACCTCGCCTTTCAACTCACATTCGTTGAGCACGGCCTCATTCGGCAGCGCTTGTCGAAGTAGCTTAAGCTCGCTGACCAACTCGGGCAACACGTCAACAAAACGCGTCCAGCAGGCCTCATACGCGGCCTGCACGGCTGCGGGCTCGCCATCGGCGCCAAGGATCAGATCGATCGGTCCATGCTGCCAATGCCAGCGTGTCGCGTCGAGTCGAATGCGGGTTGCGTTCATCGCGTTTATCGCCTTCATCCGGGCATCGGCGGCGTGGCTAGCGGCCACGGGTTGTCGGGATTGCGCGACAACGTCCGCCGCCCAAGCGGCGCACCTTCCGTATGTTCCGGCCCGTTTGCCAGCACACTGGTCAATGAACGCACGGCGCCGAGATGGCCGCCGAGATCGCGATATGCGTCATAGGTCATGCTGAATTCGATCGGCGCGACGATCGCGGGCGTCGGCACGCTGCCGAACGATCGGTCAGGCATGCGCGAAACATCGACCATCACCGTAATGCCGCCGCCAGGCCACACATAGGCAGGCGCGCCGCCACAGGTCACGTTCACCCGTTTCTGCTTGATGGCGCGCGTCAGCAGCACCGGATTCTCCGTTGCACCCGCTCGCAGACTGCCGCCCGCGCCGCCGAGAAACAGCACGGTCGCCAGCGACGGTTCGCAGTTTTCGCCAATCCGATCGACCGTACTGCGCACCGGGTCAGGCATCGACGCAACGCGCGGCACCAGATCGCGATCGAGTTCGTACCACTGCGCGTGTTCGCCGGTAGTCGACACCATCAGCAAACGCATACCGGGTTTCGCCACCGCCGGGTCGAAACCTTCGACAATCGCCAGCGGGTCCTGAATATCGGTGCCGCCCCAGCCGGTGCCGGGATTCGCCACCTGGAAATAGCGGCCCGGCGTCGACTTGCGCCCGCGAATCTTCACACCTGAACGCGTCATGCCGAGGCATCGGCCCGCCTGATGTTCGGTCAGCACGCCGGTAATGTGATCATCGACCACGACCACTTCATCGGCATGACCGAACCATTGTTTCGCGAAGATGCCGATGGTGGCAGAGCCGCAACCCACGCGCATACGCTGCTCTTCGATGCCGTCGACAATCGGCGCCGCGCCCGCGCGAATCACCAGACTCGAACCGCCGTCGATGGCCAACTCCACCGCTTCCTTGTTGCCGAGTGCGAGCATCATGTCGCAGGTAACGCGGCCTTCTTTCTTGCTGCCGCCGGTCAGGTGATGGACGCCGCCGAGGCTTAGCATTTGCGAGCCATATTCCGCGGTGGTCACATGGCCCACGATCTC